>NZ_CP109131.1:5469818-6139637 GCF_035917995.1 Streptosporangium sp. NBC_01755 | reverse complement strand
CGCAACCGCACCCAGCCGACCTTGGGGATCCTCACCTCGCCGACGTTGCGCGACAGGCGGCGCACATCACCGGGCTTGACCGCGACGATCCGAAACCCTTCGCCCTGCCCACGCTTGCGGAAGGTCGGCCTGCGGTGGGTTTTGCCGAAGAAGTTGCTCATGGCGTGAGCGAAGTCCTTGAGCGCCTGCTGCTGAACGATGATCGACCCGGCGCGCAGCCAGTCGAACGCGGCGCGGGCTTCGGTGAGCTGTCGGCACTGCTCGGCGAAACCGGGCGCGGACTTGATGCCGGGCCGCCAGTGGGCGTGCTGCTCCACCGCGAGGTTCCACACGTATCGGGCGTGCCCGCAGTGCTCAGCCAGTACCTGCTCTTGGGCAGGCGAAGGCTGAAGCCGGAAGCGGGACATGCCGATCAATCTACCGAACCCCACCGACAAAACCGGGAGACCACCGTGCCCGACCGTTCCGCGTTTCCTCCCCGCGCTGAAGGACGGGGCATCCACACTGGAGATGGTTGGTGACGACCACCGGCTCCGCCGTTTCGCCCAGGAGGCCACGGTGACCGGTTGCCATGCCCGGCTCGCATTCACTCCGTCGGTACGCGACAGACAGCAGCATGCGCCTCTCGGACCACCTACCTCACCAATGAAGGGCGGAACTATTCCAGGTCGTGGTCAGCCGCGAGTTCGCGCCCAGGAGCGAGGAAATCCACGGCGTACTCGGTCACGTCACCGTACTGATCCCAATAGAAGTTGGTCATGGTGAGCACCGGCAGGCCGTTCTGCACGCCGAACACCGAGGCGATGTCCTCTGGGACCGGTTTGATGGCGACGATGTCACGGCGCCGGACGGCCCTTCGGCCGGTCCGGTCCTCGACCAGCCCGAAGGTCATCTGAGGGAGCGGCTCCGCGACCAGTAGTTCGGATGCCGCCTCGCCCAGCTCGCCGGGAAGCCACGAGGTGGACACCACGACGGCACCCCTGTCGTCATGGTACGCACGGCGCCGCCGAACGACGGAGGTCCCTGTCTCGACTCCCAGCGCATCCGCGATCTCCTCGGATGCCGGGACAATTCCGGCGCTCAGGATCTCGGCCCGCTCGCCTGAGCGATATCCGTTCCCGGTCGCCCTCAGCATTCGCAGGCGACCGGCACAGATCACGGCGTCCAGGCCGGATCCCGGCCGATGACGCCGAGCAGGCGGTCGAACCGCGGGGCGTCGTCCGGCACTGCCACCGGCGGCCCGAAGGCACCGCGCTGCCTGCCCATCTCCGCCATCTGGTCGGTGAAGTGCAGCGCCCGCGAGACGGCCTCGGGGTCCGGCTCGTACTCCTGGCCGGTGGCCCTGGCCAGGTCCCAGCCGTGCACGACCATGTCGACGAGGTACATGTGGGCCAGCATGGTCATCGGCAGGCCCATGGCGGGGCTGGTCCCCTCCCAGGCCTCGGGCCGCGACCAGGCGGCCAGCATGCGCTCCGCCCGCTCGGGGAAGTCGCCCGCGTAAGGCCCCTGCTCGACGTTCGGCCCCTTGCGACCCAGCGACTCGAACATCTCCGCCACCCACTCGAGGTGGTTGATCAGGTCCTTGACGTCGAACTTCGCGCATGGCGTCGAGGACCCGAGCTGCTCCTGCCGTACCGCGCGCACCAATCCCGCGGTCCGTTCGGTGGCGTGCGTCATCAGCGGCATCATGTCGTCCATGGCAGCCATCCTGCCCCGCCTACCTGAGGCGCGGCTTGTAGAAACGCGACAGCGCGGCTGGGTCGACCCGTACGCAGGGCTCAACGCCTTCAATTTCGCCCGTCAGGCGCCATCGCCCGAAATTTCGGCGTATGTGGATCACTTCTGGGTCGTCACCTGGACCGACCTCGCCGAGCCGTACGAACAGCGCATCGTCTCGCACCCCACCGTGAACATGACGATCACCCCGAACTTCCACCGGATCGCGGGAGTGATCAAGGGCGGGTTCTCCTACACGATGCGGGGCAGCGGCCGCGTGCTCGGCACACGCTTCCGCCCCGGCGGCTTCCGGCCGTTCCTCGGCGGCCCGGTGTCCCAGCTGACCGGCCGCTTCGTGGAGATCGACGAGATGTACGGCGCGGCGGGCGCGACCCTGGTCGAGCAGGTCCTGGCCGAGCCCGACACCCGGGCCGCCATCGCACTCACCGAGACGTTCCTGCTGAGTCTGAGGCCGGATCAGGATCCGCCGGCGGAAGAGGTCGCGGCGCTGGTGGCGATGGCGGAGAGCGACGTGTCCGTGACCAGGGTCGACGAGCTGGCCGCCAGGTCGGGGCGGTCGGTGCGCTCGCTGCAGCGGCTGTTCCGGGACCACGTCGGCATCGGCCCCAAGTGGGTGATCCGCCGCTTCCGGCTGCACGAGGCCGCGGAGCGGGTCTACCGGGGCCTCGACCTCGCCACGCTGGCCGCCGAGCTCGGCTACACCGACCAGGCCCACCTGACCCGCGACTTCACCGCCGCGGTCGGCATGCCACCCGCCGCCTACGCCCGGCTCAGAAGCCAGGCCTGATCCTCCCGCACCGGCAAACGCCCCCCTTCAGCGGGGCCACCTCATCGCCAAGGAACCCGAAGCACACCAAAGGCGCCCCGGCCGGTGAGCCGGAGCGCCCCGGCGAGACGATCTAGCGCTGGGCCTCGATCATCCAGTGATGCTTCTCCAGGTCCTGAGTGATCTCGATCAGGAGATCCTGGGTCACCAGGTCGGGCTTCTCGGTGGCGACGATCCGCTCGCGCATCCGGCGGATGATGGATCCGAGGATGTCCGTCATGGCGGCGACGACCTTGCCGTCGTTGATGTAGCCCGCCTCCAGCTGCGGCACCTCGGTGTGGCTCGCGATCGTGGAGGACCGGCCGTCGGGGTTGCACCCCATGGCGACCGCGCGCTCGGCGACGGTGTCCGAGTGCTTCCTGGCCGACGAGACGATCTTGTCGAGCTGCAGGTGCAGTGTGCGGAAGTTATGACCGATCACATTCCAGTGGGCCTGCTTGGTCAGGAGCGACAGGTCGAGCAGGTCGACGAGCGCACCCTGGAGCGCCTGGCCGACGACCTTCTTGTCTTCTGGCTTGAGTGGACTGGTGATCGAGGACATGGAATTTTCCCCCTGTTTCGAGCTCGATTTCCTATTTGCTACGGAATGTCCGTACCCATCTATCCGCATCCCTATCCAGGCTTTTATGTTGACAGTGTCATGATGACAGTGTCACTATCGACATATGGAATGGACCATCGGTGAACTGGCCGAGCGGGCGTCCGCGGCGCTGGCCCCCACCGCCCGGCTCAACGGGCGGGTCAGGGACGTGCCCAACGAGCGGCTCATCCGGTGGTACGCCACGATCGGCCTACTCGATCCCCCCTTGGCCCGACGCGGCCGGGTGGCCCTGTACGGCAGGCGCCACCTGCTCCAGCTCATCGCGGTCAAGCGGCGCCAGGCCGACGGCCGGACCATCGCCGAGATCCAGGCCGAGCTGACCGGAGCCACCGACCAGACCCTGGAGTCGATCGCCCGCATCCCCGAGCGGTCGCCCGAGCACACAGCCGAGACGGTCTCCCCCAGGACGGCACGCCCGCGCTTCTGGGCCGAGCCGTCCTCGGCCCCGGTGGAGACCGGCCTCACACCACCGCAGAAACCCGCGCCACCACCGAAACCGGCCCCCCATCCGGCCGCGCGGTTCCCGCCTCCCGCGCCGGCCACGGAAACCCGGCCACCCGCCCCACCCGCCCCACCCGCCCCGCCTGCCGTGCTTGCCGTGATCGTGCACGGCGTACGCCTGGCGGACGGCGTGACGCTGCTGCTCGACGGCGGCGCCGACGGCGGACGCGCCCCCTCACCCGACGACCTCGCCGAGATCACCGCCGCGGCACAGGGGCTCCTGTCGCTCCTGCGCGAACGCGGCCTCACACCTCCGGAAGGAACGCACTCATGACCATCTCGATCACAACACTGCCGCCGGAGGAGTGCTCGCCCGTCCCGGACGCCGGACTGGGGGCGCTCAGCACCGAGCGCGGCAACCTGCCGCTGGAGAGCGTGGACGTGACCGCCTCCGTGTCCGGCCTGATGGCCGGGGTCGAGGTGGTCCAGGGCTTCCGCAACCCGCACGACGTGGCGCTGGAGGCGACGTACGTCTTCCCGCTGCCCGACCGCGCCGCCGTGACCGCCTTCAGGATGGAGGCCGGCGGGCGGGTCATCGAGGGCGTGCTCAAGGAGCGCGGCCAGGCCAGGGCCGACTACGACCAGGCGATCGCCCAGGGCAGGCGGGCCGCGATCGCCGAGGAGGACCGCCCCGACGTCTTCACCATCAGGGTCGGCAACATCGTGCCCGGCGAGCGGGTCACCGTCCGTCTCACGCTGAACCAGCCGCTCCCGTACGAGGACGGCGCGGCCACCTTCCGCTTCCCGCTGGTCGTCGCCCCCCGCTACGTCCCCGGCGCCCCGCTGGACGGCGAGCGGGCGGGCGACGGGTGGGCCCCGGACACCGACGCGGTCCCCGACGCCTCCAGGATCACCCCTCCGGTGCTGCTGCCCGGCTTCCCCAACCCGGTCCGGCTCTCGCTGGCCGTCACCGTCGACCCGGCCGGCCTGGAGCTGCGCGAGATCCGCTCCAGCCTGCACGTGGTCCTCCAGGAGGAGGACACCACGATCCGCCTCCAGCCGGGCGAGCGGCTTGACCGCGACTTCATCCTGCGCCTGGCCACGGGCGCCTCCACCTCTCTGGCGCTGGCCCCCGACGACGAGAACGGCGAGGGCACGTTCACGCTGACCGTCGTCCCCGACCCGGCGCCCGCCGGAGCGAGGGCCAAGGACGTGGTGCTGGTGCTCGACCGTTCGGGCAGCATGACCGGCTGGAAGATGGTGGCCGCCCGGCGCGCCGCCGCCCGCATCGTCGACACGCTCACCTCCCGCGACCGATTCGCGGTGCTCTCCTTCGACACCGTCGTGGAGCAGCCGGACGGGCTCGACGAAGGACTGTCGGAGGCGTCCGACCGCAACCGCTACCGGGCCGTGGAGCATCTGGCCAGGCTGGAGGCGCGCGGCGGCACCGAGATGCTGGCCCCGCTTGAGCAGGCCGCCGCGCTGCTCGCCGACTCCGGCAGGGACCGGGTGCTGGTGCTCGTCACCGACGGGCAGGTGGGCAACGAGGACCAGATCCTGAAACGGACCGGATCCCGGCTGGCCGGAGTCCGGGTGCACACGGTCGGCATCGACCGAGCGGTCAACGCCGGTTTCCTGGGCAGGCTCGCCGGGCTGGGCGGGGGCCGGTGCGAGCTGGTCGAGTCCGAGGACCGGCTGGACGAGGCGATGGAGCACATCCACCGCAGGATCGGCGCCCCCCTGGTCACCGACCTGGCCCTGCACGCCGAAGGGCTCGACCTGGTCACCGAGACGATCGGCCACGTCGGCTCGATCTACCCGGGCGTCCCGCTCACCGTCCTCGGCCGCTACCGAGGCACGGCCTCGGGGGCGCTGACCGTCCGGGGCCTGGACGCCGCCGGCCTGCCGTGGGAGCGCCGGGTCACCTCCGCGACGGTGGACAACCCGGCGGTACGGGCGATCTGGGCGCGGGGGCGGCTGCGGACCCTGGAGGACCGCTACGCGACCGGCGACCGGTCACTGGAGGCCGAGATCGTGGAGACCTCGCTCAGGTACGGGGTGCTCTGCCGGTTCACCGCCTTCGTCGCGGTCGACACGGAGGTGGTCGCCGAGGGCGGTCCCGGGCACCGGGTGATCCAGCCGGTGGAGCTGCCCAGCGGCTGGGAGAGCCCCGTCGCCGCCGCACCGATGATGCTGACCTCGCCGGCAAGCGCGAGCGCGGCCCCGAGCCCGCCGATGGGACCGCCCGGGATGGCCGCACCCGGTTCCGCGCCGAAGTTCGCGGCGAGCGCGATCGGCGGCGGCCTGCCGCAGGAGGCGGCGGCCGGCGGCTTCGACGACCGCGCCCGGATGCTGCCACGCCCGATGCCGGCCCCCAAGTCGCAGAGCAGGCCGCAGGAGCCGCCGAGGGAGCAGCTCGCCGAGGAGCTGAGGCGGCTGCGCGCCGCCGCGTCCCTGCCCGCCACCGAACGGCTGCTCATCCTGGAGGACCTGGGCAGCCGCCTCGCGGCCCTGGCCGTCTACCTCGGCGGCCACGCCGAGCTGGCGGCCCTGGCCGAGGAACTGCAGGCCGGCGGGGACGTGGACGCCCTGTGGCAGCGGGCCGTGGAGGGGCTGGAAGCCCTGGTGGGCTCCGGCGGGCGCCGACCGTTCTGGAAGCGGTGACCTCCTCCGGGCCCGACCGGAGCGGATCGGCGGCCGGGCTCGGAGGTGGGACGGGTGGCCGGTGCAAGGCGGCGAGACCGGTGCCGGACAAGAGTGCCGCCCAGCCTCGCGACTCCACATAAAGTAGCGGGATGGTGATTCTGGACGGCGGCCTGGCCACCCATTTGGAGGAGCTGGGCGCGGACCTGCGAGACGACCTGTGGTCGGCGAAGCTCCTGCTGGAGAACCCCTCCGTGATCCGGCAGGCGCATCTCGACTACTTCACCGCCGGTGCCGAGGTGGCGATAACGGCGAGTTATCAGGCGAGCATCCCGGCGTTCCTGAGGCGGGGTCTGAGCGCCGCCGAGGCCGAGGACCTGATCCTGCTCTCCGTGCACCTCGCCGCCCAGGCCAGGGACGCCCACGGCTCGGGGACCGTGGCCGCCAGCGTCGGACCCTACGGCGCCTACCTGGCCAACGGCGCCGAGTACACCGGAAAGTACGACCTCGACGAGGACGGTCTGACCGACTGGCACCGCGACCGCTGGCACATCCTGGCCGACAGCGAGGCCGACCTGCTGGCCTGCGAGACCATCCCCTCCTACCTTGAGGCGAGGGCGCTCCGGCGGCTGCTGGCCGAGACGCCGGGGATGCGGGCCTGGGTGAGCTTCTCCTGCCGCGACGGCCTGCACATCAACGACGGCACCCCGCTGCGGACCGCAGCCGGCCTGTTCGCCGGCAACCCCCAGGTGATCGCGATCGGCGTCAACTGCACGGCACCGCGCCACGTGCTCAACCTGATCTCCCAGATCAAGGGCAAGCCCACCATGGTCTACCCCAACTCCGGCGAGGTCTGGGACTCGGCGAACCGCCGCTGGCTCGGGCTGGCCGACCCGGTGGAGTTCGGCGAGGCCGCGGCCGGGTGGACCGCGGCGGGTTCCGCCTTCGTCGGCGGCTGCTGCCGCACCACCCCGGAGCACATCCGCCAGATCCGCGCCCACCTGACCTGAACGGTCACCTCACCGGCCGGCCGAACGTCCCCGCCGACGGGACCTCGGCGGCCGGGTCGGGGTTGTAGCGCTCCAGGTGCTGGGTGCGCCGGATCAGGCCGCGCAGGTCGGCCAGGGGGCCGGAGACGACGCCGTCGGCCCTGGCCTGAACCAGGACGTTGCCGATCGAGGTGGCCTCGACCGGGCCCGCGACCACGGGAAGACCGCAGGCGTCGGCGGTGAGCCGGCAGAGCAGGGCGTTGCGCGAGCCTCCGCCGACGATGTGGATCGTGTCCACCGCCCGCCCGGTGAGCCGCACGGCGTCCTGGAGCGCGGCCCGGTGTGCCGGCGCGAGGGAGTCGATCACGCAGCGGACGGTCCTCGCGCGGGTCTCCGGGACGGGCCGGCCGCTGCGGCGGCAGAAGTCGGCGATGCGTCCGGGCATGTCGCCGGGCGCGTGGAAGATCGGGTTGTCGGCGTCCACCACCGACCGGAACGGCGCCTCCCGCGCGGCCTGCTCAAGCAGCGCCTCCAGGTCGACACGTCCGCCCGGCGCCGCGGCGGGCGACGCCACACCCGGCGGAACCGCACCGGGTAAGGGCTCCGTGGACGGAACCGCAGCGGACGGAACCGCGGTGGACGGCCCTCCGTCCGGAGCGACACCCGACTCCCAGGTGCGGATGCACTCCTGCAGGAGCCACAGGCCGGTCCGGCAGCCGACCCACCGGCTCGGCAGGGCGGCCACCGAACTGCTGCTGGACGAGTGCGACAACCCGGAATCCCACGCCCACCAGCAGGTCATGTTCCAGCCCGAGCTGATCGTCCGCGAGTCGACCCGCTGATCTTCGCCTTCCGGCCGCCCCTCCGAAGGCCCGGGCCGTCCGGAGGGGACACCTCGCTCAGGGGCGCTTGCGCGCCTGAGCGGTGGCCTCCTTGGCTGCGCGGGCGGCCTCGGCCTTGGCGCTCGCGGCGTACCTGTCGACGTACTCCTGACCCGAGAGCTCCATCAGCGCGTACATGATCTCGTCGGTGACGGCGCGCAGGACGAGTCGGTCCTCCTCCATCCCGTAGTAGCGGGTGAAGTCCAGCGGCTTGCCGAACTTCACGCCCGGGCGGATGCCCAGCTTGGGCAGGACGCGGCCGGGAGGCATCATCTCAAAGGTGTTGACCATCGCCCACGGGATGACCGGCACGCGCGACTCCAGCGCCAGCCGGGCCACCCCGGTCTTGCCCTTGTAGAGACGGCCGTCGTGGGAGCGGGTGCCCTCGGGGTAGATGGCGAGCACATGGCCCTCGTTGAGGATGCGTTTGCCGGTACGGAGCGCCGCCTCGCTGGCCTTGCCCCCTGAGCGGTCGATGGGGACGGTGCCGACACCGCTGAAGAAGGCCCTGCTCACCATGCCCTTGAGGCCGCGGCCGGTGAAGTAGTCGGACTTGCCGAGAGAGATCACCTTGCGCCGCAGGAAGAGCGCGCCGAAGAAGTGGTCGGCGAACGACAGGTGGTTTCCGGCCAGAATCACCGGTCCCTGCCTCGGTACGTTGTCCACGCCCTCCACCCACGGGCGGAAAATCACGTGGAGCAGGGGTCCGAGGATCGCCTTCACCACCCAGTAGAACACTCCATGCTCCTTCAGTTGACAGGCGAGGACCTGGAGTTATCCTCCCACTTCCGGCCTCAGTCACCTACCCCGCCGAACCACCCAAATCGACCTCTCGCAAAACACGCCCCAGTCGTGCGACGATCGGGCGAACCTTACAAGGAGCCGCGATGCCAGTCATGCCCGGTGCGGAGGCGTACCACCATGCGGGAGGACAGATCGGCGTCCTGCTCTGTCATGGATTCACCGGATCGCCGCAGTCCCTGCGCCCGTGGGGCGAATACCTGGCGGCGGCGGGCATGACCGTGTCGCTACCGCGGCTGCCCGGCCACGGCACCACCTGGCAGGAGATGAACCACACCCGCTGGGAGGACTGGTACGCCGAGCTGGACAAGTCCCTGGCGGACCTGCGCGGCAGCTGCGCCGAGGTCTTCGTCATGGGCCTGTCGCTCGGCGGCTGCATGGCACTGCGGCTGGCCGAGGTGCACGGCGACGGGATCAGGGGGCTGGTGATCGTCAACCCGTCGGTGACCAACGACGTGCCGCTGCTCAGGCTGGCACCCCTGATCAGGCTCGTGATCGCGTCGGTGCCCGGCGTGGCGGGAGACATCAAGAAGGAGGGGGCGACCGAGCTCGGTTACTCGCGCACGCCGATCAAGGCCGCGGCCACCCTCCCCCGGCTCTGGTCTCTGACCCAGTCGGAACTGGGCAAGGTCACCCAACCTGTCTTGGTTTTCCATAGTCCGCAGGATCATGTTGTGAAACCGGCGAGTGTGCGTATTCTGCGTGAGAAGGTGACCGGGGGGAATCTGAATGTGGTGGAGCTCGCCGACAGCTACCACGTCGCGACTCTTGACAACGATGCGGATCGGATCTTTGCGGGGAGCCTGGAGTTCGTCAAGACGAACGCGTCTGTACCCTTGCAGAGAGACTGATCCCGAGCGGAGGATGCGCGGTCTCCGGGAGAAAGTGATCGGCCGATGAACAATGGGCCCAGCTAAGTGACACCTCAAAGTGACGAGGACGAGGTCTGGCGTCAGATCGTCGCGTCCTTCAACGATCCCGCCGAGCATGACTTGGCACATCAGCCGTGGCCGGACAGCGAGAACCTCCCGGCCGAACCTCCGCGACGGGTGATCAAGCAGTCGGACGAGGAAGACCTCCTGCGGGAGGACGACCCGGCCGACGACTCCGACACCGAACGGGGCGACGGCGAGGAAGAGGAGGGGCACTACGTGCCTCCGCCGCCACCCCCGCTGCCCAAGACCGACGCCACCACCAAGATCGCATGGCTGGCCCTGTTCGGCGGGCCCGCCTACCTGCTGCTCAGCGCCGCGCTCAGCTGGAACCTGCAGGGCTGGATGCTGTTCACCGCGGTCGCCGCGTTCATCGGCGGTTTCGTGGCGCTGGTGGTCCGCATGGGCGACGGTCCGCCCAACGACTCCGGCTGGGACGACGGCGCGGTCATCTGAGCCCTGGGCTCGGCCTACGACTTGACGCCTACGACTTGGCGCGCGCCGGGGTGCCGAAGCGCTCGATCACGTCCGTGTACTTGCCGGAGGCGTCGACCACGTGGCCGACCGACCACACGGTGCCGGTGCCCGGCAGATAGGTCACGGATTGGAGCCTCACCGTCCGGGAGTCGGTGGCCTCGGGACCGCGCAACGCCCTGACCTTGTGCCCGTCGTAGCGGAGCAGGAATGCCTCGCCAGGCCGGTCCAGATCGACCCCGGAGATCCAGAAGTGCCCCTTGCGATCGCCGGTCACCCCGTACAGGCGGATGTCACCTGCGGGCAGGGACACCCGGGACCACTTCTTGCCGTTCCACGACAGGATCAACGGGACGGTCTCGCCGGCCTCCCGGTAGAGACCGCCGACGGCGAGTGCCCGCTTCGGCCCGTCGAGGTAGACGTCGCGCAGATAGCCGCCGGGAATCTCGGGGGTCTTGAAAAGCTTCCAGCGCCCGCCGGACTGCCTCATGATCAACGGCCTGCCGGCGGCGTCGCCCACCGCCCACCCGTCGCTCTTGCCCGACAACGCCACGCCGTACAGCATTCCCCTGCCGGAAAACCGGGTGAGCTTCCACTTCGAACCGGTGCCGGTCACGATCAGGGGCGACTTGTCACGGCGGCCGACGGCGACCATCCGGCCGGGGACGGCCGCCACCCCGCCCAGCCAGTCGCCCGCGTGCAGTTTGTCGACAACGACCCTGTCGAAGGACGCCCCGTCCCCCTTCGCCAGATAGGGGAGGCCATCGTGCCCCTCACCGACGGCCCACAGCTCCGACGCCGAGGCCGCCGCGACGGAACGCAGGGGCCCCGCACCTGTCGGGTCGTTGCGGATGCCGACCTCGTTCCAGGAGGAACCGTCCCAGTGGATGATCGCGCCGCGGCTCTGCCAGACGTCCCAGACGCTCTGCTGGCCCACCGCCCACACGCTCGCGGCCGAGACGCCCACCACGTCGGAGAGCGATCCGTCACTGCTCAGGCCCGCGCTGACCGGAGCCTGCCAGGCCTCGGCCACGGGCGGGCTGACGGGATCGGCGTGTGCTGGAAATGTGTGCGAGGACAGCAGGAGCAGGCCTCCCGCGCAGAGAGCCAGCGCACGCCGCGGAAGGCGACGGGTCATGTTTCAAATGGTACGGGGCTCCTCCCCTCCCCGTGTCCAGGTCTCCCCAGTTAATAGGTGCGATCCGGAAAGACGCCCTACCGCTCGTCACGAAAACCCTGATCCCACCGGTTTTCTCAGCTCCCGGAACCGGCCTCTACCGAAGTGGGGTCCGGACGGTCGCCGCCGCCGGGGCGCGGATGATCCAGCTCGGCGACCACCGGCAGGTGGTCGGTGGCGGCCACCAGGTCCGCCGGGTCGGCCTCGGCACCGCCACAGGAGACCACGGAGAGACCGGCCACCGCGAAGATCGCGTCAATCCGCTTGTGCGGACCCCTGGCCGGGAAGGTGAAGCCGTCACCGCGCGGTGAGACCGGGTAGCAGTCGGTCAGTCTCTCGGCGAGGTGCTGCCAGCTCGGCTGCCCGGACTGCTCGTTGATGTCTCCGGCCAGCACCGGCAGCGCGCCGAACCGGTCGGCCGCCTCTCCCAGGAGCCTCACCGCCTCGCCCGCGTGACGGCGCCTGGCGGTCTCGTCGAGGTCCAGGTGGATGGAGCCGACGGCGAACCGCCGCCCCTCCGCCTCCACCACGGCGATCGCGACGGCGCGCCGCTCCAGGGGAAAGAAGGACTCAAGCAGGTGCCCCTCCCCGTGCAGCAGCCGCACGCCGGGGCCGGTCAGCACCGCGACACCGCCCCTGCGGGGGCCGGCCGCCACGGCCAGTCTCCCGAAGGCGGCCAGCCGTCGGCGCCTGCGGCGCCAGCAGAGGAACCGGGGCGCCTCCTGCACGCAGAGCACGTCGGCGCGGAGCGCGGCGACCACCCGCCCCAGCGCCGGGATGTCGTCCCGCATGGAACGCACGTTGTAGCTGGCGATCCTGAGCACCACGGCTGCCTCACTTCGCGACGCGTGACGCGAGGGTAACCGCGCGCCGCCGGACATGCCAGCTATCCACCCCTAATCGGTATACGGGCCGTCGGCATGCGTGCGGCGGTGCGGGCCCGGCGCCTGCCCGAGGTTCCGGTCAGCGCCTGCGGGCGAGATCCGCGGCGCCCACCAGGCCCGCCGAGGCACCGAGTTCGGCCAGCCGGATGTCGGCCGGCGGGCGGTGCCCCCGGCCGCTCAGGTGCGTGGCGAAGAACTCTCGGGTCTCGTCGATCCACAGATCCGCGGCGCGCGAGACACCGCCGCCGAGAACGAAGCAGCCGGGGTCGAGGACGGCGGCGAGATCGGCCAGGCCCTGACCGATCCAGCGGGCCATCGAGGAGAACGCGGCCAGCGCGGCCGGGTCCCCCTGCCTGGCGGCCTCGGTGATCTCGTGGCCCTCGATCTGGTCCGGCGTACCACCGGCGATCTTCAGGAGCCTGACGGCCCTGTCCGGCTCGGCCTCGGCGATCTCCCTGGCATCCTTGACCAGGGCGTTGCCGCTGGCGTACTGCTCCCAGCAGCCGAGGTTGCCGCACCCGCACCGGCGCCCCCCGGGGACCGCCTGCATGTGGCCGAACTCGGCGCCCATCCCCCAGCGTCCCCGGTAGAGGGAGCCGTCGAACACGATGCCGCCGCCGATGCCGGTGCCGACGGTCACGCACACCAGATGGCTCTCCCCGCGACCGGCACCGAACCTGGCCTCGCCCCACGCCATCGCGTTGGCGTCGTTCTCCACCACGACGGGCAGGCCGACCAGGTCGGAGACCTTCTTCCGCAGGGGCTCCTCGCGCCAGGCGAGGTTGGGAGCGAACCGGACAATGGACCGGGTCTCGTCGACGAACCCGGCGGCGCCGAGACCGACGGCCTCGATCTCGCGATCCCTGGCGAGCTCCAGGATCACGTCACCGATGGTGTGGGCGACCTGCTCAGGGTTCCCGGCCGGGGTGGGCCGCAGCAGGTGCGTGACGATCTGGCCGTCCTCGTCGACGACTCCCGCCGCGACCTTGGTACCGCCGATGTCCACGCCGATGGTCAGCGCCATTGTCCGTTTCTTCCTCTCCGCCTGGGCTCATCCCAGGTCGATGTGCTCCACGGGGGTGTCCTTGCGCTCGCGCTCCCGTGTCCGCTGACCGGGCGCGGACTTACCGAGCCCGTCGACCGCCGACTTGAAGGCGGCGAACAGTTCGGTGCCGGCCTGCATGAGGTGGTCGGTGACGGCGGTTCCCGACTCACGCTGCGCGGCCATCGCACGGCAGACGGGGCAGGCCCGGCAGATGTACTCCTCGTGCTCGGAGACCGCCTCCTCCCACACGTCCCGCTCTCTTCCCCGACCGCCACCGGAGAACGCGCTGCCGAAACCGGTCATCGTGCCCTTGATCAGATTCTTGCGCAGTTCCCTGGTCGCCTTCTGCTGCAGCGTGTCGAAAAGTTTGAACGCCTCCTCGGCGGCGGTGCCCAGCGGGTCCTTACCGCCCTCGGCCCGCTCTTCCCGCACCCGCTCTTCCCGCACCCGCTCGTCTCGCCCGGCGCGCTCCTCGCGCTCGCCGGGCCGGGCCCACGGGGTCCAGCCGGTCCGCTCCTCGCGCCGGACCCGCTCGGCGCGCTCGAACCACGCGGCGCGCGCATCGCGCTCTGCCTGCTCCGAGGACGGGGGCCGCCCGGAATCCGGAGCCTCGGCCACAACCTCGACGGGCTCGCCCTTCGCCTTGGCCGACTTAACGGACTCGACCCGCTCGACGGGCTCACTCTTCGTCTCGACCGACTTAACGGATTCGGCCGACTCGACGGGCTCGCCCTTCGCCTTGGCCGACTTAACGGACTCGACCGGCCCGGTGGACTCGGCCGATCCGGTACGCCGGGCACGCCCGGGTTTCGAGGCTTCCTCGGCCGGCTTCGCGCGTCGGCTCCTCCGGGCCTTCTCGGCGCCTTTGGCGTCGGCAGCACCAGCGGCCTCGGCGGCGACCTTCGGTGTCACGGCATCGGCGGTCTTGCCCGGCTTTCTGGGCGTACGCGGCTTCGGGGTCTTCTCTGCATCATTCGTGTTATCAGTCATCAGGCCCTCCCGCTTCGAACCGTACCCGGAGAAACCCATCTCGGAGCGCGGCCTCCCGCACCGGCCGGCGGGCCAGAGCGGCAGGCAGGGCCAGGACCCGGCGGTAGGAACCGGCATTGACGATCAGCTCGTCGCCCTTGCGCGCCAGATCCACCTCGTTCTTGTCCGCGAGCGGCAGGGCCAGGATCAGCTCCCCCGCGGCGGTGATCCGCAGCGGCGGGTCGACGGAGGGCGGGGCGAAGGGGTCGCCCTCGCCGTACATGGCCTCGGCGACCCCGGCGAGAGCGTCGAGGCCGACGGGCTCGGCCTCAAGGTAGGGCACGGTGTGCACGGGCAGCGGCGCGAAGGACTCCTCGACCTCGGCCAGGTGCAGGGCCTGGGCCCGCACCCACCTCTGCCGCCACGGGTCGGCCCCCTCGGCGGGGAAGACCCGGTTGGCGATCACCGCGTCGACGCGGTAGCCGTACAGGCTGAGGGAGGTGAGCGTGCGACGGGCCTCGGCCAGCACGACGGCCTCGGGGGTGAGTACCAGCCGGACGCTCGCGCCAGGCCCGGTGAGCAGCTCGCGCACCTCCATCAGCCCCCGGTGGAGCCGTTCCCCAGCACCCACCACGTGGTCTTCCGGCACGCTGACCTGCGCCAGGCGGCGGATCAGCGGGGAGAGGGTGCGCAGCAGCCGCCTGCCGACGGGCAGCAGCCGGTTCACGTGCCAGTCGAGGGCCTCGGGCAGGGCCAGCAGCCTGAGCGTCTCGGCGGTCGGGGCGCAGTCGATGACGATGACGTCCCACAGCCCGGCGCGCGCCTGCTCACGTAGCTCCAGCAGCGCGACGACCTCCTCGGCGCCGGGCAGCACCGTGATCTCCTCGGCGGTCACCTCGTCGAGGCCGAGCTCAGCGAAGACGCCCTTGGCATAGTCGCGCAGCTCGCCCCACTGGCGCTCCAGCGCCCGTTGAGTGTCGACCTGCTGCAGGGAGAGGCCTGGCGCGATCTCGGTGGGCCCCTCCCCCGCGTGCACGCCGAGGGCGTCGGCCAGCGAGTGGGCGGTGTCCGTGGAGACCACCAGGGTTTTAAGGCCGGACCGGGCGGCGAGGGTGGCGGTGGCCGCGGCTGCGGTCGTCTTGCCGACACCGCCCTTGCCGGTGAAGAGCAGGACCCGGCTCACGTCATCCTCCCTGGGGACGGCTCCGTGATCACGCCCCGCTCCCTCATGGGGTCTCGACGCGCTTCTTCAGCCCCTTCAGGGCGGTGTCGACGATGACCTTCTCCGCCTTCCGCTTGATCATGCCGATCATCGGCACCTTGAGGTCGACGGCGAGCTCGTACGTCACCTCGGTGCCACCGCCCACGTCGGTGAGACGGTAACTCCCGGTGAGCCTGGAGACCATCTTCCCCGCCTCGGCGATGTTCCAGTCGACGGACTCGTCTCCGTTCCAGGTGTAACGGAGGGTGTACTCGTCGCTGATCACGCCCGCGTCGAGGACGAATCCGACCGTGGCCGGCCGGCCGTCCTCCCCGGTGGAGAGGATCCGCGCGGATTTCACCTGACCCGCCCACTGCGGGTAGGAGGGGAAGTCGGCGATGACCGTCATGACGGTCGACCGGTCCGCGCCGATCGTGATGCTGGAGGTGGTGCGATCAGCCATGGGCCAACCGTACTGCTTCACGATCGTCCGTGTACGCCGGCGGGGCCGGTGGCGGCTACCACTCCAGCGCGAAGGGGACGCCCCTGTTTCTGAAGTGCCCCACGTTGAGGCACTCGGTCCTGCCGACCCGGGTGCGGGCGGCGAGGGGCTGGTGCACGTGGCCGAAGAGGGCGTAGCGCGGCTGGGTCCGTCTGATCGCCTCCAGGGTGGCCTCGCTGCCCCGCTCGAAGCGCCGGGCCACCACGTCGTAGAGCAGTTCGGGGATCGCGGGAGGGATGTGGCAGCAGAGCACATCGACCTCGCCGACGGCCGCCACCTTGCGGTCGAACTCCTCTTCGTCGATCTCGTACGGGGTCCGGTAGGGGGTGCGCAGCCCGCCCCCGACGAAGCCGAAGCGCAGGCCGCCTATCTCCACGGTCTCGCCGTCGAGCACGTGGTGGCCCTCGCGCACGTACTCTGGCCAGTAGATCGGCAGGTCCACGTTGCCGTAGGTGAGGTAGGCGGGGGTCGGCATCGCGGCGAAGATCTCACCGTACTGCCGCCTGACGGAGCGCTCGATGTGCTCTCGCGGGCCGCCCTCCAGCGAAGCCCACAGCGCCGAGGACATCGCCCGCGCCTCGTCGAACCGCTTGGCGGTCCTGAGCGCGATGAACTCCGCAGCCCGCTCCGCCCCGAAGAGCTCGGCGAAGATTCCCTGGGAGTGGTCGTCGTAGTCGACGAACAGGATCAGGTCGCCCAGGCAGATCAGGGCGTCGGCGCCGTCTCCCGCGCGGGCCAGTGCGTCGGCTCTCCCGTGTACGTCGCTGACGACATGAACCCGCATGCCGGACATCCTAATCACCTGCAAATACCGGCATAAGTAACAAACTTCACACGACGGCGCGGTCAGCGGCTCCAGGCGAGGGCAGTTGATACGGTGAAATCGCCCTTGATAACGCCTGGGTGACGAATTTACTCAGGCGTAACTTATCGCGATAGCTTCCAGGCAGTTCATCGATCCGTGCGTCTCCAGGAGTGATCCGTGCGCGAGTACAGCGTCCCCGTGCTGGTGGATGTCCCCACCTCCGCCAACCTGACCGACACGGTGTTCCGGCGTGCCGAAGAGGAGCCGGGCGCCGTCGCCCTGCGCCGCAAGGTCGGCGACGACTGGGCCGCCGTCACCGCCCGTGAGTTCCGCGACCAGGTCGCCGGAGTGGCCAAGGGCCTGATCGCGGCCGGCGTCGAACCCGGTGACCGGGTGGCGCTGATGTCGCGCACCCGCTACGAGTGGACCGTGATCGACTACGCGATCTGGGCCGCCGGCGCGGTCGGCGTACCGATCTACGAGTCCTCCTCGGCCGACCAGTCGACCTGGATCATCT
Source organism: Streptosporangium sp. NBC_01755 (assembly GCF_035917995.1). Taxonomy (NCBI): domain Bacteria; kingdom Bacillati; phylum Actinomycetota; class Actinomycetes; order Streptosporangiales; family Streptosporangiaceae; genus Streptosporangium; species Streptosporangium sp. NBC_01755. The sequence continues at coordinate 6,122,212 of NZ_CP109131.1, read as the reverse complement.
CCGACAGCGGCGCGAAGGCCGTGTTCGTCGAGCTGGACTCGCACGAGGAGACGGTCCGCGAGGGTATCGCCGAGCTGCCCGGCCTCAAGGACGTCTGGCACATCGAGGGCGGCGCCCTGGACGAGCTGACCATGCTCGGCGCCGAGGTCACCGACGACACGCTCGCCGAGCGCAGGTCCAGCCGCGGCATCGCCGACCTGGCCACCATCGTCTACACCTCGGGCACCACCGGCAGGCCCAAGGGCTGCCGCCTGACCCATGACAACCTGCTGTTCACCGCCAGGAACGTCGCGCAGGGTCCACTGGAGCGCCTCTTCACGGTGAACGACAGGGCGGCGCTGCTCTTCCTGCCGCTCGCGCACGTCTTCGCCCGCATCATCGAGATCGTGCTGATCGAGACGGGCACGATCCTCGCGCACACCCCCAACATGAAGAACGTCGGCCCCGACCTGCAGGTTTTCAAGCCCACGTTCCTGCTGGGCGTGCCCCGCGTGTTCGAGAAGGTCTACAACGCCGCAGAGCAGAAGGCCACCGCCGACGGCAAGGGGAAGATCTTCCACGCCGCGGCGGAGACCGCCGTAGCCTGGAGCAGGGCGGAGTCCACGGGTGGCGCGGGACTGGGGCTGAAGCTCAAGCACGCCCTGTTCGACAAGCTCGTCTACGGCAAGCTGCGCGCCGCGACCGGCGGCAGGCTGACGGCGGCCGTGTCCGGTGGCTCCGCCCTGGGCGAGCGGCTCGGCCACTTCTTCCGCGGCGTGGGCATCGAGGTGCTTGAGGGCTGGGGCCTCACCGAGACCTCGGCGCCCTCCTCGGTCAACCTGCCGGGGGCCAACAAGATCGGCACCGTCGGCAAGCCGTTCCCCGGCGTCACCATCGGCATCGGCGAGCACGGCGAGGTGCTCGTCAAGGGCCGCCACGTCTTCGAGGGCTACTGGAACAACGACGAGGCCACCGCCGTGGCGATCGACAAGGACGGCTGGTTCCACACCGGCGACGTCGGCGAGCTGGACGGGGACGGCTACCTGCGCATCACCGGCCGCCAGAAGGAGATCATCGTCACCGCCGCGGGCAAGAACGTCGCCCCGGCCCCGATGGAGGACCACATCCGCGCCCACCCGCTGATCAGCCAGGCGATGGTGGTCGGCGACGACAGGCCGTTCGTCGCGGCGCTCATCACGCTCGACGCCGAGGCCCTGGAGCAGTGGAAGGCCGCCAACGGCAGGACGGACGCGGACCTCACCGCCCTCAGTTCCGACCCGGCCATCGTCGCCGAGGTGCAGAAGGCCGTGGACAACGCCAACAAGTTCGTCTCCAAGGCCGAGCAGATCAAGAAGTTCACGGTGCTCGACATCGACATCAGCGAGGAGAGCGGGCACCTCACCCCGACCCTGAAGGTCAAGCGCGCCATCGTGATGCGTGACTTCGCCAAGCAGGTCGAGTCCCTCTACGGCTAGACCACGCCTCGCGGATCCCGCCGCGGCGAGGAGCGGAGGAGGGAGCCGCCGCGCGCCGCGGTGGCCGTCCGCGACAGGCCAGAGGATCCAAGGGGAGGTGCCCGGTCAGACGGTCTCCGCGGACTCCAGAACACGGGCGAAGCGGGATGCGGCGAGTTCCCAGCTCCACTCGCGCGCGACCCACTCGCGCCCGCGTTCACCCATGGCACGCGCTCCGGCCGGGTCCTTGAGCAGGTCGACCAGGGTCGCCGTGACCTCGTCCGGGCGGGTGCCGTCGACGACCAGGCCGGTCTGCCCGTGCAGCACGGCGTCGGGGGCGCCGCCCGAGGAGCCTGCCACCACGGGCAGCCCGCTGGCGGAGGCCTCCAGGTAGACGATGCCGAGCCCCTCCACGTCCAGACCGCCCAGGCGGGTGCGGCACGGCATGGCGAACACGTCGCCCGCCGCCAGGTAGCCGGGCAGCGCCGCCTCCGGCACGGGGCCGGTGATCTGGACCGAGCCGCCCATCGGCCTGGCCAGTCGCTCCAGGGTCCTGCGGTACGGGCCACCACCGACGATCAGGAGGATCCCGTCGGGAACGTCCCGCAGCACGCCTGGCCAGGCTCGCAGGAGCGCGTCCTGGCCCTTGCGCGGCACCAGCCTGGACAGGCAGACCACCACCGGCCGATTCCCCAGTCCGAGCGCCGCGCGCACCGGCCCTCTCCCCGTCTCGGGCGCGAACACCTCGGTGTCGACGCCGGGTGTGAGCCGCACCAGCTTGCCCTCGGGTATCACCCTGGCCAGCCGCTGCCGGGTGTACTCCCCCAGGTAGGTGACCACGTCGGCGTTCGCGCCGATCCTGGCGAGCACCCGGCGGCCGATCGGGAGCGCCGTCCAGCCCGCCTCGTGGCCGTGGGTGACCATGACGACGCGGCGGGCCCCGGCCTCGCGCACCCTGGGCGCGAGCAGCCCGAGCGGCGCCGCCGCCCCGAAGACCACCGTCTCGCATCCGAACTCGGTGACCAGTCCGGCCGCCCGGCGGGCGACGGCGGGGGTGGGCAGCATCAGCGAGGTGGGATGCCGCACCACGGGGTACGGCTGCCGCAGATCGAAGTCCTCGCTACCGGGCCACCGGGAGGCGTAGACGACGATCGAGCCGGGCGGGCGTCGGGCGATGAGACCGTACACGAACGACTGGATCCCCCCGGCACGGGGCGGGAAGTCGTTCGTGACCACCAGCGTGCGCCTCACGGCTCGGAGAGACCGTTCAGCCGGGCCCAGGAGCGCGCCAGGGCGATGCGCTGCGGCGCGGTGGGATGCGAGGCATAGAGCACGTATTCCATAAGATCAGGCGATAAATCCGAAATGTTGGTGACCGCCAGCCGTTTCTGCATGGCGACGAACGTCGCCGGATCCCTGGTCAGGTCCAGCGCGTGGACGTCCGCACGAGCCTCGATGTGCCTGCTCACCAGGTTCTGGGCCGGCCCTGACAGCACCGTGGCCAGGCTGAGCAACCCCATGACCAGGCCCACCGCCCTCGGGTCGCCCACGGAGGAGATCCCCGCGCGGCGCCGCACGGCCCCCGCCGAGGTCACCACGTAGAGCAGGCACGCCCCGAACGCCGCGCCCAGACCGCCGACGAGCGTACCGGAGAGCACGTCACCCGCCTTGGCGTGACCAAGCTCGTGCGCGACCACCAGCTCGACCTCGTCGGCGGGCGCCCGGAGCAGCGTGTCGTAGACGACGATCCTGCGGGTCGCGCCAAATCCGGAGACATAGGCGTTGAGCGCGGTGGTCCGCCGGGAGGCGTCGGCGACGAGCACGTTCTCGACCGGCACGCCGTCCCTGGCGGCCATGGCGAGCAGGTCGTCGCGGAGCCGTCCGGCCTCCATCGGCCTGAAGTCGTTGAAGATCGGCTCGATGAGCACCGGGTAGGCGAAGGAGGCCGCCACTGTCAGCGCGAACGCGCCGGCCGCCGCGGGGATCCACCAGCGCCGGTAGCGCCGCGCCAGCGCGACCACCGCCAGAACCATGATCGCTGTCAGCGCGGTGCCGACGCCCAGGCTCTTGATCCGGTCGACGGTCCAGGTCGGCCAGGTCTGGGTGGACAGCCCGAAGTCGCGCAGATAGGTCTCCGACCACATCCCCAGCGGCCAGCGCAGCATCGCGACGGCCACCGACAGCGCCAGCACGCCGAGCAGCGCCCGCAACCACCACGGTCCCCGCAGCCGGCCGACGAGCCGCGCGCCCAGCGGGGTGCCCACCAGCACCCCCGCCACCACCAGCGTCAGGCCGAGGGAGAGGTAACCCGGTACGCTGACCAGCTTGTCGAACGCCTCGGACCTGGCGATCTGCTCGGCGGTGAAGTCGCGTGCCGGATCGGGGACGACGACCGGGGCCCGCTTGCTCAGCGCCCGCCAGGGCGTGGTGAACGCCACGACCGCCAGCGTGACCACCCCCAGCACGGCCAGCGCCCACCCCGCCGGCCGCACATCCGAGGGCGCGTCCTTCGTGCTCAGCGTCATCAAACACCTCCAGCGTGGAGCCCCGCCCCCTGATCACGGGGAGGGCACAAGAATGTCAGGCGAGTTCCTTTCCGAGGTAGTCGCGCCACGCCTCGGTGAGTTCGGCCGGCGACAGGCCGAGCGTGCCGGCGACATCGCCACCGTAGAGCCTCACCAGGGCCTTCTCGCCGAAGCGCTCCGCGATGAACCGGCAGGCGAGCCAGGCCTCCTCGTATGCCTGCGCGAGCCGCGGGGCACCGGGGGCGAAGTCCGCGGGACCGGGAAGACGGGCGGGCAGGACTCCGGCCCGTACCTCGGCGGCCAGCTCGGCGGCGGCCTTCCGTACGGAGATCCCGGCGTCGCGGTAACCCACGTAGTCGGCGAAGCCCTCCGACAGCCACGTCGGCACCCGGCCGCCACGGGTCGCGCCGGTGGCCACGTGAACGAGCTCGTGCGTGATCACCACGTCCCTTCCGGCCGTGGTGAGCCTCGCGTAGCCGGAGGGCAGGACGATCACCCGATCCGCGGTCGCCAGCGCGGCCAGGCCGTGTGTGCTCCCGGCCCCGGCGAGCACCGCGGCCTCGGCATCGGTGGCGGGAAAAAGGATCACCGCCCGGACCGGCCCCCAGATCGCCGCGACCGCGCGGCGGGCCCGGTCGGCCCTGGCGGCCAGGTCCCGCAGGACGGCGGGCGCGACGCCGTGACCGATCACGAGGGAGTGCTCGCTCCGGACGACGACGGCGGCGCCGGGCCACAGGTCACGAAGGTCGCCGGGGAGTTCTCCGACGTCGCGGGGAGGATCGTGGGGGGCGGAAAGGTGCCGAGGGTCCCGGGAGTCGCGCGGGAGCGGCCCGGCTCCGGCCAGGAGAGGTCCCGTCCCGGCGAACGGGCCGACGCTCATCAGCGCCAGCATCCCGGCGAGCACGGCGCGGCGCCCCTTCGGGACGGACATAGCGAGTCGATGTTACTCGACCGGTATCGCACCGCACCTTGCCGGAAGCACAGAACCAGGAAGCACGGAACCAGGAAGCACGGAACCGGGCTGCCCCGCATCGCGGCCACGCGCTCGCGACCTTCGCCGGGAAACGGAGCGGCCCCGTCCCTGTTGACATGGACGGGGCCGCTGCGCCCTGCTCAGGCTCCGGGCCGGACCGCTCCGGCGAAGGAGGACCTGTAGTACCCCTTCAGCTTCACGATCCGGACCGTCTTGCCGCTGCTCGGCGAGTGGACCATCCTGCCCTCGCCGACGTACATGCCGACGTGGCCCTTTCCACTGAAGAACATCAGGTCACCGGGGCGCAGTCGGCTCCACGAGACCTTCTTCCTGATCGCCCGGTACTGGCTGTGCGTGATCCGGGGGATGGACACGCCCGCCTTGCGCCAGGCGTATTTGACGAGCCCTGAGCAGTCGAACGCGCCCGGACCGGAGGCGCCCCACCGGTACGGATCACCGACCTGCTTCTTGGCCGCCGAGACGGCCTTGCGGGCCCGAGTCTTCTGCAGGGCCGCCCTGCTCATCTTGGTCTTCACATTGGCGTCGGCCTTGGTCTTGTTCACGGCCCGGGTGTCGGTACTCTTCGTGCTCTCGACCTGCTCGGAGACGCCGGCCGCGGTGTTGACCAGGATCTCAGGGGTGCTGTCCGTCATCGCCCCGGCCGCCGTGGATCCCAGGGTGACCGCTCCGGCTGAGGCGGTCAGGGTGAGGGCGATGCCGCCGAGGGAAAGGCGGAAAAGGCGCGACAGACGGGTGTTAAACGGGGTGGTAGACAGGATTTCTCCTTGGTGCTTCCACTGATGCCTACCGGGTTAGCTGACGGGTTCGGGCTTGGAAGATGCCCTACGGCACAAATGCGCCGATTCACCCCCTGGCCACGATGTGTCGGGCCTTTTGGGTCCCCGGTTCCATACCTCCTGGCTGTATGGATTCGGCGGGCCGCCGTAATGAGGTCCGCCCCCGGCAGGGGCACGGCGGCCGGTTGGATTTCTATCGAGAAACCGGCCCGAAGACCGACATTCACCGCGACGACCTGGCTTGAACGTCGCAATGCCAGAAGTTACCCCGATTCTTCAATTTTTGGCAAAGCATTCACCGAGCAGGAAGATCGATAAGTCTTCTTGATCTTACCGTTATCCCTGCTTAATAGCCATTTATGCTATCGAGATATGACTCTCGTCACACTTCTGACATCACACCTGATAAATCGTGATTTCTGTAATATTCATCACACTTGCCGGATTATCGGGTGATCTAGTGAGAGGCCCCGCAGCTGCGGTCGCCGGCAGGCGGGTCGGCGCCGGACGCACGTGCGGGCGCCGTGATCGACTCTCCGAAGTCCGCCTCGACGAATCTCGAACCCGGCGGCGTCGAGCATCGCTTCGAGGAGCCGGCGGAAGGTGCCGTACCCGGTGCGAGGCACCGGGTACACGGCCGGCGTCGGGTACACGGCCGGCGGGGCAGGACCCCGCACCGTGCGTCAGGGGCGGACGGCTCCGGCGAGACGACGGCCGTAGGCCGACAGCGGGACGACCTTGACGACGTCGCCGGTCTGCGGGGCGTGCACGATCCGGCCGTTGCCCGCGTACATGCTGACGTGCCCCAGGCCCTCGCTGAAGATGAGGTCGCCCGGCTGGAGGTCGTTCAGTGAGACCTTGCGGCTCGCGCCCCAGCTCCACTGCTCCCAGGTGGTCCGCGGCAGGCTGACTCCCCCGCTGCGCCAGGCGGCCTGGAGGAGGCCGGAGCAGTCCCAGCCGCCGGGGCCCGTGCCACCGTACTGGTAGGGCTTGCCGACCTGCGCGAAGGCGAACTGCAGCGCGGCGCGGGCGTTGCCCGAGGCGGGGCCGGTGTACTGGATTCCGGTGCTGTCCGGGTCGCCCGCCTTGAAGACGTTGAGTTCGCGCAGGAGCTTCGTCTGGACCCTGACCATCTTGTCGGCCTTGGCCTTCTCCCTGGCCAGCTCGTCGCGCGTCTCGTCGGCCTCGCTCAGCGCACCCTTGGCCAGGTTCCTGTTGATCCGCAGCGTCTTGGTGGCCGTGTCGAAGGCGCCCAGCGACTGGGCGCGGGAAGCCGACATCTGGTCGACCGCGGCCAGGCCGCTCAGCAGCGCGCCGGGGTCGGACTGGTAGATCATGCCTTCCCAGCCGTTGATCGCACCGACCTGGTAGGTGCTGACCGCCATCGTGACGAGCTCCTTGCGCAGCCCGGCGACCTGCTCGCTCTGGCGGGCGAGTTCGCCGGTCAGCGTCATGTACTTCTTCCTGGCCCGCTTCCACTTCTCCGAGGCCTGGTTGTACTTCTCGACGACCTGATCGGCCTGCTCGTTGAGCTTCTCCAGCTTCTTCTTGGCCTGCGCGAGTGTCGGCTTCGGCTCCGCGGACGCTCCGCCCACCGGCAGCATCAGCAGTGCGAGGGCGAGCCCGGCCGCCACCGGTATCCGAATCAGTCCAACCGGCACACCAGCCACGGCCACGTCAACGCCTCCAGACTGCACAGACCTGCGGCGAATAGTACAGAACAAGTAAGGTTTAGATCACCTTTTCGCATGCTTTGCTCTACAGCCGCAGGTGGCAGCTCCGGTATCCCGGGCGAGCGCCGGGATCACCCGGTCAGCAGCCGGCGACGTCTCAGCAACCGGCGATGCCGCAGATCTTGCCGGTCATCTTTCTGGCGTCGCGCAACTGGGTGGCCCAGTCGCTCTGCGCGGGCTTGGAGTACTCTCCGGCCCAGAGGTAGACCAGGACCGCGTTGCCCTTCCTGACCAGCACGCTCCGCTCACCGCCGACCCCGGCCTTCCCTCCGTAGTAGACCTGCCCGGAGACCTTCAGCGCCTCGTCTCCGAGCCCGGTCAGGCGCGAGGAGGCGTAGCGGTAGGCGGAGCCCGCGTCGGTGTTGGAGCGGCAGGCGGTCAGGGCGGAGCGCACCTGGGCGACGGCTCCGGCGGCAGCCGCCTTCGAGCGGTACAGAATCACCTGCTCGACCTTCATGAAGTCCGGGACACCGGTGAAGGTCACCGTCCGCGCGACCACCCTGCCGGCCCTGGCCAGCGTGGCCTTGCCGCACGGGTTGACGGCCAGCCCGGCCTTCGCCGAGTTGCCGACCTTCCAGTTGGTCTCGGGGTCGTCGTCCTTCTTCGCGGCGTCCTTCTCGTACAGCAGGAAGCCCTTGGGAATGGCGGCCGTCGCGGCCGCCGCGGGTGTGGTGACGGTCGCACCCACGGCGAGGACGGTGAGGGCGAGCACTATGATCTTCTTCATCGAATCAAACCTCCCGGATGATCCGATGCGCCACGGGCAGGAAAGGTTTACGCCCGGCCCAGACGTTTCAGAAGAAGCAGCGAGGGGACCGGCCGGGCGCCCATCCTGCGGACCGACTCGGCCACCTCTCGATCCGAGGAGACCACCGCCACCGCGCGTCCCGTGGGCTCGGCGCGGACCAGCTGGCGGATCAGGTCGTCGGCGATCTGCCCCGGGGCGCTGAACATCACGCGCACCCCCCTGGGCGCCGACACGGGAACCGGACCGTTCAACTCGGCTCCGTCGAAAACGCAGGTCAGCTCGGTACGGGTCTGCGCATAGAGCGCGCCGAGGCCGGTGAGAAGGCGATTGCGCTGGTCGGCGAGGGTGAACGTGCCGTAACCGGTCTTGGTCACGTTGTAGCCGTCGACGATCAGGTGGATCTGCGGCAGCGCGAGCAACTGGTCGAGCAGTGCGGGGTCGTCGTCGGCGAGCGCCCGCGCGGGAACCGCCTGGACACCTTGCCTGCCCGGCGCCACCGAGGCCACCGAGTCGGCGGGACGGTGGATGCCGGAGGGCAGGGCGAGCTCCCTGCGAAGCCCCGCGGCGGCGTCCTGCAGGGCGTCGAGCAGCATGCGGACCTTGGTGTCCTCCACGCTGCGGCCCTCACGGGCCGCCCTGCGTGTCGACTCCAGCTGACGCTCGGCGTCGGCCAGCCGCTCACGCAGGCGGCGCAGCTCGCTCTCCACGGTGCCCCCCGCCGAGAGCGCGGCGGCCTTCGCCTCCTCGGCCGCCTCCCAGGCGTCGGCGGCACGCGCCTCGGCCGCCCTGGCCCGCTCCCGGGCTTCGTGCAGCCTTCGGCGCAGGTCGGAGACCTCCGAGCGCGAGGTCTTGAGCTGCTCGCGCAGTCGCTCGGACTCCTCCTTGGCCGCGCTCTTCTGACCGGCCAGCTGCTCGCGCAGCCGGGAGAGCGTCTGCTCCTGCGCGGAACCCTCGGCGGCGACGGCCGACCGCTCCAGGTCCGCGCGAGCCGCCTCCACCATGTCCACCCAGCCGGGCGGCCGGGTCAGGTAGGCGGCCGCGGCCACCATGACGGGCTCCGCGGCCGGCGGGACCGCGCCCTCGGCGAGGCTCGCGACCAGTTCCGGCCAGCCGGTGGTCAGGGTCTCCGCGACCAGTTCGCGGAACTTCTTGTCGGTCTCCAGCTGCGCGGCGATGGGCGCGCCACCCAGCTTGGCGCGCTTGCGGGGGTCGAATTTGGCGATCCCCTTCAGCGGCGGCGGCACCGAGGCGGCGGGCATGGAGCCGAGGATCTGGGATGCCAGCTCCACGACATGTAAGCGAACCTGCTCGGGTAACGGACGAGACAGGCCCTCTCCGGCTGAACTCATCACGGCCCCTACTCGGATCGGTCTTCACGTCAAGGGTACGGCTACCGCACCCTGACCCCGACCTGACCGCAAGACGGCCTGCCGCCGACCCTGCCGTGAACTGTTTATGGACAAGCGCTTGCTCTTAGGTTACGACTGTGCGGATCGCCTTGTGACGCACGCCACCCGGGAGAGCGCGATGGACCGACAGCGCCGGCAGGCCGAGGACATGCGGACATCCACCTGCGACCTCGAAGAGTTACCCGAACGAATGCCGGACGGGAGCCACTGGAGTTGACGCCTTCCCCGCGCGAGGACCACGGGTGTCCGGCGCGGCCGGCGCCGGGAAAGCCCGGTGCGGCGAATGTCGGTCGGGGCTTCTATGGTCGTGAATCGTGAACTACGCCGTACAGGGAACACTCGACGAGCTGGGCACACCGCTCAGCCAGGTCACCTTCGTCGTGTTCGACCTGGAGACCACCGGCGTCTCGGCGGGCGAGCACGCGATCACCGAGATCGGTGCGGTCAAGGTCAGGGGCGGTGAGGTGCTCGGCGAGTTCGGCACCCTGGTCGACCCCGGTTCACCGATCCCGCCCTTCATCTCGGTGCTGACCGGCATCACCGACAGCATGGTCGTGGCCGCGCCGAGGATCGAGTCGGTGCTGCCGTCCTTCCTGGAGTTCGCCGCGGGCTCCACCCTGGTGGCGCACAACGCCGGATTCGACCTGGGGTTCATCAGGGCGGCCTGCGCCGCGCACGGGTATCCACCGCCCGCCCATCAGGTGGTCGACACCGTCGACCTGGCCCGCAAGCTGCTGACCCGTGACGAGGCGCCGAACTGCAAGCTGTCCACGCTGGCCGCGATCTTCAGTCACACCGAGCCCTGCCACCGGGCGCTCGCCGACGCGCGGGCCACGGTCGACGTGCTGCACGCCCTGCTGGAGCGGGCGGGCTCCTTCGGGGTGCAGACGCTGGAGGAGCTCAAGGGCTTCGTCCGCGCGCCCACCCCCGAGCAGCGCCGCAAGCGACACCTGGCCGACTCGGTGCCGACGGGACCCGGCGTCTACGTCTTCGAGGACTCCGGCGGCGACCCGCTCTACGTCGGTAAGAGCACCAACCTGCGCAACCGCGTGCGCGGTTACTTCACCGCGAGCGAGACCCGGCCCCGCGTCCGCGAGATGATCGGCATCGCCGCGCGGGTCAGGTCCATCGCCTGCGCGACCCCGCTGGAGGCGGAGGTCAGGGAACTCAGGCTGATCGGCTCGGCCAAGCCCCGCTACAACCGCAGGTCGCGCCATCCGGAGAAGATGTTCTGGCTCAAGCTGACCGACGAACTCTTCCCCCGCCTGTCGGTGGTCCGCGAGGTCAAGGACGACGAGGCCTCCTACCTGGGCCCGTTCACCAGCACCCGCGCCGCCGAGGACGCCCGCACCGCGCTGCACGAGACGATCCCGCTGCGGCAGTGCACCGAGCGGATCACTCCGCGTACCAGGCGCTCCGCCTGCGCGCTCGCCGAGATCGGCAGGTGCGGAGCGCCGTGCGAGGGGCGTGAGACCCCCGGCGAGTACGCGGTGCACGTCGTGGCTGCGCGCCGGGCACTGGAGCTGGACGCGGCCGGCGTCTTCTCCGCCATGGAGGCCAGGATGGAGCGCCTGGCCCTCGACCAGCGCTACGAGGAGGCCGCGGCCGACCGCGACCGGCTCGCCGCCTACGTCCGCACCTCGGCCCGCATGCAGCGGCTGCGGTCGCTGACCTCCATCTCCCAGATGGTCGCGGCCGCCCCCGTGGCGAGCGGCGACTGGGAGATCCACGTCATCCGGTACGGGCGGCTCGCCTCGGCCGGGGTGATGCCGAAGGGCGCCCACCCCACCCCGTTCGTCGAGGCGCTGACGGCCACCGCCGAGACGGTGCCGCCCGGCCCCGGGCCGGTCCACGCCGCCAGCGCCGAGGAGACCGAGTGCGTCCTGCGCTGGCTGGAGTCCCCCGGGGTGCGGCTGGTGCAGGTGGAGGGGACCTGGAGCCTGCCCGCCTCGGGTGCCGGCCGGCTCAAGGCCCGCATCGACCGCGCCTACCAGGCTGCCGAGCCGCGCCGGGCGCGCGAGGGCCGTCCGCTGCGCTGATAGCGTCAAAGGCGGCAGGCAATACTCAACGAGGAGGAAGCTCGTGGTCACCGCGATCGTTCACATCAACGCCGAGGTGGACCGGATCCCCGAGGTCGCCCAGACGATCGCCGAGATCGACGGGGTGAGCGAGGTCTACTCCATAACCGGGGAGTACGACCTGATGGCCATGGTCCGCGTCACCGCCTACGAGGAGATCGCCGAGGTCGTCCCCGGCCGGATCAACAAGGTGGCGGGGGTGCTGCACACCGAGACCAACATCGCCTTCCGCGCCTACTCCCGCCACGATCTGGACGCCGCCTTCTCGATCGGCCTCGGCGAGTCCGACTGACCCGCGCCGGCGGGGCGGGGGCGAGGGCGGGTCGGTTCGAGGTCGGTGACGTCCCCCTTGGCCGCGCGGGCGACGTCCGGGCCCACCTCGCCCGTGGTGGGCAGCCTCGCCCGCACCTCGAACCCCCCTCCGGGCAGGGTCCCGGCCGCCAGCGTCCCGCCGAACAGGGCGGCCCGCTCACGCATGCCGAGCAGGCCGTGTCCCGCGGTCGCCGAGGGATCGGCCCGGCCGTCGTCCCGTACGAGCACGTCGAGGATGCCCGGCCGCCAGCGCAGCGTGACGCGGGCCGAGCGGGCGCCGGCGTGTCGCAGGGTGTTGGCGAGCGCCTCCTGGACGATGCGGTAGGCCACCAGCTCAAGGGTGAGCCCGATCTCGATGGGCCTGCCGTCCTCGACCATGTCCACGGGCAGGCCCTCCGCGTCTACCCGGGCGAACAGGTCCCGAAGGTCGGACAGCCTGGGCTGGGGCGTCCTGCCCGCGGAGGAGCCGTCGAGGTCGAGCAGTGACAGGGTGCGCTGGAGCTCGACGAGCGTCTGGCGCCCCGACTCCTCGGCCACCCGCAGGGTCTTCCTGGCCCGCTCGGGGTCCTTGTCCATGATCATCCGTCCGGCGCCCACGCCGAGGGTCATCATGCTGATCCCGTGGGCGACCACGTCGTTCAGTTCGCGGGCGATGCGCGCCCGCCTCTCCGCGAACTGGGCGCGGACCAGTGCCTCCTGCTGACCGACGAACCTGTCCTCTACGGACCGGAGCCTCAGCAGCAGGAGCCTGCGCTCCCACACCAGGCTCGCGACGGCCACGCACAGTCCGAGCACCACACAGGCCAGCAGGACGGGAAACATCTGCTCGCTCAGGGGGTCAGCACGCCACATGAACGCAATCTAGAACGGCGCCTCCGGGTGTCACATCCGCTCCCGGGCGGATCTTCCATCCCCCCGGGAGCGGAGAGACGTCCAGTGCGGGGACGGCCCGGACGTCGCCCGCCGCTCCTTGGAGCGGTGGGCGGGTGCCCACGCCCAAGGAGGTTCGACGACGCTCCCGGGAGGACTCACTCCCGGGAGGACTCACGACGACGGCCGGGTGGCTCGTCCCGCGAGGCGAGGGCGGCTCAGGACTGCTTCGACGACCGGCTGACCGCGATCCAGCGGTCGAGGGTCTCGGCGGCGGCACCGGAGTCGACGGCCCGCATCGCACGCTCGTAGCCCGCGGCCATCCCGGCGTTCAGGTCGCCGGCGGCACCGTCGCCGGCGGCACCGTCGAGGGCGGCACCGTCGATGGCGGCACCGTCGATGGCGGCACCGTCGAGGGCGACCAGCGCGGCCGCGGCGTTCAGCAGCACCGCGTCGCGGACCGGGCCGGCTTTCCCGCCGACCAGATCGTGCACGGCCCTGGCGTTGAAGGCCACGTCCCCGCCGCGCAACGCGTCGGGTGCCGCCCGGGGGATGTCGAGGACCGCCGGATCGAAGACGGTCTGCTCCGCGCCGCCCTCGCGCACCACCCAGACCGAGGAGGTCGTGGCGGTGGTGAGCTCGTCCAGCCCGTCGTCGCCCCGGAAGACCAGGGCGGAGACCCCGCGCTCGGCGAAGACTCCGGCGACGACGGGGAGCATGCCCGCGTCGAAGATGCCGATCGCCTGGGCGGCGGGCCTGGCCGGGTTGGTCAGCGGGCCCAGGAAGTTGAAGACCGTGGGGACGCCGAGCTCCTTGCGCGGCGGGCCCGCGAAGCGGAACGCCGGGTGGTAGACCGGCGCGAAGCAGAAGGCGATGCCGGCCTCCACCGCGACTCTGGCGGTGTCGGCCGGGGGCAGGTCGAGCACGATTCCCAGGTGTTCCAGGACGTCGGCGGCGCCGCACGAGGAGGAGGCGGCCCGGTTGCCGTGCTTGACGACCCTGGCCCCCGCCGCGGCGGCCACGATCGCGGCCATGGTGGAGACGTTGACGGTATGTGCCCGGTCACCGCCGGTGCCGACGATGTCGACCACGGGGCCCTCGACCGTCAGCGGGGTGGCCAGCTCCAGCATCGTCCGCGCCAGTCCGGTCACCTCCGCGACCGTCTCGCCCTTCGCCCGCAGCGCCACCGCGAAGCCCGCGAACTGGGCGGGCGTGGCGGAGCCGGACATGATCTGGTTCATCGCCCAGGCGGTCTCGTCCGCGGTCAGGTGCTCGCCCGCGAGCAGGGCGGACAACAGCGCCGGCCAGGTGGTGCGCGCGTCCATGCAGGTCTCCAGGAGGTTTTACCGGGCGGTCAGACGGGTGGACAGGCGGCGGCGCATCAGGTCGGCGACGGTCTCCGCGAGGACTACCGGGTCGATCGGCTGCGGCACGACGGCCTCGGCGCGTGACCACTCGGCCAGCCAGCGGTCGTCACGGCGGGCGATCAGCAGGCAGATCGGCGGGCAGTCGTGGACCTCGTCCTTGGCCTGGCGGGCCACCCCCATGCCGCCCGCCGGCTGGGCCTCGGCGTCGAGCACGGCGACGTCGATCTCACCGGAGTCGAAGTGCTGGACGACCTTGGCGTGGGTGGCGCACTCCACGATCTCCACGAGGGGCACGTCGTCGGCGGGGCGGCGGCCGAGTGCCTGCCGCACCTTCTCGCGGGTGCTCGCGTCGTCGCTGTAGACGAGGACCCTCATCTTGTCGTCGGTGCTCACGGTCGCGCTCACTATCCCTCGTCGATGTATGGTCACCTGGGATGCTACCGGTCAGCCGACCTGGAGACCCAGGCCGGAGCCACAGCTGAGCAAATTGCCCTATACGTCCACTTTTTAGTGGCGTGTACACCTCCTATCGGGGGGTCGTGCGGCGACCCGAGCAGCAGAGCCGCAATAATGCTGCCCGTGGCGACAGCATCCGCAATCTCAACGACGACGACAGCACACTCGTCCCGCAGACCCGATCTGGTCAGCGTCGGGACGATCGTCTGGCTGTCCTCCGAGCTCATGTTCTTCGCGGCGCTGTTCGCGATGTACTTCACCATCCGGTCGGTGAGCCTCAGCCAGGGAATGCCCTGGCCGGAGGCCCACCTGAACGTCCCCTTCGCCCTGGGCAACACGATCATCCTGGTCCTGTCGAGTGTGACCTGCCAGCTGGGCGTGTGGGCGGCAGAGAAGGGCCAGGTCGCCAAGCTGCGTTTCTGGTACATCGTCAGCTTCCTGATGGGCTCCGTGTTCGTGGCGGGCCAGCTGTACGAGTACAACGAGCTGGTCCACGAGGGACACACCCTGTCGCACACCGCGTACGACTCGGTGTTCTACCTGACCACGGGCTTCCACGGCCTCCACGTGACCGGTGGACTGATCGCGTTCCTCTTCATGCTGGGACGCACGTACGCCGCGAAGCGCTTCACCCGTGAGCAGGCGACCAGCGCGATCGTCGTGTCCTACTACTGGCACTTCGTCGACGTGGTCTGGATCGCCCTTTTCGTGACCATCTATGGAATTCAATAAGGAATCGGGGATCTCTGTGAATAGGATCACCGCTGGGCGGCGGCATCCCCTCGCGAGATACGCCGTCCTGCTCCTGGCCCTGGCCCTGATCGGCGGGGTCTACACCGTTGCCCTGACGGTCACCTCCAGCAGGCAGGCCGACGCCGCCATCGCGTCCGGCAGGGCCGACGACGTGGCCGAGGGCAAGAAGCTCTTCGAGCAGAGCTGCTCCAGCTGCCACGGGCTCAACGCCGAGGGCACCGCCCAGGGGCCGACCCTGATCGGCGTCGGCGCCGCCTCGGTGGACTTCCAGGTCAGCAGCGGCCGCATGCCCCTGGCCAACCCCGGCGCGCAGGCACCTCGCAAACCCCTGGCGCCGTGGGTCGCCAAGACCAAGCTTCCCGACGGCACCTATCTCGCCGTCAGGCAGCTCAGCGCCTACATCCAGTCACTCGGCGGCGGTCCGGCCGTGCCGAGCGCCGAGCAGGTCGACCCCGCCAAGGGCGACAAGGCCAGGGGCGGCGAGCTGTTCCGTGCGAACTGCATCCAGTGCCACAACTTCGTCGGCTCCGGCGGCGCCCTGACCCAGGGCAAGTACGCTCCGCCGCTCGACCAGTCCACTCCGACGCAGATCTACGAGGCCATGGCCACCGGCCCCCAGGCGATGCCGGTGTTCAACGACAGCATCATCACTCCCGAGCAGAAGCGGGACATGATCGCCTACATCGTGGGCGTGCGTGAGGAGCCCAACCCGGGCGGCGCCGGTCTGGGCCGTATCGGCCCGGTCACCGAGGGTCTGGTGGCCTGGGTCGTCGGACTCAGCCTCCTCTCCCTGGCCGCCATCTGGATCACCGCGAAGAGGCGACAGGCCAAATGACTGAGAACAATCACGGCATCGAACAGCCGGAGGAACGCGTGCCAAGGCGCGTCATCGGCACCCCCCCGCCCGCGGCGAGCACCTCCCTGCTCGGCGCCGAGGAGCCTGCGGCGACTGACGTCGTGCGGGTTCCCGGCGTGACCCCGCAGGACGAGACGACCGCGAAGAAGGGCGAGAAGTACGCCGCCCTCTGCTTCCTCGTCGCCTTCCTGGCCGGCATCGGCTTCGTGGTGTCGTACGTCGTCTTCCAGGTCGGCGACATCGAGAAGACGCAGGTCTCCAACCTCGCGCTGGGCGGCACGCTCACGCTGGCCCTGCTCGGGCTGGCCGCGGGCATGGTGACCTGGGTCCGCATGGTCATGCCCAAGTACAACCTGGTCCAGGAGCGCCACCCGATGGCCTCCGACGCCGAGACCCGGTCCTACGTCGGCGAGACCTTCCTGCAGGGCGCGGCCGAGAGCGGCATCACCAAGCGCCCGCTGCTGCGCCGCACCCTGCTGGCGGCGGCCGCCCCGCTCGGCCTGGCCCCGCTGGTCCTGCTGCGCGACCTCGGCCCGAGCTACAAGGACTTCCCCGCCAAGCTGCGGCACACCGTCTGGGGGGAGAAGACCAAGGACGGCAAGTTCCGCAAGCTCCTCGTCGAGGGCAGCGGCTCGCCCATCCGGGCTGCCGACTTCAACTCCCCCGGCGGCATCCTCTCCGTGGTGCCCGAGGGATACGAGCACGACCTGAACGCGCTGGCCAAGGCCACCCTGATCCTGATCAAGTTCCGCCCCGAAGAGCTCAAGTCCGGGACGAACCTGAACTGGACCCACGACGGGATCGTGGCGTACTCCAAGATCTGCACGCACGTCGGCTGCCCCGCGGCCCTGTACGAGCAGACCACGCACCACATCCTGTGCCCGTGTCATCAGTCGACCTTCGACGCCGCCGACGGAGCCAAGGTCATCTTCGGTCCGGCGGCCCGGCCGCTGCCCCAGCTGCCGATCGCCGTGGACGACGAGGGGTACCTCGTGGCGACGGCGGACTTCCCCGTCCCCGTCGGTCCCAGTTTCTGGGAACGTGGCGACGCCGAGGCCGAGGCCCGTGAGAAGGGAGCCCAATCATGAGCACCCAGGACGTTCCGAAGCCCATCGCGGGCGCGGGCAACTTCGTCGACGACCGCATCGGGGCGGGGAACTTCCTGCGGCGGAACCTGCGGAAGATCTTCCCCGACCACTGGTCGTTCCTGCTCGGTGAGATCGCGCTCTACTCGTTCATCATCCTGCTGCTGACCGGCACGTTCCTGACGTTCTTCTTCAAGCCCAGCATGGGCCACGTGGAGTACACCGGCTCGTACGGCCCGCTGCAGGGCGTCATGATGTCCGAGGCGTACGCGTCGTCGCTGGCGATCAGCTTCGACGTGCGCGGCGGTCTGCTGATGCGGCAGATGCACCATTGGGCCGCGCTGCTGTTCATCGGCGGCATGATGGTGCACGCGCTGCGGGTGTTCTTCACCGGCGCCTACCGCAAGCCGCGCGAGCTGAACTGGCTGATCGGCGTGCTGCTGCTGACGCTGGCGCTGGCCGCGGGGCTGACCGGCTACTCCCTCCCCGACGACCTGCTCTCCGGCGCCGGTCTGCGGATCACCGAGGGTGTGGCGATCTCGCTGCCGCTGGTCGGCACCTGGATCACGTTCTTCCTCTTCGGCGGCGAGTACCCCGGCGTGGACATCGTCTCCCGGTTCTACTCGCTGCACATCCTGCTCATCCCGGGCATCCTGCTGGCGCTCATCTCGGCTCACATGATCCTGATGTGGGTCCAGAAGCACACGCAGATGCCGGGCAAGGGCCGCACGAACGAGAACGTGGTGGGCGCGCCGTTCTACCCGGCCTTCATGATCAAGGCCGGCGCCTACTTCATGTTCACGTTCGGGGTCATCGCGCTGCTGGGCACCTTCGCCCAGATCAACCCGATCTGGCTGTACGGCCCCTACACCCCGGCCGACATCTCGGCGGGCTCGCAGCCCGACTTCTACATGGGCTTCCTCGAAGGCGCGCTCCGTCTGATGCCCGCCTGGGAGATCAACGTCCTGGGCTTCACGCTGCCGATGAGCGTGCTGATCCCGGCGCTGGTGCCGATGGGCATCATCATGACGGGCCTGGCGCTGTACCCGTTCATCGAGCAGTGGGTCACCGGAGACCGCCGCGAGCACCACGTCGTGGACCGTCCCCGCAACAACCCGCACCGCACCTCGATCGGCATTTCCGCGATGACCTTCTACGGGGTCCTGTGGCTGCTCGGCGCCAACGACGAGATCGCCGCGTTCTTCCAGGTGTCGCTGAACTGGACGACCTACGTCGGCCGGGTCCTGATCTTCGTCGGTCCGGCGATCGCCTACTACGTCACCTACCGGGTCTGCCTGGGCCTGCAGCGCGCCGACGCGGCCATCATCGGCCACGGCGTGGAGTCCGGCGTGATCAAGCGACTGCCGCACGGCGAGTACATCGAGGTCCACGTCCCGCCCAACGAGGCCATCGAGGCCCACATGCGGGGCAAGGAGCCGATCCCGGTCATCACCGCCGGCGGCGGCGGAGACGACGGCATCCCGTCCAAGGCGATGCGCGGCCCGCTTGGCAAGCTTCGCGCCAAGATGAGCACGGCCTACGGCGGCGAGAAGATCCCGCTCGACGACGGCCACGGCCACGGTGAGGGCCACGATGAGCACGCGGCGGTCGGCCAGGGCGGAGACGACAAGTCCCTGACCCACTGACCCACCCGCGGCTGACGCCACACGAGGGGCCCGGACACCGCACGGTGTCCGGGCCCCTACGTCTTTTCGCGCCCTTTCCGGGAAAAGGCACCGACCCCGGCCTCAGAAGGCCCTCCCGAGGCCCTCAGGGGTCCTCGGGGGTCGGGGGTCCTCGGGGGTCCTCAGGAGGGCCTTGGCCTCCCGGCCCCGCGCGTTCCCTTTGGCCGGCACCACGTCGCCCTCTGCCCTCAGTGGGACCGGGCGGGCACCTCCGCGCCTCGCCACAGCACCGCGGACTCAGACGTCGTCGGTGGTGAAGTGCTTGAGGCTGCTCCACTTGAGCCATTCCCGCCAGCTCTCCTGCCAGTGACCCCAGCCGTTGGTGGGCTCCAGGGCGCGGGGCGAGCCGGTGATGATGATCGGGTCCCCGATCAGGGTGTTGTCGAGGAACCACTTGGCGTTGCTCGGGCTGACGTTGACGCAGCCGTGGCTGACGTTGGAGTAGCCCTGGGACCCGACCGACCACGGGGCGCTGTGGATGTACTCGCCGCTGTTGGAGATGCGGACCGTGTTGTAGACGGTCAGCTGGTAGTAGCCGGGCGAGCCGGGCCCGATGCCCGGAGAGGTCATCACCGTGACGTTCTCCCGGGACATGGCCAGGTGCACGCCGCTGGTCGTGTGGTACTTCCAGACACCGCCCTGGCCCGCGCTCATCGGCATCTCCCTGACGACCCTGCCGTTGCGCCGCACGGTGAGGTGGTGGGAGGGGATGGTGCCCCGGGTGATCTGCGAGCGGCCGACCTTGAAGTTGACCGTCCGGTTCGCCGCTCCGTACAGGCCGGCGCCACCGCGCACCCCTGCCAGCCGGGCCTCGACCCTGACCTTGGTGCCCGAGGGCCAGAAGTTCTTCGGGCGGAAGTGAACGTTGCGGTCGTCGAACCAGTGCCACGCCCCCAGGACCGGCCTGGAGGTACGGACGAACAGGTTGCGCTCGACGGAGACGCGGTCGGTGACGGCACGGTCGAAAGTGATCATCACCGGCATGCCCACGCCGACGGTCAGACCGGTCATGTCCCGGTCCGGCATGAGGCTCTCGATCGCGAAGGTCTCGCGGCTCTTCACCGTGGAGAAGGACGAGGTCGTCTCGGTGACGGCGCCCGCCGGATTGACCGCCGTCACCGAGACCTCGTAGGAGGCTCCTGGAGCCGCCGTACCGCGGCTGCGCCACTGTGTACCGTCGGCGCTGAGAACGCCCGGCAGAGAGCCTTTGGCGCCCTTCACGGCCCTGACGGTGACCGACTTCAGGGTGCCGCCCTCCACCGCGACCAGGACGGGGGTGTCCGTGGGCACTCCCCTGGCCCCCTTGAGCGGTGCCACGGTGACCACGGCGGCGGCGGACTCCGCCTGCTGGGACGCCTGCGGCGTCCGGTCCTGGCGTACGGCTGTGCTTGTCGAGCAGGAGGTCGTCACCAGCACGAGGGCCAGCAGTCCCGCTCCCTGGCTCGAACCACGGATCGCGTGCCCCACATGAACTCCCCTGTCCCGGACTGAACCACTGATTCAGTTATTACCCGGAGTAAGCGGTCCACCACATAAGACATCCACCCTGAGCCCCAAATAAACGCCAAAAAGCGGGCCACGGAAGTTTTTCCGTGGCCCGCTTTTCGCGGTGATACGCGGGGTCAGTGCGAGAAGTTGCCCCGGTAGTACTCGAAAACGAAACCGATCATGCTCATGATGATCGCGAACACGCCGATCAGGAACAGCCACCAGCCGATGACCAGGCCGACCCCGGCGAGCGAGACGGCCAGGCAGACGAAGAGCGGCCACCAGCTGTGCGGGCTGAAGAAGCCGAGCTCTCCGGCACCCTCGCTGATCTCGCCCTGCTTGTCGTCCTCCGGCTGATCGCCGATCCGGCGGGCCGTGTACATCAGGTAGTAGCCGATCATGAGCGCGAAGCCCACCGAGATGGCCATCGCCGTCGTGCCTACCGGCTCCTTCGACCAGTACCAGTAGACGACGTCCACGGCGGCGAAGAAGACGCCGCAGAGGATGAACAACCAGCCCTGGACCTTCATTCGTTCTCCTCCAGCTCACGGGGGGCCGGTGCGTGCGGGTACTTGAGGTCGAACGCCGGGCGCTCGGACCGGATGCGAGGCAGCGAGGTGAAGTTGTGCCTCGGCGGCGGGCAGGACGTCGCCCATTCCAGGGAGTTGCCGTAGCCCCACGGGTCGTCCACGGTGACCTGGGGTGCGGTCTTGTGGGTCTTCCACACGTTGTAGAGGAACGGCAGCGTGGAGGCGCCCAGCAGGAACGCGCCCACCGAGGAGACCATGTTGAGGTCGGTGAACCCGTCGATCGGGCTGTAGTCGGCGTAGCGGCGCGGGAAGCCCTGCGCGCCCAGCCAGTGCTGGACCAGGAAGGTCGCGTGGAAGCCGACGAACAGCGTCCAGAAGTGGATCTTGCCCAGCCTGTCGTTCAGCATCTTGCCGGTGAACTTGGGCCACCAGAAGTAGAAGCCGGCGAACATCGCGAACACCACGGTGCCGAACACCACGTAGTGGAAGTGCGCGACCACGAAGTAGGAGTCGGACACCTGGAAGTCCAACGGCGGGGAGGCCAGAATGACCCCGGTCAGACCACCGAACAGGAAGGTCACCAGGAAGCCGATCGAGAACAGCATCGGCGACTCGAACGACAGGTGGCCGCGCCACATGGTGCCGATCCAGTTGAAGAACTTCACCCCGGTGGGCACCGCGATGAGGAACGTCATGAAGGAGAAGAACGGCAGCAGCACCTGGCCGGTGGCGAACATGTGGTGCGCCCACACCGTGATCGACAGACCCGCGATGGCGATGGTCGCGGCCACCAGGCCGATGTAGCCGAACAGCGGCTTGCGGCTGAAGACGGGCAGGATCTCGGTCACGATGCCGAAGAACGGCAGCGCGATGATGTAGACCTCGGGATGGCCGAAGAACCAGAACAGGTGCTGCCAGAGCAGTGCCCCGCCGGTGGCGGGGTCGAAGATGTGCGTACCGAGCTTGCGGTCGGACTCCAGCGCCAGCAGCGCGGCGGCCAGCACCGGGAAGGCCATCAGCACCAGGATCGAGGTGAGCAGCACGTTCCAGGTGAACATCGGCAGGCGGAACATCGTCATGCCGGGCGCGCGCATGCACACGATCGTGGTGATGAAGTTCACCGAGCCGAGGATCGTGCCCAGACCGCTGATGGTCAGGCCGACGATCCACAGGTCGCCGCCGATTCCCGGGGAGCTGATCGCGTTCGACAGCGGGGTGTAGGCGAACCAGCCGAAGCTGGCCGCGCCGCCCGGGGTGAGGAAGCCCGACAGGGCGATGGTGCTGCCGAAGGTGAAGAGCCAGTAGCTGACCATGTTCAGCCGCGGGAAGGCGACATCGGGCGCGCCGATCTGCAGCGGCATCAGCTCGTTGGCGAACCCGGCGAACAGCGGGGTCGCGAACATCAGCAGCATGACGGTGCCGTGCATGGTGAACAGCTGGTTGAACTGCTCGTTCGTGGTCAGCTGGAGGCCCGGCTGCGCCAGCTCCGCCCGCATGATCAGCGCCATGACGCCGCCGATCAGGAAGAAGACGAACGAGGTGATCAGGTAGAGATGTCCGATGATCTTGTGATCGGTGGACGTCGCCCACTTGACGACGACCGAGCCCTTACGGGTCGGCGCCGGGGAGAGGACAAGGGGCTCGTTAAGTGCGGTCACTGGGCACCCGCCTGGCTAGCGATGTACTGGTCGAACTCGGCCTGGGGCACGAGCTTCACCGAGAAGAGCATCCGGCTGTGATCCACACCGCAGAGCTCGGCGCAGCGACCGGCGTAGACGCCTGCCTTGTTCAGCGTCTGGACCTCGAACTTGTTGGTCACACCCGGGATCACGTCGCGCTTGAAGTGGAACGCCGGGACCCAGAAGGAGTGGATGACGTCCGGCGAGTGGAGATCGAACTCGACGTTCTTCTCGACCGGCAGCACCAGCTCGGGGCCCTTGGTGTAGTCGGCCGCGGGCAGGCCCACGACCTGGACGGTCTTGCCGTTGTACTCCGTCGTGAAGCGCCAGCTCCACTGGAAGCCCTCGACCTTGACCTTCACGTCGGGCTTGCCGGACAGGGTGTTGATGTAGTTCTGGTCCCGCGCGGTGAAGAAGAAGAACACGCCGACCATGATGATCGGCACCACCGTGTAGAGGATCTCGATCGGCAGGTTGTACCGCACCTGAGGCGGCAGCTCCTCCGTGGAGTTCTTCTTCTTACGGTGGAAGGCGACGGACCAGAGGATCAGACCCCACACGACCACACCGGTGGCGAGGGCGGCGATCCACGATCCGTTCCACAGGCTCTGGACGGATTCGGACTGCTTGGTGACGCCCTCGGGCAAGCCGCCTCGGGACCATTCTTCGGCACTGCACGCCGTCAGGGAAACCAGCAGCAGCGCCAGAGCGGCAGCGCGTGGCACCCGGCGGCGGGCCAACGGACGCCGTGCGGAACGGCGGGTCGGACTCACGGATCGCCTACCCCACAGATGAAGCCCAGGAGTCACTCCTGGGCGGTCGTTTGTTCACGTTCAAGATTTGTAGTTCACAGCTTCACGCTGGGGGACACATTAGCGCGGACAACCGTCGCCCCCCCGCGCAGCCCCCGCCCGCACCGTGCGTGGTGCGACGATTGGAGCGTGGCGTACTTCGACGCGGCCTCCACTGAGCCGCTGCACCCCCAGGCTCGGGAGGCTCTCATCGCGGCCCTCGACGTCGGCTGGGCCGACCCCGCGAGGCTGTACGGTTCCGCTCGCCGGGCAAGGATGTTACTGGAACAGGCGAGGACCGAGGTCGCCGAGGCGCTGGGCGCCAGGCCCGACGAGGTCTCGTTCACCTCCTCGGGCACCCAGGCGGTGCACCTGGGCG
This sequence comes from Streptosporangium sp. NBC_01755, assembly GCF_035917995.1. Taxonomy (NCBI): domain Bacteria; kingdom Bacillati; phylum Actinomycetota; class Actinomycetes; order Streptosporangiales; family Streptosporangiaceae; genus Streptosporangium; species Streptosporangium sp. NBC_01755. Next base: position 6,098,265 of record NZ_CP109131.1, on the reverse strand, counting down.
TGCTCGGCACCCTGCACGGGCGCCGCAGGAGCGGCCGCCGCCTGGTCACCTCGGCCGTGGAGCACTCCAGCGTGCTGCACGCCGCCGGCATCCACGAGCGCGACGGCGGCTCGGTCGAGACGGTCGGCGTCGGCATCACCGGCGCCGTCGAGGCCGGCGCCTTCCGCGAGGCGGTTCTCGCCGAGGGCACCGCCCTGGCCTGCCTGCAGAGCGCCAACCACGAGGTCGGGACCGTCCAGCCGGTCGCCGAGGTGGCGGCGGCCTGCGCCGAGGCGGGGGTTCCGCTGCTGGTGGACGCCGCCCAGACCGCGGGCCGGATGCCGTTGCCCGGCGGCTGGTCGGTGCTGGCCGCGAGCGCGCACAAGTGGGGCGGCCCCGCGGGGGTCGGCGTGCTGGTGGTCCGCAAGGGCACCCGGTGGCGCAGCCCTCTGCCCGAGGACGACCGCGAGCGCCGCCGGGTCCCCGGTTTCGAGAACGTGCCGGCGATCGTCGCGGCGGCCGCCGCGCTGCGTGCCACGGTGGCCGAGTCGGCCGTGGAGTCGGCCAGGCTCTCCGCGCTGGTGGACCGCGTCAGGAGCGAGGTGCCCCGGCTGGTCTCCGACGTCGAGGTCATCGGCGATCCGGTCGTGCGAGCGCCGCACATCGTCACCTTTTCGTGTCTTTACGTGGAGGGTGAGGCGCTGCTCACCGAACTCGACAAGGCCGGATTCTCGGTATCGTCCGGCAGTTCCTGCACGGCGAGTACGCTTCGTCCATCGCATGTTCTGGAGGCCATGGGCGTGCTCACGCACGGGAACGTACGGGTGTCACTGCCCCGAGGCACCTCGGCGGCGGATGTCGACCGCTTCCTCGCCGTCCTGCCCGGCACGGTGCGCAGGATCCGCGAGGAGGCGGGAGTTAAACTGTGATCAATATTTGGGAAGTGAAGACTCCATGACGTCCAGTCAGGCCACCCCGGCGGGATCGGCCCAGAGCCCGGCACTGACCATCGACGCGCTGGGCAAGAAGTGCCCGATTCCCATCATCATGCTGGCCGAGCAGATCAACCACGTGCCGCTCAACGCGATCGTCGCGGTCCTCGCCGACGACCCCGCCGCCTTCACCGACATCCCGGCCTGGTGCCGGCTGAAGTCGCACCGCCACGTGGCCAGCTACGAGCTCCCCGAGCGCGGCTGGTCCATCCACGTGCGCCGCAACTACTGACTTGTCCTGAAACTGGGTATGACCCTCCCCGAAAATCCACCAAACGGTTCGGGGGGACAGCATGAGCGGTGAGACCGCCAGGAGTCTGATGAATACCGGAGTCCGGTGCGTGGAGGCGCACGAGACGCTCGACCGGGCCGCACAGATGATGCGCGACATGAATGTGGGCGCACTGCCCATCTGCGGCAGCGACGACCGGCTGAAGGGGATCATCACCGACCGCGACATCGTGGTCAAGTGCGTGGCCCACGGCATGGACCCGTCCAAGGTCACCGCCGGTGAGCTGGCGACCGGCCTGGTCTGGGTGTCGTCGGACGCCAGCGTCGACGAGACGCTGGCCAAGATGGAGCAGAACCAGATACGGCGGCTGCCGGTGATCGAGGACGGCCGCATCGTCGGCATGATCAGCGAGGCCGACCTGGCCAGGCATCTGCCCGACGACAAGCTCGCCGAGTTCGTGCACCGCGTCTACGCGGGCGTCTGACACCTGCCATACCGGCAATCCCGCCCGGCTGAGGTCTCCCGATGTCGGGCGGCCTCAGCCGGGCGTGGCTCACCCGCCGGCCCAGCGGTGGTTCAGGCCACCGGTGATCCCGGCGGAGCCCAGCGGGGCCCGGTGCCGTCCGGCCGGTGTCCAGGCGCCGGATCAGGCGTGCCGGATCAGACGCGGTGATTCAGACGCGGTGATATCAGACGCGGTGATTCAGACGCGGTGATTCAGGCGTGGTGATATCAGACGCGGTGATTCAGGCGTGGTGGCACTTCACGAAGCCGACCACCTCGGCCGCCGCGTCGGCGCCGTAGGCGTCGGCGAAGCGCTCCAGGAAGACCTTCTGGCCGAGTTCGTACTCCTGACCGCCGACGCGCTCCAGCACGTGGGTGGCGGTGAGGTTGCCGACCTGGCCGCAGCGCTCCAGGGACATGCCCCAGGCCAGGGCCGCCAGGAAACCGGCCCTGAAGGCGTCCCCCACGCCTGTGGGGTCCGCCTTGCCGAGCTCGGGCGCCGGGGGGATGTGCAGCGGCGGCTCGCCCTTGCGGTCGATGACGACGCCCTTGGGGCCGAGCGTGGTGACGCGGACGCCGACCCGGTCGAGGATCTCCTCGTCGGTCCAGCCGGTCTTCTGCTCGATCATGCCCTTCTCGTAGTCGTTGCCGAACAGGTAGGCGGCACCGTCGACCAGCTCGCGGATCTCCTCGCCGGGCATGCGCGCGAGTTGCTGGGAGGGGTCGGCGGCGAACGGGATCGCGCGCTGACGCGCCTCGGTGGTGTGCCTGAGCATCGCCTCGGGGTCGTTGGGGCTGATCAGCACCAGGTCCAGGCCACCGAGCCGCTGGCTGATCGGGCCGAGCTCGATGAGACGGGCCTCGGCCATCGCGCCGGTGTAGAACGACGCGATCTGGTTGTGGTCGTCGTCGGTCGTGCACAGGAAACGGGCGGTGTGGTGCATCTCGGAGATGTGGACGGAGTCGCAGTCGACTCCGTGGCGCTCCAGCCAGGAGCGGTAGTCGGCGAAGTCCGCACCGACCGCGCCGACCAGGACGGGGCGAAGACCCAGACAGCCCATGCCGAAGGCGATGTTGGCCGCGCAGCCGCCACGGCGGATCTGCAGGTCGTCCACGAGAAACGACAGGGAAATCCGATGGAGCTGATCGGCGATGAGCTGGTCGCCGAAGCGGCCCGGGAAGGTCATCAGGTGATCTGTCGCGATTGAGCCGGTGACGGCGATGCGCACGGGGTTCTTCTCCTCGTTGTCAGCATCTCTGGGAACGTGGGCGATTGAGCCACGCAAGAATACGCGACCTTGCGGGCGCGCGAAGGCCCCGCGCGGTGACGGATGTCACCACGCGGGGCCTTCCCGGTCTTGCCCGGTCGAGCGAGTCCCTAGTTGAACGAGTCTCCGCAGGCGCACGAACCCGTGGCGTTCGGGTTGTCGATCGTGAAGCCCTGCTTCTCGATCGTGTCGACGAAGTCGACTGTGGCACCCACGAGGTAGGGCGCGCTCATCCGGTCGGTGACCACGCTCACGCCGTCGAAGTCGGAGACGACGTCACCGTCCATCGAACGGTCGTCGAAGAAGAGCTGGTAACGCAGGCCGGAACAGCCGCCGGGCTGCACGGCCACGCGCAGCTGGAGGCCTTCCTCGCCCTGCTGCTCCAGCAGGCTCTTGACCTTCGCGGCGGCCGCGGAACTGAGGATCAGGCCCTGCGCCGTGGTCTCGCTGCTCTCAACCGACATGTGGTGACTCCCGCGTCTGCGTCAGCCGCTCCCCGGGAACGGCTGTCTGTTTCTGACGTCCTTCTCAGACGCTACCAACACCCGTCCCCCGGTACACATTCCTGAGACAACACACGCCTCCTCCTTTGGACAAAACTCCCTCCCCTGGAATAAAGCCCCAATGACGTGTGTCATCATTAGTCGTCACTTCGACGATAAGGGGGTGTGGCCATGACGACCACCGAGACCGGGCTTCCGCTCTTCGTCCTGGGCAGGGGCGTCGACCCGCACAGCGAGCGCGGTGTCGACTGCCCGGGCGAACTGCCGTCCGCGTCCGACCCGGCGCTGGTGGAACGCGCCAGGAAGGCGAAGGCGGCGCTCGGTGACAGGGTCTTCGTACTGGGCCACCACTACCAGCGCGACGAGGTCATCCAGTTCGCCGACGTGACCGGCGACTCGTTCAAGCTCGCCAAGGAGGCCGCGGCCCGGCCTGACGCCGAGTACATCGTCTTCTGCGGCGTGCACTTCATGGCCGAGTCCGCCGACATCCTCACCTCCGACTCCCAGAAGGTGGTGCTGCCAGACCTCGCCGCCGGATGCTCGATGGCCGACATGGCCACCTTCGACCAGGTCGAGGAGTGCTGGGAGGCGCTGGAGGACGCCGGGATCGCCGACATCACCGTCCCCGTCACCTACATGAACTCCAGCGCCGATATCAAGGCCTTCTGCGGGCGCAACGGCGGCGCCGTCTGCACCTCCTCCAACGCCAGGCGCGCCCTGGAGTGGGCCTTCTCACGCGGGGAGAAGGTGCTCTTCCTTCCCGACCAGCATCTGGGCCGCAACACCGCGGTGCTGGAAATGGGCCTGTCGCCAGGCGAGTGCGTCGTCTACAACCCGCACCGGCCGAACGGAGGCCTGACCGCGGAGCAGCTCGCGGGCGCCAAGATGATCCTGTGGAAGGGGCACTGCTCGGTGCACGGCCGCTTCAGCGCCGAGTGCGTGGACGACGTCCGCGCGCGCATCCCCGGCGTCAACGTGCTGGTCCACCCCGAGTGCAGGCACGAGGTCGTCACCAAGGCCGATCATGTCGGTTCGACCGAGTACATCATCAAGAAGATCGAGGAGGCTCCCGCCGGGTCCTCCTGGGCGGTGGGCACCGAGCTGAACCTGGTCAAGCGGCTCGGCGCCATGTTCCCCGACAAGGACGTGACGTTCCTGGACCGGACCGTCTGCTACTGCTCGACGATGAACCGGATCGACCTGCCGCACCTGGTGTGGGCGCTGGAGTCGCTCGCCGCCGGCCAGGTCGTCAACCAGATCACCGTGGACGACGACACCGCCCACTGGGCCGGGGTCGCTCTGGACCGGATGCTGGCGCTGCCCTGACCGCGGGGTGGACGGGCCCCGGTGGGTGGTGACCCGCCGGGGCCCGTCGCGTGCCGGGAACCTGTCGCGTACCCGGGATCGGGGGAGCACCGCCTGAGCGGGGCCTAATCCAGCTCGTAGACCACCCTGACACTGACCGACATGTCCTGGCGTCCGGGGCTGATCGACGCCTTGTCCGCCATCGCACCGGCGGCGAAGAACGGCCGCGGCGGAGTGACGTTCTCCTCGCTGATCTCCAGCGCGCGGCCGAGCCTGCGCCCCGCGAGCCTGGCGTACTGCGCGGCGCGGGTCCTGGCGTCCCTGAAGGCGGCCTCGCGCGCCAGCCTGAGCGGCGCGCGGTTGTCGGAGACCTCGAAGGAGATGCTGTCCAGCCGGACCGCCTCGCCGGCCGCGACCGCCGCGTCGACCACGTCGTCCGCGGCGTCGATGTCACGCACCACCGCCTCGACGCCCTGCGCGGCCCGGTAACCGGAGATCGTGGGGTAGTCCTTGTACTGGGGGCCCAGGGACAGCTCGTTGGTCCGCAGGTCCTTGGCCGCGATCCCGGCCGCGAGCAGCGCCTTCGTCAGCGCGGCGGCGGCGGCGCGGGCGGCGGTGAACGCCTCTCCCGCGGTGGGGCGAATCACCTCGACACCGGCGTCCAGCTTCATGACGTCGGGAGTGACGGACAGGCGTCCCTCACCCACGATCGTGATCTGCGGCCGGTCTCCCTCCACCGCCACCGTGGAGGACGCGGAGTCCGCGAGCGCGGCACCGCCGAACAGGCTCATGGAGACGAGCGCGGTCGAGGCCACCACCTGAGACATCTTGATCATAGGGGCATGGCACCACGGGGCGGCGGCCCCGGCGGCGAGCCCTCCCGGGGATCTGCTGTTTCTTGGCCGAATCCCGGGGCGGGTATTCAACTTCCGCCGGTCAGACCCTGGCGAGCTCCCGCCACCAGCCCAACAGCCCCTCGTCGCCCTTTCCGCCGGTCAGACCCTGGCGAGCTCCCGCCACCAGCCCAACAGCCCCTCGTCGCCCTCGACGGCGTAGTCGTCGGCACTGCGCCGCCCCCACACGACCTGGAGCAGGTCGGCCGACGTGGCGGTACGTACGGTCACGCTCCCCGGCCGCAGAGACCGCCGGTGATGGAAGCGGTCGGGGTCAAGAGTGATCACCCATCCGGCCCCGGTGTCGGCCTGCAGGGAGATCGTCTCGCCTCCGCCCCTCAACTCGGCCACGCCCGGGTTCCACCGCGCGTACGGCAGGACGTCGAGGAACTCCTCGACCCCGTCGGCCGCCGTCTCCTCGTCGACCGTGACCGGGACGCCCAGTGCGAGCTCGGCGTCCATCCGGTGCACCAGGGTCTCGTGGAGCATGCGCCTCGACCAGAACCCCACCCGCTGCTCGGCGCCCCAGGACCACATCGGCGCCCGCGGGTCGCGCGACAGCAGCGCCTCGGACAGCAGGGTGGCCCCCTCGGCGAGCCAGGCGGGGGAGCCGCTCGCGTCAGCCGGCAGGCCCGTGTCCGTCTCGCGGCGACTGTAGCGCCGCTCGGCCAGGTCGCGGACCATGGCGGCCACCCACCGGTGCACGCCACCGATGTGGGTGACAAGCCCGGCCAGATCCCAGCCAGGACAGGTCGGCACGGGAGCGGACATGTCCCGCTCCCCCAGGACGTCGACCATCCGGGCAGCCTCCGCGGCGACCGCCGAGGCGTGCTCGGCGTGGGTCCATTCCCTCATGTCAGCCCTCTCGCGTGAAGCGCATGAACTGCTTCTCGTACTCCTTGGCATCGGTGGTGGTGGCCAGCACCCGCTGCGGCCGCCCCGCGAAGTCGAACACCACGGCCTCGTAGCCCGACCCCTTGCGCCGCCAGCCCGCGATGTGCTCGTCGTCGTACCAGCCGATGAGCCGCTCGGTCTCGAATGGGATCCGGACCTTCGCCGGGGCGTCGGAGCCGGTGGACCAGACGCAGATCTCCTTCTCGGTCCCCTTACAGTACGTGAGCAGCGACGATCCCGACGGGGAGATGTCGTCACCCTCGACGGTGATCGGGGTTCCCACGTCCAGCAGGGTCTGCAGCACGGTGCCCTGCAGGTCGTAGAAGCGGATGCGCTGGGTCTTGCCGGTGAGCGCCCAGGTGCCGACGGCGCGGCCGTCGCCCCGCCAGAAGTAGCTCCACTTGCCCGCGTCCTTCTCCTTCACACGGACGATCCTGGCCTTCTTCGTGGCGACGTCGATGATCGCGAAGCCGTACTCCTTGCTGGTGTCGTCCACGGCCTCGTAAAGCGTCACCAGGCCGCGTCTGCCGTCCGGCGACCACTGCGGCAGCGTCGGGTAGACCGGCGCCTTGGTGATCCTGATCCTGGTCGCCGCGCCGGAACGCTGGTCGATGACCGACACGATCGAGTAGCTCTGCGCGTCGTATATCCGGTCGGTGCCCAGCGCCTGGGTACCCGCGGCGTTGAGCGTGTAATGGAAGTACTTGCCGTTCTTGGCGAACCGATCGGTGCCGGACTTCCTGACGTAGAGGGTCTTCTCCCAGTCGAGGCTGTAGGAACTCAGCTTGATCGGGTCCTGGGGACTCTCGTGGAGCGTGATCGAACTGCCGGGCAGCTTGATCCTGCTGGTCGCCTGCGGCACCGTGGGAGCGTTGGGGGACGGGGTCACGGCGGGAGTGGGAGAACTTTTTGTGCCGCCGGCCTGGGTGATACCCGGCTGAGGGTCGCCCGGCGTCTCGGTGGTGCCGCTGCGCACCGCCAGCACGACGCCCCCGGCCACGAGGGCGGTGGCCAGCAGGCCGCCGACGACCGCGAACCACACCCCGCGCCCGCTCCGGGCGGAGACAGGCTGCTGTCCCGGATACGCCGGTGATCCGGGGTTCCGGTACGGGGCGCCGTCATGGGAGGGATAGGTCGCGGGACCGCCGTAGGACGGGGGCCCCGGGGGCCCCTGAAATCCCTGCTGCGGGTATCCCTGTCCTTGTTGGGAATGGGGACCGGCCTGAGCGTAGCCGTGAGACGCGGACGGCTGGGCGTAACCGTGGGGCTCGGACGGCTGCGTGTAGCCGTGAGACGCGGACGGCTGCGTGTGGCCACGTGGTTCGGAGTGCTGGGGGTAGCCCACCGGGCCTCCCTGCGGGCCCTGCGCCGGGTAGCCCCCGCCGGGACCTCCGTGCTGGGGATACGGCTGCGGCTCGGGGTGGCGGGGGTAGCCCTGCTGGACGCGGTCGTCGCCTCCCGGATGCCGCTGCACGTAGGCGGTGGGGCCGGGTTCGCTCCCGGCCGGGTAGCCGCCGGGGCCGGGGCCGGTCCGCTGCGCCGCAGCGGCCGAGCCCTCGGCGAGGATGCCGCGGGGCGCGGTGGGCAGCGCGGCGCCGGTCGGCCCGCCCGCATGGCCGAGCAGCCGCAGCAGCGCCTCGCCCGCCGCGGGCCGCTGTCCGGCGTCCTTGGACAGACACTGCCCGACCAGGTCGCGCAGCGCCGGATCGGCGATCGCCCCCAGGTCGGGTTCCAGGTTCATGATCCGGTTGAAGATCGCCGGCAGGCTGTCCGTACCGAACGGCGGCTGCCCGGTGGCCGCGAAGACCATCGTGCAACCCCAGGCGAACATGTCGGCGGGCGAGCCCGCGTTCTCCCCCGCCAGTTGCTCGGGGGTCATGTAGGAGGGGGTGCCGATCGCCATCGCGGTCAGCGTGGAGGTGCGGTCGAGCGCCTTGGCGATACCGAAGTCGATCACTCGGGGGCCGTCGGGGGCCAGCAGCACGTTGGAGGGCTTGAAATCACGGTGGACGATTCCCGCCTGGTGGATCGCGACGAGCGCGGTGACCGTGCCGATCGCCAGGCGGTGCAGGGCCGCACCCTCTCGGGGGCCCTCGGTGGCCACGACCGCGTCGAGCGTCGGGCCGTCGATGTACTCGCTGACGATGTACGGGCGATGCTGGTCGACCCCGGTGTCGATCACCGCGGCGGTGCAGAAGGGCGCGACCCGCTGGGTCGTGCTGACCTCACGGACGAAACGTTCCATCGCCTCCTCGTCCTGCGTGAGGTCGGCGCGGAGCAACTTGACCGCGACACGGACTCCCGTCGGGGAGACCCCCAGGTAGACCGTTCCCTGGCCTCCCTCGCCGAGCCGGGCGGTGAGCCGGTACTCCCGCACATGCTCGGGATCCCCGGGCCGCAAGGACGCGAGGTCCGCCATGGTCACACCCTTCTTCCGTGATGAACTTCCGGTCCCATTGTGGGGGCAAAGGGTCACAGGACGTACATCAAACCGCAAGCCGGGCGGACCTCCAAAGCGCGGTCCAGACGACCTTGCGGGATCCGCGGAAGGGTCGGAAGAGCGTGCGCGAGAGCCGGCTCGCAGGCCGGACGATCTCGGGTGAGAAGGACCGGGCCAGGCCGCCCGGCGGCGGGACCGCTCAGAGGCCGGGCGCGCCCCAGAGGGGGAACCAGCGGCCGAGATCCGGCTCGATCTCCAGCTCACCGCCGATCGCACCGCGCACCTGCAGCTCCAGCGCGTTGTCCCTGCGCCCCTCCTGCCCGGGCAGCGGGGCGAACGGGTAGAAGGTGCCCTGCTTGTAGAGGTAGACCATGGCGAGCCCGCGGCCGTCGGGGGCCGCGAAGGAGACCAGCGAGCAGAGCAGCGAGGGGCCGAAACCCGCCGCCTCAAGGGAGGAGTTGACCGCGTGCAGGTCGGTGACCAGATCACCGAGCAGGTCAGGCGCGCGGCGCACCAGCAGCCACGTGTAGCCGTAGGAGTCCTTCGAGACCTTCACCGGGGGGCCGCCTCCGGCGTCCAGCAGCTGGGTGACGTCGCGCTCAAGCGCGGCGAACGCCCCGCCCTCGGCCGAGCGGAAGCAGACCGCTCCCAGCCCGGTCGGCACCAGATCGGTGGCCGCCTGCAGGGTCACCGCGGCCGAGGGCAGCGCGAACAGCGCGTCCAGGTCGGCCTTGGCCGGTTTGCCGCGGCCCAGCAGAGCATCCCACCAGCGCATCCGGTCACTTCCCCTTCACGGCTTCACGGCTTCCACGGAACGGCACTTCACCGCTCACCGTAGTCCGCTCGCCGTAGTCCACCGCAGGCGGCGCCTCCCACCGATACGCCCTGTCAGCCCCCCTGCCCGAGCTGGGCGGAGATCCTGCTTCCGCTCGGATACGAGCCACCCGTCGCGGAGCCTTGCTGTCAGCCCCCCTGCCCGAGCTGGGCGGAGATCCTGCTTCCGCTCGGATACGAGCCACCCGTCGCGGAGCCTTGCTGTCAGCCCCCCTGCCCGAGCTGGGCGGAGATCCTGCCGAGCTGGTCAAGGCGCCGCTCCAGCGGCGGGTGGGTCGCCAGCAGCGCGCTCAGGCTCGCCTTGCCGGACAGTGCCGGTACGAAGAAGAAGGCGTTGAACGGCTCGGCCTCACGCAGGTCCCTCGTCGGGATGCGGGCCATCTCACCGCTGATCTTGACAAGGGCGCTGGCCAGAGCCGACGGGCGCTGGGTGAGCAGCGCTCCCGCGCGGTCGGCGGCCAGCTCCCGATAGCGCGACAGAGCCCGGGTGAGCAGGAAACTGACCGCGTACACCAGGACCGAGACGAGCATGATGATCAGGCCGATCGGCAGTCCGCCCCTGTCGTCGCGCCCGCGCCCGCCCAGGCCGCTGTAGAGCGCGACCCTGGTCATGAGCCCGGCGACTATGCCGAGGAAGGACGCGATCGTCATGACCGCGACATCGCGGTGGGCCACGTGGGACATCTCGTGGGCCAGCACGCCCTCCAGCTCACCGGTGTCGAGCCTGCGCAGCAACCCCGTGGTCACGCAGACCACGGAGTTCTTCTGGTTACGGCCGGTGGCGAACGCATTCGGGACGTCCGAATCGGCGATCGCCACCCGCGGCTTGGGCATGTCGGCCAGAGCGCACAACCGGTCGATCATGCCGTGCAACTCCGGCGCCTCCTGCGGGGAGACGACACGTCCGTGCATCGCGAACAGCGCGATGCGGTCGGACATGAAGTACTGCACGAGGAGCATGACGCCGGCGATCAGCAACACCGCGACCGCACGGACGCCCAACGCGATCAGCACGGCCACGAAGACGACGTAGAGCAATCCCAGCAGGAACATGGTGATCACCATGCGCCTGGTCAGGCCCCGGTCCGGGGCGAACCGGGTTTGTACCATATGACCAGGCTATCCGGGAATCAGCCCCTCATTGCCGAGCATCTCCCGAACTTCTTCCATGGAAGCGTCGGCCGGAGGCAAAATCAGCTCCGAGGACTCCAGGCTGTCGTCGGGCAGCGCCTTGCCGACATGGCGGACCTTGTCGAGCAGGGCGTGCAACCGCGTACGGAATGCCTCCTCCTCGCCCGCCTCGATGGCGGCCTCCAGTTCGGCGTCCAGGGCGTTGAGCACGTCAAGGTCGGCGGGGGCGATGTCGATCTGCCCCTCCCCCATGATGCGGACGATCACAGGCCCTCCCCTGGCTGGCGCAGCTGCTGCGTCTGGTTGGACTGTGGTTGCTGCTGAGGCTCGGGCTGCTGCTGGGCCGGACCGGGCGTGATCGCCCCCTGGGGCCCGGCGCCCTGGCCGAGTTCGGCCTTCATCCGGGCGATCTCCAGCTCCACATCGTGGCCGCCGCCCATACGGTCGAGCTCGGCCTGGATGTCGTCGCCACGCTGCCCGCTGAAGTCGTCGAGTGCGCCGCTGGCCAGCAGTTCGTCGATGGCACCCGCGCGGGCCTGCATGGAGGCCGTCTTGTCCTCGGCGCGCTGGATCGCCAGACCGACGTCGCCCATCTCCTCGGAGATGCCGGAGAAGGCCTCGTTGATCCGCGTCTGCGCCTCGGCCGCGGTGTAGGTCGCCTTGATCGTCTCCTTCCTGGTACGGAAGGAGTCGACCTTGGCCTGCAGCCGGTGGGAGGCCGTGGTGAGCTTCTCCTCCTCGGCCTGAAGGTTGTCGTGCTGCACGCGGAGGTCGGCGATCTGGGTCTGCAGGCTGCCGCGGCGGGTCAGCGCCTCGCGGGCCAGGTCCTCGCGACCGACCCCGAGCGCCTTACGGCCCTGCTCCTCAAGCTTGCGCGACTGCGCCTCGATCTGGTTGATCTGAAGCTCCACGCGTTTACGCGAGGTGGCGACGTCCGCCACACCCCGGCGCACCTTCTGCAACAACTCCAGCTGGCGCTGATATGAGTAGTCCAGGGTCTCGCGAGGATCCTCCATCTTGTCCAACGCGTTGTTCGCCTTGGACCTGAAGATCAGCGAAAGTCTCTTCATCACGCTCATGCGCGTCGGCCGTCCCCTTCTTCAAGTGCGCTTCGGGTCACCCCAAGTGATTCCAGCCCCCCGAAAAGCACCGGAGCCACCATAGGGTTCACCCTACGCATAACGCGCGGGGGCGTCACTAAGTTGCAGTCCCGGTAGGCTGACGTTGTGTTCCGACGTACCCAGACCACCGCGGACGACTCCCCCGCCTCCGCTAACGATCCTAAGCCTGCGGGCAAGGGGCGTCCCACACCCAAGCGACGGGACGCCGAAGGCCGTCGCCGGCAGCCGGTGAACGCCCCCAGCAACCGCAAAGAGGCCTACCGGCAACTCCGCGAGCGCCAGGCGAACGACCGCGTCAAGGCGCGCGAGGGGATGCTCCGCGGCGACGAGCGTTACCTTCCCGTCCGCGACAAGGGGCCCGTCAGGAAGTTCGCGCGCGACTGGGTCGACTCCCGCCGCGTCGTCAGCCAGTACTTCCTGCCGTTCTCCCTGCTGATCCTGCTGCTCACCTGGATCCCCTTCCCGACTGAGGTCCGCGGCTACGTCTACGTCGCCGTGATCACGATCGGCTGGCCGATCATGATGGTCGGCGTGCTGCTCACCTCGATCTGGGTGTCCTGGAAGGTGAAGAAGCTCGCCGCCGAGAAGTTCCCCGGCGAGAGCCTCAAGGGTGTCGGCTTCTACGCCGCCATGCGCGCGCTGCAGATCCGCAAGCTGCGCTTCCCCCCGCCCACCGTCCTGCCAGGCGGCAAGCCGGTCCCGCCGAAGAAGTAGTTCGCGGCACCCGGGAGCAGCACGGCCCATCGGCTTTCGAACCCCGCCCCTTTCTCGAAGGGGCGGGGTTTTTCATGTCCTTCGTTCTTCATGTCCTTCGTTCTTCATGTTCTTCGCAATGGCCGCGAAGCGGGTCCGTGGGGCTTTCCTGGGAGTCCCCGCGTGTTGCTCTCGCGGGCGGGAGGGACATCGATCCGCCTCCGGGGCCTTTCTGGAGGCTTCCCCGGAAGCCGGGGTCCGCGACGGCCCGTCCGGCGGCGATCACGACTGCACGACGTCCCAGTCCAGCTCGCCACCGGTCACCTTGGGTTTCCAGTGGCCCACGGACCCGCCGGTCTCCAGGGCGTTCGCCGTCGCCTTCAGCAGGCCGTAGTACGAGCGGATCCGGATGCCGCCGGGCGTGAAGCTCATCCGACCCTCGTGATCGGTCCGCCCGACGTCGCGCGCCACGGAGTCGATCACCAGGTGGTCACCGCTTCCGTTGGCGCCGAACGGGATCATCCGCCCGTCCCACCATTCCGCCCGCGAGTCGATGCCGACCTCGACGCCGATGTCCTCCCCGTCCGTCCCGCAGAGCCGCCGCCAGGTGTCACGGATCCCGCGAACCCCCTGGTTCCGGTTACCGATGAAGCCGAACGGCCAGGTGTCGTCCACGAGGCGGGCCCCGTCGTGCCGTAGCAGGGAGGCACGCAGGTCGTCGGGGAAGCGCAGGCCCATCTGCGCCTCGGCGACGGCGATCGTGCGGGCCCTGGCGGGCCTGCCCAGCGTGCGAAGGCTCTCTGGGGCGTTGGCCGCGAGCCACCTCTCGATGCGGCGCCACTGGCGGTTCACCGCCCCGGTCACCCTGGGGTCGATCGCCCGCACCCTCGGGACCCCCACCTGCGGCCGGCAGGCCGCGTCGGGAACCGCCGCGGCGGAACCGTCCGGCGGCGGGGCGAGGTCGGCCACGACGGACTCGTCCGGCGGGGCGGGGGCGGCCGCGGCGGAACCGTCCGGAACGACCACGACAACCCGGCACGAGCCGGTGTACCGGCTCACCGGCCCCTCTTCCGCCGGGTAGCGGATCCCCGGTTCCAGCGCCTGCCCCGGCTCGCACCCGTCCTTCGCATCCGGAGGGCTCCGGAGGGCGATTTCCTCGACGGCCCGCGTCCCCTCCGAGAAGACCGCGTTCTCCAGGACCTGCGTGCCGAAGGCGAGCAGGAACAGCCCGATCCCGACGACACCCCAGCGGGCCAGGCGGCCCCGGGTGGCCCCGTCCAGCGGCTCGTGCGGCGACCTGCGCGCGAACGTCCGCTCGACGGCGGACCGGAAGGCGGAGGGGGGACCCACGGCGTACCGCCTGAGGTCCTCCTCCGTGGGGACACCGAGGAGCGGCGCGGGAGGCCACCGCGGCACGCGCCCGGCCCCGGAGGCCGTTTTCTCCGCCGGTGAGCCGATCGACGCCTTCTTGATCGGGGAGTAGCCCCGGGGGCCGGCCTCCGGTCTCCGCCACAGGCGGACGACCACCACGACGACCGCCGCCAGCACCCCGGCGGCGAGCGCCAGCCGCACTCTCCGAGAAGTGATCAACCGCAACACGCCCGGCAGAGTATCCCGAATCGGGCACCTACTAATGTCAGACCATGGAATTCCGCCACCTTGGCCGGAGCGGTCTCATGGTCAGTGAGATCAGCTACGGCAACTGGATCACCCACGGTTCCCAGGTAGAGGAGGACGCCGCCAATCAGTGCGTGCGGGCGGCGCTCGATGAGGGGATCACCACCTTCGACACCGCCGACGTGTACGCGGGCACCAGAGCGGAGGAGGTTCTCGGCCGCGCCCTCGCGGGCGTCCGCCGCGGGTCTTTGGAGATCTTCACCAAGGTCTACTGGCCGACCGGCCAGGGCCCCAACGACCGCGGCCTGTCGCGCAAGCACATCACCGAGTCCCTGCACGGCTCGCTGCGCCGTCTGCAGACCGACTACGTCGATCTTTACCAGGCACACCGCTTCGACTACGAGACGCCGCTTGAGGAGACCCTCAAGACCTTTGACGACCTCGTACGCCAGGGCAAGGTCCTCTACGTCGGCGTCAGCGAGTGGACCGCCGAGCAGATCAGCCGGGCACTGAAGATCGCTGACAAGATGGGCTTCGACCGCCTGGTCTCCAACCAGCCCCAGTACTCCATGCTGTGGCGGGTCATCGAGGCCGAGGTCGTGCCGCTGAGCGAGAAGGAGGGCGTCGGCCAGATCGTCTTCTCTCCCATCGCCCAGGGCGTGCTCACCGGCAAATACCTGCCGGGGCAGCCGCCCCCCGCCGGTTCCCGGGCCACCGACCCCACCGGGGGCGACTTCATCTCCCGGATGCTCAACGACGACGTGCTCACCCGCGTCCAGCAGCTGAAGCCGATCGCCGCCGATCTCGGGCTGAGCATGGCCCAGCTCGCGGTGGCCTGGGTACTGCAGAACCCGAACGTGTCCTCGGCCATCGTCGGCGCCAGCAGGCCCGAGCAGGTCCGCGACAACGTCAGGGCCTCCGGGGTGAAACTGGACGCCGAGGTGCTCAAGAGGATCGACGACGTCCTCGGCCCGGTCGTCGAGCGCGACCCCGCCAAGACCGTCAGCCCCAGGCAGCGTCCCTGAGTGCTGTGACCGCAAAGGCTCGCCGGATTCATCCGGTGGGCTTCGCCGGCTGACCTGAACGGTCAGTGACCACCGGCCCGGCGAAGGTCTCCGGTCACCGCGGGACGGGGAGACCCCTCGCCCCCTCTCACCGAGGGGGCGAGGGGTCGGTGAGCCGCTCGCCGTTCCTCAGTGACCGTCAGCTCGCGCCCGGCTCTTCCACCAGGCGGGATGTGCGGCTCACCATGTGACCCGGCCGGTCGGGGGGCCGCCTCCGGCGGGTTTCGCGCTCACTCCGGGCGCAGGGACATTCCCTCGTACTCGATCTTCTCGCCTTCGAACAGGGTGACCTTCTCAACCCCTGCCTCCAGCAGCTCACGCCAGTTCTCACCGAGCCACGACTCGGCATCGGCCTGGCTCGGGAACGTTTCCGGCGGCGCGACCCCCTCGACTACCTCGCCGCCATTCGCGTTTTCATAACGCCAGCGCCACGTCATGCCATAGCTCCTTCTCACGGATCCTGCCAGTGCCGTTCGGCGGCTCAGCGAACCCTACCTCTCCAGGGTGCCCCCGAGCGTGGAGGCAGGATCATGGTCTCGCGCCCCGCCGCCCGGCTGTTCCCGACCCCGTACGCTGCGGAGGTCACCCGCTTCCGCCGGCAGGCGGAGGCTCTCAACCCCTCAACCCGATGGGAGACCGGGCGTGAAGGTCCTGATCTCCGGTACGGCTGGTGCGGCCGGCTGGCCGTCCCCGGGCTGCGGGTGCGCCTCCTGCTCCCGCGCCCCCTCCGGCCGCCGCCCCACATCCGTGGTGCTCGGCGACTCCGTACGGCTGCCGCCCACCGGCCCGCTCCCGCCCGGCTACCGCGCCTCACCCGGCCCGGACGGCCTCACCGTCACCACCCCCGGCGGCCGGCGCGTCCTCTACGCCGCCGCCTGCCCGCCCGTCTCTCTCCCGGATGGGGAGCCAGACCCCGCCTGCGTGGGAGAGGCGCTGGACCTGGTGCTGCTGGATGTGCTTGACCGGCCGGAACGGCTGGGGGACCTGCGGCGGCGGGGGCTGGTCGGCGAGCGGACGCATGTGGTGGCCGTCGACGTCGACCACCGGGTACCGACGGAGGCGGAGCTGTCCCGGCGGGCGGCTGTGTGGGGAGTGCGCGCCGTACCGGATGGCACGGTCATCGACATCGGCGAGCCCCCGCCGGTTCCGGCTCCCCCACCCCGAAGGACCCTGCTGCTCGGCGGGACCCGGTCGGGCAAGTCCGCGGAGGCCGAACTGCGGCTGGTGTCCGAACCCGAGGTCCTCTATGTCGCGACCGGGCCGTCCGGCGACGGCGACCCCGAGTGGCTGCGCCGGGTCCGGGCACACCGTGACCGCAGGCCCGCCCACTGGGAGACCGCCGAGACCACGGACCTGGCCGGGCTGCTGCGGTCCGCCGGGACCCCGCTGCTGATCGACGGGCTCGGCACCTGGGTCGCCTCCGTCTTCGACGAGTGCGAGGCGTGGTCGGGCGGGAACGGCCTGGACGCGGTCACGGCCCGGTGCGACGACCTGGTGGCGGCCTGGCGGCAGACCCGGGCCCGGGTAGTGGCGGTCTCCGACGAGGTCGGCCTCGGCGTGGTGCCCGCCACCGCCAGCGGCCGGATGTTCCGTGACGTCCTCGGCCGCCTGAACCAGCGCCTCGCCGCGGAATCCGAGGACGTCGCCCTCGTCGTCGCCGGCCGCCTCCTGCTCCTGCCCTGCTGAGCCTCCCCGGCTGCTGAACCGCTGCCCGCCGCCGGAGTCGGAGGAGGTCACCCTGCCCTGCCGGGCCTCCCCGGCTCCGGGCGCGTACCGAGAAATCCGCAGGCGGGGGGCGCGAGCTATGATCTGCGGTCGTGCCCATGCCCCCGCCCTCCGACAGGCCGTCGACGTTCACCGACGGGGTGCGTCTCGCAATCGGCACGCTGAGTGTGTTCCCGGTCCGTCCCGGGGTGGTCGACCGCCGCGCGGGGGGCGTCGCGATGGCGATCGCCCCGCTGGTGGGGGCGGCGCTCGGGGCCGTCGCGGGGCTGGTGCTGGCGGTGGCGCTGTGGCTGGGCATGACGCCGCTTCCGGCGTCGGTGCTGGCCGTGGCGGCCCTCGCACTGCTCACCCGGGGGCTGCACCTGGATGGGCTGGCCGACCTCGCCGACGGGCTGGGCAGCGGAAAGCCCGCCGAACGGGCACTGGAGATCATGAAGCGGTCCGACATCGGCCCGTTCGGGGTGGTGACCCTGGTCTGCACCTTGCTGCTCCAGGTGGCGGCCCTGTCGGAGCTCGCCCGCGCGGGGATGGGGCCGGTCGTCCTGGTCACGGCCTGCGCGGCCGGGCGGCTGACCCTCACCTGGTCCTGCCGGGTGGGAATCCCCCCGGCCCGCCCCGACGGGCTCGGCGCGATGGTCGCGGGCACCGTGCGACGGAGCGTCGCGGTGGGCATGACCGCGCTGGTGCTCGCG
Organism: Streptosporangium sp. NBC_01755; assembly: GCF_035917995.1. Taxonomy (NCBI): domain Bacteria; kingdom Bacillati; phylum Actinomycetota; class Actinomycetes; order Streptosporangiales; family Streptosporangiaceae; genus Streptosporangium; species Streptosporangium sp. NBC_01755. The sequence continues at coordinate 6,080,378 of NZ_CP109131.1, read as the reverse complement.
GGATCGGCGGCGCCGGCCTTCCTGCGTGACGCCGATGTCCTCGACGTCTGGTCGCCCTCCTTTCCGTTCCTCGACGCGTACGAGGACAACTACCGGCTCATCTCGGAGATCGGCTCGATCTCAGCGTCCGGCGGGACCGCGGTGGCCGGCCTCAGCGACCTCGTCCCCTGGCTGGGGAACCTCTCCGCTTCCTGGGGGCTCCCGGCTGCCGTGCTACTCGGACTGCTGGCGGCCTGGGTGGTGCGGCGCAGAGCGGTGCGCCGGCTCGGCGGCATCACAGGGGACGTGCTGGGAGCCCTGGTCGAGATCGCCACCGTCACGGCACTGCTGGTGAGCACGGTGCTCGTGAGCTGACCCCCCAGCCTCGCCCGGCCATGCCGGCTCCGTCGGCTCCGTCGGCTCCGTCGGCTCCGTCGGCTCCGGAAGATCCGGAAGATCCGGAAGATTCGCTGGCCAGGCTGAACCTGCGGACCTCACCAGAGCAGCCGAACTTCGCGAATCGGGCAGATGAGGCTCATCGGCGATAAGCCCGGGGATCTTCCTCTCCGCAGACTCTCAGGCGGTGGCCTGAAGCTGCGGCTCGATCGGCCAGCGTTTGATCACCAGCGCGGAGATCGCGGCCAGCAGCACCGAGCCGACCAGCCCGGTGATCCCCACGACAGCCAGATTAGGCGGGTCGGCCGCGTCACCGACGAGCAGGGTCAGGCCGCCGGAGGCGTTCAGGGATCCGTGCCCGACGACCGCGGGCCAGACACTCCCGGAGTAGAGGCGGAACCAGCCGAGCAGGGCACCGAAGACCACGCAGAAGACGACGAACATCGGCGCCGCCCACGCGCCCAGCTCGGGGTAGTTGTATCCACGCAGGGTGAGCGGGAAGTGCCAGGCTCCCCAGATCAGCCCGGACACCAGGAGCGCCCGCCAGGTGCCGAGCGGCATCAGGCGGGGCAGCAGCCAGCCCCGCCACCCCCATTCCTCGCCGAATGCCGCGATCGAGTTGATCAGCGGAGCGATCAGGAAGGCCGTCGCGACCTGCACGGCCACCAGGACTCCGGGCTCCATCGGAAGCGGCCGGCCAAGAGAGGCCGCCGCCAGGGTCTCGCGGAACAGGCTGAGCCCCCGCAGGTCGACGGAGAGCAGGCCGAGGGCGGCGCTGAGCGCGATCGCGGCGATCACCAGTAGGGGAATCCCGAACCAGGCCAGCGCGACGAGCGCAAGCGTGCGCCCGCGACGCTCCCCCATCCACAGGCCGGTCCGCTCAGCCCACTCACGCCAGGCGGTGGCGGGCTCCCCGAGCCGTCTGCCGCGCAGCCGGACAGCGAGGACTCCGAGTGCCGGGGTGAACATCATCGCCACCCCGATCACCGTGAACGCCAATACACCGGCCGACTCGCCCATCAACCAGAGGGGAAGGGCGAACAACCAGGACAGGCCGAACGCGACGAGCAGAAACAACCACAGGTCAGTGGATCTGCGGAGCATGAGATCACCTTCGAACGCTTGGTCTTCGAGGGATGTCTTTGGGGATGGAAAGGCCCGCGAAGGTGGAGATCAGCGGGCGCCGGGACCGGTGGAAACCCTGGCCACGAGGGTGTTCAGCAAGGCGGCGCCATTCTCGGCGTCATCGATCGAGACGGCGAAGCGACCGCCGGAGACGTAGCCCACCACAAGGCACTCCCCGCCTCTGAGCATGACCGTCACGGCACCCGGCAGGCCTCGAATGCCCCAGCCTCCAACATTGGATGGGAACAGCTCCTCCGACCAGGCCCGCTCCACTTGCGTGATCGGAATGTGCTTGCGGGGCAGGCGGAGTGGTCCGTAGAAGAGGACGACACCCTCCTCGGTGACCTGCACCCGCACCGAACTGAAGGTCACACCCACCAGGCCCACCAGGAGCATGATCGCTGCGGGGATCCACAGTGTGCCGTCACCACCGAGCAGCGCAAGCACCGTGAGCCCCACCCCTGCGGCCAGAACGGAACCGCCGAGCGTGACGAGCAGGTTATTGCGCGCCGAGGAGACCCATACCGCGCGCTGGCCCGGACGAAGCGGGACCTTTCGCGTGGAGATCGCTCCCCGCTCGGGGAGGTCATCGGGCCCCGGACGGCCCAGCAGGGCGCCGAGCCAGCCGCCCAGCACCAGGAGGGCGGGCACGAGCAGCGCCCCCCACCCCAGGTGACCGGCCTGCCACCAGCCTGGAGCGTCGAGGTTGGCCGACAGCGTGATCGCCTGCAGCCCCAGGAAGAACATGCCGCCCCCGCCCAGCAGGGCACCGAGCGCCATGCGGCTCGCCCTGCGCCTGAGCATCCCGGCGTTGACGAGTGCGGACGCGCAGGAGGCGCCCGCGATCAGCGTCCACAGACCGGCCTGGAACAGCAGCGAGACGGTGAACGGCATCGAGCCGTCGGGGGCACCGGACGGACCCCAGTGTGTGGCGATCGGGTCGGGCAGCCGGTCTCGCAGCGCCAGTGGTACGGCGATCAGGGTGGCTGCCACCAGCGCGGCCCAGCCGGCTGTCACGGAAAAGAATCGGGCTTGCAGGCCCACGGCGATCACCCCTTCGAAGGAGCGGGTCTCAGACCCGGTCAGGACAGTTCTCTGATGAGCTCGATGACGTCGTCATGGCGGTAGCCGTACTGGACCGCCTCGGCGAGCAGGGAGCGCAACTTCTCCTCGATGACGCTGCGCGGGTTGGGGCGGCTGAGCACGCTCACGCCGCGGCCGCGGCGGAACTCCAGCACCCCCTCGTCGCGCAGGTCCCGCAGGGCGCGCAGCACCGTGTTGGCGTTGATGCCCAGCGCGACGGCCAGATCGCGAGCCGGCGGGAGCCGGTCTCCCTGAGCGTAGGAACCCTCGGCGACGGCGCGTCTGATCGCCTCGGCAACCTGCTCGTGCAGCGGCCGAGGATCGTTCATATCCAGGGTGAGCAACATGATGCTAGCGACATTAGCACCAACCCCCTCGATGGTGCCACTCCCGATAGCACCATCGGGTGACGCGATTCATAGGACGAACCCTCGTTTACGAGTACTATGCAAGCCCGACTAGCATCGGCTTGTGTGACCACTGTGCGGCTGACCCCAACTGACAACGCTGTCTCGTTCGACACCGACGCACTGGTCGTCGGCGTCCATACCGGACCGGACGGCCTGCTCCCCGCTCCCGGGGCCGACGGCCTCGACCAGGCTCTCGGCGGCAGGCTCGCCGCCACGCTCGACAGCGTGGGCGCCAAGGGGAAGCCGGGCGAGATCTCCAAGATCCCCACTTTCGGCGCGCTGACCGCGCCCCTGCTGGTCGTCGTCGGCCTGGGCGACGTCCCCGAGGGCGGCTACGACGCCGAGGCCCTGCGCCGCGCCGCAGGCACCGCGGTCCGCGCCCTGGCGGGCACCGAGCGTGTGGCGCTGGCCCTGCCCACCGCGAACGCCGAGCACGCCGGCGCCGTCGCCCTGGGCGGCCTGCTCGGCGCGTACTCCTTCACCAGGTACCGGACCGCCCAGGAGCCGAGCACCCCGGTGGCCGAGCTGGCCGTGCTGACCGACGCCGAGGGCGCCGAAGCGGCGGTCGGGCGCGCCGGCACGCTGGCCGAGTCGGTCTCACTCGTCCGCGACCTGGTCAACACCCCGCCTTCGGACCTGTGGCCCGCGCGCTTCGCCGAGATCGCCGAGCAGGTGGGCGGCGAGGCCGGCCTGTCGGTGGAGGTCCTGGACGAGAAGGCGCTCAGGGAGGGCGGCTACGGCGGCATAGTCGCCGTGGGCCAGGGATCGGCCAACCCGCCCCGCCTGGTACGCCTCGCCTACAGCCACCCCGAGGCAGACAAGAAGCTCGCCTACGTCGGCAAGGGCATCACCTTCGACTCGGGCGGCCTGTCGCTCAAGCCGTCGGCCGCGATGGACTGGATGAAGTCCGACATGGGTGGCGCGGGCGCCGTCTTCGGCGCGATCCTCGCGATCGCCAAGCTGGGCCTGAAGGTCAACGCGGTCGGCTACCTCTGCCTGGCCGAGAACATGCCGAGCGGTACCGCGCAGCGCCCCTCCGACGTGTTCACCAGCTTCGCGGGCAAGACGGTCGAGGTGCTCGACACCGACGCCGAGGGCCGCCTGGTCCTGATCGACGGCATCGCCCGGGCCGGTCAGGACGACCCGGACGTGATCGTCGACGTCGCCACGCTCACCGGCGCGCAGATCGTCGCGCTGGGCTGGCGGACGGCGGGCGTCATGGCCAACGACGACGACCTCCGGGCCGAGATCGTCGCGACGGCGGGCGAGCAGGGTGAGGCCGCGTGGCCCATGCCGCTGCCCGACGAGCTCCGCAAGGGGCTCGACTCTCCCGTGGCCGACATCGCCAACCTGCACCCCGAGCGCTTCGGCGGGATGCTGACGGCGGCGATCTTCCTGCGGGAATTCGTGCCGGACGGTGTCCGTTGGGCACACATTGACATGGCCGGTCCCGCGTTCAACAAGGGAGAGCCACACGGCTACACGCCGAAGGGCGGTACCGGGGCGATCACCCGGACGCTCGTCGGCCTGGCCGAGCGTTATGCGAACGAGCCCGCCTAGTCGTCGGCGTGGCCGCGCATGCGGGTCACAAGTAACACAGACAGATGAAAAGATGCGGTTGTCGGTGCCGGGCCAAGGGCGGGCACCGACTGGGCGCCAAGCCGGGTCCGGCGGCGGTGTGGATGCGATCGAGGATCCGCACGGCCGGCCAGGGCACGGAAGGGGCGCGACCGTGAACACGGTATTCCGATCCGACAAGGAGCTTTCCTGTGGCTGATGGCAGCGGCCCCTACGACATCGTCGTCCTGGGTGGCGGTAGCGGTGGGTATGCCTGCGCTCTGCGGGCAGCCGAGCTGGGCAAGACGGTCGCGCTGATCGAGAGGGACAAGATCGGCGGCACCTGCCTGCACCGGGGGTGCATTCCCACCAAGGCGCTTCTGCACTCCGCGGAGGTCGCCGACGAGACGCGGGAAAGCGCGACCTACGGCGTCAAGGCCCGTTTCGAGGGCATCGACGTGCCCGCGGTCCACGCGTTCAAGGACAAGATCGTCAATCGCGCCTGGAAGGGCGTGCAGGGCCTTCTCAAGAGCAAGGGCATCACGATCATCGAGGGTGAGGGCCGTCTCGCGGGCCCGAACCGGGTGTCCGTGGGCTCCGGGATCTACGAGGGCCGCAACATCGTGCTGGCGACCGGCTCCGCGCCCAGGTCCCTTCCCGGCCTGGAGATCGACGGCGAGCGTGTCATCACCAGCGAGCACGCGCTCAAGCTCGACCGGGTGCCCACCTCCGTGGTCGTCCTGGGCGGCGGCGTCATCGGTGTGGAGTTCGCCAGCGTCTGGCGCTCCTTCGGCGCCGAGGTGACGATCGTCGAGGCCCTGCCGCACCTGCTGCCGCTGGAGGAGGAGTCCAGTTCCAAGCTGCTTGAGCGCTCCTTCCGCCGCCGCGGCATCAAGCAGGAGCTGGGCGTCTTCTTCGAGGGCGTCAAGACCACCGACACCGGCGTGGTCGTCAGCCTGGCCAACGGCAAGACCCTGGACGCCGAGCTGCTGCTCGTCGCGGTCGGCCGCGGCGCGGTCTCCGCGGGCATGGGCTTCGAGGAGGCGGGCGTCGCCATCGAGCGCGGCACCGTCACCGTGAACGAGTTCTGCCAGACCAGCGTGCCCGGCGTGTACGCGGTCGGCGACCTCATCCCGACCCTGCAGCTCGCCCACGTGGGCTTCGCCGAGGGCATCCTGGTGGCCGAGCACATCGCGGGGCTGAACCCCGTGCCGATCGACTACGACGGCGTGCCGCGGATCACCTACTCCGACCCCGAGGTCGCCTCGGTGGGCATCACCTCCGCCCAGGCCAGGGAGCGCGGTCACGAGATCGTCGAGTTCACCTACGATCTCGCGGGCAACCCCAAGAGCCAGATCCTGCAGACGCAGGGCGCCGTCAAGATCGTCTCGGCGAAGGACGGCCCGGTGCTCGGCGTGCACATGGTCGGCCGTCGCGTCGGCGAGCTCGTGACCGAGGGACAGCTGATCTACAACTGGGAGGCCCTGCCCTCCGAGGTCGCGCAGCTCATCCATGCCCACCCGACCCAGTCCGAGGCCGTCGGCGAGGCGATGCTGGCGCTGGCCGGCAAGCCGCTCCACGTCCACAACTAACGTAAGCCCTCACTCGGAACGCGAGAGAAGACACCAATGCCGAAGTCCGTACAGATGCCCCAGCTCGGTGAGAGCGTCACGGAGGGCACCGTCACCCGTTGGCTGAAGAAGGAGGGCGAGCGCGTCGAGGCCGACGAGCCGCTTCTCGAAGTCTCCACCGACAAGGTCGACACCGAGATCCCGTCTCCGGCCGCGGGCATCCTCACGAAGATCGTGGTGGCCGAGGACGAGACGGTCGAGGTCGGCGCTGAGCTCGCCGTCATCGACGAGAACGGCACCGAGGGCGCCGCCCCGGCGCAGGAGGCGGCCCCCCAGCCGGAGCCCGAGCCGGAGCCGGCCCCCCAGCAGCAGGCACAGCCGGTCTCCTCGATCCCGCAGCCCGCCCCGCAGGCTCCCGCTCCGGCGCCGGCGCCGGTTCCCGCGCAGGCCCCGGCACCGCCCCTCCAGGCCGCGCCGCCGGCCCCGATCGCGGCGGCACCCGCCTCCGAGCCCGCCGCCCAGCTCTCCGGTGACAGCCCTTACGTCACCCCGCTGGTGCGCAAGCTCGCCGGCGAGCACGGCGTCGACCTCGACTCGCTGAGCGGCACCGGCGTCGGCGGGCGCATCCGCAAGCAGGACGTGCTGGAAGCGGCCCGCGACCAGCGCGAGCGGGCCGCGGCGGCCCAGGCCCAAGCTCAGGCACAGGCACAGGCACAGGCGGCCCCGCGGGCCGCCGCCCAGGCTCCGGCTCAGGCGGCCGCCCCCGCGCAGGCTCCCGCGCCGGTCGCGGTGGACACCACGCTGCGCGGGCGCACCGAGAAGATGTCGCGGCTGCGCCAGACCATCGCCAAGCGCATGGTCGAGTCGCTGCAGGTCTCGGCCCAGCTCACCAGCGTGGTCGAGGTCGACGTCACCAAGATCGCGCAGCTGCGTAACCGCGCGAAGGCAGAGTTCCAGCGGCGTGAGGGCGTCAAGCTCTCGTTCATGCCGTTCTTCGCCCTCGCCACGATCGAGGCGCTCAAGCAGCACCCGAAGCTGAACGCCACGATCAACAGCGAGACCAACGAGGTCACCTACTTCGACGCCGAGCACCTGGCCTTCGCAACGGACACCGAGCGCGGCCTGATCGTCCCGGTGATCAAGGACGCGGGCGACCTCAACATCGCCGGGCTGGCCCGTAAGATCGCCGATCTGGCCGAGCGCACCCGCACCAACAAGGTGAGCCCGGACGAGCTCGGCGGCGGCACGTTCACGCTGACCAACACCGGCAGCCGGGGCGCGCTGTTCGACACGCCGATCCTCAACCAGCCGCAGGTCGGCATGCTGGGCACCGGCGCGGTCGTCAAGCGCCCGGTCGTCCTGGACACCGCCGAGGGTGAGGTCATCGCCGTCCGCTCGATGGTCTACCTCGCGCTCAGCTACGACCACCGCCTGGTCGACGGCGCCGACGCCGCCCGCTTCCTGACGACGATCAAGCGTCGCCTGGAGGAGGGCCGCTTCGAGAACCAGCTGGGCCTCAACGCCTAGTCCCCCGTTCTCTCCCACCGGGCCGGTCCGCGACTTCGCGGGCCGGCCCTGCTCGTTCTCGCCCGCGTGTCGCGCCTCGTCCTCCCGGTACGCCGAAGGCGCCGATCGCAGGGACACGGGCGCTTTCCCGGGGACCTCTTCCCGGGGACCTCGGGGGCACGGCGCGGGGACCTCGGGGGCACGGCGCGGGAACCTCGGGGGCACAGCGCGAATCCGGTCGGCCTCCGGTTTCCGAAGACCTCAAGGGAGGTCGACTACATTGGGCGATATGACGATCATCGTGACCGGTTCCTCGGGCCTGCTGGGATCGGCTCTGGTCAAGGCCCTGCGGGACGACGGCGCCCGGGTGGTCCGTCTGGTGCGGCGGGTGCCGAAAGACGGCGACGAGTCCTTCTGGGACCCGGCCAAGGGGGTTGTCGACCCGGCGGCGCTGGAGGGCGCGGAGGCGGTGATCCACCTCGCCGGCGCGGGCATCGGCGACCGGCGCTGGAGCGACGACTACAAGCGCGAGGTGGTCCGTAGCCGGGTCGAGGGGACTCGGACCCTGGTGGGCGCGCTGGCCGGTCTGGCGGCGAAGCCCGTGGCGCTGCTGTCCGGCTCGGCGATCGGCTTCTACGGCGACACCGGGGAGGCGTCGGTGGACGAGAGTGCGCCCGCGGGCGCCGGGTTCCTCGCCCAGGAGGTCGTGGTGCCGTGGGAGGCGGAGACGGCGCCCGCCGAGGAGGCGGGCATCCGGGTGGTGAGACTCCGTACCGGACTGGTGCTGAGCGGGCAGGGCGGCATGCTGTCCCGGCTGCTCCCCGTCTTCAGGTTGGGGTTGGGCGCCCCGCTGGGGTCCGGGCGGCAGTACTGGTCGTGGATCTCCATCGACGACTGGGTTCTCGCCGTACAACACATACTGAGAAATTCAGAGATCTCGGGGCCGGTGAACCTGACGGCGCCCGAGCCGGTCACCAACGCGGAGTTCACCAAGGTGCTCGGAGCGGCCCTGCACCGGCCCACGCTGCCCCTGGCCGTTCCGGGGTTCGTGCTGCGCACGGCCATCGGGGGGTTCGCCGAGGAGGGTGCGCTGACCGGCCAGCGGGTGCTGCCGCGGCGCCTGCTCGACAGCGGCTACGCGTTCCGGCATATCCGTCTCGACGAGGCACTGTCCGCCGTACTCTAGGGTCCCTGTTGCAGCCGTTGTCAGCACTGGGGAGATCGATATGAGCACGCCCGGGCAGTCGCACATCCTCGCGATCGGGGGTGGTTCGTTCCGCGCTTCCGCACGTTACGGCTCCATCGAGGCGAGCTCGCTGCTCCGGTACGCCCTTGACCTCACCGGTCAGGACCGGCCCCGGCTGGGCCTGCTCGCCACCGCTACCGGTGACGACGCCGACTGGCTGTTGAAGATGTACGGCGCCTTCCGCGAGTGGGACGTCGAGGTCAGCCACCTGTCCCTGTTCCCGATGCCCAACATCGAGGATCCGCGCGAGTGGGTGCTCGGCCAGGACGTCATCTACGTCAGCGGCGGCAGTGTGGCCAACCTGGCGGCCCTGTGGCGGCTGCACGGCCTGGACGAGATCTTCGAGGAGGCGTGGCGGGCCGGCGTGGTGCTGAGCGGCCAGAGCGCCGGGGCGCTCTGCTGGCACGTGGGCGGCAACACCGACTCCTTCGGCCCGACGCTGCGGGTGTGGTCCGAGGGCCTGGGCCTGCTGCCCTACTCGTGCGGCGTCCACTACGACTCCGACCCGCAGCGCCGCGCGCTGCTGCACGAGGCGGTGGCCTCGGGCGAGCTGCCGGAGGGTTACGCCGCCGACGAGGGCGTGGCGCTGCACTACGTGGGCACCGAGTTCATCCAGGCCGTCAGCGTGCACCCGGACGCCTACGCCTACAAGGTCGAGCACGACGGGGCAGGTGGGGCCAAGGAGTTCCGCATCGAGCCTCGACTTCTCACGTCGTGACCACGAACGGGTCAACTACTCTTGAGACGTGAGTGACCTGGCAATCGTCCGTCTTGGCGTTGATTTCCCCTATGAGCAGGCCTGGGATCTTCAGCGGCGCATCCACGCACGCCGTGTGGCCGAGGAGATTCCCGACACCTGCCTGATGCTCGAGCACGCGCCGGTCTACACGGCGGGCAAACGAACCGCGCCGCACGAGAGGCCCACCGACGGCACCCCCGTCGTCGAGGTCGACCGGGGCGGCCGGATCACCTGGCACGGTCCCGGCCAGCTGGTCGGCTACCCGATCGTCAGGCTCGGCGGCACGCTCGACGTGAACGCCTACGTGCGGCTCCTGGAGGAGACCCTGGTGGCCGTCTGCGCCGACTTCGGGGTGCAGGCGGGCCGAGTTCAGGGGCGAGGCGGCGTCTGGGTGGCCGGAGACCCCTCGCACGGCCTGCCCGACAGGAAGGTCGGGGCCATCGGCATCCGGGTCTCGGGCGGCGTCACGATGCACGGATTCGCGCTCAACTGCTCCAACGACCCGAGCTGGTACAACCGGATCGTCCCGTGCGGTATCAGCGATGCCGGGATCTCCTCGCTGTCCGCCGAGACCGGCCGGCGGATCGTGGTCGACGAGGTCCTGCCGTACGCCGAGAAGCATCTGGCGGAGGCGCTCGGCGCGCGGGCCTTCGAGCTGCCCGAGGAAGACCTGTTCCGGCGCTGAACACCGGGAACCCCGGGACCTCGCGGCTCGCGGTGGGACATAGGCTGGGGACGTGAGCGAGCGTGACGACTTTTACCACACCTCGACGTGCAACACCTCGGTCCCGCGACCGGCAAAGGAGCTCGCATGACCGTCGCACCCGAAGGGCGGAAGCTCCTCCGCCTGGAGGTCCGCAACGCTGAGACCCCCATCGAGAAGAAGCCCGAATGGATCAAGACCAGGTTCAGGACGGGCCCGAACCACACCGAGCTGCGGGCGCTGGTCAAGCGCGAGGGGCTGCACACGGTCTGCCAGGAGGCCGGATGCCCCAACATCTCCGAGTGCTGGGAGGACCGTGAGGCCACCTTCCTCATCGGCGGCGACCAGTGCACCCGGCGGTGCGACTTCTGCCAGATCGACACCGGCAAGCCCAAGGCGTACGACACCGACGAGCCGCGCCGCGTGGCCGAGTCGGTGCGGCAGATGGGCCTCAACTACGCGACCGTGACCGGTGTCGCCCGCGACGACCTGCCCGACGGCGGCGCGTGGCTGTACGCCGAGACCGCGCGGCAGATCCACACGCTGCTGCCCGGCTGCGGCGTCGAGTTGCTGGTGCCCGACTTCAACGGCGACCAGGCCCAGCTGGAGGAGGTCTTCTCCGCCGGGCCCGAGGTGTTCGCGCACAACGTCGAGACCGTGCCGCGGATCTTCAAGCGCATCCGGCCCGCCTTCCGCTACGAGCGCTCCCTGGAAGTGATCACCAAGGCCCGTCGGGCCGGCCTGGTGACCAAGTCCAACCTGATCCTCGGCATGGGCGAGGAGCGCGAGGAGATCGTCCAGGCCATGCGCGACCTGCACGAGGCCGGGTGCGACCTGCTCACCGTGACCCAGTACCTGCGGCCCACCCCGCGCCACCACCCCGTCGACCGGTGGGTCAAGCCGGAGGAGTTCGTGGAGCTGGGCAAGGAGGCGGAGGCCATCGGTTTCGCCGGGGTCCTGTCGGGGCCGCTGGTGCGCTCCTCCTACCGGGCGGGCCGCCTGTACAAGCAGGCGGTCGAGGCCCGTCAGCACGCCTGAGCCGGCTCCCGCCAACCGGAAGGACCCCGCTCGTGACGAGCGGGGTCCTTCCGGTTTTACCGGCCCGGTTCGCATGGCCGCTCCAGTGGAGGCCGCCTCGGCGGCCGATGTGGCGATAGTGGTCGCCTCGACCACCCCCGAGGTGGAGAGCTCGGGCCGCAGCGTCGCCGACCGCCGCCTGAGCGCGACCGTGACCGTGTAATCCCGGTAAAACAGTCGGCGAGGGGCACTTCTCCCGGTCGTATCGGCCTTTCCGGCGCTCCGCGGCCTTCGGGCCCGGCGCCGGAACCGGCACCGGGCAGGTCACGTTTTCACTTCTTGAGCCATGGATTTGTATCCTTCAGAACATGGCCAAGAAGCCCGAAGACTCAGAGCGCCCGGGGCGCATCAAGCAACTCCGCATGATCGCGAAGATCATCAAGGAGGCCAACCCCAAGGGGATGCCGATCGTCTACGCCTCGGCGCTGGGCACGCTCGCGCTGTGCGTGGTGATCGGCCTGGTCACGGGCTGGTTCTGGTATCTGCTTTTCATCGGGATCATGCTGGCCCTGACCGTCGGACTTGTGGTGTTCGGCCAGCTCGCCCAGAAGGCGCAGTATTCCATGCTGCACGGGCAGATCGGCGCCGCCGCCGCGATCCTGCAGGGCATGCGCGGCAACTGGGAGGTCACCCCGGCCGTCGCGGTCACCCGCGACCAGGACATCGTGCACCGCGTGGTCGGCTACCCCGGCATCATCCTGGTCTCCGAGGGGCCGGGCAGCCGCGTGCAGAAGATGCTGGTCGCCGAGAAGAAGCGCGTCCAGCGGATCGCGCTGGACGTGCCCGTCTACGACGTCCAGTCCGGTGACGGCGAGGGGCAGATTCCGCTGGCCAAACTGCAGCGGCACCTGATGAAGCTGCCCCGCAACCTCAAGAAGCCCGCCCTGTACGAGATCAACAACCGGCTGAAGGCCCTGCCGCAGACGCTGCCGATGCCCAAGGGCCCGCTGCCGCGCGGCGCGAAGATGCCCCGCCCGAAGATGCGCTGATGAGCTCCGCCGGGGTGGGCCGCCACCGGGTGGACGCCGCGGCCACATCCCGGGCCAACCGCGGCTGGTGGGACGGGGCCGCCGACGACTACCAGGCCGAGCACGGGGAGTTCCTGCGCGACTCCGGGTTCGTCTGGTGTCCCGAGGGATTGGACGAGGCCGACGTCCACCTGCTGGGCGATGTCGCGGGCAAGGACGTGCTGGAGATCGGCTGCGGCGCCGGGCAGTGCGGACGCTGGCTGGCCGGCCAGGGCGCCAGGGTGGCCGCCTTCGACCTGTCCTTCCGCCAGCTTCAGCATTCGCGCCGGATCGACCTGGACGCGAGCGCCGCGCTCCCCGTGGTCCAGGCGGACGCCGAGATCCTGCCCTTCGCCGACGGGGCGTTCGACCTGGCCTGCTCGGCCTTCGGCGCGCTGCCGTTCGTGGCCGACGCCGGGGCCGTCCTCGCCGAGGTCCACCGGGTGCTGCGCCCCGGCGGCCGGCTGGTCTTCTCGGTGAGCCACCCCATCCGCTGGGCCTTCCCCGACGACCCCGGTCCTGGTGGGCTGACCTCGGACCGCTCCTACTTCGACCGGTCCGCGTACGTGGAGATCGGCGAGGACGGGCGCCCGTCCTACGTCGAGCACCACCGCACGATGGCCGACTGGGTCCACCTCATCACCGCCTCCGGGCTGGTGCTGCGGCAGCTGACCGAGCCCGAGTGGCCGCCGGGCCACGACCGCGAGTGGGGCGGTTGGAGTCCGCTGCGCGGCCACCACCTGCCCGGCACCGCGATCTTCACCTGCACCCGGTAGGCACGCGTCCGCCGACGGGCGACCCGCGCGCTCGGGCCGCCGGCGCGCTCGGGCATTCGACGCGCTCGGGCATTCGACGCGCTCGGGCCGCCGGCGCGAGATCCGCGCGGAGGCCGTGTCTCGGGGCGGACGCCTGCCCCGAGACACGAACGGCACCCCGGCCTCGTTTTCCGGATCGGTTCAGATCACCTGCGGAACGCGGGCCTAGCGGCTGGCAACGGCGTTCATGACAATCCGCCCGATCTCGTCGAAGGTGTCGAAGTCTCCGCCGTAGAGCATGTTCTTGGTCATGGCGATCGCGATCCCGGTGGCCGTGTCGGCGTACGCGGCCGAACCACCGCTGCCCGCCATCCCGAACAGGGTGGGGCTGTCGAGCAGCGCGGTGGCCCCGATGGCGTACCCGAGGGATCTGGTGACCGGAGTGCCGGTGACCTCGTCCACACCGGTGACCGCAACCTCGGTGATCTCTCGCAGCCGTTCCGGCGAGACGAGCCTGACACCGTCCACCTCTCCCAGCAGGGCGGCGTACATGCGGGCCACGGCGCGGGCGGACATGGTGCCGCCCGCCGGGATGTCGGAGGTCAGCACGTCGGCGCGGTTGCCGAAACCGGCATCCGGCATCGCCGCCATCGGCGCCGCCGTGTAGCCGTCCACCACCTTGAAGAACGGTATGTCGGCGAACATCTCGGCGGACATCTCCGCGGGCATCTCGAAATCGCTCGGCGCGTCCTCCAGGCGGGCCAGCCTGCCCAGCTCGGATTCGGGAACGCCGAGGAACAGCTCGCCGGCCACCCCGAGCGGCCCGGCGACCTCCTCCCGCAGGACCCGCGAGATCGGCCTGCCGGTGGCCCGGCGGACGACCTCCCCGATGATGTAGCCGAACGAGTGGGGGTGGTAGCCGGTCCTGGTGCCGGGCTCCCACCAGGGCTTGGCGTCGGCGATCGCCGCGCACATCCCCTCCCAGTCGCACAGGTCCTCGGGCGTGGTCCCGGCGGGCACTCCGGGCACGCCCGCCGAGTGGGTCAGGGCGTGCCGCACCGTCGCGCGTTCCTTGCCGTGGGCGCCGAACTCCGGCCACAGCTCGACGATCGGCGTGTCGTAGCCGAGGACGCCCCGCTCCACGAGCACGTGCACCACGGTCGAGGTGACGCCCTTGCCGGTCGAGGCGCTGTAGAACGGCGTGTCCGGCGTGACGGGACGCCCGGTGGCCGGGTCGGCGACGCCCGCGACGACGTCGACCACCGGTTCGCCGTTCCGGTACACGGCGACCTGCAGGCCCCGCTCGGTCCCGGACTCCACGAGCCTGTCGACCGCCTCCTGGACCTGCTTCTGCATATCGTTCATGATCATTCCTTCCGTGATGCAGTGTGTGACCGTTACGACGGCCGGAGGCCGCAAAAGGAATCGCTCCGGGGATTTGGTTCTCGGAAGTGCGATGCCGCCCGGCCCCTGTCCCGCTGGGCCGGGGACTCAGCGGCGCCCGGGCCTCCGGGAGATCGCGAGCAGGACGGCGGGTTCCCGTCCCGGATTGCGCAGGGCTCGCACCGGCAGCCCGTCCAGCCACAGCACGTCGCCGCACCGGAAGGCCAGGCGATCACCGTCGGAGCAGACGAGCTCGATCCGTCCGCACTCAAGCAGGACGATCGCGTCCCGCCATTCGGCTCCGGCCCGGTCCAGCGAGCCGCCGGGTTCGACGACGACCGCCCGTACCTGGAACGACGGCCCGAACCGCCCCGCGAAGGAGGGAGGCGGGTCTTCGCCGGTGTCCGTCACAGCGTCGAGGGGAGGCCGAACGCCGGGAAGATCTCGGCGCCGAAGGTGGTGATCTGGGTCACCAGCCCGTCCTCGACCCGCAGGACACCGAGCCACGAGCCCTGGTACTCGGACTCGCCCGGGCGCCTGAGGTAGGCCGCCGCGGCGGGTTGCCGGTTGGCGCGGGTGGGCAGGACGCGCCAGTCACCCCACGCCTCGGGGCCGATCATGGCCGGGCGCCACGACTCGACGATCGCCTCCCCACCCAGGATCCAGATCGGGGCCGGCGGCATCGTCTGCCAGGCGTCCGCGCGCAGCACCCCGGCCAGCACCTCGGGATCCGCCTGCTCGACGGCGTCCATGTAGCGTCGCAGCGCCGCGAGTTCCTCCCCGGTCGGATCCGAGGAGGGCGCCCACTCCAGACGCTGTGCGGGCAGGTGCTCCCGCATCGTCGACCGGGCCCGCTGCAGAGCGCTCTTCACCGCCGCGACGCTCACCTCCAGCAGCGCGGCGGCCTCCTGCGCCGACCAGCCGAGCACGTCGCGCAGGATCAGCACCACCCGCTGCCGGGGAGGCAGATGCTGGATGGCGACCAGGAAGGCCAGCTCGATCGTCTCCTTGGCGACCACCTCGGCGTCCGGCTCGGCGCCGGCGGGCGCGGGCGGCTCCAGGAGCCGGTCCGGGTACGGGCTCAGCCAGAAGACCTCGGTCGGCGACGGCGAGGACACACCGGAAGTGGCCAGCACCGGCGCTTCGCGCGGGCGCGGGCGACGCGGGTGGCGGTCCAGGAAGTCCAGGCAGGCGTTGGTCGCGATCCGGTACAGCCAGGCCCTGAAGGTCGAGCGCCCCTGGAAGCTCTCCCTCTTGCGCCAGGCGCGCAGGAACGTCTCCTGCACCAGGTCCTCCGACTCCTCGAAGGAGCCGAGCATCCGGTAGCAGTGCACCCGCAGTTCCCGCCGGTACCTCTCGACGAGCGTGCCGAACGCCGGCTCGTCACCCGCCAGCGCGGCGGCCAGGACCGCGCTCTCCTCCGGACCCGCCTCATCCTTGATCACGAAGTCGTTCCTCCCTCACGGCCGGCCGCCCAGCGCGGCCGCCCACCGTTATGACGGCCGCCGGCAGGAAAAGGAATCGGCGCCCGCGGAGCCTGGCGCGGGCGAGATCACGGATGCGAGCGTCAGCTTCTCGGCCCTGAAAGGAACCGAGCTTGCAGCTCCTCGCCGTACCTGGCAGGTACGGTTCAGGCCGCGTCGTCGGCAGCGTGACACACTGCCCGGCGACCGATGTGAAACCTGAACACAGGGCCAGACTCGGGTACAAGCGCGAAACCGGGCGTGAGGACGCGGCTCAGAGGCGTACGACCACGGTGTTCGCCGCGCGGTCGTGCAGGCCCCGCTGGTCGCGGTCCCAGATGAGAGCGGGCAGGGCCAGGCAGAGCAGGACGGTCCGTACCAGCACGGAGACGAACCCGGGGCGGCCGCCGCCGAGCGCGGCGACCCTGATGCCGAACAGGCGCATCCCGAAGGTCATCCCCATGGTGCCCACCAGCAGGAGGTATTCGGCGGCCAGGACCAGGATCGGGACCCAGGCCGAATGAGCGGGGTCGATCCGCAGAAGCCCCTGGGTGATCGCCCAGGTGCAGATCAGCCAGTCGACCACGATGGCGCCGAGCCTGCGGCCGAATCCGGCCACCGAGCCGCTGCCCTCTCCGGGCAGCCCGAGCCGCTCCCCCGGATAGCCGAGATCGACTCCGGCCGACCTGACGCCACCGAGCCAGGTCTGGGTCCAACGCGGCTGCTTGCTGCTCATGGCCCCAACGGTATCCGCCCCGGGTACCGCCCCCGTACTCGCCCGGACCGGCCGGCGAGGCGGGACGGCGACCGGCTGCGCTTCTGGGTCGGTAAGTGGAACGGCGGGGGGGACCGCCCCGGCGCGGTGCGACGTCGATGACGGCTTCATCCACCCGTTCTATCCGGACTCGACTCCCGATCGGGAAGTGAAGGCCGACGGCCCCGCCGTGGATCCCTACTCGCTCGAGGAGGAGACGCCGGAGGGCTGCAGGCCACTGAAGTCCGGCACGTGAAAATCCGGCAAAACCGGGCAAAGGAAGGCTCGGTATACCCGTCCAGCCGGGGCCCGAGAACTAGCGTGGGGGCGACTTTCGCTTAACACGAGCGAAACAAACGAGACACGGGGCGGTAACGGCACAGGCATACTTTCGGTCTGATAGCCCGTGCCCCATGGGAGGTTCGCGTGTTCAACTCCGCCGACGACGTCCTGAAGTTCATCAAGGACGAAGGGGTGCAGTTCGTTGATGTCAGGTTCACCGACCTGCCGGGGACGACGCACCACTTCACGTTCCCTTCGGAGAACTTCGGAGCCGGCGTCTTCACCGACGGTCTCATGTTCGACGGCTCGTCGATCCGCGGTTTCCAGGCCATCCACGAGTCGGACATGCTGCTGCTGCCCGACCCGTCCACGGCCGTGCTCGACCCGTTCCGGCAGCACAAGACGCTCAACATCAACTTCTTCGTGCACGACCCGCTGACAGGCGAGGCCTACAGCCGCGACCCGCGCAACGTCGCCCGCAAGGCGGAGGAGTACCTCAAGGGCACCGGCATCGCCGACACGGTCTACTTCGGTCCCGAGGCCGAGTTCTACATCTTCGACGACGTGCGGTTCGAGACCAACGCGCACGCGAGTTACTACTACATCGACTCGATCGAGGGCGCCTGGAACAGCGGCAAAGCCCAGGACGGCGGCAACCTCGGTTACAAGCCGCGCTTCAAGGGCGGCTACTTCCCGGTCCCGCCGATGGACCACTTCACCGACCTGCGCTCGGAGATGGTGCGCCGCCTCATCGACGCGGGCATCGACGTCGAGATGCAGCACCACGAGGTGGGCACGGCCGGCCAGGCGGAGATCGACTTCCGGTTCAACACGCTGCTCAAGGCCGCCGACACCCTGATGCTGTACAAGTACATCGTCAAGAGCACGGCCCTGGAGTACGGCCACACGGTCACCTTCATGCCCAAGCCGATCTTCGGTGACAACGGCTCCGGCATGCACTGCCACCAGTCGCTCTGGAAGGACGGCGCGCCGCTCTTCTACGACGAGGTCGGCTACGCGGGCCTGTCCGACACCGCCCGCTACTACATCGGCGGCCTGCTCAAGCACGCCCCGTCGCTGCTGGCCTTCACCAACCCGACGGTCAACTCCTACCACCGCCTGGTGCCCGGCTACGAGGCCCCGGTCAACCTGGTCTACTCCCAGCGCAACCGCTCGGCGTGCATCCGCATCCCGATCACGGGCTCCAACCCGAAGGCCAAGCGCATCGAGTTCCGCGTCCCGGACCCGTCGTGCAACCCGTACTTCGCCTTCGCCGCCCAGCTCATGGCCGGCATCGACGGCATCCGCAACAAGATCGAGCCGGTCGAGCCGGTCGACAAGGACCTCTACGAGCTTCCCCCCGAGGAGGCCCGTAACATCCCGCAGGTCCCCGGCTCGCTGACGGACGTGCTCGCGGCCCTGGAGGCCGACCACGAGTACCTGCTGGAGGGTGGCGTGTTCACGCCGGACCTGATCGAGACCTGGATCTCCTACAAGCGGGAGAACGAGATCGACCCGATCCGGCTGCGCCCGCACCCGCACGAGTTCGAGCTCTACTACGACGTCTGAGCCTCCCGACCCGCGCAAACCCCGGTGACCGGCGGAAGCGCACGGGCATCTCGCGAAAGGCCGTCGGCCGTCCCTCCCAGGAGGGCACGCTCGACGGCCTTTCGCATGCGCTCCTCCCCCGACGGCACGAAGTGCGCGCAGGTGCGTGAACCCGGTCTCTCGTGGCCGGGAACCCGGCGAGGCCCCTCCGCTACCGCACGCTCCCGGCAAGAGCGTCATGTGGAGCCCAGGTTGATGGAGCAGACGAAAATGGACGTCCATCCCCTCCACCTCGTAGTCCGACCACTCCGCGCCGCCCGTGTAGCGTGCCCAGTCCGCCTTGCTGAGCTCCACGCCGGTGTAGCCGCGGCAAGCCGCCTCCTCCGGGTCGGCGACGACCTCGGCCAGGTTCCTGAGATCCCACAGGGAGACGCCGCCCGGGTCGGCCCCCAGGGCGACGCCGCCATCGGCGCTGATTCCAAGGTCGCGGGCGGAGGAGGCGTGCGCTCTCGTCACCGACAGGCGCGCTGGACGAGGCCTGTCGGTCAGATTCCCCCCAGACCAGGCGCCTGTCAGGCGGTCGCCAGCAGCGCGGCCAGGTCCTTGGGCACCGGCATGGGCTGGGTCAGGCCGAGGTCGACGCCGGCACCCGGCAAGCGCGCTTCGGCGGCGGCTTTGGCGACGGCTTTGGCGGCCAGGTCAAGCCCGGCCGCCACGGTGACCGCGGCCGCGCCGAGCAGCGCGTGGACAGCGTTCACCCACCGGGCCATAGCCGGGCGCGGTGGCGGTCCGCCGTACAGCTGAGAGCTCGGCTGCCCCCGCACTCCCCGCAGTGCGGATCACCTGCCCTGGAAAGGGCTCACCAGCCGAGTTCGTCGCAGCCGTTGTGGGCGGCGGGTTCGACTTGGAGGGTGGCGTGGGCGACGCCGTGGCGCCGGCGGAGCAGGTCGCGGGCCTGATCCAGGACGGCGTGGTTGTCGCTCTGGTCTGTGGTGACGAGGTGGGCGGTGGCGACGTTCATGCCGGAGGTCAGCGTCCATAGGTGCAGGTCGTGGACGTCGCGTACGCCCTTGATGACGGCCAGGTCGGTCGCGACGGCGGTGGCGTCGACGCCCTCGGGGACGTGCTGGCCGAGGACTGCGAAGACTTGGCGGCCGAGCATGACGGCGCGTACGGCAACGAAGACGCCAATGGCCAGAGCGATGACGGTGTCCCAGAAGGTCTGGCCGGTGGCGGCGATGAGCCAGCCGGCGACGATGACGCCGACCGAGCCTGCGGTGTCGGCCACGACCTCCAGGTAGGCGCCCTTGACGTTGAGGCTTTCGCTCGCGCCGGACCGCAGCAGAACCAGGGCGACGAGGTTGACGACCAGGCCGATGGCGCCGACGACGAGCATCGGCCCGGAGGAGACCTCGGCCGACCCGCCGATGCGGCCGATCGCCTCGGCGACCACGTACAGGGCGACTGCGAGCATCAGCACGACGGCCAGCAGGGAGGCGAACACCTCGGCCCGGTAGGAGCCGTAGCTGCGGCGGCCGGTGGTGTCGGGGCGGGTGGCGATCCTGGTGGCGACCAGCGCGGCGCCGAGGGTGACGACGTCGGCGGCCATGTGCCCGGCGTCGGACAGCAGCGCCAGCGAGCCGGAGATCAGGCCGTAGGCGAGCTCGACGAGGAAGTAGGCGCCGATCAGGGCGAAGGAGAGCGCCAGGCGCCAGCGGTGGCGGCTTGCGGCATGCCCATGGCCATGTCCGGTGCCCATCACAAAACCCCATCCCGTTCGGAGTGCAGGACCTCGGTGTGCTCGGTGTCGGACAGCAGCCCGAAGACGTCAGCCGTGTCGGTCAGGTCTTGCGCGGACGGCATCCGCTCGCACACCGCGACGGCCCGGTCGGCGTCGACGACCTTGGCCGCACAACCGTCCATTGCCAATATTTGCTCATATGAATATGTGTTCATATGAGCAAGGTTGGGGTGGTTTTGCCGACGTGTCAAGAGCGGTCCCGCTCATGGGCGGCCCGTCGTACCCCCACGCCCGGGTCGGGACCCGGACAGCTGGAGTTCCTCGACTTCGAGTGCGAAGCCTGCCGGGCCGCCTTCCCGGTGGTGGAGGACCTGCACGAGCAGTACGCAGGCAAGGTGACCTTCGTCGTGCGTTACTTCCCGCTGCCCGGCCACTTCAACGCCGAACGCGCTGCCCGCGCCGTCGTCGATGCGGCACTCGCCAGCTGAGGCCGGCGGGGAACCGGCCGCTGCCCGACCGGCGTCCGCGGACGCTCCCCGCCGGTCCCCCCAGGCCTCCGGGCGCATGGCCGGCCCGGGGAGCCGTTTGCCCGGCTGCTGGCCTGGCTACTACTGGCCGGTGGCGCGCTCGGCCTGAGCGCGGCGTTCACGCTCTCCGTCGAGAAGATCGCCCTGCTGAAAGATCCGGCCTACGTGCCCACGTGCAGCATCAATCCGATCCTTTCGTGCGGTTCGGTGATGATCACGCCGCAGGCGGAGGTGTTCGGATTCCCCAACCCGCTCCTGGGCATCGCCGGATTCGCCATCGTCACCACCACCGGCGCCGGCCTGCTGGCCGGGGCGGTGCCGCGCGACTGACCTCGTATGCCGCGACGGCGCTCTCCGCCAGGTCCACGTACGGCCTGCCACACCACTTGTCGAGCGCTTCCGCGGAATAGCGTGCCAAACCCTCTATGTCGCAGCAGAGCTTGGCGTCCGGCTCCGGGAACACGTCGTCGGATTCCGTAGGCAGGTGCGTGGTCGCGAACGCCCTGCGGATCAGGAGGCCGAAGTGCCGGTTTACCTGGCGGAGAAGTCGAATTCGCCGTTCTTGACGCCGCCGACGAATGCCTGCCACTCGGCGCGGGTGTAGACGATCACCTCGGCGTCGGGGCGGAGGCTGTGCCGTACGGCGACGCGCCCACTGCCATCGGCCAGCGGACCGGCCTCGACGCACTGCCCGCCACCGTTGGCGCTCCTGGTGCTGATGTGCCAGGCGACGCCCGCCAGCTCCTCGGGGCTGATCATCATGTGCTCCCTCTCGCTCGTTTGGCACGACCGATCGCGGTCCGGATGACGGTCGCGGACTCATCCGGGGTGAGCGCGGCGCTACGTAGGGAATCGTACGCTCGTGCGAAGATCTCGGCACCCTCCGCTTCGGTGTAGACGGCACCCCCTCTGGTCTCCACATAGCTCGCGTCGGAGTAAGGCTCCGGCATATCGAAGATCGTGAAAGCACCCTCCGGGCTGGCGTGCGCCCCGGTGGCGAATGGCAGGACCCGGACGGTCACGTTCGGCCTCGACATGGACTTGGCCAGGTGTTCCAGTTGGGCGCGCATCACCTTCGGGCCGCCGATCATGCGGTGTAGCACGGCCTCGTCGAGAACGATCTCTATGCTCGGAGCCGACTCGGCGTCGAGCACGCGCTGCCGGGCCATCCGGAACTCCACCCAGCGCTCGATCTGCTCACCCGGAGCATCCGCGTCGCCTGCCGCGATGACCGCCAGGGCGTAGTCCCGGGTCTGAAAGAGGCCCGGGATGACCATCGCCTCATAGGAGCGGATCCCCTCCGTGCGGGTTTCGAGCCAGACGTGGTCGAACATCCCACCGAGGGAGTCGGTGGCATAGCCGTCCCACCAACCCTTTCGCCAGATGTCGCGGCTGAGCCGCTCCAGCCCGTCGCGGATCTTCTGGTCGCCAACGTCGTACAGGTTAAGGAGAGCCAGTACGTCGGACACCCTCGCCGGGATGATGCCGGCCTCCAGTCGGCTGATGGTCGCGGCGTCACGCTGCAGGTAGTCACCGGCCTGCCTGAGCGTCAGCTTGGCCGACTCACGGAACTCCTTGAGGCGTTTGCCGAGCCACTGCGCCCGCAGTGTCGGTCCTCGTTTTGCGCCCATCGCCGTCTCCTTCGAGCTCGCGACGTCCGTGTCGCTGATTCGATAAGGGATGAATCGGGACAAGTCCAACAAGCTCTTCAAGCAAGCTTGCGCACTCGTAAATTCAATGTCACGCTACCGAGGCATCGATGGTCACGCTATGCGTTTACTTGAAGACGCAGAGAAATCGAAGCGGAGCCGTCCAGCAAATCTCCACTCAGGTTCAGCACCGGAAGGGAGCACGACATGGAGCATCACGCTGGTTCCGACCAGCCATCCGTCCGCCATGACCCGGACTTCGACGAGCGTTGCCCGCGGAGCACGGGCCCGGAGAGTGCGTACGCGAGTGCGCGCATGCCGACCGGTGATCTCCCGCGCATGTTCGCCCTGGTCCAGGAGCTCGACGAGGACGACGAGAGGGGCAGGGCGAGTTCGCCGGAAGTGGTGGCGTACGGGCTGGCGCTGCCGGATGGGACGGCGGCGACCGTCAGCAGGAACGGGTACGGGTTCGGCCGGTGGACGAACGCCCACCGGGCCGCGCATCGGCTGGGCTCCGACCTTGTCTGGCTCGGCGAGAGCGCCGTCTGACCGGTCAGGGAAAGGTGCCCCGGACCGCGCCCCCGGGGCATCGCGGTCGCGTGCACGAAGGTGATGCACAACGGCTGCGTGCGGCAACGCCGTCCTACGCGATCACACGACACCGGCCATGACCGGCACGAGACACCGCCACTGAACTCGAACGAGCGATGTCGTGCTGCGCGAACAGCCCCCAAGTCGACATCACCTATTGAGCGCCGGTAACGAGGCCGCGCGTTCCACAGTCCTCACGATCAAGGACGGCACCCCTCCTGCCGTTAGATCGCCGACGAATGGGACAGAGGGGGTGGGGCCGGGCGGCAACGGGTCCGGTCGGAGATCACTACCTGGAGGTTGTGCATGCTTGCTCAGACCACGCGGAAGGCGGCGCTGGCCGCGGCGGCGCTGGCGGCGCTCGTCGGCCTGGTCGGCGGTTGCGGAGGCGACGGTGACGGTGACGACGACAGGGACGACAGCCCGGATGTGGTCAACACGACCGGACCCGGTGGGGACGACGACGGCGGTGCGGACGACGACGGGGACGGCAACTGATCACCACGGAGGCGGCGGGCAGTGTCGCCCGCCTCATCGCGACCCGCATGCCCGGCACGCGGGTCGCGGCATGCCGACCCTCCCCACCTGCTCGCAAAAGCTCATCAAGGCGAGGGGGCGCCCGGCGAGAGCCGGGCCAAAGCCGCGGGATGTCCCGGGTGACCGCCTAGAGCCTGCGTGGCAGCAGCCCCGTGTCCTAACCGACAGATAAGCCTGCGGGCAGCGACCGCGCGCCTCGACCAACAAGTCGAACTCCTTGACGTAGGTGCCGTGTGGCCCCGTGGAGCCTGCGGGCAGCGAGAAGTCGACGGGCCTCGTACGGTCGCGGGTCGGCCGTCAAGGTGACCGGGCGAAGAGTCTCCCCGAAGCCTTCATGAGACGCGCGGAGCCGGGTTGTTGGGCAGACTGGTCGTGACTTATGCGGATAAATCAGGCGAGGTGACGTGACAGAGGCCGGCCCTCACCGACTTCGCGATCTTCTCGGACACCGGCAGCAGGCCGCGGCGGCCGTGCTGCTGGGAATGCTCCTGCTGCTGAGCGCCTCGGTGCCGACCTGGCCGGTCGCCCTCAACCGGACCACCGCCATCGCGTACGCGATCGAAGCCGGATGGCGCCAACCCGGCTGGAGGGGCGGCGGGATCCCGTACTCCTGGGGCGGCGGTCACGGCGAGAGGCCTGGCCCCTCCCTCGGCACCTGCCAGGGCTACACGGGGGCGATCCAGCCCTGCCCGGCCACCCAGACCCTCGGACTGGACTGCTCCGGTCTCACCCGCTGGGTCTACCACCTGGCCTACGGGCGCGACGTGCTGGGACCCGGCAACACCGACGACCACGTGAAGCGGCTCAAGAGGATCCCCGCCGCCGTGGCCAGGCCGGGAGACCTCGTCTTCTACGGCAAGATCGGCAAGCGTAAGGTCAGCACTCATCACGTCGGCGTCTACGTCGGCCGGGGAAAGATGATCAATGCACGGAGGACCGGGACCGAGGTGCGGATCGATCGCGTCGCGGCCCTCGACGACCTCGTCGGCTACTTCCGCTACCCGGGACCCCTCTGAGGTGCCCTGAAACAGGGCTAGGAACGGTTGCCCCGGACGCCGGTCAGGCGGCGTAGCACGTCCCACCAGAACGAGGCGCCGAACAGCAGCGCCACCATGGTGAGCAGGTAACCCGGCCAGTGGCCGGGGGTGATGAGCCGGTCCCACCAGGCTTCGCCGTTCCAGTGGAACGAAGGATCGGCGGAGCCGTCGGGCGGGATCGTGATGCTCACGATCGCGTGGTCGAAGATCTTGACCAGCGCCGGGGAGCTGAGGGACTCGGTCACGCACTGGTACGGCTCGGCGAGACCGGCCTCGGCACCGGCGCACTTGTCCCTCAGCGCGGCGTACCCCTCCCCGCCACCTCCCGCGATGGCGGTCACCCCGGCACGGTAGGCGTTGTCGCGCAGCAGGGTCTTGCCGTACTCCAGTGCGTCCATGCTGAACAGCAGGGTCAGCACCATGCCCAGCGCGAACACCACCCACTTGACGTAGCGGGCGTAGAGCGTGGACAGGCGATGCATCTCCCCGTTGAACCAGTCCTCGACGCCCTGCCGGAACTTCTGCGCGTCCCGCTGGGCACCCTCCCAGATGCCCTTGAGATGGCCCGCGAGCGGGCTGCGGATGGCCTCCAGTTTGGCGAGCAGGCCGTCGACCCCGCCCTCCTCGGCGGCGACCAGTTCCATCACGGCGCCGGAGAAACGCTCGGGCGGGATGTTGGCGATGCTGGTGCGGGTGCCCTTGGGGTGGTCGATCTCCTGGAGCCGTTCGTACAGCCGTGCGGTCATGTCGACCGGCGGCGCGGGCCGCCCCCCGAGATCTTCGGCGGTGGGCTCACCGGTGCCCGCCTCACCGGGTTCGGCCCCTTCTGCGCTCTCCTCCGCAGCCAAGACCTCAGCCGGGGCCTCAGCCGAGAGTTCAGCCGGGACCTCGGCCGGGAGCTCGGTCGAGAGTTCAGCCGAGACCTCGGCCGGGACCTCGGCGGGGGCGACCGGCATCGGCTCGACCACCGCGGGCGCCGGATCCGGACTGTGCGCCGGGCGCGGATCATTGCCGGAGAAGGGCAGCTTCGCGAAGACGTCGGCTATCTTCGACGGGATCCACGATCTGCCGTCCTCGGAGCCGTCCAGGGTGTCCCTGAGATAGGCCCAGAGGAACTTGCTGCGGATCCCGAGCAGCCGGACGAATGCCTCGTTGATCCCGCTCACCAGGAGCGACAGGAGCAGGAAGGCCAGGATCAGGCCGATGGCCAGATCAATGTAAACCGATATCAAAAAGATCACCCGGACCG
Source organism: Streptosporangium sp. NBC_01755 (assembly GCF_035917995.1). Taxonomy (NCBI): domain Bacteria; kingdom Bacillati; phylum Actinomycetota; class Actinomycetes; order Streptosporangiales; family Streptosporangiaceae; genus Streptosporangium; species Streptosporangium sp. NBC_01755. The sequence goes on along the minus strand of NZ_CP109131.1, from coordinate 6,054,463 downwards.
TTGATACACGCCCTCCCCCGGCGGCGCAACGAGATCACCAAAACGGGTCGGTTTTCGTGACCCCGGGGGCAGGCGGACCGACCTTCACGATCCGGGTCAGGTGACCGACACCCACTCCACCCCCGGAGGGCAGGCGAGACCGATCCTCACGATCCGAGTCAGGTGACCGACACCCACTCCGCCCCCCGGGGGACGGAGATCCTCGCCCGCCGCGCGGGCTTCTGGTGGGTCGCCGCTTCTTCGCGTGGCCGGGACAAGTCCCGGCCCTGTCCGGCCGCGAGAACGGTCAGCCCTCGTAGAAGACGCGCTCCACGACCCGGCGGGCACGGCGGGTGGCGCGGCGGTAGTCGTCCACGAAGTCCTCCGTACCGTCGGGCGGGTAGCCGAGGGCGCGGGCGATGAGCATGCGCTCGCGGACGTCCACCGGGATCGTGTCCGAGGCCCGGCCCCGGACCACGACGACGGCGTCGCGGATGCGGGAGGCGAACCGCCACGCCTCGGCGAGCATCGCCTCGTCGGCCTCCGCGAGCAGGCCCTCGGCGACCGCCGCGCTCAGCGCCTCCAGGGTGCGGGTGGTCCGCAGCGACGGGAGACGCCCGGCGTGACGGAGCTGGATGAGCTGGGCCACCCACTCCACGTCGGACAGCCCGCCGGGGCCGAGCTTGGTGTGCAGGGCGGGATCGGTGCCGCGCGGGAGCCGTTCGGCCTCCATCCGGGCCTTGAGCCTGCGGATCTCCAGCACGGCCGCCTCGGAGATGCCTCCGGGCGGATAGCGCAGCGGGTCGGCCAGGTGCAGCAGGCCGACCCCGAGCTCGGCGTCCCCGGCGGAGAAGCGGGCGCGCAGCAGCGCCTGCGACTCCCACGGCGAGGACCACCGCTCGTAGTAGGCCGCGTACGAGGCCAGGGTGCGGACCAGCGGCCCGGCCTTGCCCTCGGGGCGCAGGCCGGGGTCGATGAGCAGCGGCGGGTCGGGGGCGGGCAGGGCCAGCAGGCGGCGCAGCTCGTTGGCCACCTCGTACGCCATCTCGGTGGCCTCGCGCTCGGCCATCCCCTCCAGCGGAGAGTGCACGAACATCACGTCGGCGTCGCTGCCGTAGGAGGACTCGATCCCGCCCAGACGGCCCATCGCGATCACCGCGAACCTGGTGCCCAGCGGGGTACGGCGTTCCATCTCGACCTTGTCGATCGCGGCGTCGAGCGCGGCCTGGATCGTCACGTCGTTGAGCCCGGACAGTGTCTGGCCGACCTCCTCGATGTCGATGAGGCCGGAGAGGTCGGCGGCGGCGGTGCGGAGCAGCTCCCTGCGGCGCAGTCCCCGGACCGCGGCCACCGCGCCCTCGGCGTCCCCTGGATGGCGGGCGACCATGGTCCGTGCCTCCGACAGCAGCGCCTCGGCGGGCCTGGGGGCCAGCTCGGTGTCCGAGCCGAGCATCGCGACCGACTCAGGTGCGTTCATCAGCAGTCCCGTCATGTAGCGGCTGGTGCCGAGTATCCGGGCCAGCTGCGAGGCCACCGCGGTCTCGTCGCGCAGCAGTCGCAGGTACCACGGGGTGGAGCCGAGTTTGTCGGAGACCTGGCGGAAGCCGAGCAGGCCGGCGTCGGGATCGGGTGCGTCGGCGAACCAGCCGAGCATGACCGGAAGGAGGGTGCGCTGGATCGCGGCACGGCGGGAGACGCCCGTGGTCAGCGCGCTGATGTGACGCAGCGCCCCGGCCGGGTCGGTGTAGCCGAGCGCCTCCAGGCGGGCCTTGGCCTCGGCGGTGGAGAGCCGGTCCTCCGACTCGGGCAGCCGGGCCACCGCCTGCAGCAGCGGCCGGTAGAACAGCTTCTCGTGCAGGCGCCGTGCCTCCATGGCGTGCCGCCGCCACCTGGTGGTGAACTCTCCCACCGGGTCGGCGGTCATGCCCAGGCTCCTGCCGAGACGGCGCAGGTCGGCGTTGCCCTCGGGCACCACATGCGTGCGGCGGAGCCGGTGCAGCTGGATCAGGTGCTCGACCTGGCGCAGGAAGGTGTACGCCTCGGCGAGGGCCTTGGCGTCGTCCCTGCCCACGTAGCCGCCGCGGGAGAGAGCGGCGAGCGCGGGAAGGGTGGCGCGGCGGCGCAGCAGCGGATCGAGACGGCCGTGGACGAGCTGGAGCAGCTGCACCGCGAACTCTATGTCGCGCAGCCCGCCCGGCCCGAGCTTGAGCTGGCGGTCGGCCGCGCCGCCGCGGACGTGCTCCTCCACCCGGCGGCGCATGGCCTGCACGTCCTCGACGAACTTGTCGCGGGTGGCGGCCTGCCAGACCATCTCGTTCACCGCGTCGACGTACTGCTCGCCGAGTTCGGCGTCGCCCGCGACCGGCCGGGCCTTCAGCAGTGCCTGGAACTCCCACGTCTTGGCCCAGCGCCGGTAGTAGGCCAGGTGGCTGGCGAGGGTACGGACCAGCGGCCCGGCCTTGCCCTCGGGGCGCAGCGCCGCGTCGACCTCCCACAGCGCCCCCTCCGGGGTACTGGTCGAGCAGGCGCGCATCATGCCCTGGGCCAGCCGGGTGGCGAGCTTGATGGCCCCGTGCTCGTCGAGGGTGTCGTCGCCCCCCTCTCCCGGCTCGGCGACGAAAACGACGTCGACGTCGCTGATGTAGTTGAGCTCGCGTGCTCCGCACTTGCCCATGCCGATGACGGCCAATCGCACCGCCCCCGCCTCCGGGTGCTCCGACCTGGCGATGGCGAGCCCCGCCTCCAGCGCGGCCCCGGCCAGGTCGGACAGCTCGGCGGTCACCTCCGACAGCGATACGGCCCCGGTGACGTCACGCGCGGCGAGGTGAAGCAGGCGGCCCCGGTAGGCGACACGTAGCGCCGAGAGAGTGGCGGTGGAGGCGTCGGCGGCCCTTGGCTCGGGATCGTCGGGCTCGGCGCCGACCGCGAGCAGCAGCTCCGCGCGGAGCTCTCTCTCGCCCGGGCGCTCCACCTCCGATGTCTCGCCGAGCAGACGCCAGTGCTCCGGATGCCTGACGACGTGGTCGCCGAGCGCGGCGCTGACGCCGAAGACGCCGAGCAACCGGGCACGCAGGCCTGGGTCGGCGCGGAGCGCTCCAAGAATGCTGGGGTCCTGCTCGGCCAGCCGGTTCAGCGAGGTGAGCGCCAGGTCGGGATCGGCAGCGGCGACCAGCGAGGTCAGCAGGTCGATGTCTCCGAAGGCCTCCGGCCCCAGCTCGTCGAGCAGCCGCTCGGCCCTGGCCCCGTCGGCGAAGCCGAGCCTGGCCAGGCGCCCGGCAGTCGTCTGCATCCGGGGCACGGTCTCCACCGACCCTCCATGGTCTTCGATCACAAGCACGGGTGCCCTTCCTCAGTCCTTACCCCGAGCGATCAAAGGTGCACGCCCCTCGCGGTCGCGTCGGCCTCGGCGCGTACCTCGGGCATTCGGAGCGTCGCCGCACAGGCTAATCCTGAAATTGTGCGGCGTCGTTAGCGGATTCGGAACGTAATCACTCAGTCACGCGGTTTGGGCGGCGGTGGCGAATCGCTCGGCGAGGGGCTTCCAGGCGGCGGCGAGGCGTTCTCCGGCCTCCTTCACCTGCGTGTTGAGCTCTTCGACCGAGTGGCCCAGGTCGGTCAGGTGGTCGGCCGAGCCGGTCGTCCAGCCGGCGAAGATCTCCGGGGTGGCCTCGGGGTGGAACTGCACCGCCCAGGCGCTCTCCCCCAGCCGGTAGGCCTGGTTGGGGTAGGGGGTGCCGGTGGCCAGCGGCACCGCGCCCGCGGGGAGCCTCGTTATCGCGTCGCGGTGGTACTGGACGGCGGGGGAGGGGGTGAGACCTGCGAACAGCGGGTCCGCTCCGGCGGCCGGCAGTGGGACGACCTCGGTCGCGCCGACCTCCAGCCCGTGCTCTCCGCGCTCGACGGCGCCGCCGCAGGCGAGCGTCATGAGCTGGGCGCCCAGGCAGATTCCCAGGGTCGGCACGCCCGCCTCGACACAGCCGCGGATCAGGTCTCGGGTGGCGGGCAGCCAGGGGTACTGCTCGTCTTCCCAGGCCGCCGCCTCGCCGCCGAGGACGATCAGCGCGTCGGCGGCCCGCTCGGGCACGGCCTCGCCCAGGTAGGGCCGGACGATCTCGCAGGCGGCCCCGGCCTCGGCCAGCCATCCGGCGAGGAACCCGAGACCCGCGTCCGCCTCATGCTCGATGACGATAATTCTCATACGGAAATTATGGGCTGAAATAGGGATAAGTGACGTCTCACCCACTGACCACGTGGAACGCGAGGGCGGGCACCGGTGGTGTGGAGGGTCAAGGGCAGGACCTAGCTGGAGCGATCCAGTCCGAGGGCAGGACCTAGGCGGGAGCGATCCAGACGGCCTTGGCGGCGGCCACCAGGGTGCCGTCGACCTCGTAGATGGCACTCTCCCCGAAGAGCTTGCGGCCCTCGCGGCCATTGGCGCGGGCGACGACGGAGTAGGTGCCGCCGGGATAGATCCGGCGGTGCAGCCGCATGGTCAGCCTGCCGAGCAGGGCGAACTCGCCCGGCTGGAAGTGCGCCCAGCCGGTGGGGCAGTCGAGGGCGGCCCAGACGATCGCGTCGGGGACGGCGCCGTCCTCGTCGGCGACGGTCATCGGGACCCGCCAGCCGGCGGCGATCAGGTCGGTGCCGGGCACCTTGCCGGGGAAGATCCGCAGGCCGTCGCCGGGATCGCGCAGACCGCACGCGAAGCAGCCGGGAAAGGCGTGTTCGACGAGGCCGGCGAAGCCGCCCTCGGCCCGCGCCGCCTCGTTGAAGGGCACGAAGGCGGGTACGTCGAAATCCTCGGTGACCGTGATGGCCTCGACGAGGAGCCTCTCACCGTCGGTGAGGGTCGCGGTGTTGGCGAGATGGCGCAGGGACAGCTCGGTATCCAGTGGCGTGGGCGCGTGCAGCGTGACCTCGACAGCCGAGTCGTGCCGGGCGCCGCGCAACGCCTCGGAGACCGTGCCCGCGATCCATCCGCCGTTCGCGGAGCCCTCGGGGCCGCGGAAACGCGCCGGAACGGTCAGCACGGTCTGCAGCTCGGCAGTCGTCGTCATGCCGCACCTCCTGTCGCCTTTATGGCGATTAATCCTCAAAAATCATGGTATTTGGACTGACCAATTTTATCGGACTGCTTGTACATACAGCCAACCCGGGGTCGATGACGCCCTCGTTCGCACCAGGTAACGCCGGTATGACGTTCGGCAGGCGGCATCGGATTACCCGCCTTGGAAACGCATCACGGCCGCGCGGCACGAGTCGCGCGGCCGTGTCCCACGACCGTGTCCCACGGCCCTTCCCGGCACGGTGGGTGCCCCGGACGCCCGCCGTGCCGGCGCCGCGGGAGCGGCTAGAGGACCGGCAGGTAGCGGCCGAGCTCGAACTCGGTGACCTGCCGGCGGTAGTCGTTCCACTCGGCACGCTTGTTGCGCAGGAAATAGTCGAAGACGTGCTCACCGAGGGTCTCGGCGACGAGCTCGCTGCGCTCCATGACCGCTATGGCCTCGTCCAGCGACTGGGGCAGCGGCTGGATGCCCAGCGCCCTGCGCTCGGCCGAGGTCAGCGCCCAGACGTCGTCCTCGGCGCCTGGGGGCATCTCGTACCCCTCCTCGATTCCCTTCAGACCGGCCGCGAGGATCACGGCGAAGGCCAGGTAGGGGTTGCAGGAGGAGTCGAGCGAGCGGAACTCGATGCGGGTCGAGCCGCCCTTGTGCGGCTTGTACATCGGCACCCGGACCAGGGCCGAGCGATTGTTGTGGCCCCAGGAGATGTAGCTTGGGGCCTCGCCGCCGGCTCCGGCGATCGCCTCGGCACCGCCCCAGAGCCGCTTGTAGGAGTTGACCCACTGGTTGCAGACCGCGGTGATCTCGGCGGCGTGCGCCAGCAGGCCACCGATGAAGGAGCGACCGATCTTGGAGAGCTGGTAGTCGGCGCCCGGCTCGTAGAAGGCGTTACGGTCGCCCTCGAAGAGCGACATGTGGGTGTGCATGCCGGAGCCGGGATGCTCGGTGAAGGGCTTGGGCATGAAGCTCGCCCAGATGCCCTGCTCCAGCGCGACCTCCTTCATGACCAGGCGGAAGGTCATGATGTTGTCGGCGGTGGTGAGCGCGTCGGCGTAGCGCAGGTCGATCTCCTGCTGGCCCGGGCCGCCCTCGTGGTGGCTGTACTCGACGGAGATGCCCATCGACTCCAGCATCATGATCGCGTTACGCCGGAAGTCATGGCCGGAGCTGTGCGGGGTGTGGTCGAAGTAGCCACCACCGTCGATCGGCTCGGGCCGCCCGCCACCCTCCGGCCGGTTCTTCAGCAGGAAGAACTCGATCTCCGGGTGGGTGTAGAAACTGAAGCCCATGTCGGAGGCCCTCGACAGGGTGCGCTTGAGCACCCAGCGCGGATCCGCGTGCGAGGGCGAGCCGTCCGGCATGAGGATGTCGCAGAACATGCGGGCCGCGCCCGGCGTCTCACTGCGCCATGGAAGGACCTGGAAGGTCGACGGGTCGGGCTTGGCGAGCATGTCCGACTCATAGACCCGGGCGAAGCCCTCGATCGCCGAGCCGTCGAAGCCGATGCCCTCGGCGAAGGCCCCCTCAAGTTCGGCCGGAGCGATGGCCACCGACTTCAGGAACCCGAGCACATCGGTGAACCACAGCCGGATGAACCGGATGTCGCGCTCCTCAAGGGTGCGGAGAACGAACTCCTGCTGGCGGTCCAAGGCTTCTCCTTCATTGCTGACGTGCTGCGACACGCCTGATGGTCTATCAGTTTGCCCTCTTAGTGTTTCGCACACGTTACGAGGAGGAACAGTGAGCCGCGTGTCGCGCCTCCGCACGACGTGCCCCGTCTCCTCTTACAGTGTGCGACCGGAACCACTGGAAGTTCGATCCGGGGGAAAACGATGACGCGCACCGAAGTTCATGAACCACCGCACACGGTCTCGTCACCGGTCAGGCTCACCGAACGCCTCGCGGCGCTGGCCATGTCCTGCCCCGTCCACCCCTCGATACACCTCATCGAGGCCGCCGTGTCCGACTGGGCCCACGCGGCCGGACTGGCCCCCGACCCCGCCGCCTCCTGGCTGGCCGGGCGGGCGTTCGCCCGCTGCGAAACCCGCGCGGTCACGCTGCTGGCCCGCTGGCTGACCTGGATGTCGCGGCTGCGCGCGGAGCCCGCGGCGCTCGCCCCGGTCCTCGCCGTGGCCGCGGGCGGCGGTCCGGGCACGACGCCGCCCGCGCGGGCCTTCGCCGACCTCTGGGAGGCGTGCGCACCCCGGATGAGCGACGCGTGGCGCGAGCGCTTCACCGCCGGGCTGTCCACCGGCGCGCGCCCGGTCGGTGAGCACGCGGTCGGCGAGCACGCGGTCGGCGAGCACGCGGTCGGCGAGCACGCGGTCGGCGAGCACGCGAACGCCTTCGGCTGCCTGCTGCTGGACCTGGTGGAGCCCTGCTATGGGGTGGAGGTGCCCGCCCCGGTGCGGCGGAGCCCGCAGTGGCAGGCACTCGTCGAGGCGAGCGGCGACGTGACCACCTGGTGCGCGGACGCGGCGGCCGGACGCGACGGCGCCGCAGGCGCCTTTTTGGAACGCTCCAACCGGACGGCGACGGAGGAGTGGGTGATCGACCGCGTCGCCACCCGGATGGAGGAGTTGTGGACGGCGGCCCGCGCGATCCCGGCGCTCACCGAACGGCACGGCCTTGGCTTTGCCGCCTCCCACGAGGTGACGCGGGTGGCATGCGCTTTCTTGACCATCCCGAGGGCTTATCTGGAGTGGCTCCTGGAAACACCCCGCTATCGTCACTTAGGGTAACAGTTCGAGTTCACCAAGTAACGACGGGGTAAACGATGAGCACCAGGCTCCTCAATCGCAAGCTTGACCGTGCCTTCGGGCACATGGACGTCGACGGCAGCGGATCCATCAAGCGCGAGGACCTTCTCGGTCTCGGGGCCCGGATCCTCGTCGGCTTCGGTGAGTCGCCGACCGCCCCGACCGGCAGCAGGCTCGCCCAGGGCTTCGAGGGAATCTGGCGGACGCTGGCCGCGGAGATCGATGTCGACGGCGACCGCGCGATCTCCCCGGCGGAGTTCCGCGCCGGCATGACCTCCGCGTTCGTCGAGGGCGATCGGTTCGACGCGGTGTTCGGACCCGCGGCCGAGGCGGCGGCCCGGCTGTGCGACGCCGACGGCGACGGTACCGTCGGGCCGGACGACCTCTGGGTCATGATGGCCGCGTTCGGCACCTCCCGTGAGGACGTGGCGGCCGCCTTCGAGCGGCTCGACGGCGACGGTGACGGCATGGTGTCCGTGGGCGAACTGGTCGAGGCGACCCGGCAGTTCTACACGAGCACCGATCCGGACGTGGCCGGCAACTGGCTGTTCGGTCCGCTGTAGTGGCTCTCACCCCGACTTTCGGCGATCCCCTGACCTTTCCCCGACCCCACTCACAACCCTTGCCACATTCCCTGCGCCCGTCCCCCTCCCCCGTCGCGCGTCCCTTCGCCGCCCAGCCCTCCGGGACCTCGGGTTGCCCAGGGCCGCCGCGCCCCTCCGGGGTGGCCGCGGCTTCGCTGCTGCCCCTCGCCGAGCTCGTACCGGCGATGTCGGCACCGTGCCGGATGCATCCCTCGGTCGACCTGATCGGCGCCGAACTCACCGCCTGGGCCCGCGAGGCCGGGCTGGAGGCTTCCCCTCGCGCCGGGTTCGAGCGGATGGCGGGCCGTGCCTTCGCCGGGTTCGGCATGGCGGCGACGCTGCTGTTCGCCAAATGGCTGACCTGGCTGTTCCACTTCGACGACGAGTGGGACGAGAAGCCCGCCGGGCGCGCGACCGAGATCGTGGAGGCCGCCTTCGCCAGGCTCGACCTTGTCGCGCGCGCTCCCGCCCATGCCTCCTCAGCCGTCGAGATCGCCTTCGCCGACCTCTGGGAGACCACCGCGGGGCGGATGAGCACCAGGTGGCGGCACCGGTTTCTGGCGGGGCTGGCGGCGCAGGGCGAGGCCTGCCGCACCGAGGCCGAGAACCGGTGCGCGGGCCGGGTGCCCTCCCCCGCGGAGTATCCGCGGCTGCGGCGGGGCACGGCGGGCCCCTACCTGTTCGATCTGGTGGAGCCCTGCCTGAGTGTGGAGGTGCCCGCGGGGCTGCGGGAGAGCACGACCTGGCGGACCCTGCTGGACGCCTGCAACGACGTCACCGCGTGGTGCAACGACGTCGCCTCGCACCACAAGGAACGGGCCAACGGCGACGTGCACAACTACGTGACGGTCGCCGCGACCGCGTTCGGGCTCTCCGACGGCGCCGCCGTCACCTGGGTGAACGACCGGATCGCCGCCCGCGCCGAGGACCTGCGGACCTCCGCGCGCCGGCTGCCGGCGCTGTTCGACCGGTTCGAGCTGTCGACCGGCCAGGCCCGGGAGGTCAGCAAGGTCGCGTGCGCGTTCCTCGCGGCGCCGAGAGCGCAGTTGGAATGGCTCCTGGAGTCCAGCCGGTACGACGTGCCGTGACCTGGCCGTTCCCACCCCGCCGAGGCCGTCCGGGTGGGAACGGCCTCCTGCCCCACGCCCCCGCCGTCCGGGTGGGAACGGCGCCCTGCCCCACGCCCCCGCCGTCCGGTGTGGCGGGCCTGTCGGCGGTCGGGCCGGCTCTCGGGCGCCCCACAAGATCCTCCTGCTTTAATCGCTTATTGATTGGATTGCATCTAATGCCGGTTAAGGTCCTTTCAAGTACGAAATGAAGGGCCTGGACTCTCATGCGCGGGCTGAACCTGCCGATCCCAAGGGTGACGCCCATCCAGAGGCGGGTCGCGGCGATGCTGGCCGCCAGCGTGTCCATCGCGATGGTGTGCGTCAACGTCTGGGTCACGGCGCAGCTCCAACAGCCCTCCTACACGCCGCTGCCGTTCGCGCCGGAGGACGTGGCCGGCACCGCGTTCCCCGTCCTCGGGGTGCTGCTGGTGTTCCAGCGGCCCCGGCTGGTCATCGGTTGGCTACTCTGCCTGGGCGGGCTGTTCTCCGCGTTGAACAGCCTCACGGCGAACCTCGTTCTGCTGAACGCGATACGGAAGTGGGCTGTCGCGCCCGAGGCGATCTGGACCGTCGCCGGGGTGAGCTGGAGACTGACCATCCTGTTCCTGGCCGTGCTGCTGCCGCTGCTCTACCCGGACGGCAGACTGCCCTCCCCGCGCTGGCGGCCGCTGCTCTGGGGCTCGGCCGCCGTCCTGGCGGCCGACGTGCTCGTCACGGATTTCATGTCCCTGCCCGGACGGGAGGGCACGTCCCCCCTCAGGTTCTTCCTGGACATGCTCACCAACACGGTGATGCTCCTGGCCTTCGCCTCACTGGCCGCGCGGTTCCGGGGGGCGGGCCCGGAGGAGCGCAGGCAGATCCTGTGGCCGCTGGTCGCGATCGCCACCGTGATCCTTCCCTGGGTGTTCGGCAACCCGGTGTGGTGGCTGGCGTCGTTCACGATCCCGCTGGTCCCGATCGCGATCACCTTCTCGGTGCTGCGGTACCACCTCTACGGGATCGACACGCTCATCACCAGGGCGCTGGTCGGCGCGGGCCTGGTCGGCGTGATCGGCGGGGTGTACGTGGCGGTGGGCACCGCCTCCAGCCTGTTCCTGTCGGACGTGGACCGGATCGGCGGCCTGATCGCCGCGCTCTGCGCGGGGGCGTTCTTCCACCCGATACGGCGGGTGCTCCAGCGTGGCGCCGACCGCCTGCTCTACGGCAGCAAGGGCGACCCGGTGGCGCTGGCCGCCGAACTCGGGCGCAGGCTGCAGCGTACCGATCCCGCGGGCGGGCTGGCCGCCGCACTGGAGGTGCTGCGCGACGGTCTGGCGGTCACCGGTACGGGCGTGCGCTTCTCCGGCGGCCGGCCCAAGGATGCGACGGCGGGGACGCTGGAGGAGGTGGCGCGCGACATCCGGCTCGTGTGGCACGGCGAGCCCGTCGGCCGCCTGCTCATCGGCCCACCGGGGGCCAGGCGCCTGCCGGCCACGCACAATGAACGGGTCATCGCCGCGCTCACACCGTACGTGGCGGACGCGGCCCACGCGGTCCGGCTGGTCGGCGCGCTGCAACGTTCCCGGGAGCGGATCGTCACCACCCGCGAGGAGGAGCGCCGCCGCCTCCGCCGCGACCTGCACGACGGTCTCGGCCAGTCACTCAGCGGGATGGCGATGTCCATCAACATGGCCAGGCACTCCCTGCGCGTCTCCCCCGAGACGGCCGAGCGCATGCTCGGCGAGCTGCGCTCCGGGATGGACAGCGTCACCAGCGACATCAGACACCTGGTGTACGGCCTGCGACCGCCCGCCCTGGATGAGCTGGGCCTGGCCGGGGCGGTGGCGGAGATGGCGGGCCCCGGCGTCACCGTGGAGGTCAGGGGCGAGCCGACGGGGCTGCCTGCCGCCATCGAGGTGGCGGCGTACCGGATCGCGCAGGAGGCGCTGACCAACACCCGCAAGCACGCCGGCGCCACGACGGTGCGGTTGTCGCTGGAACGCGGCGAGGACTCCTTGAGCATCCGGGTGCACGACGACGGGGTCGGCGTCCCCGCGGAGCATCGCTCGGGGATCGGGCTGGCGTCGATGCGCGAGCGAGCCGCCGAACTCGGTGGGACATGCATGATCACGACACCTCCCGAAGGGGGCACCATGGTCGAAGCCGTACTTCCGGTGAACTTGAATGTGGAGATCTGACCACCGATGATTTCTTACAGCCTGCGAACGATGGTGAGTATTGCCCTATGACGTTGGCCCAGGTAGCTCTAGCCTTGCGCCTGCAATGCTGACATTTCGTGCTCTCGGACCGTTCCAGGCGCGCCACAACGGCACGCTGCTCGATCTCGGCGGCCAGCGCCAGATGGCGGTGCTGGCCCGGCTCCTCGTAGCCGGTGGCCGCGCCGTCCCGGTCGCCATGCTCATCGACGAGCTGTGGCCTGGCGAGCCTCCCGCCCAAGCCCTGTCGACCATCCAGGGATACGTGTCGCGGCTGCGGCGCGCCCTGGAACCCGGCCGCGCGCCGCGGGAGGAGGCCGAGGTGCTGGTCTCCGCCCCGCCGGGGTACGCGCTGCGCGCCTCCGCGGACCAGGTGGACACCTGGACGTTCGAAAACGCGGTCAAGACCGGTGGCGAGCCCGCCGAGGTGTGGGATCGCCTGGAGGCCGCCCTCGCGCTCTGGCGGGGTCCGGCCCTGGCCGAGTTCTCCGACCTGCCGTGGGCGGTGACCGAGGCGGGCCGGTTGGAGGAGCTGCGGCTGATCGCGGTCGAACGCCGTGCCGACGCGGGACTCCTCCTCGGCCACTCCGGCGCCCTGGTCGCCGACCTGGAGGCGCACGCCTCGGCGCACCCGCTGCGGGAGGAGGCCTGGCGGCTGCTCGCGCTGGCCCTGTACCGCAACGGCAGGCAGGGGGACGCGCTGGGAGCGCTCCGGCGGGCCAGGGGGATGCTCCGCGACGAGCTCGGCCTCGACCTCGGCGCCGCCCTGCAGCGCCTGGAGTCCGACATGCTGGCCCAGGCCGTTCACCTCGACCCGCCCGCGGAGCCGGTCGCCACGCGTGCGGCGGAACCGGCGGCGCCGCGCGCGACGACCACCGAAGAGCGGGCACGGGCGCTGCCCGGGCTACGGATCGTGGTGGTGGACGACCAGGCACTGGTCCGCACCGGCCTGCGCGTGGTACTGGACAGCGAGCCCGGCTTCGAGATCGTCGGGGAGGCGGAGAACGGCGAGCAGGCGATCGCCGTGGTCCGGGAGACCGCTCCGGACCTGGTGCTGATGGACATCCAGATGCCCAGGCTGGACGGGCTGACCGCCGCGCGGCGGATTCTGGCCGACGAGACACCGCCGAAGGTCGTCATGATGACCACCTTCGGCACGGACGACAACCTCTACGCGGCACTGCGCGCGGGGGTGAGCGGGTTCGTCCTCAAGACGTCGGCGCCCGAGCAGCTCATCACCGCCATACGAGCCGCGCAGGCAGGGGACGCGCTGATCGATCCCGCCGTCACCACCCGCCTGATCGCGGCCTTCGCCGGGCGCACCAACCCGTCCGCGCCGCCCGGCCTGGCCGGTCTCGGCGACGCGGACCTCGACCTGATGAAGCTGGTCGCCAGAGGGCTGACCAACCGGCAGATCGCGGCGACCCTGGCGGTCTCCGAGCACTCGGTCTCGCAGTCGGTGGTCAAGCTGCTGGACCACCTCGGGCTGTTCGACCGTGCCCAGCTCGTCGTCACCGCGTACGAGTCCGGGCTGGTCAACCCCGGCGACGTGGGCAGATAGCGATGCACCCGCGGGCACGGGAGCACGGCCGGGTGCTCGACGGCGTCGGCGGCGTGCCCAGGCGGGCCGTCGACGCGCTCACCGTGACCGCGGGCCTCCCCATCGAGCCCGCCGTTCCGCTCGCGCGCGCCCTGCTGCGCTCGCCACGGCGGCTCGCCGCCGTGGCGATGGCCGTCCTCTCCGTTGGGCTTATCGCGGGCGGGGTGGTACTCCACCTCGATCTGCCGCCCGACTGGCAGCCGGAACCGACCATCGTGTCCCAGTTGGCAACGGGGCTGATGTTTCCCGTGGTGGGTGCCTTCCTGCTGGCCCATCGCTCGCGTCCGGCCACGGCATGGCTGATGTGCGTGGGCGGCCTGATGTGCGCTGTCAACTTCTTCTCCTCGTCGGCCATGTTCACCCTCGCGGCGGCGGGCGACCTGGCCGGCGCCGGCTACCTCCGCTGGTTCATGATCGCGGGAAGAACGGGTGCGTTCATGCTGGCGGTCCTGCTCCCGCTCTACTCCCCCGACGGCCGGCTGCCCTCACGGCGCTGGCGGCCGGTGCTGGTGGTCGCCGTGCTCGTGTTGGTGACGGACACACTGCTCAACCTCATCCGTCCGGCACCGGACCCGGCGAGCTACCCCTGGCCGCGGATCATCCCCAACCCGCTCGCAGTGGATGTCCTGGCTCCCTACAACCTGGCGGCACGCCAGGCGACCTCTTTCCTGATCTTGGCCCTCGTGGTCCTGGCGCTGGTCTCCCTGGTGCTGCGTTTCCGGCGGGCCGACCCCGTGCTGCGCCGCCAGATCGCCTGGCCGCTGTTCGCGTTCGCCGTCCACGTCGCCTGCCTGCTCGCCGGACCCGACTGGTTGCTGGCCTCCATGATCTGGGCCGGGCTGGTCCCCGTGGCCATCGCCTTCTCGGTGCTGCGCTACCGGCTCTACGGCATCGACACCGTGGTCAGCCGCGCCTTCGTCGCCGCCGGGCTGATCGCCGCGGTCAGCGTCATCTACGCGGTCGGCGCGGTCGCCGGACTGGCCCTGTCGGGATATGACCGGATCAGCGGCCTGGTGGCGGCCCTGCTCGCCGGAGTGATCTTCCATCCGCTCCGGCACAGGCTCAGGGGCCTGGTGGACCGGCTCATGTACGGCACGCACGGCGACCCGCGGGCGCTCGCCGCGCGCCTGGCCAGGGAGGTCCGCGAGACCGAGCCGACCAACGCGCTCGCCGCCGTCGCCGCGGTGGTCAAGGACGGGCTGAGCGTCACCGGGGTCGCGGTCGAGGTGTACGAGCCCGGCGCCAGGCAGGTACAGGTCGGCCTGCTGGGCACGGCGCCACGCGGCGTACCGCTGGTCTGGCACGGCGAGCCGGTCGGGCTGCTGCTGCTGGGCTCCCCCGGCCCCCGCAGGTTCGCCGCGGCGCACAACGATCGCCTGATCGCGGTGACCGCGCCGTACGTGGCCGACGTGGTGCACGCGGTGCGGATGACCGCCGACCTGCAGCACTCCCGGGAGCGCATCCTCACCGCCCGCGAGGAGGAGCGCCGCCGCCTGCGCAGGGACCTGCACGACGGGCTCGGCCACGCGCTGACCGACATGGCGATGGCCATCAACATGGCCAGGATCAGCCTGCGCACCGCCCCCGACTCCGCCGACCGGCTCCTGGCGGAGCTGCGCGACGGCATGGACACGGTCAGCGAGGAGATCAGGGAACTGGTGTACGGCCTGCGACCGCCCACCCTCGACGAGCTGGGCCTGGCGGGGGCCGTACGGGCCCTCGTCCAGGAGGGCACGCCGCAGGTCGCCGTGGAGACCGAGGGCAACCTTTCCGACCTGCCCGCGGCGGCCGAGGTGGCCGCCTACCGCATCGCACAGGAGGGGCTCACCAACGTCCGCAAGCACGCTAAGGCCAGCTCCGCGGTCATCTCGCTGCGACTCGGTGAGGCGCTGGTGGTGCGTGTCCAGGACGACGGGCACGGGCTGCCCACCGGCCCCCGCTCGGGGGTCGGGATGCTCTCCATGCGCGAGCGCGCCGCCGAACTGGGCGGGACCTGCGTGATCGGGGCGGCCCCCGGCGGCGGCACGGTCGTGGAAGCCGTGCTGCCGATCGCAGCCGGCCACCTGTAAACCTTTTACCCCTCTCGGGGCTCTAACTCCGTTAGAGAATTGACCCGAGGAGATCTTCTTGAAGTACTGGGCACTGGCCGTCGGCGCCGCGTTCGCCGTGTCTGCCACCGCTGCTCCCGCGCTCGCCGGGTCCACCGGAGTCACCGCCCCCGCGACGGCATCACCTCGGACGACCTCATCCCCGGCGGCTCCCGTGGCGGGCGCCGTCTACTTCCGCCACGGCGGCAGCGGGGTCGAGGTGCTGACCCACCGGGGAGGCTGGAGTCGCCTGACCGCCGGAGACGGGGCGTTCTCCGGCCAGTTCGCGGTCGCACCCGACGGCGGCAAGGTCGCCTGGATCGACGACAAGAGCAGGCTGCACGTCAAGTCGGCCACCGGGGACAAGGTGATCGCCAAGAACGCCGCCTACGGCAGTCCCTGCCTGACCCCCGCCTGGACCGCCGACGGCAAGCGGATCGCCTATCCGGTGCGCGGCACGGCCACGGCCACGGCCACGACCGTGGCCGTGGCCGGCACCGACGGCAAGGACTGGTTCAACGCCGGCAAGACCCTCGGCCCCTGTCACCTGACCTGGTCGGCCGATGGCAGGACTCTCGCCGGGTACGCGGGCGACGTCAACGGCGTCTACTTCCTGGACACCAGATGGCGCAGATCCAACCGCACTCCCGGTATCAAGCTCGCCAACCACGTGGAGAGCCTGTCGCCCGACAGCCGCAGGGTGGTGGTCAACGCCATCGGCGCGAACGCCCCGGGCGGTGACGGTTCCTGGCCCCTGTCGTTCTCCCCGTCGATCTACGACACCAAGACCGGGGCGAAGATCACCATCCCGGTCAAGGGGCGGCTACTGGGCGCGCGTTACCTGCGCGACGGCCGCCTGGCGGTCCGCGTCAAGGGCACGACCGCCAACACGATCGTGATCCTCTCCCACTCGGGCAGGGAGCTCCAGCGGGTGACCGAGCCCGCGAGGGCGAGGAACCTCGGGCTGCTCGGCATCCTCGACTGACATCTCTCCGCTGATCCCCGGGCACGTCCCAATAGGATGGGCGCGTGGCTCAACTCCGTATCGCCCTGGCCCAGAGCAACCCCGCCGTCGGTGACCTGGCCGCCAACACCGACAGGCTCGTCGAGTGGACCCGGCGCGCCGCAGACCGCGGCGCGCACCTGGTCGTCTTCACCGAGATGTTCCTGACCGGTTATCCCGTCGAGGACCTGGTGCTGCGTACCTCGTTCGTGGAGGCGTCGATCTCCGCGATCGAGGAGGCCGCGCGGCGGCTGGACGAGGCGGGACTCGGCGAGACCCCGGTGGTCGTCGGCTACGTGGACCGCGCGAGGCTCGCCCCGCGCGTCGGTCAGCCCAAGGGCGCACCGCTCGACGCGGCGGCGCTGCTGCACCGGGGCCGGGTGGTCGTCAAGACCGCCAAGCACCACCTGCCCAACTACGGCGTCTTCGACGAGTACCGCTACTTCGTCCGCGGCGACCGGCTGCCGATCTTCCGGCTGCACGGCGTCGACGTGGCGATCGCGGTCTGCGAGGACCTCTGGCAGGAGGGCGGCCCCGTCGCGGTGGCGGCCGAGGCCGGGGCCGGGCTGCTGGTGGTGCCGAACGCCTCGCCGTACGAGAAGGAGAAGGACGACGTGCGGCTGGCGCTGGTGGCCAGGCGCGCCCGCGAGGCCGGTTGCGCCCTCGCCTACGTCAACCAGGTCGGCGGCCAGGACGAGCTGGTCTTCGACGGTGACTCGCTCATCGTCTCCGCCTCCGGCGAGCTCATCGCGCGCGCGGCGCGCTTCTCCGAGGAGCTGCTGGTCACCGACCTGGAGCTGCCCGAGGCCAGATACGGGGGGCTCGGGGAGTTCCAGGTGGACGCCGGAGACAACAGCGTGATCACGGTGGAGCGTCTGGAGCTGTCGCTTCGCCCCCTGGAGCCGTACGAGCCGGAGCCCCCCACGATCTCCGAGCACCTCGACGACACCGCCGAGATCTACTCGGCGCTGGTCCTCGCGGTCCGTGACTACGTCGCCAAGAACGGCTTCGGGTCGGTCATCCTGGGCCTGTCCGGCGGCATCGACTCTGCGCTGACCGCCACGATCGCCTCCGACGCCCTCGGACCCGACCGGGTGCACGCGGTGCTGATGCCCTCCCGCTACTCCTCCGACCACTCGCTGAGCGATGCTCAGGAGCTGGTCGACCGGCAGGGGATCAACGCCAGGACCGTGCCGATCGCCGACATCGTCAGCGGCTTCGAGAAGGAGATCGAGCTCTCCGGCCTGGCCGCGGAGAACCTCCAGGCCCGGGTGCGCGGCATGCTCCTGATGAGCCTGTCCAACCAGCACGGCCATCTCGTCCTCACCACCGGCAACAAGAGCGAACTGGCCACCGGCTACTCCACCCTCTACGGCGACTCCGCGGGCGGCTTCGCGCCCATCAAGGACGTGCTCAAGACCCTGGTCTGGGAGCTGTCGCGCTGGCGCAACGCCCAGGCGGGCCGCTCGGGCGAGTTCCTGCACGGGTTCGCGGTGCCGCCGATCCCGGAGAACTCGATCGAGAAGGAACCCAGCGCGGAACTCCGCCCCGACCAGCGCGACACCGACTCCCTTCCCGAGTACGAGGTCCTGGACCGGCTGCTGGACGACTACGTCGAGAAGGACATGGGCTCGGCCGAGCTGATCGCCGCCGGACACGATCCCGCACTGGTCGCCCGGGTGATCCGCCTGGTCGACCTGGCCGAGTACAAGCGCCGCCAGTATCCCCCGGGCCCCAAGATCACCCCCAAGAACTTCGGCCGCGACCGCCGCCTGCCCATCACCAACCGCTGGCGCGAGAAGAGCTGACGAGGTCTGGGAACGTTTCTGGGTATCACACTCCCCTGCCAGGAGAATGATCAGTACAGTCGACAGGGTGCGTCATGTCGCGGGATGCGTTCTGTTACTTCTACTGGTGGCCGGCTGCACAAACAGCAGCCCCACCCTCGACGAGGCCGCCCAGGTGCTGGCCCAGGACATGAAGAAGCTCGAACCCTTCTATCCGACGACAAACAAGAAAACGGTCGACAGGACCGGCAAGGGGAACGATGATTTCTCAAACTGCTCAAAGAGCGATACCGCGCTTCGCCTGTATCAAATCAGCGGCGATTTCGGCGAAGACATTCAGTCCACACCTGCCGAGCGAGCCGACCTGTTTGGACGACCTTTACGTGACAAGATAAAAGAGATCGGCTACGAAATAGATCGAAATTCCAGCTGGGCACAGCCCGGCCGAAGCGTGGGAATACTTCGAAAGAACGATCCAGGAATCACCCTTATTGTTCTCGTACAAGCCTCCAAGCCTAATATAGAAATCATCGGAAAGACCGACTGCTTATCAGCGCCCAGCCCATTAGAGCGAGGTCTTCAATAGGTGAGCCCGCTCCCGGAGCTGTAACGCGTTCTGCCGTAGATTGCGTGCGGCACTCTGACATTGATCGGTGAGGCGAGCGATCTCTGACCGCTTTCGAACAAGGTCATCGTCAAAACGTTGAGCAGCAGGGCCCGCCCAAATCCGACCGTCACCAACCGAACTGGTCTTGATGCGATCAAGAAGCATTTCAAGATTCTTCATATAGCCATCAAACCTGTCAGCCAGCATTTCCTTCGCCTCAGCCTGGCGCATCAACTCAGTCGGCTCCATTATCACTACCCCCCACGTGCTTTGAGCGCGGACTTCAAGACCGGGGTCAACTGACCAGAGAACACTGCCCTGAGCTGACCTAGGTCGGAATCGCCGATAGCCGGATTCCCATGGAATTGGCGAGAAACATTGAAAGCGGATACTTGAGCGTCAACGAGGGCGTCGAAAAAGTCCGAGGCATCCCCCGCTCTCGTATCGTCGAAGAAGTCCTCGATGAAATCTTTCAAAGGATTCTTCTGAGTTATATCGAGCGCCTTGCCGAATGATGTATCACGTACTACGCCATTAATGAATTTACCACCGACCCCTGCAGTGAGAATATCCAGCGGAAGCACCAGAAGCTCTGTAATGATCTTATCGGTTTCATCTGCGGAAAGATCAGCCGCGTGTAGTCCACTGAACAACATCGACGCTAAGGCCCCCGATGTCACCGCTTTTCTATAGAAGCGATCACGCTGTTCCTGTCGAGCACCCTCCGTCGAGGCATCACCAAAAGGATGCTCTTTACCCAGGTCAAGGCTCCATAGAAACTTACCGTAGCCGTTCTTAAGCGGCACCAGCGCTCCAGGACTCTGCAATAACCCTCCAAAAAAACTGGCGATTCTTCCAGAGTCAACACCTTTCCACTCTTTACCTGCAGCGGCATCTACAACATCATCTTCTTGATTCCAGACCGCGATAAGTTCGGGAAAGTACTGTGAGATGTGTGTGGCGAGTATCTGGCCGACCGGAGACGGGGCGGACAGCGCAGGCCAGAAGTTCCTCCTGCTGTAGAGATCGATGATGTTGAGCCAGGAGTCACGGCGGAGGGTCGTGTCTCCCGCCCCCGGAGCCAGTGCCCCGTCCAGAGCGGTGGCGAGTAGTTGCTCGAAGTCCGTGCCTTCGAGACCGTTGACCACCTCGGGCCGTAACAGCAACGTCGCGTTCTCAGCTGAGACCAGAAATCGCTGGGTCGCTCCCACATCCTGGCTCAGCGCCTTGGCCAGCCAGTAGATGTTCCAATCCTTTCCCGACACGCGTGAGCCGCTGTACTGGAGCAGCTTGGCGCCGGCCGCGAGGACGAACTCGCGCGACTGTCGGGCCAGGCCGAGCAGTGCCGCCATGTCGCCTACGGGGAGGCCACCCAGGGCGTGGTCGCGCAGACCTCGGGGAAGGGTACCTGCCGCATCCGCCGAGGCGAACGCCTCGGCCAGCGGTTTCAGATCCTTGCCCGCCTTCTTCAGGTTCCCGGGGCTGTAACCGCGCGGGTCGTTCTGGTTCCGCGAGCTCACGGCGGCGAAGATCGCTCCGAAGGTGGCGCTGCCAAGCGTTGTCAGCAGCCCCGTCGAGTAGGCGGCGTCGATGGTCTTGCCCTGCCCCTCCCGGAGCGCCGCCTGGACCATCGCCCAGTTCTGAACGCTGGGATCCTTCAGATAGTCGTGCCATGCCGCCAGGGTCTGTTTTCCGGCGAGTGCCCCGGCTTGCTGGGACGTGGTGGCGTCACCGAAAGCGAATTCGGCAGTTTTGAGGCCGCTTTTCGGTGCTGTGTCCTCGACGCGCTCGATCGTCTGGGTCCGCCAGGTCAGGTCCCGCTGCGCCTCGTCGAGAAACCGTCCGACGTTGTCCAGTACCTCCGCACCGGGACCTGCCGGCCAGTTGATGCCCGCTTCGGCGATGGAGGCGGCCAGCGAGGGTCTCAACACCCGGCCCCGTTGCGCGGCATCGCCCATGGCGGTGATCAGGCGTCGCGCCCCCGCCGGATCAATGCCGACAAACTCCACCATTTCGCCTGGTCTCCTCGGATAGAGACGCTGGGATAACAAAGCCTCAACATGTTACCCCGACTTCCCTACAACCGAGAGTGTGAAGAAAACAGCGAAAACAGTTAGCAGACAAATCGGAAGTCAATTCAATGAGTTCCGAGGGAAGCTTCCGGTCGGGGCGACCGACAACTACTTTGAGTAGTGATTCAACTACAGCAGACAGCGGGAGACAGGAGTCCGCGATGCCCCCTTCGCGTGAGCTCGACAGCGCGTCCAGCCCACTCGCCTTCTTCGCCATGGAGCTACGCCGCCTGCGCGAGCAGGCCGAGCTGACACAGGAACAGCTCGCCCAGGAGATCTCCTACTCGACCGCGCTGGTCAGCATGGTGGAGACCGGGAAACGCAACCCGTCCCGCGACTTCACCAGACGTTGCGACGAGAGGCTCAACAGTGGCGGACTGCTCATGCGGATCTGGCCGCTGCTGGCCAATACCGCCTACTCCACGCAATTCCAACCCTGGTTGGAGATCGAACTCCATGCCCATGCATTACGGACCTGGCAGCCGCTTCTGGTTCCCGGACTGCTGCAGACCGCCGACTACGCCCGCGCGATCCTCAGCGCCGAGCCGGGGGTAACCGCCGAGCGGGTCGAGGAACTCGTCACCGGACGTTTGGACCGCCAGAAGGTACTGAGGAGAGAAAATCCGTTACTGCTCTGGGCGGTGATCGGCGAAGAGGCTCTACACCTCCGTATAGGCGGGCCAGAGGTCATGCGCGACCAAATCGCTGCACTGATCACCGCGACAGAGAATAATCACATCTCTGTACAAGTCGTCCCCAGAGGACTGGATGGCCCCAGTAGAGCGATTGTGGGCTTGGAAGGAGGATTCCTCATTGCCAGTGCCGAGGGCAGCCCGGATAGTGTATTCGTGGAATCCGCCGCCGCAGGACACGTCACAGACCACCCGCGGGACGTAACGGCGATCTGCAAACGTTACGAAGCGATCCGCTCGGAAGCCCTGCCCGTGCGGACCAGCGTTGACCTCTTAGCGAAGGTGGTAAAGGAATGGCAGCAGACCTGACCGGCGCGACCTGGCACAAATCCTCTCTTAGTGGTTCCAGCGGCAGTGACTGCGTCGAGGTGGCCGTCGTGGACGTCTCCGGCACGGACCACAAGGCGGATCTCGGCCCCCTGCACGTGATCCGCGACTCCAAGAATCCCGAAGGCCCCAAACTGTTCTTCACCCAGTCCGAATGGGACGCCTTCGTCGGCGGCGTCAAGCTCGGCGAGTTCGACCACTGACGAGCACGCGCGAGGCTCCCGGTGCACCGCGTACGGGGGGCCTCACCACGACACTCGTAGGGTCGGCAAGCTGGGGATTCCTATCGGTTCGCGCTGAGGTTCACATCGCGGCGCCGGGTCGCGGGTCAGGTGCGATAGGCCAATGTGGTCACGCTCGCCACGAGAGTAAAACGGGTTAGATCGAGAATTTTCCGGGGTTCCGGGGCCGAGGTGAGGAGGCATGTCCGGCGTCATCGGACCAGAACAGCTGCGATCTCTCGATCGCGGCCCCGTTGAGAGAGCGACGGATCTCAGGGTCACAGAGAGCCCCCTCGTGGACGCAGAGGAGTTTCAGCCGGGGCCGAGGCCTGCCAGGAGGTGGTCGACGATCTGTTCGGTCAGGTCGGGGGAGAGTTCGCCGCCCTCGCCCTCGGTGCGGATGTACCACATGACGGTGCCGACCAGGGTCGCCATCGCGATGCGAACGTCGAGGTCGGCCCGGAGTTCGCCGGTGGCGATGCCGCGCCGCAGCAGGGCGGCGATCGCCGCCCTGCGCGGCTCGATAGTCGCCTGGCGGATGCGCTCCACCAGACGCGGGTGCCGCTCGGCCTCGTTCATCGCGATGTTCATCACGCAGCGGCTGCGCGCGTCGCACGCGTCGCGCTGGAAGACTCGCATGTAGGTGATCAGATCCTCACGGACCGAGACGCCCTCCGGTGCGGGAAACGGCCTCTTGAGGGTCGCCAGCGCGTCGACGAGCAGGTCCTCCTTGTTGGACCAGCGTCGGTAGATGGTGGTCTTGCCGACCCCCGCGCGAGCTGCGATGCCCTCGATCGACAGTTCGGAGAGGCCGATGCTCTCCCCGATCAGATCCAGGGTCGCGTCGATGATGGCCTTCTCCGCCCTGGCGCTGCGGGGACGGCCCGCGGGGCGGGTCGTCTGAGCCGGGGCCGGCTGGACCTCGGCCATCTGGGTCTCGTCGGTGGTCGTCATCGCACACCTACACTACTGCCGGTTCCTTGTCGCGATCGATACCCTGCGGGGCGGGGGTCGCGGAGGACGTGCCGGGCAGCCACCTGAGCACCACCAGGGCTCCCACCAGCGCGATGGCCGCGGAGACGAGGGCGGTGATGTGCATGCCCTCGACGAAGGCGAGCTTCGCCGGTTCGATCAGCGCCGCACCTCGCTCGCCGAGGCCCTGGGCCACGCCGAGCGTTCCGGTCAGCGACTCCCCGGCGACGTGCCTGAGCTGCTCGGGCAGACCGGTCAGCGCGGGGGCGATCTGGTCGCGGTAGGTGGCCGAGAGCAGCGAGCCGAGAAGCGCGACCCCGAGCGCGCCGGCCACCTGGCGGACGGTGTTGCTCATGGCCGAACCGACACCCGCCTTCTCCCTGGGAAGCGCCTCCATGATCGCGGTCGTCGCCGGGGGCATGATGTTGGCCATCGCCGCGCCC
Source organism: Streptosporangium sp. NBC_01755 (assembly GCF_035917995.1). Lineage (NCBI taxonomy): Bacteria > Bacillati > Actinomycetota > Actinomycetes > Streptosporangiales > Streptosporangiaceae > Streptosporangium > Streptosporangium sp. NBC_01755. The sequence goes on along the minus strand of NZ_CP109131.1, from coordinate 6,030,963 downwards.
TGGACGAAAAACACGATCTCCAGCACGAGGATCGGGGTGTGCTGGTCCATCAGCGAGTAGGAGGCCAGCGCGCCGGCCACGATGACCATGCTGACGGTGGCGGTCAGCCTGCCGCCGAAGCGCGCGGCCATCTGCTGGCTGAGCGGGGCGAAGATCAGCTGAGCGGCGGCGAAGGGGATCATCAGGGCGCCCGCCTGCAGCGCGCTGAAGCCCAGCACGATCTGCAGGTAGAAGACCAGGAAGAACATCGCGCCCATCATCGCGAAGAACACGATGCCGACCATGCCGACCGCGGTGGCGAAGCGCGGGTCGCGGAAGTAGCGGACGTCGAAGGCCGGGTGGTCGATGCGGCGCTCGTACCAGACGAAGACGCCGAGCACGACGACGCCGAGGATCGTCGGGACGAGCACCTCGGCGCTGGCGATCGTGGCCAGCTCGCCGCCCCGGATGATGCCGTAGGTGACGGCGACGAGACCGACGATGGAGAGGATCACGCCGACCGGGTCGAGCTTGGACGGGTGCGGGTCACGCGACTCGGGCACGACCAGGCTGATGAGCACCATGCTGACCAGCACGATCGGCAGGTTGATCAGGAAGACCGACCCCCACCAGAAGTGCTCGATGAGCAGGCCGCCGGTGATCGGCCCGATCGCCACGGCCAGGCCCACGCCGCCGGCCCAGACGCCGATCGCCTTGCCGCGCTCCTGCGGGGGGAAGACATTGGAGATGATGGCCAGCGTGGCCGGCATGATCGCGGCGCCGCCGATGCCCATGAACGCCCGGGCGACGATCAGCTGCATGGGGTCCTGGGCGTAGGCGCTGGCCAGCGAGGCCAGGCCGAACAGGACCATACCCACCATGAGCATGCGCTTGCGGCCGGTACGGTCGCCGATCACCCCGAAGGTGAACAGCAGGCCCGCGAAGACGAGCGTGTAGGAGTTGATCGCCCATTCCAGCTGGCTCTGGCTGGCTCCCAGGCCTTCCACCGGGTCGGCGATCGTCTTCAGCGCGACGTTGAGGATGGTGTTGTCGAGCACGACCGCCAGGAGGCTGAAGACCAGCACTCCCAGGATCTGCCACCGTCTCGGATGACCGAGCTGTTGTTCCATTGGGGGACCCCGTTTTCGATACGCCTAAGTTTCGAAATATCACCGTAGCGCCGGTTTTTTCGATACGCAACCGTAGCGTTTCGTATCTATCAGGACATGCACTGACATTCGGCCACGAACCGCCAGGGCAGAATGCCGTGTCCGGACCGGGACCGGATCCTGGCCGGGACCGGATCCTGATCTGGCCGGGCGCGATCCGGGCCGGAGCCGGGCCGGAGCAGAGGCCCAGAGCAGTGGTTCAGGCCGCGACCGGGAGCGGCTCCTTGATCGAGGTCTCGGTGCGCCGCCAGAACGGCGCGGCGGCTCCGACCATCAGCACGCAGACCAGCCCGGCGGCGGCGAAGGCCCAGCCGGGACCGGGGCCGTCGATGATCACACCCGCGATGGGCGCCGCGGAGGCGCCGCCGATCAGCAGCGCCGTACCGTGCAGTCCCATCGCCTCGCCGCGGGCCTCCGCGGGAACCCACCGGCTCACGGTGTCGATCGAGGAGGACAGGCCGGGAGCGCACAGCACGCCCGCCGGCAGCAGGGCCAGGACCAACCAGTGCCAGTCGCCGCCGACCAGCCCGACGGGGATGGTGAGCACCCCCATGGCTCCGATCAGGACCAGCGGCGAGCGTCCGCGAGGCAGCATTCCGTACACGAAGCCACCGGCCAGCGAGTAGGCGCACCACAGGGCGATCGCCAGCCCGATCCACGCGGTGTCGCCGCTCCGCTGCATCGTCGCCACCATGGACAGCTCCGTGGCGGCCAGCACGAAGGTCGCCGCGACGACGGTGCCGAGCAGTCCGAACATGCCCGGGGTGAGCCACTGGCGGCGCGCGACCCTCCGCACCGGTTCACGGAGCTCCTCGGCCGAGCGGACGGGCGGGTTCAGCACGATCAGCATCATCCCCGAGACGACCAGACCTGCCGCGACGATGCCCATGGTGGCGATGCTGCCGAGGGTGGTCACCCCCGCGATCGCCAGGGCGGGGCCGGCCATGTAGGAGAGCTCCACGATCATGGAGTCGAGGGAGAAACCCATTCTGCGCTGCTCGACCGGGACCAGCGCGGTAAGGCACTGCCTGATCACGCTGAACACCGGGAGAGCGAGAAGGCCCGCGGGCACCGCGGCCGCGAGCAGTACCGGGAACGGCAGCGCCCACGCGACGGACCAGAAGACGAGCTGGGCGAGCGTGGTCACCGCCAGCACCGGGCGCAGGCCGTGCCTGTCGACGAACCTGCCCGCCAGGGGTGAGCCGACGGCCATGCCCACGGTGCTCGCCATGGTCACCAGACCGGCTGCGCCGAAGCCGAGGCCGAGTCCGCCGGGGTCGACGACGTGCATCGTCAGCGTGATGGCGACCGCGGTCGAGGGAATGCGGGCGAGCAGCCCCACCAGCAGCAACGACCGCACACCTGGGAGTGCCAACAGGCGGCGGTAAGGTTCTACAGCCATTGTGATTACTTACCTCCGTCAGCATTGTGCCGTACCCCCCCGACACTTCCGCCACCGGATTTACCTCGGAGGGTGTGCCGTACGCCACCCACACCCCCACCGTCGGATTACCAAACCGGTCGGGTCTGTTGAACCTGCCGAACGCGTGCAATCATCGGAACCGTCCGGGGACGCCATCAGGGGCGCCTCGAGACTTCACTGGAGGTCCCATGTCCTCTTCCGCCAACAGCCTGCCGACCTCTCTCTACGGCGGCCAGGCCGGCCGAAGGATCACCGTGCGCGACGTCGCCGCCGCCAAGGAGCGCGGCGAGCGGTGGCCGATGGTCACCGCCTACGACGCGATGACCGCCAGGGTCTTCGACGAGGCCGGCATCCCCGTGCTGCTCGTCGGCGACTCGGCGGCCATGGTCGTGTACGGCTACGACTCGACGCTGCCCGTATCGGTGGACGATCTCATGCCGCTGACCGCGGCCGTGGTGCGTGGCTCCTCCCGCGCGATGGTCGTGGCCGACCTGCCGTTCGGCTCCTACCAGGCCTCTCCCCAGCAGGCCCTGGAGACGGCCGCCCGGTTCATGAAGGAGGCCGGCGCCCACGCGATCAAGCTTGAGGGCGGGCGGAGGGTGCTCCCCCAGGTCGAGGCGCTGGTCTCGGCGGGCATCCCGGTGATGGCCCACCTGGGCCTGACCCCCCAGTCGGTCAACGCGTTCGGCGGCTACCGGGTACAGGGCCGCGGCCAGTCGGGTGACGAGCTGATGGCCGACGCCAAGGACCTGGAGTACGCCGGAGCATTCGCCGTGGTCCTGGAGTGCGTTCCCGCCGAGCTGGCCGAGCGGGTCACCTCGTCCCTGTCGATCCCGACGATCGGCATCGGTGCCGGGCCCGGCACCGACGCGCAGGTCCTCGTCTGGCAGGACCTGATGGGCCTGACCGCCAGCCCGGCCAAGTTCGTCAAGAAGTACTTCGACCTGGCCCACGAGATGGACAGGGCCGTGCGCAGCTTCGCCGACGAGGTGGCGACCGGCGCCTTCCCCTCCGCCGAGCACAGCTACCGCTGACGGACCTCGCCGCTCCGGCGCTCCGGGAAACCCTGACGGCGCCGGGGCGTTTCGGGTGCGGCGTGGCGAGGTCAGGCAGGCGTGGCGAGGTCAGGCGAGCGTGGCGGGGTCGGTGTTGGCACCGCATACGACCACGGCCACCCGCTCCCCGGGAGCCGGGGTGTAGACGCCGGACAGCAGGGCCGCGTACGCGGCGGCGCCGGCGTGCTCGGCGGCGATCCGGTGGTTCCGCCACATCTCGCGCCGCGCCTCGACGATCGCCTCCTCGGAGACCAGAAGGCTCCGTACCCCCGCCGCGCCCGTGATCTCACAGGCGATCTCGCCCGCCCGGCTCGCGCCCAGGGCGTCGGCCCCCACCCCGGTGACCTCGACCCCGACCGGCTCACCGGCCTCCAGCGCCCGGTGCAGGGTCGGGATGAGCTCGGGCTCGACGGCGACCACGCGAGCCCGGCCGTCGAGGGCGACGGTGATCCCGGCGACGAGCCCGCCGCCGCCGACCGCGACGAGGACCGTGTCGACTCCCCCGGTCTGCTCCAGGATCTCCAGGCCGACCGTGCCCTGCCCCGCGACCACCTCCACCTGGTCGTAGGCGTGCACGTCCAGGGCACCGGTCTCGGCCGCGCGCTTGACGGACGCCTCGTAGGCGTCGGCGTAGACGGCACCGATCTGGGTCACCCGCGCGCCCAGCGCGCGCAGACCGGCCACCTTCACCGGGCTGGACACCGTCGGCACGAAGATCTCCGCCTGGACGCCGAGACTCCGCGCCACATACGCCACCGCCAGGCCGTGGTTGCCCCCGCTCGCCGCGATCAGCCCGGCCTCGGGGATCTCTCCGCTGGACAGGGCCCGGTTGAAACCTCCTCGCGCCTTGAACGACCCCGAGTGCTGCAGCCCCTCCAGCTTGAAGAACAACCCCGGCGACATCTCGACCACCGGTGTGCGCCGGACGTACCCCGCGATGCGCTCGGCGGCCCGTTCCACGTCCCCGATCGACACGCTCACGCGCGCCCCCTTCCCAGAAAGCGGCTCGGAAAGTGGCCGCCCCTGCCCTCCCGGCGGCCCCGTTGCCGCAGTCTAGGAGACGCCATGGACATCGTCAGAAGAGCGCCTGCTCGAAGTCGGCCCACAGGTCCTCGATGTGCTCGATGCCGACCGCCACCCGTACGGTGCCCTCGCCGACTCCGTGCCGGGCGAGCTCCTCGGCCGTCAGGGAGCGGTGGGAGGTGGTCGCGGGGTGCAGGACGAGCGTCTCGACACCGCCGAGGGACGGGGCCAGCAGGGCCAGCCGCACCGAGCTCATGAACCGCTCGCCCGCCGCCCGGCCTCCGGTCAGGTCGAAGGAGAAGACGCCTCCGAAGTCGGGCAGCAGCTTGGCCGCCAGCGCGTACGAGGGGTGCGAGGGCAGGCCCGGCCAGTGCACGACGGAGACCGCGGGGTGGTCGTTCAGGCGGGTGGCCAGCTCGCGGGTGTTGAAGCAGTGCCGCTCCATCCGTAGCGGCAGTGTCTGGATGCCGCGCAGGGTGAGCCAGGCGGCGAACGGGTCCGCAGTGGCGCCCAGCTTGACGTTGAAGGCCCACACCTCGCGGTACAGCTCGTCGGAGGCGAAGACGGCGATCCCGCCGAGCACGTCGGTGTGACCGCTCAGATACTTGGTCGTGGAGTGCACCACGATGTCGGCCCCGTGCTCCAGCGGCCGGCACAGGATCGGTGAGGCGAAGGTGTTGTCGACCACGGAGACGAGTCCGGCCTCGCGTGCCGCGGCGCACATGCCCGGCAGGTCGGCGACCTGGGTCACCGGGTTGGCGATGGTCTCCAGGTAGACGAGCTTCGTCTCCGGCCGCACCGCCGCGCGCAGCGCCGCCGGATCGTCCTCGGGGACGTAGGAGACCGAGATCCGGAAGCGCCGCTCCAGATCGTTGATCATCGAGGCGGTGCCGCCGTAGAGCGCCTGCTGCGCGATCAGGTGATCACCGGGCTCCAGCAGCGCGAACAGCACGGAGTTGATGGCCCCCATCCCGGAACCGGTGGCCACGGCGCCGACACCGCCCTCCAGGCCGGCGACGGCCTCCTCCAAGGAGCGGACCGTCGGGTTCGACAGGCGCCCGTAGACGAAGGCCCCGTCCGGGCGGCCCATCCCGTCGGCGAAGACGGCCGGGTCGTCGAAGACGAAGCCTGAGGTCTGGTAGAGCGGCACCGCGATGGGGCGGCTGCCGTTCAGCGGCGGTTGAGGGAGGTGGACGGTACGGGTTTCTGGATGAAAATCGGCCATAAGACAAGAATGTCCGGTTAACCGACTGTTTGTCAGATCCGGTTGGTGCGATGTTCGTCATCAAAAGCACGAATCCCCCGACCCGGGACGCCGGTTAGGCCACCTCGACGGCCTCTGGCTCTCGGCCACGCGTGCGCGACCACCTGACGAGCGCCATCGCCAAGACCGGCGCCCGCAACAGGATCAACACCAACAGGACCGACACCATCAGGACCGACACCGTCGGGATCGCCGAGGATGCCGGCTGGATCCGACGGAGGCCACCTCGCCCGCGCACACCGGGAGCGCCGATCACGACCGGCGCCAGGTGGCTTTCCCTCAACCCCGGTGCCGCAGACTTACGGAGCAGCCGAAATCGTCAGATGACCGGCCGTCGCGCTAGATGTCGGTGACGCGCAGGCCGGCGTGGGCCTTGTAGCGGCGGTTGATCGAGATGAAGTTGGCGGTCATCGCCTCGACCTGGTGGGCGTTGCGCAGGCGACCGCCGTACACGCCGCGCATGCCGGAGATGCGGCTCGCCAGCGCCTGGACGGTGTCGGTGGCCGCACGGTCGTCGCCCAGTACGAGCACATCCAGGTCGATCTTGTCGACCTCGGGGTCCAGCAGCAGGACGGCGGAGACATGGTGGAAGGCGGCGACCACCCGGCTGTCGGGCAGGACCGCGGCCGCCTGCTGGGCGGCGCTACCCTCCTCGACCGCGAGCGCGTAGGCGCCCTGCTTGTCGAAGCCGAGCGGGTTGACGCAGTCGATGACGACCTTTCCGGCCAGCTCGGCACGGAGAGACTCCAGCGTGGAACGGTGCCCGTCCCAGGGAATGGCCACGATCACCACGTCGGCCTCGGCCGCCACGGTCGGGTTGTCGGCGCCGCGTACCGATCCGCCGATGCTCGCCGCCGCCTGCTGAGCCCGCTCGGCGCTGCGTGAGCCGATCAGCACGCTGTGCCCGGCGAGGGCGAACCGCCGCGCCAACCCCTTGCCCTGGTCACCGGTCCCGCCCAGGATCCCGATCGAGATTCCGCTCACGTCTGGAATATCAGTGCTCACTCACCGCTCCTCATCGTCCCCGACCCCTCAGGATCGGACTCCATCGACCATATCGTCTGCCCGGAATCCTCTCAGGGGCGCATTCCCGGGATCATCGCAGGGTATCTGGGGCACGATGGTCCGCATGGACGCTGGGTCGGTGACACTGCTGCGCGAGATCCTGGCTTCGACGGGCTGGGTCGAGCGGACCCGCGAGCTCGGCCTCGCCCTGCGCGCGACACGCTCGGTCGGCGGGCTGCTGGTGGTCGGCACGCCCGAGGAGGAGCCCTGGCACCTGACCGCGCATCTGAGCGACGAGGCCAGGCTCTCCGGGCTGCCCCAGCTCGCCCCGACACTGGTCCGCTGGGCGCCCACCCCCGGCGCGCCCGCGCACCTGCGGGTCGGGCTGGAACGGATCCGGCAGGCCGGACGGGGCGAGACCCTGTTCGTGGTGGCCGAGGAGCGCGCCCCCGAGGCGCTGCTGGAGCGGGTAAGCGACGCCCGCAGGACCGGTACGACGATCCTGGCCCTGGACGGCGGTGACACGGAACTGGCTGGCCTGGCCCACGACGCGCTGACGATCCCGGAACGGGCCCCCTTCTCCTTCGACGGGGCACAGCACCTGGTGAGCATGGCCGCGGGCGAGGTCGAGCGGCGCCTCGGCCTGCGTGACCGCCTGGCCAGGCTGCTGGAGCGGGTCAGCGGCCCACAGGTCGCCGACTAGGTGCGACGTTCCTCATCGGAAGCACGGATCCACACCGGCCCAGGAGGCCGGACAGGCCGCCCTGACAGCCTCAGGTTTTCGGCCGCGCGTCGTGCCCTCCTTTGAGGAACGGAGCACTCTTTGAGGAACGGAGCACTAGGCACACCGATCACGGAGGTCGGGTGAGGGAGGGTCTCCGGGTTCGGTGCGGGGCCTTCGCCCGTTCGGCCTCAGTCGTCGTCCTCCCAGGCCTGATCGTCCTTCTTCCAGTCCTCGTTCCGATCGGCCGCGGTCTTCAGCGCGTTGGCCGCGGCCTCGCGCGTCGGATACGGCCCCATCCGGTCCTTGTTCGGGCAACCCTCGTCGGGTTCGACGGCCATGTGCTTCAGGCAGAACCACCATTGGTCACTCATGCCGCAATCCTGCCCGGTGGGAAGCGCAACTAGACTGTGGGACCATGACGACACTGCTCCAGCCCGGGCGGATCTCTCCCATCCGCAAGGTTCCCTCTCACATCCAGCGGCCGGAGTATGTCGGGAGGAAATCCCCGAAGACCGGAGAGGCCGACGTCAAGACCCCCGAGATCATCGAGCGGATGCGGGTCGCGGGCAAGCTGGCGGCCCAGGCGCTCGAAGAGGTCGGCAGGCACGTGGCGCCCGGCGTCACCACCGACGAGCTCGACCGGATCGGCCACGACTTCCTCTGCGAGCGGGGAGCGTATCCCAGCACGCTCGGCTACCGGGGATATCCCAAGTCGCTGTGCACCTCGATCAACGAGGTGATCTGCCACGGCATCCCTGACGACACCGTGCTGCGCGACGGCGACATCGTCAACATCGACATCACCGCCTTCATCGGGGGCGTGCACGGCGACACCGACGCCACCTTCCTGGTCGGCGACGTCGACGAGGAGTCGCGACTGCTGGTCGAGCGCACCCGCGAGGCCACCAACCGGGCCATCAAGGCCATCGCCCCCGGCCGGCAGCTCAACGTGGCCGGCCGCGTGATCGAGGCCTATGCCAAGCGGTTCGGCTACGGCGTGGTCCGTGACTTCACCGGCCACGGCATCGGCACCACGTTCCACTCGGGCCTGATCGTCCCTCACTACGACGACCCGTCGCTGACGGTCACACTGGAGCCGGGCATGACGTTCACCATCGAGCCCATGCTGACGCTCGGCACCATCGACTACGACGTCTGGCCCGACGGCTGGACCGCCGTCACCAAGGATCGCAAGCGGACCGCCCAGTTCGAGCACACCATCCTGGTGACCGAGACCGGCCACGAGATCCTGACACTTCCCTGACCCCTTCGCTCAGGGGTCGCGCCCCCACCCGAAGGCCGGACGCGGAATCCCGGCGGGTCCCCTTCTCGCGAGACCCCTCCCTATGGGTCCCCTTCTCGCGAGACCCCTCCCTATGGGTCCCCTTCTCGCGAGACCCCTCCCTATGGGTCCCCTTCTCGCGAGACCCCTCCCTATGGGTCCCCTTCTCGCGAGACCCCTCCTCGCGGAAGCCCTCCCTGCGGGACCCCTCCTTGCGAGCCACCTCCTCGCGGGACCCCGGCGGTTCCGGGACGCGCTCCGCCGCCGTACCGCTAGTCCTGGCGGGGCACCACTCCGGTGACCGTGGTTCCCGCGCCGGGAACGCCGTTGACGCTGAGCGCGCCGCCGACCTGGTCGAAGTGGGCGTGCATGGCGGTGATGCCCCGGCCCTCGGCCTGGCCGAAGAAGCCGATGCCGTTGTCACTCACCGTCATGCGCAGACCGCTGCGGCCGAGGGTGACGGCGACGGCCACGACATGCGCGCCGCTGTGCCGCTCGACATTGGTGAGCGCCTCCGCGAGCGAGGACATCACCGCCCTGGTGATCCCGGCCGGAACGTCGCCGGTGGGCAGCGCCCAGATCTCGACGGTGATCCCGGTGTGCTCGGACCATTCGGTGAGATACCCCTCCAGGGCCTGGGCCAGCCTCCGGCTCCGGCCCTCACGTATGCGCAGTTCCTCGGACACTGCTTAACCTTCCTGATGCACATTGCAGCCACCGGCCCCCCGACCGGATATGTGGCTGGGCGTGGCGCGCGATGACGAAGCGCTGCGCCCGCTGCGGTGAGCACGAGCTCCCCTGAAACACCAGGCTACCTGGAGATGTTTCGTACCGGGGCTGGAAGATAGCAGGCCGTGGCTGTCCGGCTATTTAACGCCGTCGCGCTTGTTGAGTTTGGCCAGGTACTCGTTGTAGGCGTCGAGTTGGGCGTCGCCGCTGCCGCCGGTGCGGGCCGCGGCGGCGTCGGCTCGGCGGTCGGCTCGGCGGGCTCTGCGGTCGTCGGCGCGCCACCACTGGAAGGCCAGGGCGAGAAGCACGATGAGCGTCGGGATCTCGCCGAACCCCCAGGCGATGGCGCCGCCGGTCTGCTGATCCTCGACCGCGGAGGCGCCCCATGTCCGGCCGAGCTGGTCGTACCAGTCGGAGGCCAGCACGGTGGTCATGCTCATCAGCGCGATGCCGAAGAACGCGTGGAACGGCATGGTCACGAACAGCAGGATGAGCCGGGCCACGTGCGGCAACTGGTAGGGAGCCGGATCGACACCGATGATCACCCAGAAGAACAGGGAACCGCTGAGCAGGAAGTGCACGGTCATCACGATGTGGCCGAGGTGCTCCTCCATCGCGGCGGCGAACAGCGGGGTGAAGTAGAGCGCGTAGGTGGAGACGATGAAGATCGCGGTAGCGATCGCCGGGTGGGTGACGAAGCGGACGAACCTACTGTGCAGGATCGTGGTCAGCCACTCGCGGGGTCCTCGGTCGCCCCTACGTGCGGCGGGCTTGAGGGCGCGCAGGGCCAGGGTGACGGGCGCACCGAGCACCAGGAAGATCGGCACCATCATCGACAGCGTCATGTGCTCGGCCATGTGCGCGCTGAACAGCACCTTGGCGTAGCGGGCGACGCCGCTCTGGGTGGCGATCAGCAGGATCAGCACGCCGGTGAACCAGGCGGCCGTACGGCCCTTGGACCAGGAGTCGCCACGCCGGGCGAGCCGCACGACACCCGCGAGGTAGAGACCGGCCAGCAGGGCGATGAGCGTGCCCGAGAACAGGTCGAACCACCACAGCGAGACCAGGTTGGCCAGCGAGATCTCCGGCGGCATGGTGTAGCCGAGCACCTCGAAGGCCCTGTCGACGGGCAGGACCACCGGGGGCGGCGCGGTGCGGGAGAGCGCGACGGCCAGCCCGATGGCCGCGAACATGACGACGATCTCGCCGGTGGCGAAGCGGATGAAGGTGCCGGAGCCGCCCGCGGCGAGCAACGGCAGGGTCCGCCTGCGGTGCCACCAGCCGACGGCGCCGAGCAGCGCGAACGCGGCGGTCTTGGCCAGCAGCAGCAGGCCGTAGGCGGAGGTGAGGAGCTCGGAGACCGAGGTGAGCCTGGCCAGGACGCTGAACAGGCCGGACAGCCCCACTCCGATGAAGCACCACAGTGCCAGGGTCGAGAAGCGGGCGGCGGCGATCTCCAGGTGCGACTGCCGGCGCAGCGCGTGCGCGCAGAGCACGCCGAGGCCGCCCACCCAGAGTGCGAGGACGACGAGGTGGACCGCGACGCCGGTGGTGGCCAGGTCGTGGTTGGGTGAGGAGGCGGAGTGACCGGTCAGCGCGGGCGGGAGCAGGGTGACCAGCGCGAGGATGAGCAGGCCGCCGGCCGCGCCGGCGGTGATCGCCCCTCGGGCGAAGAGCGCGATCGCGACCGAGAAGAGCACGACCAGGGTCAGCGCGATGCCCTGGGAGACCTGGCTGGCGAAGCTGGTGAGCTCGTTGCCGCCGAGCACGTCGGCCACCGGCATCCCGAACGCCTCGGAGAGGCTGAACACCATCGTGGCGGCGGCGGCCCCGGCCCAGGCGAGGGCGATCCAGGAGGCGGCCTTGACGTAACCGAGGGCGGGCTTGCCCAGCAGGCCCTTGTCGTTGGGGAGCAGGATCGTGGCGGCCAGGAGCGTGCCGACGGTGAGCACGCCCGCCGCGTCCATCGCCAGCTTCGCCAGCGGCAGCCCCCAGCGGGTGAAGGCTCCCTGGTCGGGCAGACCGGGGATGATGCGCGGGGTCGCGGCGCCTCCGGCGATCATGGCGATCACCAGGGCGACGGCGGCCGCCCCCGCACCCGCCAGGGCGAGCTTCACGGCCCGGGCGTTCCCCGGCGTCTCGCTCTGCGCCGTCTGCGCCGTCTGCGCGGCCCGCGCGGGCCCGCTCATGGCCGCTTCTTGTTGCGCATGCTGAAGAACAGTCCGATACCGACGCCGGTCACGCCTCCGACGATGATCCACATCCAGCCGGGCACGCCCTGCGAGGATTCGGGCCCCTCGTCCCTGAGCACGGCGGCCGGGCTGAGCGCGGCGACCGGCGTGCGCTCGGCCGAGGTCTCCGCGGTGACCGGGCTTTCGGCGGCCGCCGGAGACTCGGAGGCGGCCTCGGACGGCGACGGTGACGGCGACTCCGACGGGGAGGCGGAGCCGAGCAGGGTGAAGGGAATCTCACCCTCTATCGGGTGGCCGTCGGAGGAGACGACGCGGTAGGCGATGACGTAGTCACCGGGGGGGAGATCTCCCTTGACCTTCTGGGTCACCACCGCGCCGTCGACGACGGGTTTGCCGTCCTGGTGGTTCTCGTCTCCGGAACGTACGACGACGTTCGGGAAGCGCACCGAGGCGGTGAACGTCAGCTTCACCTCCTCCAGGCTTTCGACCTTGGCGCCCTTGGCCGGGTCGCTGCTCTTGAGCCGGTCATGGGCGAGGGCCGGCGAGGCGAAGGCCGTGCCGAGAACGAGGGCGGCGAGAAGCGCGAGGGCGACCGCGACAGGGGAAGTCTTCATGGCAACCCCAAGGCTACCCAGGTGACCACGCGGTCTCGCCCCCTGTCCGATCTGTCTTCGGCGCGGGCCTTCCGTCCCGACCTTCCGCCCCGGCCTACAGCCCGACGCAGGCCAGCGCCCGCTTGTAGGCGTCGACGCTCCGGTCCGGTTCGTCGATCCGCTCCAGGACCCGGGCGGCGGTCAGCCAGGCGTGGGCGCTGGAGCGGGTCTCCGGCACCTGCTTCAGGCATTCCGCCCCGGCGAGCAGCTCCTGCGAGGCCTGTTCCTGCAGGCCCAGCTCCGCGAGGGTCTCGCCGTGCAGCAGACGGGCCTCCGCCTGCATGAACTTCGGCATGCCGTCGAGCAGGTCGCAGACGAAGCGCATGTGTTCCTCGGCCCGCTCGGGCCGGGCGAGCAGCAGCTCCGCCCGGACGAGGTTCATCGCGCAGCGCATCTTGTCTATCGAGCTGGCGGAGCTCTCCGCCAGTTCCTTCTCCACCTTCAACAGCACGTCGCGCCAGGTCTCGGCCTCCATGGGCCGCACGATCAGCAGGACCTGGGCGTAGTCGCTGCGCAGCCGGGCCAGCCGGCGCGCATCGCCGTACTCGGACTGGATGGCCAGGGCACGCTCGACATGTGTGACCGCCTCGTCGGCGTGACCGCTCTCGACGGCGACGATCGCGGCGCCCCAGTGCGCCAGGGTGAGCGCCTGCGGGCTGCCGAGGAGCTCGGCGGCGGCGATCATCTCAGCGGAGAAGTGGCGGGCCCGGAGCAGGTCGCCGCGGTTGAAGTAGGCGGCGAGGAGCTGACTGCCCAGCCGCATCAGGCTGTCGGTCCAGACCGGCCGGACCGCGCCGGTGAGAATCTCCTCGGGGACCTGCACCGCCCGGGCCAGGTCTCCGTTCTCGCGGTAACAGCGTGAGAGCGCCACGGCCACCGCGACGTGACGCTCGGGGCTCATGGCCGCCGCGTCGTTCTCGCGCAGCCCGTTGAGCAGGGCGATCGCCTGGTTCAGGTCTCCGCAGGCCTCGGTCGCGAGAGCCAGGCCGTACTCGGCGTCCTGCCTCATCTGGGGCAGACCCGCCAGGCCGCTGTCGGCGAGGAGCTCGGCGTAGCGGGTGCGGGCCTCGACGACCTCGCCGTTGTCCATGGCCAGCCGCGCGTAGCTGAGCGCGAGCTCGATCTCCTGCATCTGCTCGGCCGTGACACCATTGATCAGATACGTAAGGGAACAGTCGAGTTTTTCGGCCAGAAGCTCCAGTACCGCAGGGGTCGGAGTACGCTTGCCACTCTCGATGAGAGATACGTAACTGTCCGACAGTTCTGGATGGGCGAGCTGCGCTTGGGAAAAACCGCGTTGCCGACGGACGGTTTTGATGCGCTGCCCCACCAAGTCTTGACCAGTCACGTTACCCCTTGAAAGATATCATTTGAGCAGCAGAACCTACGACAGGAGTCTCCCCGTGCGCCGACGTCTTGCCTTGTCTGCCCTCGCCATGCTATTTACGGCTGCTTTTGCCGTCACTGGCAATGCTACGACCGCGAGCGCTGATTCGTCTGCCCCCCCGAAGGACACCGGCAAGTATTCTTTGCAGACGAGTGCCGCCCAGGCCTACCTGGGCTGGGGCTTCCCGGACTGACCGACGGCTCAGCCCGCCGGAAAGACCGGGAACGGAAAGAACCCCTCCCGCCCTCGTGGAGAGCTTCCAGCCAGCAAGCCCCTCCACCCGGAGGAACCGGTGCGGCCCGCATCGGCGTGAGCGTACGGGCATCCGGCCTGCGCGTTCCACCAGACGGGATCTGTGGGTGGCCGCCGGGCCGGGATCCAGAACCCTTCCGCGAAAGACCATCACTCTTCACGGAGGATCCCGGCCGAAGGCAACGCCTACATATAGATCCCATTACATCTGTATAGATTTCATTGCAGGTCACGGCTCGAACCGAGAGGGCCGGCGGCACCCGCCTGCCTCCTCTCATCGGTCACGCCTTTCCGTCTGTCTTCTCTCGCCGACCGGCCCGCAGGCCGGTCGGCCGGTCGGTCGGTCGGCTCGCAGGCCGGTCGGCCGATCGGCTCGCAGGCCGATCGGCTCGCAGGCCGATCGGCTCGCGAAATTCGTGCCGTCACCTCCGCGCCGCCGGCCGGTCCGCGGGATTGCCGGCTCACGAAACCCATGTCGCCGTCCTCCGCGTCGCCGACCGCGTCTCTCGGCCCCCTCGTTTTTAAACCAGCCATTACCCTAAGAAATACATTGAACTAATCCGCTATCAAGTCAATGTCCTAAACCGGTCAGCCGACTTCCCCGAAGGCGGAGCGGCCCTGTCCACTTCAGGCGAGGGAAGGCCCCGGGGGAAGCCGGGAGCGCGACCCGCCCGGAGAGAAGTCACGGGACGGCCCGGCAGGACGGAGGGATGATCGGTGGACGACTCCCCTTCACGCGCGTACGACGGCGGATCCACCGCGTGTGCCACGCACCTCCCCTTCCGCATCGCGAATCGCCTCGGAAATCCGTCGGATTCCAGTCTGAGAACGGCGTCTCCTGCCCGGAGAAACACATGTGTGTTCTAGCAAGCGCATTCATGAGGGGCACATGACCCATTCTTTCCTGCCCTCTCCCTCGGCGGGCGGAAGAGACCAGAGCCGTCCACGGCCCCCGGCCGGATGATGCCCGCTGAGGACCACGAACCCGTGAGACGCCGCCCCGACCACGCGCACGCGGCCGGGCACAACCATAAGAGTCGCTAACGACCGTGCCCCGCCTTCCCCCGTGTCTGCCATGTCCGGCCCCGGCCCCGGCTGATGTACTACCGGAGTGAGCGGCATCGAAACACGGCAGAGCCTGGGCGTCGGCGAGAGCGTCCTGCGTCCCGACGGGACGCTGAAGGTCACGGGTGAGTTCGCCTACTCCTCCGACCTGTATCTGGCGGACATGATCTGGGGGGTCACCCTGCGCAGCCCGCACCCGTCGGCGTGGATCCGCTCGATCGACGTCGGCCCCGCGCTGGCCATGCCCGGCGTGTACGCGGTGCTCACCCACGAGGACGTGCCGGGCGAGAAGTTCTACGGGCTGGACCACAGGGACCAGCCGGTGCTCGCCGTCGACCAGGTCCGCTACCAGGGCGAGCCGGTCGCGCTGGTCGCCGCCGACCACCCCGAGCGCGCCAGGCGTGCGGCCGAGGCCGTCATCGTGGAGTACGAGGTCCGCGAGCCCGTCACCGACCCTCGCCGGGCCGCCTTCGACGCCTCCTGTCCCGCGGTCCACGAGCGCGGCAACGTGCTGCGCCACCAGCCGGTCCGGGTCGGCTCGGTGTTCGAGGCCCCCGTGGTCGTCACCGGCGAGTACGAGGTCGGCATGCAGGACCAGGCCTTCCTCGGCCCGGAGTCCGGGCTGGCCGTACCCGCCGAGGACGGCGGGGTGGACCTGTACGTCGCCACCCAGTGGCTGCACGCCGACCGGGGCCAGATCGCGCCGTGCCTGGGACTGCCCGAGGAGAAGGTGCGGCTCTCGCTGGCCGGGGTGGGCGGCGCGTTCGGCGCCCGTGAGGATCTGTCCATGCAGGTCCACGCGTGCATGCTGGCCCTGCGCACGGGCCGCCCCGTGAAGATCGTCTACAACCGCGAGGAGTCCTTCTACGGCCACGTCCACCGGCACCCGGCCAGGATGCGCTACGAGCACGGCGCCACCCGCGAGGGCAGGCTGCTCTACGTCAGGGCGGAGATCCTGCTGGACGGCGGCGCCTACTGCTCCACCTCCCCGGCCGTGGTCGGCAACGCGGCCTCGCTGGGGGTCGGCCCCTACGAGGTGGACAACGTCTGGATCGACGCCTACGGCGTCTATACCAACAACCCGCCCTGCGGGGCGATGCGCGGTTTCGGCGCGGTGCAGGCCTGCTACGCCTACGAGTCGCAGATGGACAGGCTGGCCGAGGCATGCGGGATCTCCCCCGTCGAGGTCAGGATCCGCAACGCGGTCTCCCAGGGGTCGAGGCTGGCCACCGGGCAGGTGGTCGACTCGCCCGCGCCGCTGGCCGAGATGCTCACGGAACTCGCCGCGATGCCGCTGCCCGCCGCGCCTGACGCCCCGGAGGGCACGGGCCGGACGGACCTGCTGAACATGCCGGGCGGCGTCTCGCAGACCACCCACGGCGAGGGCGTGCGGCGCGGAGTCGGCTACGGCGTGGGTATCAAGAACATCTGCTTCTCCGAGGGCTTCGACGACCACTCGACCGCCAGGGTGCGGGTGGAGCTGATCGGCGGGGAGCCGCACGTCCTGGTGCACACGGCGGCGGCCGAGGTGGGACAGGGGCTGCTGATGGTCCAGGAGCAGATCGCCAGGACCGAGCTGGGGATCGACACGGTGACGGTCGCGCGGGCGGACACCTCCGTCGGGTCGGCCGGATCCTCGTCGGCGTCCCGCCAGTCCTACGTCACCGGCGGCGCGGTCAGGGCGGCCTGCCAGGCCGTACGGGAGCGGCTGGACAAGCTGCGGGCCGACGGATCGTCGCTGGTGCGGGCTCTGGAGCTGGCCGGGGCCGTGGAGGAGACCAGGGAGTACCGGCACCGGCCCACCTTCCCGCTGGACCCGGTCACCGGGCAGGGCGACTCCCACACCCAGCTCGCGCTGTGCGTGCACCGCGCGGTCGTGGACGTGGACGTGGAGCTCGGCCTGGTCAAGGTGGTGGAGCTGGCCGCGGTCCAGGACGTGGGCCGGATCATGAACCCGCTCGCGCTGGAGGGCCAGATCCACGGCGGCTCGGCCCAGGGGCTGGGGCTGGCGCTCATGGAGGAGATCCAGGTCCGCGACGGGCTGGTGCGAAACCCCTCGTTCACCGACTACCTGATCCCCACCATCCTCGACATGCCGCCGATGCGGGTGTCGATCCTGGAGAACCCGGACCCGCACGCCCCCTACGGCCTGCGCGGCGCGGGCGAGCCGCCCACCCTCTCGTCCACCCCGGCCGTGGCCGCCGCGGTAAGGGCCGCGACCGGCCTACCACTGCCCCGGGTGCCCATTCGCCCCCATGACATCGCCCTGAACGGGTAGGAACCGGCATCCCACCCCGCACGAACCTGTTTGGCAGGTTGCTCACCATGACATCGCCCTGAGCGGGAGGAATCGGCATCCACCTGTTTGGCAGGTTGCTCACCATGACACCGTCCTGAGCGGGTAGGAACCGCGCATCCCCTCCATCTCCGGAGGGGAATCCATGGATCGCTTCTTCGAGCTTTCGGCCAGGGGCACGACGGTCGGCCGCGAGATCCGTGGCGGGATAACCACATTCATGGCGATGGCCTACGTCATCCTGCTGAACCCGATCATCCTGGGCGGGGCGACGGACGTCACGGGGGCCAAGCTGTCCATCCCGCAGCTGACCACGTCAACGATCCTCGCGGCGGCGGTGAGCACGCTGCTCATGGGAGTGATCGGCAACGCACCGCTCGGGGTCGCGACCGGGCTCGGGCTGAACGCGGTGGTCGCCTACCAGGCCGCGCCGCACATGACATGGGCCCAGGCGATGGGGCTGGTGGTGCTGGAGGGGCTGGTGATCGTGCTGCTGGCCGTATCCGGGCTGCGACAGCTCATCATGAACTCCATCCCGCTGGCGCTGAAACACGCGATCAGCGTGGGGATCGGCATGTTCATCACGCTGATCGGGCTGGTGGACGCGGGTTTCGTCGGCAGGGGTACGGGGTCCCCGGTCCAGCTCGGTACCACCGGGCACCTGACGGGCTGGCCGGTGGCGCTGTTCTGCCTGGGGCTCCTGGTGATGATCGTCCTTTTCGTGCGCAATACCCGGGGCGCCATCCTGATCGGCATCGTGGTCACCGCCGTGCTCGCCCTCGTGGTCGACACGTTCACCACCGTCCCGCCGGAGCTCTGGGGTGTCGTGGTCCCCCAGATGCCGGAAGCGGTGGTCGGGGCACCCGACTTCGGGCTGGTCGGCCAGGTGGACCTGTTCGGCGGATTCGCCCGCGCCGGCGCGGTCACCGCCATCGTCGTGCTGTTCACGCTCGTGCTGTCGGGGTTCTTCGACGCGATGGGCACCATCATCGGGGTGAGCGACGAGGCCGGCCTGGTGGACGAGCAGGGCCGGGTGCCCCGGCTGGGGGCGATCCTCACCGTGGACGGCGTGTCCGCGGCGATCGGGGGTCTCACGAGTTCCTCGGCGAACACGGTGTTCGTGGAGTCGGCGGCCGGGGTCGGAGAGGGGGCCAGGACCGGCCTGGCGGCCATCGTCACCGGCGGCCTGTTCTCGCTGACCCTGCTCTTCACACCGGTCGCCACCGTCGTCCCCGCCGCCGCGGCCGCGCCCGCGCTGGTCCTGGTGGGCGCGCTGATGATGACCCAGGTCAGGAAGGTGCCCTGGGAGGATCTGACCATTGCGATCCCCGCGTTCCTGACGATCGTGCTGATGCCTTTCACCTACAGCATCACCAACGGCGTGGGCGCAGGCGTGATCTCCTACACCGTCATCCAGGCGGCACTCGGCCGGGCGGGGAGGCTCCCGGGGCTGCTCTGGGTGGTCAGCCTGATCTTCGCGGTCTACTTCGGCGTCGACGGCATCGGAACGCTGTTCTTCTGAGACGACCCGCTCTGGATCGCGCGGAGCCGCTCTCAGGACCTGTCATTCAGCTCGCAGGCGATGCCGTCCTTGTCTCCGTCGATGTACCAGTCGTACTCCTGGTGAATCCCCTTGTGGTACGGGCCGTATCCGTTGTCGTTCGCCTCCTTGCAGGTCCGGTACTTGGGGTTGGGGTTTCCCTCGCCTGACGTGGCCGGAGAGGTGTTCGTGGTGCTGGGGTTGGTGGCAGTCGGGTTCGTTCCCGCCTGGCCAGTTCCCGCTTGGCCCGTTCCTGTTGGGTTCGTGGTGTTGGGGTTGGTGGCAGCCGGATTTGTTACCGTCTGACCCGTTCCTGTTGGGTTCGTGGTGTTGGGGTTGGTGGCAGCCGGATTTGTTACCGTCTGACCCGTTCCTGTGGGATTCGTGGTGTCCGGGGCGCCATTGGCCGGCGGGGTCACGGGCTGGCCGGGCTGCGAGTCCGTAGACGGATCGGCCGGTGGGGTGAAGACCGACGTGTCGTTCGGCTGAGGATCGGCGGTCGATCCCGTATCGGTGCCACTTGAGCCGAGCAGCCGGACGACCATCGCGTCCGCCTGCTCCTTGGTGAAGGAACCGGCGATGCTCAGGCTGTCGGCGGTGATCGCCTGGGCGACCCGGGGAGCCGCCACCACCTTCTCCCCCACGATGATCGCGATCTGCTGCCTGACCGGGTCGCCCTCCTTGACCAACTCCTCGGTCAGGTCGTTGATCTGCTCGCGGAAGGCAGGCGCGAACGCGATCCTGACCGAGTAGGTGCCGTTCTTCTCCTGGATCGTCTCGATCTTCCGCACGGCGTTCACGGTGACCCCTGCGGCGACCGCGTAGCAGTTCTGCCCAAGGTCGTCGGGGTAGGTCTCCGGAAGCGTGCAGACTCCGGCCTTCGCCTCGGTCACCGGGGCGAAGTGGATGGGAACCGCCAGCCGGCTGGGCGGCTTGGCGCCGAGTGGCATGTCGGGGTTGCGGGTCATGAGCACCGCGATGGTGCCGAGCACGCCGGTGATCAGTACGACGAAGACCAGGGTGGTCACCAGGATCGCGGTCGTGACCCGGCTCGCCCTGGGCACCCCGGGCACCCCGGGCACCCCCGGCACCCCGCTCGGCGCTCCTCCGGCCTGCCTGCCACCGGCCTCCGGCACGCCCGCTCCTGGCCCACCCACCCCCGGAACGCTCATCCCGGGGCCGCCCGGCCCCGGCACGCCCACCCCAGGGCCGCCGGACCCCTGGCTGCCGGGACCCTGGCCCCCCTGACCACCCGGCCCCCGGCCGCCCGGACCTGGGCCACCCGGGCCGCGATCATCGAAACCCGGACCGGCGAACCCCGTATCACCACCGGATCCCGGACCACCGGATCCCGGACCACCGGATCCCGGACCACCGGATCCCGGACCGTCGTAGCCGGGATCGCCGGGCCTTGAAGCAGCGGGGCCGGAATCGGCCGGACCGGAACCGCCGACACCAGGACCTCCGGGGCCCGGTTCGGCAGAGGGCTCGGCGCCCGGTTCCCAGGGGCCACGGGCGTGGCGTCCGGACGAGGCACCGGGGCGCTCAGGCGGCGTGAAAGCTTCACGGCGCTCAGACGGCGTAAAGGCATCACGGCGCTCGGGCGGCGTGAAAGCTTCACGGCGCTCAGACGGCGTAAAAGCGTCACCGCGCTCAGACGGTGTGAAGGCGTCGTAGGAGGATGAGGGTCCCCATGGCGCGCCAGCGGGCTCGTCAGGCCCGGCCGGAGGTCCCTGCGGTACGGGCGGCCCACCCGGCCCCGCGTGCATCCCCATCGTCATATCCCCGTATTCCTCGCAGCTGTTCGCGGCGAGCCTACCGATCAGCGCGGGGAGCCGGTAACCCCGCAAGTCAGGATGTATACCGATGGGTCGAGCGTCGACGACCGCTGACTGAATGCCACCGGTGCTGCCCCGTTCCTGCCACCTTGCGCGTGATTGCTCCCTTTCGGGGAACGCAACGTGAAGAAGAGGACACGCGCCCACCCTGGAGGAGCCGTGAAGATCTCTGTTCCCAGCGAGGTCAAGAACCATGAGTACCGGGTGGCCCTGACTCCCGCCGGAGTCCACGAGTTCATCCGGCACGGTCATGAGGTCTTCGTGGAGAAGGACGCCGGGGTGGGGTCCGCCATTCCCGACACCGACTTCCAATGCGTGGGCGCGACCATCCTGGACTCCGCGGACGACGTGTGGGCCGAGGGCGACCTGGTGCTGAAGGTCAAGGAGCCTGTTCCCGAGGAGTACCACCGGATGCGCAAGGGCCAGGTGCTCTTCACCTACCTGCACCTGGCCGCGTCGGCGGCCTGCACCCGGGCCATGCTCGAATCGGGGATCACCGGCATCGCCTACGAGACGGTGCAGAACGCGAACGGCTTCCTGCCTCTGCTGGCCCCCATGTCCGAGGTGGCCGGACGGCTCGCCCCGCAGGTGGGCGCCTACCACCTGATGCGCCAGGGCGGTGGGCGAGGTGTGCTGATGGGCGGGGTTTCGGGCGTGCACGCGGCCAGCGTGGTCGTGATCGGCGCCGGAGTCTCCGGTATGAACGCCGCGGTCATCGCACTGGGCATGCAGGCGGAGGTGCTGCTGCTGGACCGTGACATCGACAAACTCCGCCAGGCGGACATGATCTACAGGGGCCACTGCAGGACCGTCGCCTCCACCGCGTACGAGATCGAACGGGCGGTGCTGGACGCGGACCTGGTCATCGGCGCGGTGCTGATCGCGGGTGCGAGAGCTCCCAAACTGGTCGACAACGATCTGGTCTCGCGGATGAGGCCCGGCTCGGTCCTGGTGGACATCTCCATCGACCAGGGCGGCTGCTTCGAGGACTCCCGGCCCACCACACATGACCGTCCGACGTACCGGGTGCACGGCTCGGTGTTCTACTGCGTGGCCAACATGCCGGGAGCGGTCCCGCACACCTCGACGTACGCCCTGACCAACGTGACGGTCCCCTACGCCCTCGCGATCGCCGACCTGGGCTGGCGGGAGGCCCTGCTGGGCGACCCCGCGCTGGCCCTGGGCCTGAACACGCACGAGGGGCACCTGACCAGCCGGCCCGTGGCCGAGGCTCACGGGCTGGAGGCGGTGCCCCTGGAATGGGCGTTGCGGGCCTAGGTCGCGGGCCTGGGATCGCGGGCCTAGGTCACGGGCCTGAATCGCGGGCCTAGGTCGCGGGCCTGGATCAGGATCTGGTCAGGGCGCCGGGGTGCTGCTGGGTACCGGGGCGTCGGTGGCCGGGGCGCTCTGGCTGGGCGCCGTGGACGGCGCGGTCGCCGGGATGGGCGTCTCGGCGGCGGTGGTGCCCACCCCGCCGCTGCAGGAGGCGCCGAGCTCGGGGGTATCCGGGCCGTTCTTGTACTTGGTGATGAACTTGGGCAGGCGCGGGTCTTCCACACTGTCCAGCTTGAGCTGCTTGTTCCAGGAGCTGGCCACGACCTTGGAGGGCAGCTCCGGGTACGGGCTCAGCAACATGTAGTCCTTGGAGGCCAGGTCCTTCAGCGTGTCCAGCTCGGCCTTGGGCAGGTCGGGCCGGTAGGTGATCCACACGGCGCCGTGCTCCATGGAGTGGACGGCGGTCTCGTTGTTGATCGGCTGGTCGTAGATACCGCAGTTCTGCCAGGCCGGGTTGTGCTCACCACCGAGCGGAGGGCTCTCCTTGTACACCACCTTGGTCTGGGTGTGCTGGCTGCCGACGTACTTCGCGCTGGTGACGTTGTCCAGCGAGGTCACGGCCCGCTCGTTGACCATGTAGAAGGCGACGAGCCCGACGAGCAGAACGATGACGAGGCCTCCGGCACCCCACATCAGGAATGCCGTTCTGCGCTCCTTGCGCTGCTGCTCCGCACGCATCCGGGCGAGGTGCTCCCGCCTCGCCTGCGCCTTTTCCTTGGTCATCAACCCTCCAGCCAGCAAACAACTCCGGGTCACCCTATGCCCTACCGGCGTATGTGGAGAATAAAGGGCTCATAACACGTGATAGAGCGACGATTCGCAGCAGTGGGTACGCTGGGCAGGCAATGGAAACTCCGATTAAAGACAGCGCAAAGACCAGGCGCGGCGTGGCGCTCGGCATCCTGCTCGGCTGCCTGATCGTGGCGGCCACGCTGCTGTTTGTCGTGGGCAGGACGGCGACCCCGACCGACGCCTCGTCGGAGGCGGGATTCGCCCGCGACATGTCCGTCCACCATGCCCAGGCCGTCGAGATGTCCTTCGTCGCCAGGGACGGGAGCAAGGACGAGGCGCTCCGGCGGCTGGCCTATGACATCATCGTCACCCAGACGGCCCAGCGCGGCATCTTCACCGGCTGGTTGCAGCAGTGGGGGTTGAACCAGGCGACCGAACGGCCGGCCATGGCGTGGATGGCCGGTCACGGCGGCCACTCTGTAACGCCGGGCGCGTCCGCGGCGATGCCCGGTATGGCCACCGGCGACGAGCTCAAAAGGCTCCACGAGGCCACAGGCAAGGACCAGGAGATCCTCTTCCTGCAGCTCATGATCCGCCATCACGAGGGCGGCGTGCAGATGGGCCGGGGGCTGCTAAAACTGTCCGACCGCGACGAGGTGGCCACCATGGCGCAGCACATCGTCAACGGTCAGACAGGTGAGATCGAGTTGATGACCGATATGTTGCGGCAGCGCGGCGCCCAGCGGCTGCCTTCCATCCTTTAAAAGCGTCGGCGCGTCCCTGTGCGGCCGGTCTCCGGCCAGGGCAGCATGGAGCCAACCTGGCCGGAGGAAAAAGAATGGTGAACGACGAGCCGGAGAACCGCCTGGAGGTGAGCATCTCCGCAGAGGTAGAAATGGGGCAGTACGCCAACTTCGCCTCCGTGTGGCACACCCAGGATGGGTTCGTCCTGGACTTCGCGGTGATCACCAGACCACCCCAGCTGGCCAACGACCCCTCCTCGGGGCAGCACTTCGTGAGCGTGCCGACCCGGATCGTCAGCCGGATACGCATCCCGCCTAGCCAGGTCTTCGAGCTGATGAAGGCCCTCGAACAGCAGCTGACCGCGTACGAGCACGAGACGGGTCAGAAGAACTGAGCCCGGCCCGCCGGTGTGGCGGATCCGGTCCGGCGCGTCCCGAGCCCCGGGAGTCCCGCTCGCCGGAACCTGGGACGCGGCCTGGCCGTCCTCGAACTCAGCGGGCTCCGAACTCAGCAGGCTCCGAACTCAGCAAGCGAAACCCGGCTTCAGGCCGCCTTCATGGCAGGCCGATGGCCTGCCGGGCCCCGGCCAGCAGGCCGGCGGTGCGCCGGGTGGCCAGCGCCGCCCCGTCCGCCAGGAGCCGCGACAGCTCGGCCTGGTCCGCCGAGAGTTCGGCGTAGCGCTCCTGGACAGGCCGCAGCATCTCCACCACCGCCTCGGCCGTGTCCCGTTTGAGCGCGCCGTACGATCCGTACGAGAGCGACTCGATCGGCCGGTCCGAGCAGGCGGCGAGCAGGGTGAGCAGGTTGGAGACGCCGGGCTTGTCCACCGGGTCGTGGCGGACCTCGGTGCCCGAGTCGGTCACCGCCCGCATGACCTTGCGCCGGATGTCGGCGGGAGGGTCGAGCAGATAGACGGTTCCCGCAGCCGAGCCGTCCGACTTGCCCATCTTCGAGGTGGGATCGCTCAGGTCCATGACCCTGGCGGCTACCCGCTGGTGCACCGCCTCGGGCACCGTGAAGACCTCGCCGTACAGGCGGTTGAACCGCAGGGCCAGGTCCCTGGTCAGCTCCACGTGCTGGCGCTGGTCCTCCCCCACGGGTACCACGTCCACCTGGTGCAACAGGATGTCGGCGGCCATCAGCGCGGGATAGGTGAGCAGCGAGAGCCGCACCTCCTCCTGGCTGGCCGATTTCTCCTTGAACTGGATCATTCGCCGCATCTCGCCGAAGTAGGCGGTACTCTCCAGCAGGTAGGCCAGCTCCGTGTGCGCGGGCACCTGCGACTGGATGTAGACCAGAGAGCGGTCCATACCGCAGGCGAGCAGCAGGGTCGCCGCCTCGCGGGTGCGGACGCGGAGCCGCTCCGGGTCATGCTTGATCGTCAGGGCGTGCAGGTCCGCGACGGCGTAGACGCAGTCGGCCTCGTCCTGGAGCCGCACGGCGGGCATGATCGCGCCAAGCAGGTTGCCCAGCGTGAGGTGGCCGGTCGGTTTGAAAGCGGTGAAGACGCGCTTTGTCATGGTCACTCCTTGTGGAAGAGGGACCGTCGCGCACCGGCCGTGCGGGAAAAGCAAGAACGACCGCCGGTGAACGGCGGCCGTTTCTGTGCACAGTCGGGACTGGCTAGCGGATCCGCCTCTCAGCGGCCCGCCACAGACCCAAACCGTGCTTGCTCATACCGGCGAGTATAGACACTGCCCCTCGGTTCTCTCGCCTACTACGGCAGGATTCGCGGGACCATGCCCAGTTCCTACTACGGCAGGATTCGCGGGACCATGCCCAGTTCCTGCGCCACGGCGGCGGCGAACGCGTCCACGTCGGCCTCGGTGGTGTCGAACGCGGTCATCCAGCGGACCTCGCCGGTGGCCTCGTTCCAGGTGTAGAACCGGAAGCGCTTCTGCAGGCGCTCGGTCACGTCCCTGGGCAGGATCGCGAAGACCGCGTTGGCCTGCACGGGGCGCGGGATCTCCACGCCGGGCACGTCCCGCACCGCCTCGGCGAGCCGCTGGGCCATGGCGTTGGCGCTGCGGGCGTTGCGCAGCCACAGATCACCCGCCAGCAGCGCCTCGAACTGCACCGAGACGAACCGCATCTTGGAGGCGAGCTGCATGGCGCTCTTGCGCAGGTAGCGCAGGCCCCGGACCGCGCCGGGGTTGAGCACCACGACCGCCTCGCCGAACATCAGGCCGGCCTTGGTACCGCCGAAGGAGAGCACGTCCACGCCCGCGTCGGTGGTGAACGCGCGCAGCGGTACGTCCAGCGCGGCGGCGGCGTTGGTGGCACGGGCGCCGTCGAGGTGGACGACCATGCCGAGATCGTGGGCGTGCTCGCAGACCGCCCTGATCTCCTCCGGCGTGTAGAGCGTGCCCAGCTCGGTGGTCTGCGTGATCGACACGACCCTGGGCTGGGCCCGGTGCTCGTCGCCGAAGCCCCACGCCTGCCTGTCGATCAGCTCGGGCGTGAGCTTTCCGTCGGGGGTGGCGACCGGCAGCAGCTTGAGCCCCGCCGACCGCTCGGGGGCGCCGCCCTCGTCGGTATGGATGTGCGCCGACTCCGCGCAGACCACCGCCTCCCAGTGGGCGGTCATCGAGCGGAGCGCGACCACGTTGGCACCGGTGCCGTTGAACATCGGCCAGGCCTCGGCCGTGGGGCCGAAGTGCCTTTTGAAGATCTCCTGCAGCGCCTCGGTGTAGACGTCGTCGCCGTACGCGGTCTGGTGGCCCCCGTTGGCGAGCGCGATCGCCTGGAGGATCTCCGGGTGTACCCCGGCGTAGTTGTCGCTGGCGAAGCCCTTCACCAGCGGGTCGTGCCTGCGGATGGCGTCCGTCACGTGGTCTTTCCCCCTTGCTCGGCGCCCGGCCGCCTCACGGCCGGGCGTCGCCTTACTTCTTCGTGGCCGCCGTACCGATCCCGGCGACCGCCCTACCGGCCCAGGCAGCCGCCGTATCAGTCCCGGCGACCGCCGTACCGGTCCCAGCGACCGCCGCACCAGCCCAGGCAGCTGCCTGTACCGGTCCCAGCGACCGCCGTACCGGCCCCGGCGGCCGGTTCACGGCCGTTTCACCCTGCGGTGAGGTCGATCCGGGTGCCGTTGGCGTCGCTCTCCCACAGCCTGTCGATCGCCTCGGCGAGGTCGTCGACGTCCGTGAAGCCGGGGAACCTCCGCTCCGGGGCGGCCGCGCGCATGCCGTCGTGCACGAGTGCCTTGACGACCAGGATGTTCGCGGTGGAGTCGGTGTCCTTCAGCGCGTCGGCGAAGGCCAGGGTCCACGCCTCGGAGGCGGCCTTGGCCGTGCCGTACACCGCGTCACCCTGACCCGGGTGCGCGGCCGTCTTGGCCGAGACGATGGCGAACCGGCCACGCTCACTGGCCTTGAGCAGCGGTTCGAAAGCCAGTGTGACGTGCTGCAGGGTGCGGATCAGCAGATCGTGCAGGAGCGCCCAGTCGTCCAGCGACGTCTCGGCGAAGGTCTTGGACCCGCGCCAGCCGCCGACCAGGTGCACGATCCCGTCCAGGTGACCGTGCTCGGCCGCCACGTCCCGCGCGAGCTCCTTGACGGCGTCGAAATCGAGCAGGTCGACCGCCAGGGTTCCGTCGGCACCGCTCCTGTCGACACCGATCACGGTGTGGCCCTGTCCGGTGAACCTGCGGACGACGGCCTGACCGGCGGGGCCGGCCGCACCGGCGACGAGAATGATCATGCTCGGATGCCCTTCGTGGAGTCGATGACATCTGTGAGCTTACGACGCAGGGCCTCGTAGAACATGCTCAGCGGGAACTCGTCGGACAGCACCGCGTCGACCACGGCCTTGGGGAACCCCTCCACCGGGAGGGCCTCCACCCCGCGGGCCCAGACCGAGGCGGGGTGCGGCTCGACGTAGGTGGCGACCAGCTGGTGGGCGGCCAGCCAGTGGGCGAGCTTGGAGCGGTCGATGCCGTCCCGGTAGAGCTTCTCGACCTCACCCCGCAGGTCGGCCACGCCGTCGGCGAGCCGGTCCCAGTCGACGCTCAGCCGGTTGTCGGTCCACCTGACGATGTCGTTGCGGTGCAGGTACGCGAAGAGCAGCTGCCCGCCCAGGCCGTCGTAGTTACGGACCCGGTCACCGGTGATCGGGAAGCGGAACAGCCTGTCGAAGAGCACCGCGAGCTGGACGTAGCGGGCGTGCGGCACGCCCTCCTTCTCCAGCTTCACCGCCTCGCCGAACGCGGTCAGGTCGCAGCGGAGCTCCTCCAGGGAGTACAGCCAGTACGGCATCCGCTGCTTGATCATGAACGGGTCGAACGGCAGGTCGCCGTGGCTGTGCGTGCGGTCGTGGATCAGGTCCCAGAGCACGAAGGTGTCCTGGGCCAGCTCCTGCGAGGCGATCAGCCTGGCCGCGTCCGGCGGCAGCGCCAGCTTGAGCATGTCCGCCGCCGCCCCGCTCACCGCGCGGAACCTGGCGGCCTCACGGTCGGCGAAGATGCCGCCCCAGGTGAAGCGGGCCGGGGTCTGGCGGACCGCGACGGTCTCCGGGAAGAGCACCGCGGAGTTGGTGTCGTAGCCGGAGGTGAAGTCCTCGAAGGCGATCGGCACGAACATCGGGTTGTCGTAGCGGGTCCGCTCCAGCTCGGCCAGCCACTCGGGCCAGATCGTCCGGATCCACACGGCCTCGATGTGCCGGAAGGTGGTGCCGTTCTGGGTGTACATCGGGAAGAGCACGAGATGCTCCAGCCCGTCCACCCTCTGGGCGTCGGGGTGGAAGGCGTCCAGCGAGTCGAGGAAGTCGGGCACGCCCAGGCCCTGGTCCGCCCACTTGCGCAGGTCGGCGACCACGGCGGCCAGGTAGGCGGCGTCGTGCGGGAAGCGCGGCGCGAGCCGCTCGACGTGCCGGGCGATCTCGGCGACCAGCTCTGCGGCCCGCTCGTGGTCGCCCCCGGCCTCGATCGAGCCGTCCTTGGCCTGCATCGGCCGAAGCTCCTCGACGGCCCGCTTCAGGTCCTCGAAGAGGGCTCGGGCCTCGGACTCCCTGGTCGCCGCCGGGGAGGGAACCCGGGCGACCCAGGTGACGAGGTTGCCCCAGAGCACGGCGTGGTCGTAGTCGCCGATCGAGTCGTCGCCGAACAGGTCGGAATCGGCGACGACCACCACGCGGCCCTCGCCGTGCCGTACGGCCACCGCCAGCGGGCGGCCCGCGGGGGTCGCGGTGGGCGAGGTCTCGAACAGCACCGCCGCGTCCTCGGGGGCGGTGAGCACTCCGGCCCGGTAGAAGCAGGCGCTTCGCACCCCGGCCAGTAGGTCCTGCCCCGCGACGTCGACGTTCCGGGGGGCGCCCATGACCCAGGCGGCCACACCGTTGTGCGCGTTCTGCGGATCGTGGACAAGCGTGTGCTCGACGCCGACGCCGAAGCGCGCGAGCAGCTCGGTGAGGTTGCTGCCGTACTTCTCCTGCTCGTACTCGGCCAGCACGACCAGCCCACCGCCGCCCGCGACGTACTCCTCGATCGCGTCCAGCTCCTCGACCGGCAGAACGGGGCTGCCCAGCCCGGTGGTCCGCTCCCAGCGCTCGGCGGAGGGGTGCGCGATCACCAGCACGTCCCGCACGCTCAGCAGGGCCGGGGTGAGCGGGCCCTCGGTGTGCGCGTCCACGGTGTGCCCCAGCCTGCGCAGCAGCCGCGCGGCGCGCGCGTAGCTGTTGTCGTCGGGATGGCCGGGATTCATCGTCTCGGCCACGTCCCGCCGGATGGTCCACGACTCGCTGTGAGCCTCGTCGAACAGTACCCGCGGAAGAGCCTTCACGATAAATCCTCCTTCAAGCAAGAGCTAACAACGGAAAATATACACAATCCATCCCCTTTTTGACGAATCTCTTACGGATGGGGCTTTCTGGAAGGTCGGGACCTCGCGGGGGCGGAGTCAGCCCTCACCTCGGTTCGAGCGGGCCCTTCCGGCCCGTCGAGCCCAGTAACAACCTCATGTCCACGCGTCCCGCTCCCGCAAAGCTCGTCCCCGACGATCGCTCTTACGAGACGGACGCTAGGAACCCGCCCTTGCGAGCCCCTGAGAGACAGGTTGGGGCCGACGGCAGAACCACCCGGCCGGGTGGAGAACGGCGGGCATGACTGAGAAACATGGGGCGACAGGCTCCAGCCCGAGGCGCCGACGCGGTCGCTCACACGGGCGCGGCGGGACCGGCGGATCCGGCCACCGGCAACACGGAAGGGGCCCTGCTAAATGGTGTCGTCGGTGCGGACCCAGTGGGTGAACGCCGACCACTCGGCCGGGGTGAACACCAGCGCCGGACCCGCCTGATCGGTCGCGTCCACGGATGTGGTGTACGAGCATCCGAATCCGGTAAGCCGGTCACGGTGGAAAAGCGCGGCGTCGTCCGTGGTGAAAAGCGCGGCGAGGGTGGTGGAGTGGTTGGGGGCCGCTCACCGGTGTCGCGTCGTGCGGGATGGAAGGTCAAAAGCGCGCCGAGGGTGGTGGAATGGCCCAAGACCGCCCATCGGTACAGGTCCGCCGCGGTGCGGCAGGATTCCGGGGCCGCTCCTCGCCGCCGCCTCGTGCGGGGCTCTCGCCGTGCGGGGCTCACGCCGTGCGGGGTACGAAGGTCCGCGGGGCGTCCGGTCGGGGGTCGCCCTCGGCCGGGCGTAGGGACGAATCGGGCCTTCCACCACGAAAAGCGGCCCACCCAGGGGGGCGGCAGTGGCGCCTTCCATGATCGGGGTGAATCCGCACGCCCCCAGCGTGCCAACTCACCCAGATCATGGAAAATCCCCGATCGTCACCACCACGGCCCCGCCTCCACGCCCGCCATGACCCGCTTTGCCCCCTCCCGAAGGCTCCACCGGCCCGCCCCCGGTCACCCACACCCGCCAACGCCCGCCACCACCCCGCACGACGCGACACCGGTGAGCGGCCCCCAACCACTCCACCACCCTCGCCGCGCTTTTGACCTTCCACCCCGCACGACGCGACACCGACGAGCGGCCCCACACCACTCCACCACCCTCGCCGCGCTTTTCCCCACGGACGACGCCGCGCTTTTCAACGGCGATCAGCCAGGCGCGACGCAGGTACCGATCTCAAACACTCGTACACCACCTGCGCGGACGCGACCGCCTGATCCTTGCTGTCCCGGACACCGACCCGGCCACCGGACAACTTCGCGACCTCCACGCACTCACCGCCGTTACCACCGGAGAACGGCGACTTCACCCACGTGGCCTCACTCAGTTCGTGGTCCACCGGTTTCCTCGTCTCCTGCGGCAGTCGGTGAACAGGCCCCCGCACCTGGGTGCCGGGGCCTGACATGCTGCGGATCGTCGTGGAACTAGACGGTGTCGTCGGTGCGGACCCAGCGGGTGAACGCCGACCACTCGGCCGAGGTGAACACCAGCGCCGGACCCGACTGATCCTTGCTGTCACGAACACCGACCCGACCACCGGACAACTTCGCGACCTCCACGCACTCACCGCCGTTGTCGCCGGAGAACGGCGACTTCACCCACACGGCCTCACTCAATTCCTGATCCACCGGTCCCTCATCTCTGCGATCAGCCCTAGCGATGTCCGCTGCGGGAGGGCTTCTGCCTTAATCGCCTCGTATTTGATCGTGATGTCCGCCACTTCATTGGGCCGATCGCTGACGTGGCCCTGACTAAAAGACCTGTGGTGCTGCATGCCTCGAAGGGAAGGATCTGAATCGTGACGTGTGGTCGGCACGCCATCTCAAGAAGGTAATCGAGTTGGCCCGCCATGGTCGGCCTACTCCCGACGAGGCGGCTCAGAATCCCCTCGTCGAGGACAACCCAGAGCATGGGCGGATCCTCCCGCTCCAGGATGAGCTGACGGTCCAGCCGGGCAGCCAGGTCTCGCTCCACACTTTCCGCTGAGGCCCGAGGGCCGCCACTGAAGATCGACCGAGCGTAGTCAGCCGTCTGGAGCAGCCCCGGCACGAGAAGTGGCTGCCAGGTTCGCAGGCTCTCGGCGGCTTGCTCTATCTCAGCCCATGGCCGGAACCAGGCCGGTAGTTGGGCTGCGACGTTGTCGATCATCTCCTTGATGCGGATGAGTGCCCCGCCAACTCCCAGGGCTTCGTCACATCGCTTGACGAAATCCTCGGTCGGCGGGCGGCGGCCGGTCTCGACCATGGAGACCGTGCCCAGCGAGTATCCGATCAGCTTGGCCAGCTTCTCCTGGGACAGACCTGCCTCCTGGCGGTATCGGCGGAGCTCGAAGCCGAAGAAGGCGACCGGTGACGTGGTGGGATCGAGCACCTTGGCCTGTGGCATGGGACATCACCTCGGTTTCATCTACGGTTTCACCAGAACCGTTGAATACGAACCGCATCTGTTTGACTACTGACTGTAGCCCAGTAATGCGATGCTGCACAGACATATTCGGAACCCGGCTGTCTGAGCAGGTGACAATGAATCCGGTGAGCGGCTTCTGGCAGGAATACCCGGATGACGAATCCGAGGTCCTCGGGAAGGCGTATCTCAAAATCGATCCGGCGTCCGCGGCAAAGGCCCGCGGGTATGTCCGGGAATGGATCGGTGCCGACCATCCGGCGTACGAGAACGTGCGGCTGGCGACTTCCGAATTGGTGACGAACGCGATTCTGCACGCCAAGCGGAGACGTCCCGACGATCTGATAATGCTCACGCTCACCCGGCGGACGGATTCCCTCTGCCTGGAGGTCCTGGACCCGGGTGGCGGCTCCTGGCGGCTCCTGGCAGCCCCGGGCGCCCGGAACCGTACCGGCCGACGGGGAGTCCGGGCGCGGCCTCGACATCGTCGATGAGATCTCCCGGCAGCGCTGGGGAGTTCACGACCGGGGAGATCTCGGCCGTACCGTGTGGTGCGCGATCGACCAGGCACCTCCATGCGAGTGATCGTGACCATCACCCGCGAAGGGGTCAGGATCAGCGCCCCGGGACAGACAGGCATCCTGCTCGGCTTCGACGCCTGGGACGCGTTCCTGCACCGAGCCAGGAAAGGCTGGTTCGGCCAGGAAACGGATGGCAGGAGAACACCCGGCGACCGGATCGGATGCGCACCCCACCGTACTTTCTCAAAAGAGGGTGGCCGCCCCCGCCGATGACCACCGGGGCACCGTCCTGACGCATCGATGACATCTTCGCGTTCACCGGCCCGGAAAGCGCATTGGAACGACGACGCGAATCACCCGGGCGCCGGATCACGACGGATACGGATTCCGGGACCGCCTTTCAGAGTGCCCGCACCGTTGATCGACGTTTTCCGCGGCACGCGACCGATTAGCGGGTCGCGCACCGAAGCCGCCCCGTCACCCTTCCCCGCGTACGTCACATTCGGCCTCGTCCCCGACCCCGCCCGCGGCCCCACCCGTGGCGAAAGGCACGGCCCCGGCCCCTTGAGCACATTCACGCTCGTGATGTGGAGATCATTCAGCTGCGCTTCGAGATCGGGCAGGCCCGTCTCCGGAGTGCCCGGGGGCACTGACACCGATCGACACAGGAATGATCGGCTCCGGCCTCCTCGGGGTGCCTCAGACGGCCACCAGACTCCAGACTCACGTAAAGTATCGAACCCATCACAAAGGGTAGAACCGGGAGGAAAGGTGCGAATCGCGACACCGCGAAGTTCTCCGGGGGGAAAATGCTTGCACGGAGTACCCGATCCCTTGCCGTCCCGGCAGCGGCGCTGCTGGCCGTGACCTTGGTGGGTGGCTGCGGCGGTGACAGGCCGACCACCCTGAAGCCCGAAGCCGTGGCGGCCACGACCGCACCACCCGCCGCCGTTCCACCGGCCGCCGAAGGCGCTCCGCAGGGCGCGGAGGCCGACCAGGAGTATCCCTCGAACGACTGCCCGGCCACCGGCAACGTCAAGAGGTTCGCCAAGACCCGCTTCGCGCTGCACGCGGGCCTCGCGCTCGGGGCTTTCTACCGCTACATCTACAAACCGCTGCGGAGCGGGGGCTTCAAGACTGGAGCGGAGAAGCGGAAGCGGACCTTCGTGAAGGCGGCCGTGGCCGGTCTCTTCGCCGTTCACGAGCTGAAGGTCGCCAAGCGTTTCGCCCTGGCCAACCCGACGTTGTGCAAGGGCGTCACAACGGTCACCGCCAGCTTCGACAGGCTGACCTCCAAGCTGAAGAACGGCACCGCCACCGAGGCCGACCTCAACGCCAGTAAGAACGCCTTCACCGACCTACAGCAGAAGGCGACACAGAACGGCTTCGGCTTCAAGGAGAAGAACGTCACCGTTCCCGGCGCGAGCTGAGAGCGCTACCGCCCCCGAGTCCGAGAGGCCCTCGCGGGTGACAGCGGAGGCAGCGGGCTCGGCGTCTGGGGCCGCGATGGGAGCGGCGTCCGGTTAGGAAGGCCGGAGGATGGAAGGCCGGAGGTGTGCCAATGACCGACGCCTTTGGCGGTCACGGCAGACAACTCAGGTCAGGCCCGGATCAGACCTCAGATCAAACCTCAGATCGGGACTCAGATCAAACCTCAGATCGGGACTCAGATCGGGACTCGGATCAGACCTCAGATCAGGCCGAGGGAGAGCATCGCGTCGGCGACGCGCTTGAAGCCGTCGATGTTGGCGCCGGCCACGTAGTTGCCCGGCATGCCGTACTCCCTGGCGGTCTCCAGGCAGCGGCCGTGGATGTCCTTCATGATCTCCTGGAGGCGGCGCTCGGAGAACTCGAAGGTCCACGAGTCACGGCTGGCGTTCTGCTGCATCTCCAGCGCGCTGGTGGCCACACCGCCCGCGTTGGCGGCCTTGCCGGGCCCGAAGGCGACACCCGCCTCCTGGAAGATCCGGATGCCCTCCGGCGTGGTGGGCATGTTGGCGCCCTCGCCGACCGCGATGCACCCGCCGCGCACCAGCGACTCGGCGTCCTTGCCGGTGATCTCGTTCTGGGTGGCCGACGGCATCGCCACCTCGCACGGCAGCTCCCAGATGCTCCGCCCCGCCACGAAGGACACGTTGCCGCCGTGGCGCTTGGCGTAGGCGTCCATCCGGAGGTGCTCGACCTGCTTGACCTGCTTGAGCAGGTCGAGGTCGATGCCCTTCTCGTCGACGACGTACCCCGAGGAGTCGGAACAGGCGATCACCTTGCCGCCGAGCTGCTGCACCTTCTCGATCGTGTAGACGGCGACGTTGCCCGAGCCGGACACGATGACGCGTTTGCCCTCGAAGGAGGTGCCGCGTGCCTTCAGCATCTCGTCGACGAAGAACGCGCAGCCGTAACCGGTCGCCTCGGTGCGGACCTGGGCGCCGCCGTAGCTGAGCCCCTTTCCGGTGATCACCGCGGACTCGTACCGGTTGGTGATGCGCTTGTACTGGCCGAACAGGTAGCCGACCTCGCGCTGGCCGACGCCGATGTCCCCGGCCGGGACGTCGGTGTACTCACCGATGTGCCGGTAGAGCTCGGTCATGAAGCTCTGGCAGAAGCGCATGATCTCGCGCTGGGAGCGGCCCTTCGGGTCGAAGTCCGAGCCACCCTTGCCCCCGCCGATCGGCAGGCCGGTCAGTCCGTTCTTGAAGATCTGCTCAAAGCCGAGGAACTTGACAATGCCCAGGTACACCGAGGGGTGGAAGCGCAGTCCACCCTTGTAGGGCCCGAGCGCGCTGTTGAACTCAACCCGGAATCCACGGTTGATGTGGACCTCACCCTGGTCGTCCTCCCACGGCACCCGGAAGATGATCTGCCGCTCCGGCTCGCAGATCCGCTCAATGATCTTGGATTCGGCATACTCGGGATGCTTACCGAGGACCGGCCCTATGCTCTCCAACACCTCACGAACAGCCTGGTGGAACTCGATCTCACCCGGGTTGCGGCGCAGGACACTGTCGTAGATCGAGTCCAGTTTTTCGTGCAACATCATTTATCTTTCTGATCGCCGACCACACACTGTGGTCCAGACCTTACGAGACGCACTTCTCACACCTTTCACCGGCCTGCGGTGAGAACTTCTTACCCCGCGAGAGGGACCCCGGATCAGCCCGGCGACGGACGACCCGGCGGGGACCCACCGCCTACCTTCCTGGTTAAAAGGCC
Source organism: Streptosporangium sp. NBC_01755 (assembly GCF_035917995.1). Lineage (NCBI taxonomy): Bacteria > Bacillati > Actinomycetota > Actinomycetes > Streptosporangiales > Streptosporangiaceae > Streptosporangium > Streptosporangium sp. NBC_01755. The sequence goes on along the minus strand of NZ_CP109131.1, from coordinate 5,995,252 downwards.
GCCACGGCCCCCGCAAAGGCAGGAAGAACCATGTTCAAGGACTCGGCCGATTTCCGGCGCATCGCCTCGGGTGTACTGCTGATCGTCGCCCCACTACTCCAGGCCGTCGCTGTCATCCTCGACCCCGGCACCTGGGGTGACGAGCGTGAGGCGGTCAGTTTCGGGGAAAATCCCGCCCTCGCCCAGGTCCAGTCGGTGATGTACCACTGGGCCTACCTGCTGATGGCCCTGGTGGCCCTCAGCCTGCTGCACGTGATGCGCCGCCGCGCGGTGGTCTTCGGCCACATCGTCGGCTCGCTCACCGTCCTCGGCTACATCAACCTGTCGGGCCTGCTGCTGACCGACCCGGTGGAGTGGTGGCTCGGGCAGCGGAACACTCCTGAGCAGGCGCAGCGGATCCTCGACGAGATAATGGGCCTGCCCGGCGTCGTCGTCGGGTTCCAGATGCCCTGGCTGTTCTTCGCCATCTTCGGCCTGCCCGTCCTGCTGATCGGCGTCTGGCGTGCGGGATTCGCGCACTGGTGGGTGCCACTCGTCGTCGGCGTCGGCTACGGTGCCTCGCTGCTGGTCCCGTACGGTCCGGTGACCGTCCCGATGTGGGCCGCCCCCGCGGTCGCGCTGGGCTGGCTCGGCGTCAAGATGATCCGGATGAGCCGCGAGGAGTGGATCTCCTACTACCCGACCGCCGCCCCCGGCCGCACCACGCCCGACTCGTACGCGAACACCACCGCCTGAGCGCGGTCCCGCAGATGGAGCTTCATCAGCACCCGCGCCACATGGGTCTTGACCGTGGCCTCACCGACGAAGAGCTTTCCCGCGATCTCGGCGTTGGTCAGGCCGCGGGCCAGGGAGCGCAGTACCTCCAGCTCGCGCGGGGTGAGGTCGGCCAGCTGCGGCGGGGGCGCGGGATCATGACGGCCCGCGAAGGAGGCGATGACGCGGGTGGTGACGGCCGGGTCGAGCAGGGCGTCCCCGGCGATGACGACGCGGATGGCGTCCACCAGCTGCTCCGGTGGCGAGACCTTGAGCAGGAACCCGCTGGTCCCGGTGCGGAGCGCGGCGTAGAGGTTCTCGTCGGTGTCGAAGGTGGTCAGCATGACGATCTTCGGCGGTTCCGGCTGGTCCATGAGCTTCCTGGCGGCGGTGAGGCCGTCCATGCGGGGCATCGAGATGTCCATCAGCACGATGTCGGGTTTGGTGCGGCGGACCACGGCGATGGCCTCGACCCCGTCGGGGGCCTCACCGACCACCTCCATGCCTGGTTCACTCTCCACGACGAGCTTCAGCCCGGCGCGGACCATCGCCTGGTCGTCGGCGATCACGATGCGGATGCTCACTTCTTCTCCTTCTTGCCAGGCGGCTCGGCGCCTCGTTCATGGTTCCGTCCGTCAACCGGCTCATGCGATCGGCTCACCGGCCGGTACCTCCGGCGAGATCGGCAGGGACGCGTGGGCCGGAAGTCGTGGGCGACCACATCGCGCGGCTCGCGAGCGATGCGGGCTCCTTCCCTCACGGCGACCTCGACGGCCTCGGCGGCCTCGCGTTTCCTGTCACGTTCCAGACGCTCGTGCTCGGCCAGGTGGCGTGCGCGAGTGGCATAGGCGTGCAGGGCGAGGCCGATGACGAGCGCCTGGCCGCCCCACCACAGCTCGGGCGTCTCGGTCGCGCCGTACTCGGTGGCGACGGTGAACGCCTCCAGCGTGCCGAGGGCGATGATCGCGGCACCGATCAGCAGGCCGGACTTCGGCACCGCACGCAGGCTCCGAAGGGGGGAGAAGAGAACCACCATGCGGGGAGACTAAAGCTTGGTGACCGTCTTGCCCATAGGACAAAACGCCCGAACAAGCCGATCGCAAGTGGACCACAAGTCAACGGATCAGAACACCGGGAATGAGACGCTCCGCACGAATCGATTGGCGGTCGCGTCGTCGCACCTGCCGGGCGCGCAGAAATAGATGATGAGGGCCGGCTCACTCGGCCGCTCGACGACCCAGCCGGTGAATTCGAGCTGGCCGCCGCGCTGCGGATCGGCGATCGTCCCCTGCAGCCGTACGGCCGACTGCCCGCCCACGCTTACCTGGACGACCTGGGAGAAGACGCTGACCGTGCCGGGAAGCGAGGACTGCATGGTCTCCTGCAGCTGCTTGGCGCCGCTGCGCGGGTCGAGCGTGTCGAGCGTCTGCGCGTAAAGGCCGACGGCGTCCTGGGGATCGTCCTTGATGATCTCGTTCACGGTCGCCCAGTCGGCGGTGACGGGCGTGGCGAACAGCGCCCGGAACTGCTCCACTCTCGGCGAGACCACCACGAACACGTCGGCGTGCGGTTGCAGGGTCCAGGCGCCGGGATACTGGAAGGCGACCGGCACCGCGGCCGAACCCTTGGACGCCACCCAGGTGTCGCCACCGCGCAGGAACATCGCGAGCATCGCCACCAGCGCGACGATCGCCGTGATCGCCACGGCCGCGCCGATGAGGATGCCCTTCCCACCTGATCCGGACCTGCTCGGCTCTCGCCGCCTCGTGGGCACCGTCGGTGCGGCGGGGGGAGCCTCGGTGAGCTGGTACGACCGGTCGGCACCACTGATCGCGTCACGCAGCGCGGCGACGAACCGGCCGCAGGTCTCGTAGCGCTGCTCGGGCGACTTGGCCAGGGCCCGCGTCATGACGCCGTCGACCTCGAGCGGCAGCTCGGGGCGGAGCGTGGTGAGTGGGGTGGGGGTCTCGGCGAGGTGCGCCCAGAGCAGGGCGATCTCGTTGTCGCGCTGGAAGGGCAGCCTCCCGGCCAGTGCCTCGTAGACCACGCAGGCCAGACCGTACTGGTCGCAGCGGCCGTCGATGTGCTCCTTGTTGATCTGCTCGGGCGACATGTAGCGGGGGGTGCCGATGAACTGGTTGGTCTGGGTCAGCCCGGAGATCGAGGTGCGGTGCTTGGTGATGCCGAAGTCGGTGAGGTAGGCGTGGTCGCCCTCGGTGTGGGCGGCGATCAGGATGTTGGCCGGCTTGACGTCGCGGTGGACCAGGTCGTGGGCGTGCGCGGTGTCGAGCGCGGCGGCCACCTGGGCGAAGATGCGGTTGACCTGGCTGACCGGCATAGGGCCCCGGTCGTAGAAGAGCTTGCGCAGGTCGGGGCCGTTGACGTAGCGCATCGCGATGTAGAGGGTGCCGTCGTCGGCGGTGTCGGCCTCGTAGATCGGGATGATGTTGGGATGGTCGATGCTCGCGACGGTGCGCGACTCCAGCACGAAGCGCTGGCGGAACCGGTCGTCCTCACCGAGGAGCGGGTTGAGGATCTTCAGTGCCACCCGGCGGTTGAGCCTGGGGTCGAGCGCGAGGTAGACCACGGCCATGCCACCCTTGCCGATGATGTCCTCGATCTGGTAGCCGGCCACCTCCCGGCCGATCAGCGCCCTGTCGTTCACGGACATCACGTCTTGGTCGGCTGGCCGCAGTAGCCGCAGAAGCTGTGGGCGGGGCCCAGCCGCATCCCGCAGCCCGTGCAGTACTTCTGCATCGCGGCCTCGCCGACGGTGGAATCCGGTTTCGTACCGGGACCGCGCGCCACCAGCACCGGCTGGCCGGGCGAGGTCGAGGAGACCTTGGGCAGCGCCGGGAAGGAGCGGCCGACCACGATCGTGGAGTCGGCCTGCTCCTCGAAGACCGATCGCGCCTGCATGGGCGGTGGTCTCAGGGTGGGGGGCAGGGTCTCGGCGACCGGGCCCGGCTCCGGTTCGGGGCCGGAGAGTCTACGGCGCCAGAGCAGGACCGCGGCGGCCAGCACGACCAGCACCAGCAGGCCGCCGGCGACGAGGAACGGCCACAGGGGTACGCCCCCGGGCGTGTCCGTGGAGGCGGCCGCCGTCTTGGCGCCCTTGTCCTCGGCGGTGCCGCGCTTGGCCTGGGACGTCTTCAGGTGCGCGGCGGCCACGGTGTGGCCGGGGTAGAGGTCCAGCACCCGCTGGAAGGCGGGGACGGCGTCACCGTAGTAGTGGGTGTGGAAGCGGGTCAGCGCCTGCTCGAAGGCGGCGTCGATCGTGCCGCGGGCGGGCGCGACGTCCGCCTCGGCCAGGGCCTTGGCGACCTCGCGGATGCCGATCATCCGGGCGTCCTTGCCTCCACCGAGCAGCAGGCCGACGACCTCGCCCTTCTTGTCCTCGATCACCGGGCCGCCGAGCAGCCCCCTGTCGACAAGGGCGCCCAGCTTCTCCGGCTCGTTGACCTTTTTCTCCGGGTCCTTGAACTGCCTGCCACCCTCACCGGCGCCGCCCGCCCGCAGGTGGGCGATGTCGACGGTCTCCGGCAGGTTCGCGGCGGGCCGCCCGGTGAATCCGGCGACCGCCACCGGCGAGCCGTCCTTGGCGGGTACCTCGGCGGCGAGCGGGGCGGTGGGCAGGCCCGCGCTCCCGTCGGCGCGGCCGACGGGCCTCAGCACCGCCGGGCTGTCGGGCTTGTCACCGAGGCGGACGATCTCGGCCCTGAACCCCTCCTTGTCGGCGGGGGAGATGTTGGGGAAGACCTTGATCTCCGGGGTGACGTCCACGATGCAGGTGGCGGTGGGCCGCTTGGGCGGGTAGCACTCCTGCAGGTGATGGTTGAGCCGGTCGTCCTTGAGCTTGTGCCGCTCGAAGTCCACGGGGATCTTGACCTTGTGGTGCTCGGCGAAGATCTTGTTGGCGGCGTAGATCCGGACGTCGCGGTCGCTCTTGATCACCTGGGTGAGGGTGACCATGCCCCCGTCGGGGTTGATCACGGTTCCGGTGCCGCTGCCGATCGGCACCTCGTAGGAACGCTCCACGTGGATCAGTTCGCCGAGGTGGTCCAGGAGCGTGATGTCGATGCGTGCCGTGGCCTCGATCCTGACCACCGCGGGGGTCACCAGGTCGGTGATCCCGCTGGGGTGCTCGTGAGCCAGGGCAGGTGCCACCCCGGCGACCGCCAACAGGAGGCCTCCGAACACTGCCAGCGCCGAACCGAACCGCCGCATCGCCACTCCCTACAGGAGATAGGACAAGGGTCGCAAACCAGAGTGAATAAGTGAACCGCTCAAGCCTTGGGGCTTGACTTTTCTTTCCACCGTTACCTGCACATGGTCACGAGACGGGTATCTCCGCCATCACCATTCGGGCACCGTTCACGCCTTTCGCCATGCCCACCCCCGCTGCGGACAGTTATGCGAAGTCTAATCCCGGCCGGGCCTCGGCGCGACAATGTATATCGCGCGGGGACCAGCCCACTCATCCCGCCCAGCGGTCCGTGGCCACGGCGAATCCAATGGGATGACAGCCCCATATTTTGATAATTCACTCTAAAGTGGAATAAAAGGGATAAAGCCGCCATTGCTTCTCATGTGTCAGTGGAGGCTTCTCTCGTACCCGGACGGACGGCCCGCGAGTTCGAAAACGCGAGGAGACCCGGCGCCGGATACCCCCCACGGCGCCCTCACCGACTACGGCGTCACCCTCGGGGACGACGGCACGGCCCTGCGTACGGAGAGCTGAAATACGCGGGTCCGGACGGGCGTCCCCGGTGAAGGGGGGCCGTCCGGACCCGCGGAGGGCTTGCCTCGCTCAGCCCCGAGGCTGCAGCAGCACGGCGGGATCGAAGGAAACCTCAAAGGGGGCGAAGAGGGTCGCGACCTCTCCCGCGTCGTGCCTCTCGGCGGGTTTGTACTCGTCACCGGCGAGTTCGTGGACGTGAACGGACGGACCATCGGACAGCTCGATCCGCCAGTAGACGGGAATGCCCGCGGCCGCGTAGGCGGCCCTCTTGAGGTGGCGGTCCCGCGCCTGGGTGCTCGGGCTGACCATCTCGACGGCGAGGAGGATGTCGCGCGGCGCGAACATCAGCTGCGTCTCGTCGACGGTCTTCGTCGGCACCACGACGAGGTCGGGGATGAAGAAGTCGCGGTCGCTCGCCCGGAGGTTGACATCCGGTAGTGGTTCGAACTCAGGTGGTGCGACGCCTTCGAGAATTACGAGAAGGCGAGCGATCGCACGCTGATGCAGGGGGATAGGAGAGGGACTCACCAGCAGGCTCCCATTGAAGAGCTCGTAGCGGTTCCCGTCGTCGGGAAACTTGAGCAGGTCGTCGACAGTGAACGGCGGCTCTCCTTGGAGAACCGTCCGCCTGGTCGTCGGCTCCGTTGTTGCCATCGCGGTCACCTGCTCAGTATCGGGAGTCTGGCCCTCGCCCACATGCTACTTCTCGCGATTCCCTTACTTCAGGTAGTCAACACGTCACGTTTTGCCCACTGGTGGGCGCCCCGGTGGACGGCGGTGTGGACGGCGCGGGCGATGCGGGCGCCCCAGATGGAGCGGGGGCCGCCGAAGAGTTCTTCCGGGCCGTGCTCGGGGGCCGCCACGCAGACGGCGTCGGAGGCGGTTCCCGTGCAGGGGAAACCGGCCTCCAGCAGGGCCTGGGTCTTGGCCTCGGTCACCGTCATGACCGCGTTGACCAGTGCGGCGTCACTCATCGCGACCGGCACGGCGACGATGATGTTGATCGTTCCCGGCAGGTACACGGGGGCCAGTTCGGGGTCTGGGACGCCTTCGGGAGCAGCCGCCCAGGTGGGGACGCGCAGGCCGACGGTCGCCATGGCCTCCACTCCCCCGTCGTCGGCCCAGGTGAAGTGGTCGACGGACGCGGCGGTGAGCATGCCGACGCCGGGTCCCGGCGGGGCGAGCTCCAGCAGGTGCTCCACCGGATCCATCCGCGAGTATCCGCCGACCACCTGCGCGTTGAGCGCCCAGGCGGCCGGGCCGATGCCGCCGCCGACCATGGCCGAGGAGATCGCCCGCCACCCGGGGCCGAACTCCCACAGCAGCGAGGCCAGCCGGGCCCCGTCCTCCTCGCGGTGACTCAGCCTCGGGGAGGCTCCGTGCGAACCTCGGCCCCGATCGAATGCGTCCGCTTGAACCTCGGACCCGCTCACACACCCTCCGGACGGGCCTTGCACCTGATCAGGAACGTTCAGACGAACCTCGGACCCGGTCAAGAACGCTCCAGGTGAACCTCGGGCCTGCCGCCGGGGCCGGTGACGACGCGGACGCGGGCCTCGAAGTGCTCGCCGATCAGCTCCCCGGTCAGCACCTCGGCCGGGGTGCCGGAGGCGGCCACCCGGCCGTCGGAGAGCAACATCATCGAGTCAGCGTACTGGCCGGCGAGGCTCAAATCATGCAATGTCGTGACGACGGTCAGCCCGTCGGCCAGCCGGAGCCGGTCCACGAGCTCCAGCACCTGCTGCTGGTGTCCCAGGTCGAGGGCGGTGGTGGGCTCGTCGAGCAGAAGCACCGGGGCCTGCTGGGCCAGCGCCCTGGCGAGCACCACGCGCTGGCGCTCGCCTCCGGACAGATGACCGAGCCGCCGGGTGGCGAGGGACGACAGGTCCAGACGTTCCAGCACCGACGCGGTCACCTCGCGATCGCGACGGCCCTCGCGGCCCAGATAGGGGATGTACGGGGTGCGTCCGAGCAGGGCGTAGTCGAACACCGTCATGTCGACCGGCAGCGCCGGGGACTGCGGAGCGTAGGCCAGCAGCCTGGCCCGGTCCCTGTGCCGCAGCCGTCTGATCGGCGCGTCGTCGACGAGCACCTCGCCCTCGCAGGGCAGCACTCCTGCCAGGGCTCGCAGCAGCGTGGACTTGCCCGCGCCGTTGGCACCGATGACGGCCAGCCAGCCGCCGCCTTGGACGTCGAGCCCGACGCCGGACAGGATGGTCCGCCGGTCCAGCAACACCGACAGGTCACTCACCGCGAGGCGGCTCACCGCGTCTCCCCTCGTACCACGGTCACGTCTCCACCCGGCGGGTCATCCGCAGTACGGCGACGAAGAACGGCGCGCCGAAGAAGGCGGTCACCACCCCGATGGGCAGTTCGGCCGGGGCGAGCACGGTCCTGGCGATCAGGTCGGCGAGGACCAGGAAGGCGGCCCCGCCGATCAGCGAGATCGGCAGCACAATCCGGTACGACGCCCCGGCCAGGCGGCGGACCACGTGCGGCACGACGATGCCGACGAAGCCGATCAGCCCGCTGACCGCGACGGCCGCCGCGGTGGCCAGGGAGGCGGCGAACAGCACGACGAGGCGGACCCGGGCGGCGTTCAGGCCGAGGGTGACCGCCTCGTCGTCGCCGACCGAGAGCACATCGAGCAGCCTGCCGTGCAGCAGCATGACCAGCACCGAGACGGCCGCGTACGGGGCCACCAGCGCCACCTGGCTCCAGCCGCCGCCGACGTTGCCAAGGATCCAGGAGTAGATGCGCTGCAGCTCCTCCACCCTGAGCTGCTGCAGGAACGTCTGGATGGCGGTGAGGAAGGACGTGACCGCCACGCCCGCGAGTACCAGCGTGGCGGTGCCGCCGCCCCGGCCCGCCGCGCTGCCCAGCGCGTAGGCGAGCAGGACGCCGCCGACGGCGCCGGCGAAGGCGGCGGCGGGGATGCCGATCGCCTCGCCGTCGCCCCTGGTGAAGACGATCGCCGCGGTGGTCGTCAGACCGGCGCCCGCCGCCGCTCCCAGCAGGTAGGGGTCGGCCAGCGGGTTGCGGAAGACACCCTGGTAGCCGGCTCCGGCGACGGCCAGCAGGCCGCCGACGATCGCAGCGAGCAGGACCCTGGGCAGCCGAAGCTCGACCAGGAGGCTCGACTCGACCGGGGCCAGCCCCGAGTCCGCCGAGACGAACGGCAGCCAGTCGAGCAGCTGGAGCAGCACGCTGGTCGGCGCGATGTCCGCGGCGCCGACCAGCAGCCCGGCGAGCATGCTCGCCAGGAGCAGAGCCAGGGCCAGGACCGTCACCGCCGGGCTGAGCCGGGCCGCCTGCCCGTCCGTGCCGCCACCGGGAGCGCCGGAGGAGCGGGGGAGATCTGTCAACTAGCTGGCCGCGGCCTTCTGAACGGCCTCTCCGACCTGCTTGGCGAGATCCACGACGCGCGGCCCCCAGCGGGAGGCGATGTCGTCGTCGAGGAGGATGACCCGGTCGTTCTTGATGGCCGACAGCTTGGACCAGCCCGGACGCTTGGCGAGGGTGTCCTTCGACTGGCCGCAGCACTTGGTGTCGGCCAGGAAGACGAGGTCGGGGTCGGCCTGCGCGACGAACTCGGCGGAGAGCTTGGGGTAGCCGCCCGCCGCGTCGGGGGCCTTGTCGGCGATGTTGGTCAGGCCGAACAGCCCGTAGATCTGGCCGATGAAGGTGGCGGAGGTCGCCGCGTAGGGGGTGACGTCCAGCTCGTGGTAATAGGTGAGCTTCGTGTCCTTCGGTGCGGCGGCGGCGAGCTCGTCGAGCTGCTTCTTCATCTGCGCGGCGAGTTCGGTGGCCCGCTCGCCGTTGCCGGTGGCGGCACCGAGGTCGGTGATCTGGTCGTAGGTCTCGTCCAGCTTGGTGGCGGCGGGCTCCAGCAGCACCGGTACGCCGACCTTGCCCAGCGCGGCCACGATGCCGTCGATGTCATCGGAGAGCACGACCAGGTCCGGCTTCTGGGCGATGATCGCCTCAACGTTCGGCTTGAAACCGGACAGCTCGCTCTTCGGCGCTTCCGCGGGGTGGTTGGATCGGTCGTCCACCGCGATGACCTGTGATCCGGCGCCGATCGCGAACAGGCTCTCGGTGGCGGCGGGCGCGAGCGAGACGATCCGCTCGGGCCTGCTCTGGATGGTGACGGAGCCGTTGCCCGCCTCCACCGTGACGGGGAAACCCGCCGCCGGGGAAGGGGAGGTGGCGGCGGCGCTTGCCGAGGTGGGGGAAGCCGAGGTGGCTGGGGAACTCTGACCGCATCCGGCGAGGGTCAGCGTGGCGAGCAGTGCGCCGGCGAGGGCGCTGCGTACGGGCCTCACGTGAGGTCCTTTCAGTTACCGGAACCGAGGGACCCAGGCAAGGACGGGTCACCCTTTTCCACGAGGGTCGGCGTCGACAACGCGGCGGAGGCGACCTGGCTCGACCCACGAGGGGCCATGACAGTTGCGGGACAGCGCCGGGCTCACACCGGACTTCGCTCACGCCGCGCGTTGGACGAACGCTATCAACTCCCCCGAACAGCCTCTATGCCGAGGCTCCGGGCTGACCGCTCTGTGGCTCTCCAGGTAGGCCGCGCTCCGGAGGGGCCGCTCGCCGAACCTCCAGGCCCGCTCTTCGAAAGAGCCGCTCTCCAACCCTCCAGGCGCGCCGTCCCGCCGGCAGGCCGCACGCGTACGGAGCCGCTCGTCCGGCGGGCCGTCGTTCAGCAGGGGCGTCTCTCAGCCGAGCTGTTCCTCGGCGGCGGCGATGATCTCCTGCAGGCGCAGGCCGTGCGCGGCGCCCAGGGGGTGGCCGCCACCGCGCCGCACGGTCCGCTCGAACTCCACGAGCATGAGGGAGAAGACGTCGGAGCCCAGCCGGGTGTCGTCGATGGACTCCCGGCCGAGGCGGCCGTAGATCTCGATGTCGGCGGGCGGGCTCTCGCCCGGCACGCTCATGCACAGCGACGCCTCGCTGACCGCGCCGGTCTCGTGCTCCAGCAGCAGGCCGACCCAGCCCAGCGGATTGCCGTGGGCGCGGACCCCGACGACCCGGCCGAGCGCGGCGTCCAACATGTCGATCATGTGCGGGCCGACGTCGAGGATCGCGCCGCGTTCCAGTCGCCAGGAGGTGGCGAAGGCCCCGCCGAGCATCGCTCCCGAGATGTTGGCCGCCCGGCCGCCGAACGGCTCGATGGCCGAGACCCTGGCCAGGAAGGCCCGGGTGGCGGGCGAGTAACGCCAGGTGAGGACCATCTGCGAGGCCACGCCCGCCTCGGCGACCGCCTCGGCCAGCCGCCGGGCACCGTCCAGGTCGGCGGCGAGCGGTTTCTCCAGCAGCAGCGCCTTACCCGCCTTGGCTGCGAGCACGCCGAGCTCCGCCTGAACGGCGGGCGGCACCGAGAACGCGACGGCCTCGCAGTTGTCGAAGAGTTCCTCGATCCGCTCGAAGACCGGAGCCCCGAACCTGGCCGCGGCCTCGGGGCGGCGAGCCCACACACCCGCCAGACGTGTGTTCGGACCAGCCGCCAGCATCGGCGCGTGCACCATCTCGGCCCACGGCCCGGCACCTACCAGACCCACAGATAACGTCACGGATCCAGTTTCGCACGCTCCCCGGCCCTGATCGCGTGCTCCGGACGATGCGCCGTGGTCCCGCTGTCGACCACGATCGTCTGACCGGTCGCGGCTGACGTCGAAGTCCTCGAGGAGCTCGCGGGGCGCTGAGAGGAGCGCTCGCGGGGCGCTGAGAGGAGCGCTCGCGGGGCGCTGACCCGCGAGGACTCCGGAGCCTCCACCCCGAAGCGTGGGCGACGGGCCGCTGACGGCATGATAGTGCACCATGGACCAGATGATTCTGCTGCGGCATGGTGAGACCGAGTGGAGCCGGGACGGTCGGCACACCGGACGCACCGACCTGCGACTGACAGCCAAGGGCGAGGAGCAGGCACGGGCGCTGGCCCCGCTGGTCGCGGGCCGGACCTTCGGTCTCACCCTGGTCGGCCCGGCCCTGCGCGCGAGGGACACCGCCGAGCTCGCCGGGATCAAGGACTACGAGACCGACCCCGACCTGTGGGAATGGGACTACGGCGGCTACGAGGGCATCACCACCTTGGCGATCCGCGAGACCCGCCCCGGCTGGTACCTGTGGCGCGACGGCGTCATCCCCGGCGACGCCGATCACCCCGGCGAGAGCGCGGAGCAGGTCGCAGCCCGCGCCGACCGGGTGATCGCCCGCGCCCGGGCCGCGGACGGCGAGGTGCTCCTGGTCGCCCACGGGCACTTCCTGCGGATGCTGTGCGCCCGCTGGCTCGGCCTGCCCCCGGCCGACGGCCGCCTGTTCCGCCTGGACACCGGCACCTACTCCCGGCTCGGCTTCGAGCGCGACGAGCCGGTCGTCCTCACCTGGAACGCCCCGGTCCTCCCCGCCGCCTAGTGGCCCCACACCGAACGTTGACCGGGAAACCCGCAGCGGGGAACAGCCATTCCGGCCCGGAAAAGCCCGGTCAACGTTCGGGGACGCCTCACCAGATCGGGGCGAGGCGGGGGCTCTGCCTAGATCGGGGCGAGGCGGGAGCCGGGAAAGGGCACCAGCAGGGTCTCCCGCCACGGGTCCGCGTAGCCCTCCGCGGTGATACAGCGTGGAGATCTCGTTCAGGCGGCCGCCGCGGCGGGCTGCGGACCTCGCCCCGTCAGCCATTCGAGAACCCTGCGGTGACCGTGGCAGGCATCCTCGAAGTGGCCCCAGCGCCAGTAGCGTGGCTGGTCGCGCACTCCGGTGACCCATGTGCGATAGGACACCGGAGCGGGCGCACCCTCCCCTGTTGCCGCCGAGGCGACGCCGTAGGTACGGATAACGACACGCCCGCCTGGCGCGAACAGCACGTCGTCGGCCACCGGGTACAAGGTCATCTGGTCGAGCACGGTTTGAGCCCCCAATCGCTGTGACCTCAAACTCTTCCGTGCCGTTCCACTCCCCCGGTTACACCACCGGCGCGCCTCGGTTAACCCTGCGGCCCTGACGTAAAAACGGCGTTACACCGTTAAACCGTCGAACTCCCCATCCTTCACGCCGAGCACCAGGGCACGAATCTCGTCCCGGGTGTAGATCAGGGCAGGACCCTCGGGAAAACGCGAGTTGCGGACCGCGATGCTGCCGTCCGAAAGCTCGGCAAGCTCGACGCAGTTACCCGTCGAGTTGCTGTAGCGGCTCTTGCGCCAGCTGGCCCCGGCAAGGTCAGTGGCCGGCATGCCGTTGTAGGTCTGGTTCATTTACATCTCTCTGAGAAGGTCGCCGAGGATCTCGGCGGTGCCCCCGGGCGTGGTGCTTTCCACGCACAACTGCTCCATGGCTGTGAGGTATGGGTCGATGTCCTCACGTTTGTCAAGGTAGAGGGCACCCCAGAGCTGCTCGACATAGACGACGTCCGACAGATCGGACTCGGGAAACCGCAAGATGCTGAACGCACCACCCTCGGCCGCGTGCATGCCGAATCGGAAGGGCATCACCTGAAGGGTGATGTTGGGCAGCGTGGCCACCTCCAGCAGGTGCTGGATCTGCTCACGCATGGTCTCCTTGCCTCCGATGGGACGCCTCAGGGCCGCCTCGTCGATGACCGCCCACAACCGGGGGCCGTCCTTCTTCGTCAGGCGATCCTGCCGCTGCATGCGCATATGCACACGACGCTCGATCTCCGCCTCCAGCGCGTCCGGGTAGCCCAACCGGATCACGGTGCGCGCGTAGGCGGACGTCTGCAGCAGGCCGGGAATGAACTGCACCTCGTAGGTGCGGATCATGTTCGTCGCCTCCTCCAGCCCCACGTAGGTGGTGAACCAGTTCGGCAACAGGTCGCCGTACTTGTGCCACCAGCCGGGGGTGTTCGCCTCGCGGACCATCTCCAGCAGGCCGCGCCGTTCTGCGTCGTCGAGCACGCCGTACAGGGTGAGCAGGTCTTCCACGTCACGCGTCTTGAAACCGACACGTCCGAGTTCCATGCGGCTGATCTTGGACTCTGAGGCACGGATGTGGAATCCCGCGGCCTCACGGGCGAGCCCTTTCTCCTCACGCAGCCGGCGCAGGCTCGCGCCGAGCATGATGCGCCGGACAGTGGAACCGGTACCGGGCGGATCCATGGACACGTGGTGCTCCTCGCTCGCTTTCCTGATCGACAGTCTGTCACTTCGCGGCCGAAGAATCCCTGGCCACGATCAAGATCCCCTTTCGCATGAAATTACCCAATCACGGGTAACGGTAGCGGTTGCACACACCTTATGCACGTGCATTCGCTCTTGCACCTGCACGGGAGTTTGCACCATGATTGCGGCTGTGCAGTCCGCCCAAACCGCGCCTCCCCGAGCGTCAACGTCATGGACGGCGCTCGACTGGTGGCCCCCCGCAGGCTGGTGGCCCGACTCCGCGCGCGATCTTCTCCTTGGATCCCCGGCAGTCATGGCCAGCGCCACCTTCGTGCTCCCGCCACACGCCGAGTCCGTCCACTCCGCCCGCAGCTTCGCGACCGGCACTCTCACCGGCTGGAATCTCGGCGAGCTGAGCGAGAACATGGAGCTGGTCGTCTCGGAACTGACGACCAACGCCATCAGACACGGCCTCCGGCTCGCCGAGTCGCGCGCCAGGGAGCCGGTCCGGCTCTCCCTGCTCCGGCGGGGCAACCTGGTCGCCTGCACACTCAACGACCCGGGAGCCGGCTTCCCCACGCTTCGCGATCCATCGCCACTCGACATCGGCGGCCTCGGACTGCACATCGTCGAGTCGCTGAGCCTCCGCTGGGGCTGGGCACCGCTGGCCCCGTACGGCAAGATTGTCTGGGCCGTCCTCAGAACGGGCCTTCGCGAGGATCCCGCTCCCCTCGACCGCCCGTAGCCTCACGAACGCCCGCCGCGTACCGTTCCCCCGCTTCTCCACGACCTCCACCGACCCCTTCCGGACGGCGCCGCCTCTTCCCCTTAAGGGCGCCAACCGGTCCCGGGGCCGCCACTTCTCCCTCTTGGCGGCCCCGGGACCGTTAGAACCGGATGGAGACCTCACATAACGCGTCGCATTCTGCGCGGTAGATGCCGTCAGAGATGCCCTCTGCATTACCGTGGATGTTTATGGCTCACGGAGAGTCCCCGCGCGAGATTCCTGAGAGAGCTGCGAGATGGACGATCACCTGCTCGGCTGGTTGAAAACCCTCGACGAAGAACGGCTCGCCCGAGTTCTGGCCAACCGGCCGGACGCCATCGCCCCGCCGTGGCCGCGCCGCCTGGACACCCTGGCGCAGCGGCTGGGCAGCGGGTTCGCGGTGATGGAGGTCATGCGCGGCCTGCCGCTGCCCTCCCTGGAGGTGGCACAGGCCTCACTGACCCTCGGCGAGCAGGCCGGGCCTGAGGCGGTGGCCCGGTTCATGGGCGTGCCCGAGGCCGAGGTGGCGCCCTGGCTCGACCTGCTGTTCGACCACGCCCTGGCGTGGCCGGACGGTGAGGGCCGTATCCGGGTGGCCGAGGGGCTCGCCCGGTGGTGGACCGCCCCCTGCGGGCTCGGTGAGCCGCTCCCCAACTACCTGAACTCCTGGACCGTCAGCGCCGACGCGCTGCGCGGGCTGGCCAGGACCCTGGGCCTGCCGAACGGCCCGAAACGGCACACGGTCGCCAGGGTCACCGAGATCCTCTCCGACCCTCAGCGGGTGATCGCGCTGCTGGAGAAGGCCCCGGAGGGCGCGAGGCGGCTGCTTGAGGAGTTCGCCTGGGACGGTCCCGTCCGAGACGTGGACGGCGGCGCGTTCGTGGTGCCGGGGGCTCCCGAGAAGTGGGCCGCCGATCACGGGCTGCTCTTCCGCCCCAGCTGGAACGTGGCCGCGATGCCTCGTGAGGTGGCGCTCGCGCTGCGCGGCCCCGACTACCATCCGCCCTTCACCCCCGTACCGCCCGACCTCGCCACGGTCCCGGTCGATCCCGAGGCCGTCGACCACCTGATGACCCTGGCCGCGCCACACGTGGTGGAGCGCTGCGCCGCCATGCTGGAGAACACCGCGAAGTTCCCGCTGCCGCTGCTCAAGGCAGGCGGGGTGGGCGTGCGCGAGGTCCGTCGAGTGGCCAGGGACACCGGCTGCGACGAGGACGAGACCCGGCTGCTGCTGGAGGTCTGCGCGGTGGCCCGGCTGCTGGCCTGGGACGATTCCGCCGGCGGGCTGGTGCCCACCGAGAAGTTCGACCGCTGGCGGCTGGACGACGCGGCCGCCAGGCTCCGGGTACTGCTGTCGGCGTGGTGGCGGATGGAGCGCTCGTCGCTCCGGAAGGTCGACGGCAAGTACGGCACGGTGCTCGGCGACGATCCCGCCGGAGCCATGGTCGCCCGTGCTCGGAGGGCGGTGCTCGGCGTGCTGGCCCGTCTGCCCGCCAACACCGCGTGCGTCGACCGGGCCGGGCTGGTCGAGTCCACGTACTGGCACGCCCCGCTGCTGGACCGGTCGCTGCTGGCCGAGTGCGCTTCCGCCGTGTTGGAGGAGGCCCGGATGCTCGGGCTGGTCGCCCTCGACACGATCACCGACCTCGGCCGCGCGATAGCCGGGCTGGACGCCTTCCCCGGCGACGAGATCGACGACTCCACGCCCCTGGTGGAGAACGATCCCGTACTGGTCGAGTGCTCCACCAGGGCGCTGGCCAGCGTGCGGCGGAGCGCGCTCTTCGGCGCCGACCTCACCGCGGTGGTGACCGGCCCGCCCGCGGGCGAGCTCGCCGAGCTGCTCGACCGGGCCGCCGAGCGCGAGTCGCGCGGCGCGGCCTCGGTGTGGCGGTTCACCCCGGCCAGCGTGCGCCGGGCCATGGACTCCGGCTACACCGCCGAGGGCCTGCTGACCGACCTCGCGGAGGTGGGCAGGGTTCCGCAGCCCCTCGACTACCTGATTCACGACGTGGCCAGGCGGCACGGCGAGGTCACGGTGACCACCGTCGCCTGCATCGTGCAGGCCTCCGACCCGGCGCTGCTGGCCGAGATCGCCGGGCACCGGCGGCTGGGCAGGCTGGGCCTGCGGCTACTCGCCCCGACCGTGCTGGCCAGCGCGATGCCCGCCGACAGGACCCTGACGGCGCTGCGGGAGAACGGCTACGCCCCGGTGCCCATCGAGGACACCGGGGAGATCACCATCCGCAGGGCCCGCGTCGAGGAACCACGGAACGGACGGCTGATCCTGCTGCCCGGGGGCAGGGTCGCCGAGTTCGAGCAGCCCCCGTACCCGCTGGTGGAGCCGCCGCCGGACCCTCGCGAGCACGCTCAGCGCCTGCTCGTCGCCGAGGGCCAGGCCGCCCAGTCCGGCGGCAGGACGTGGGCGGTCATCGGCCGCATGGCCTCCCGCCTGCCGACCGCCCAGCAGTCGCTGCTCGGCTTCGTCGTCGACCGGGGCGTGCGGGCGGCGATCACGCTGACCGACGGCCTGACCGCCACCATCAGCCACGGCGAGCTGCGCAGCGGCGTGCTCGACGCGTGGTGCGAGGAGGCGGGCGACTACCTGGAGTTCCCGCTCGCCGACATCATCGAGGTCCGCGGCGCCTACGCCTGATCCCGTCCGCTCCACCTCGTAGGCCTACCGGGTCTGCCGTCTCGGCTCCGCTCCCGCACGCGGCGAGGGCGAACACGAGGCCGACGGCCATGAATCCCCGCTGCGGAGAACCGGTAGGGACATTTCCCTCTTTGAAGGATAGGCTTACCTAAATGACTATTTCATTAGATTAGCCTTACCTTGGCCATACCGGCAGGGAGGGGTACCCGGTGAGTAGGGACGTCGTGGCCATGGCCGCGTCCGAGAGGGAACGACGTTGAGACTGTACGGCACCGGCCTGACCCTCTCCTACGACAAGCGCGTGGTGGCCAGAGATCTGGACGTCACGATCCCCGACGGGTCGTTCACCGTGATCATCGGTCCCAACGCGTGCGGCAAGTCCACGATGTTGCGGGCCCTGGCCCGCATGCTCAAGCCCCGCGCGGGGGCGGTCCACCTGGACGGATCCGTGATCACCTCGCTGCCGTCCAAGGAGGTGGCGCGCAGGTTGGGCCTGCTGCCGCAGAGCTCGATCGTGCCCGACGGCATCACGGTCGCCGACCTGGTGGGCCGGGGCCGCTATCCGCACCAGCGGATGATGCGCCAGTGGTCCCGCGAGGACGAGGCCGCGGTGGCGGCGGCCATGGAGTCGACGGACGTGACCGAGCTGGCCGACCGCTGCGTGGACGAGCTCTCCGGCGGCCAGCGCCAGCGCGTCTGGCTGGCCATGGCGCTGGCCCAGGAGACCCCGATCCTGCTGCTCGACGAGCCGACGACCTTCCTGGACATCGCCCACCAGATCGAGGTGCTCGACCTCTGCGCCGACCTGCACGAGCAGGGCAGGACCCTGGTCGCCGTACTGCACGACCTGAACCAGGCCTGCCGCTACGCCACCCACCTGATCGTGATGCGCGACGGCCGGATCGTCGCCGAGGGCGACCCCTCCTCGATCGTCACGGCCGGTCTGGTACGGGAGGTCTTCGACCTGCGCTGCGAGATCATCAAGGACCCGCAGAGCGGCACCCCGCTGATCGTCCCCGAGACCCGCCGCCGCGCCGTCGCCAGGACATAGGCGCCGCGCCGTCGCCAGGACATAGGCGCGGGGCCGCGTCCGAAGGCGGCGGGTCTCCTCCGAGAGGCTAGCCCTCCAGCGCGACCCGGCGGGCAAGGCCCAGCGGGAGGCCGCCGGAACCCGCCAGCGTGTCGTGGAAGGTGCGCAGATCACCGCGGCCCGCGGCCAGGTAGTCGTCGCGGATGCGGTCGATCTCGTCCTCGAAGTCTCCGGGGCCTTCCGTGCCCTGTCCCCCCTGCTCCCCCTGCAGCCGCTCCAGCCAGCGGCGCGCCTGCCGCTCCCTGGCGAGGATGCCCGCCTCGGTGAAGTCGCCGAGGGTCCTGTCGTACCCCGGCGCGCCCGCGAGGGCGGCATAGATGGGATTCTCCGCCAGATACCAGTCGATAAATTCGCTTACGAGCGCGGGAGACGTCATAGCGCGAGATCCTACTTCGCAGGCGATTTCACCACCGATGTCGTTGCCGACCGGCCTTCTCACGACCCGAGTCCACGGACAAGCAGGCACGGCTCCGCGGTTCCCATAAACTTCATGACGTGGGTGACCCGAAGTTCGAGATCCAGATGCTCCACGACCGCGTCATGGTCAAGGTCGAGCAAGAGTCAGAGGAACGGCGCAGCACGGCCGGCATCGTCATCCCGGCGACGGTGAAGATGGCCAACCGCCTCGTCTGGGGTGAGGTCTGCGGCGCGGGCCAGAACGTCCGGGCGGTCAAGGTCGGCGACAAGGTCCTGTTCAACCCCGAGGACCAGTACGAGGTCGAGGTGCACGGCCAACTCTACCTGGTCATGCGCGAGCGCGACCTGCACGCCATCGCCACCCCGCAGACCGACAACGGCACCGGCCTGTACCTCTGAGCTCCGCGAAGGACGTCCCCACCGCTCGGTGAGAGACCCCTTACCTCCGGGTGTATCCGAGATAGAGCTTGTTGTTCCAGTCGGCGGCGGCGAAGGCGGCCAGCACCCGCGTGGTCTTGCCCTTCAGGGTCGACAGGACCACCTGGTAGTGGTTCCCGGAGGGGATGACCGCGATGAAGTGCTTCTCGTCCCACCACCCCCACAGGGCCTTCGGCTTGATGCCGGGCACCTTGGCCGCGAGCCTGCCCGAGGTGCGATCCCAGACGCAGACGTGCTCGGTGTGGCTGGACGGGCACCAGGTCATCAGGCCCTTGCCCGAAGGGGTGAAGGCGTCCTCCCCGCCGGCGGGTCTGCCGGTCTTGGCCAGGGTGCGGCGGATCGTGCCGTCCTGCCCGTAGAAGCGGGCACCGCCCTGGTACTCGGCCACCACCTCGGTGCCGTCGGAGCTCCAGCGGAACCGCGCGGCCTTGTCGACACCGGCCACGGTCACCGCCTTGGCGCTCTTCGCCGACACGTCGACGACCACGAACCCGGAGGCCACCCACGCCGAGCCGCTCTTCCGCTCGGTGGTCAGCACCGCCTTGCCGCCGTCGCGGCTCCAGTGCACGTAGTGCGCGACGAGCGGCTTCTTCACCGTACGGATCCTGGTGCCCTTGGAGGTCGCCAGGTCGAGCAGGACGACCGAGTCGTAGCCGCTCTTGTAGGAGGTGGGCACCGCGAGTGCGTTGCCCCCCTTCGGCGCGACCGTGACCTCCTGGTAGGCGGCCTGCCGGGTGAACCCGTCGCCCCTGCGCAGATAGGTCATCTTGCCCAGGGAGTAGGAGGTCACCCTGAGCGGGTCCGTGGAGTCCTCCCGTACGGTGACCCGGGTGCCGGGCAGCACGGTGTCAACGGGTGCGGCCTCGGCGTACGCGGCCGCGGGGAGCGGAACGATCGCCGAAGCCAGCACGACAAGGCAGCCGAGGAACCGGTAAATCCCAGGAGTCGCGGGCACGCCGGAATCCTAAGCCGGAAATCTCCCAAGATCCCGATCTAGACCGAATCGGTTAGAACAGGTGTAAGAGGGGCTCAGGGTGGTGATGGTTCATGCTTCACCCGTCACCGCCCCACACCTCAGACACTCCTCGACCACGGGGACGCGATGGCGCCGGTCTTCGTAGAACCGGTGACCGAGCGCCGCCACGACGAGCACCCCGCCGAGCAGCAGGAGCATGAACGGCCCGTACTTCTCATGTCCAATCAGGCCCATGACGAGATGGGCTATGCCTGCGGCGACGATGATCGCGCCGACGTTGAGCAGTTCCTTGTTGAGCGTCCACCCCGAGGCGGATCGTTCCCGTTCCGTCTCACTCATGTCCCCAGGTTCACTACCGTCAGTTACAGGCTCCGACGGATTCCGTCACCACGATGTAAAAGGCGGAGCGGCAATGTAAAACGCGGAGCATCTTCTCGCGGCGGCAAACGTTGTGATCCATCGGGAAACAGGGCTTCCCCCGGCCGCACAGAGATCTGACGGCCGGGAGGCAGACTCCGTCAGCCGCCGAGCCGGCGGAACCTGCGCGCCGACAGCGGCAGGAAGACGGCGATCAGCAGCAGCGGCCAGACCACCGCCATGAGCGGGGCGTTCTGCACGATCCACGACTCCCCCGCCCAGCCGGGGTTGTCGAAGAGCCCTCTGGCGGCCGTGGCGGTGGCCGAGAGCGGGTTCCACTGCGCGATCGCCCCGAGCCAGCCGGGCATGGTGGCGGGGTCGACGAACACGCTGGACAGGAAGCCGACGGGCCAGACCAGGATCTGCACCGACGTCACCACCTCCGGCCCTCCCGCGACGAGGCCGACATAGATTCCCACCCAGAGCAGGGCGAAGCGCAGCAGCAGGAGCAGGCCCACGGCGGCCAGCGCCTCGGGCAGGCCGCCCTCGGCACGCCAGCCGAGCAGCAGCCCGGCCCCGATCATGACGGCCAGCCCGACCACCGAGTTGAGCATGTCGGCGATCCCGCGGCCCATGACGACCGCCGAGGCGCTCATGGGCATCGAGCGGAACCGGTCGGTCACGCCCTTGGCCGCGTCGGTGGTGACCGCCATCATCGTGCTCTCCAGGCCGAAGAGCATCGTCATGGCGAACATGCCGGGGATCAGGAAGTCGAAGTAGCCACCCCCACCGGGAACACCGATGGCGCCGCCGAACAGGCCGCCGAACATCAGCACCATCATGACCGGGAAGAGCCAGCCGACGATGACCGTCCCCGGGCGGCGGACCCAGTGATTCAGGTCGCGCAGGGTGATCGTCCAGGAGTCGGCCAGTGCCCAGCCGAACCGGGAGAGCGGAGAGGTGGCGGGCAGGGTCGAGGTCGTCGTACTCACGCGGACACCTCCGTACGGGCCGCCGGGGCGGGGGCCGGGAACCGCTCGCCGCCTGTGGCGCCCGTCAGGTGCAGGAAGACCTCGTCGAGCGTGGGGCGGCGCAGCGTGACGTCGATCGGCTCGATTCCGGCGTCGCCGAGCGCGGTGGCCATGGTGACGAGTGCCCGGGTGCGCTCGGCGACCGGGATGCTGACCCGGCGCGATTCGGCGTCCACCTGGATCCCGCCGGACGCGACCCGCGCCGCGAGCGCCTCCGCCCTGGCCACGTCCGCCGGATCGGCGAGGACGAGGTCGAGCCAGTCGCCGCCGATGGCGGACTTCAGCTCCTCCGGGGTGCCCTCGGTGACGACCCGGCCCGCGCCGAGCATCGTGATCCGGTCGGCCAGCCGGTCCGCCTCCTCCAGGTACTGGGTGGTGAGCAGCACCGTCGTGCCGGAGCCGACCAGGTCACGGATGGCCGACCAGACCTCCTGGCGGGCTGCCGGGTCGAGGCCGGTGGTGGGCTCGTCCACGAAGAGCACCGAGGGCGCGACGATGAGGCTCGCCGCCAGGTCGAGTCGCCTGCGCATGCCGCCGGAGTACTCGCCGACCGGCTTGGCCCCGGCGTCCGCCAGCGAGAAGCGCTCCAGCAGGTCGTCGGCCCGCCTCCGCGCCCCGGTGGCCGGCAGGTGGTTCAGCCTGCCGAACATCACCAGGTTCTGCCGCCCGCTGAGGATCTCGTCGACCGCCGCGTACTGGCCGACCAGCCCGATCCGCTCGCGAACCTGCCGCGCCTGCGCGACGACGTCGAATCCCGCGACGCTCGCCCGGCCCGAGTCCGGGCGCAGCAGCGTGGACAGGATCCGGATCACCGTGGTCTTGCCCGCGCCGTTGGGCCCGAGCAGGCCGCAGACCGTGCCGGCCGCCACCCGCAGGTCGAACCCGTTGAGCCCCGTCCCCTCGGAGGCACCCGCATAGTTCTTGCGCACGTCGTGCGCGGCGATCGCGAACTCTGCCGCTTTCACAGTCACCCGTTTCACCCCTTTTCGCCCGTCTTCTCATCCGGTGCCGTCGCACCTCTAAAGCGTAGACTGTACCGTACATCGTACGGCTCGGTTACGGTGGTCTCAACGACGAGAATCTGGAGACCGTTCCCTTGAGTGCGAAAAAAGCTTCCGACGCCGACCCGGCACGCAGCCTGGCGCTCCTGTGGGGCTCGCACAGCAAGCCGGGGCGCTCCGGGCTCACCGTGCGCTCGATCGTCCTGGCAGCCATCGAACTGGCCAACGCCGAGGGGCTCGAAGCGGTCTCGATGCGCCAGGTCGCCGAGCGGCTGGAGGTCGGGACCATGTCCCTCTACACCCACGTCCCCGGCAAGGGCGAACTGGTCGACCTCATGGTCGACACCGCCTACGGGGAGCTGTACGCCGATGTGGACACTCCGTCCCGGCAGGCAGGCGGGTGGCGGGGCGCGATGGGGTTCGTCGCCGCCCGCAACTGGGACCTCTACCGGCGCAACCCATGGATGCTGCAGGTCATCGACGCCCGCTCCACGCTGGGGCCGAACGCGTCGCTCAAGTACGAGGCCGAGCTACGCCCGCTGGACGGCGTCGGTCTGACGGACGTCGAGATGGACTCCGTCCTGGCCCTGGTCCTCAGCCACGTGCAGAGCACCGCCAGGGCCGCGGCCAACCAGGAACGGGTCCGGCAGGAGAGCGGGATGACCGACACCGAGTGGTGGCTGTCCAACGCCCCGCTGCTCGACAAGATCATGGACGGCACCCGCTTCCCCGTCGCCTCCCGCGTCGGCGAGGCGGCGGGCCAGGCCCACCAGGCGATCTCCGACCCCGCCCACGCCCTCACCTTCGGCCTGGACCGCATCCTGGACGGGGTCGCCGCCCTGATCGCGAGCAGAGATCACCCGTAGGCCGGACACTTACCGGGCTTTCATCCCGTGACCCGTCGACCTGGATGATCTGTGCCGTCCATCGGCGGGAAGATCCCGGCCGTCAGTCCTCACGGAAGTGCTCGATATCGGCGCAGACCACCTGAACGATCGTCGCGGCGGCCGTCGCGGCAGCGGCGCGACCGAGCATGCAGCGATCGATGAGCAGTTCACGGACCCCGACGCGGAGGGCCTTCTGCAGGTAGTTGCTCTGGGGGAAATGCGGAGGACGGACCCCCTCGCGGATGAGAACGACGAGTTCCCTCGCCACCGTGACCGCGAGACCGGGTTCACTCGCCGTCCCCAACTCCTGGGCCAGAACCTGCTCCATGATGCTGTAGATCGGCCCCTCGGTATGGGGCGCCAGGCCCAGCGCGAGGATGTCCGCCTCCGGCGCCAGTGTCTGCTCGACCAGTTCGCGCAGTGCTTCGGCCAGTTCCTCCCATGAGTCGTTCAGCCGCCGCAGGAGGTCGTCGATCTGCTCGCTGATGCTCTGGGCACGGATTGGGTCGGTGGCCGAGACGCGCTCCAGGTGGTGCCTGAGGGCGTACTCCAGCTCCCGTGCGCGGTCGCGACCGCTCCTGATGGCGTCGACCGCTTCCATGAAGCCGGGAGTGGTGATCTCCACCGGGGGAACCTGCTGTCCGGCCTGGCCCGCGCGGACGTGCTCGTCGAGCAGCTCGCGCAGCAGGGCACTGTGACGGTAGACGTCCTGCTGTCCCAACTGCGTGTCCCGGAACAACCGTCGGGCATGCCACTGGACGTCGTAGACCGCCCTCGCCAGATCGAGATGTTCAAGGGCCTCATCACGCGGCAGCAGCCGCTCGACGCCGAGCAGCAGGTCCTCGACCGCGGCGTCGAACCGGCGGCGGGTACGGGGATCTTCGAGCAGGTGGAGCATCTCGGACCTCCCCTCCTCGCTCTCGATCATGTCGATGTCGAGCTCCACGAGCAGATCGCGCATGCACTTGGCCGCGCTCACCAGGCGGGGCAGCTCGTGGTCGAGCAACTCCTCCCGCATCCCGGTCAGGTCCTCCTGGTCATAGTCCGCGAGCGCCCGCCCGAGGTTGTCGATGATGCCCACGTAGTCGACGACGAGCCCGTGGCGCTTGTTGCGGGCGGTCCTGTTGGTCCGCGCGACCGCCTGGAGGAGCTCCGCGTCCCGGATGGAGCGGTCGATGTAGAGTGCCTGCTCCAGCGGCGCGTCGAAGCCGGTGAGCAGCATGCTCTGGACCACCAGGAAGGCGATCGGGGCCGGTCCGCTCTCATCGCTGAAGGCATCGTCACGGGCGTACTTCGTACGGTCGTGCTCCGCCCAGGGCGTGTCATCCGTGTAGCGAGGTTCGGCCCGCGAAAAGGGAGCGGGAACGGGAGTGGAAAACGGCGCGACGAACCGGTCCGTGTGCTCCTTGTGCGCCTCGGACGCCGTCCAGCGCCTCCAGTCCTCCGGATCGCCGTCCCGGTGCGAGATGACCGTGGCGAACTCCACCCTGGCCAGGAGCCGGCGGAAGCGGTTCGCCATGGCGAGCACCGGGGCCTCGAACCCGTCATGTGCCCCCTCGTCCTGCCGGTGGAGCCGCGCGGCGGCCAGGAGCGCGTCCCTGGCCTTCCCCAGAGCCTCCCCGTAGCGCACGGCCGCGAGCCTGGACACCGCGACGACCTGTGCCTTGAAACCGTCTGGCAGGCCCGTGAGCACCCAGTGGGCGAGCATGTCACGTGCCTTGGCCTCGATCAGGTCCCTGGACTCCAGGATCTCCCGGAGTGCGACGACGGCGGGGCCGCCGCCCATCTCCCGCTCCATCGCCAGGTCGAGTTGGACCCGGTCGATGAGATGACCGGGCAGGTGGCGCCCCTCGTAGCGGATGGGCACGATGGTGCGGTCCGTCTCGGCCTCGGTCAGACCGTAGTGGTCGACCGTGATGCCGAACAGGCTCCGGGTCGTCTGCTTGAACGAACGGACGATCGGGGTGCCGGTGAAACCGATCATCGCCGCGTTGGGAACCGATGCCCGTAATCGCTGGTGGAAGGTGCCCGACTGGGTCCGGTGGGCCTCGTCGACGAGCAGCAGGATGCGGCTGCTCTTGTTGAGCACGGTGGTGGCGAACTCGACGCCCTCGGAGTCTCCTGCCAGCCCTGTCACCGTCCGGGGCCCCGCGTCGTCCCTACGCGCCTGCTGGATCATCATCTGGAACACGCCGGGAACGCCCCGGGTGAGGTGCCTGCGGGCCTCCCGGCTGCTCGTGAGGACCTTGACCTTCTCACCACTGAGCCGCAGGACCGGGGTGAGCTGGCGTCGCAGGTCCAGCCGATCGGAGACCACCATCACCATGAGGTCTTCCAACCCCCTGGTCGTACGGATCTTCCGCACCAGGAAGGTCATGGTGAGGGTCTTACCGGCGCCCTGGGTGTGCCAGAGCAGGCCTCCCCGATCCTGCGGGGAGACCCCGTGCCGCAGCCGGAAGACCATGGCGTGGACTGCCTTGAACTGCTGGTGGCGGGCGACGATCCGATTGTCGGTCCCACTCCGGTGGGTGCAGACGGAGAAGTTTCGCACCAGGTCGAGAAGGTGGGCCGGACGGAGTGCCCCGGCGAGCAGGGTCTCCAGCTCGCTGAGCGGGCCGGGCACGCTCAGCTCGGCGCGCACCTCGTCCTCGGCGACGGGCAGGGTCGTGCGCCAGACGGCGAAGTCCTCGGGCCGGGAGGTGACCGTCCCCAGCTTGGCCCCGACGCCGTCCGTGGCGACCAGGACCTGCACGTAGCGGAAGAGCTCGGGCACGCTCCGGTCGGGGGCCAGCGCACGCTCCCCCGTCCAGGAACGCAGCGCGTCGACGGCGTCGCGCACCCCGCCCACCAGTGAGGCGACGGCCGCCACGACGAAAGGAATACCGTTGACATATCCGACGGCGTCGAGACGGATGTCGGACACACCGCCGTCGCGGGGTCGCTCGACGGGATGCCCGGTGACGAGGAGGAATTCGTTGGCGCCCGAGGCGTCCCAGTCGACCAGCCGGACGACCTGCCGCCTGCCGCCGTCCCAGTCGGACAGTCCCTCGACGTCCACGCCGGACTGCAGGACCTCCAGTACCTTCCGGTTGCCCTCCACCATGTCCATGGGGATGCGGCGGGTCAGCTCCTCCCAGACCTGCTCCAGACGTCCGGGGTCGAGCCACGGCTGACCGTCGCGCAGGTTGATGCGCCGGACGGCGGCCAGGAAACGGTCTTTGAGCAGCCCTTCATGGTGATCGCCGATGTCGCGGGCGGTCTTCATGGACCAGTCGACGGCCTCGTGCCAGCCCAGCCGCCCCAGAAGCCTGGCGATCCTCTTCTGTGCCACATGGTTCACGGTGGCCGACCGCCCCTTCTGAGCAAAATGTGGGAACTGAATCTAGCGCTAGGTCACGACATTTGCTGACGTTTCCTGCGTGGGTATCCCAGGTCGCGCAGATGTACGGCAAGACGGGCCGCGGCCTCCTCGCGCTCACGTTCCAGGTCTTCGAGCGAGATCTCGTACTTGTCGGCGAGCCTGCGAAACCCGGCGGTCAGCTCACGCCTGGCCGCCTCCAGACGCTCCTCGATCCGGGCGGTCACGTCCTGGCCGAACACGTCGACGACCAGCTGTCCCGCCTGCTCCGAGGTGAGCTTGGCCGCCTCTGTCTCAATGGTGGTGGGCAGGACCGCCGCAACGGAGTCGACCGCCTTACCCACGATGTCGCGGTCGCTCTTGAGCCTCTTCAGATCGGCCGCGGGAACACCCTCCTCCTCGGCGGCCTTCACCTTGGTGTCGAGCTCGGCGTAGGCGGCCTCCGCGGCCTCAGCTCCTTCGCCGTACCAGGGGATCAGCCGTTCGACGAAGGGACGCTCACGGACCGCGCGCCACTCGGCGCCCGTCGTGGGCTTGGGCTTTCCGCGAACCCGCCGGGTGGGAAGAGCCGCCACCGCGCTCGCGGCCCAGGCCCCGATCAGGTGTATCGGCCCCTGTGCCGCGAGCGTCTTCACGTCGGCCAGGTTGTCCGCCCACCACTCGGCGACGACGCCGGCCGCGGTGAACTCGTCCAGCAGTGGAATGGACGCGACCACCTCGCAGAATGAGGAGATGAGCGAGGCCCTGGCCGCCATCGGGGCGCCGTTGACCGGCAGTTCCTCCAGCAGTACGGCGTGCTTGCGCCACCAGGTCTCGACGGCGGCCCGGAAGGCGGCCTCCCGATCTCCCGCGAGGCCGTCCACGCGGGCCGCCGTCGCCTCGTGCCCTTCGGGCAGGAAGTCGAGGTAGCCGTCATCCGGGGCGGTGAAGAAGGCGGCGGGCTCAAGGCCGTAGGCGGTGAAGGCGGGGGCGAGCGCCTCGACCTCGGCGCGGGGGATGCCGCCGTAGAGGTGGGCGGAGACGTCCTGCGGCTCCGGCTCCGGTGTGTTGTCGACCCACCTGCGGATGTTCAGGTTGGCGCCGTCGTCGAGCAACTCCTTCACCGGCACAACCCGGGAGAAACCGCCGATCTCCCGCCACTCCTGGTAGGTTCGTACGATCTTCTCGGCGTGTTCCTCCCCGAGGATGTTCTGCTTGCGCCCACGCCGGTACTCGCGGTCGGCGTTGACGAACAGGACCTTGTCCCGGGCGTGTGCGGGCTTGTGTCCGGGCGCGCGGAGAATCAGCAGGCAGATGGGGATGCCGGTGCCGTGCAGGATGCCGGCCCCCAGGCCGATCACCGCCTCGACGGCGTCGGCGCGGAGCAGGCTCTCCCTGATCTCCTTCTCCACCCGGTCGCGGAACAGCACTCCGTGCGGCATGACGGTGACCGCCACGCCGTCGTCGGCGAGCGAGGCGACCATGTGCTGGACGAACATCAGGTCGGCGCTCGGCGAGGTGCCGTGTTCGAACCGCCGGTAGTCGCGCGAGGTCGCGACCCCCTGGTCATAGTCCTTCCAGGAGAACTCCGGGTTGCTGAGGATCCGGTTGAACCGCTGGGGCACTCCACCGTCAAGGTGCCGGGGCTCGGCGAGAGTGTCGCCCAGCCTGACGTCGGCGTCGCGGATGCCGTGCAGCAGCAGGTTCATCCGGCCGGCCGCCCAGTGCGCCGTCGACAGCTCCTGCCCGGAGAGCGAGACCGTGTGCGCCTGGCCCGGGTGGTGGTCGGCGATGTACTCACGGGCGTAGACGAGCACGCCGGCCGAGCCCGCGCAGGGATCGTAGACGGAGTCGCGAGGACGGGGTGCGGCGAGGCGGACCATCAACCGCACCACCGAACGGGCGGTGTAGAAGTCGCCGCCCTTGGAGTCGACGCTCTCGGCGAAGTCCCGCAGCACCTTCTCGTAGGCCAGCCCGATCAGGTCGGGAAATTCGAGATCCTCGTCCCTCAGCCGGATCCCGCTGAACAACCGGACGAGCTCCACCAGGGTCGCGTTCTTCAGCTGGGCTCCATCGGGGGCCCGGTTGAAGTCAATGTGCCGGAGCACTCCGTCGAGATCCTCGTTGTTCTTCTCCAGGCCGTGCAGGGCGGCGTTGAGGTGACCGCCCATCTCCATGCTCCGCCCCGCGAGGCTCGCCCAGCGCGACTCCGGGGGAACGAATATCTCAGTGCCGTAGGTCTCGGGGTCGTCGGCCGCCTCCGTGGCCTCCGCCGGGTCGCGCGTACGGGCCAGTTCGGCGTCGTACGCGCACTGCCAGGCCCGCTCGAAGGCGTCGGAGCACCGTTTGAGCAGCAGCAGCGCGAAGACGTAGTTGCGCTTGGCGGAGACGTCGAGTTTGCCGAGGCCGTTCGCGGCTTCAAGGAGCAGGTTTTCGAGCTGGGGAAGGGTGACCCTGGACACGAGGGGGGCTCTCCGGGTTAGGCGGTGGTGAAGCCGAGGCTTTCCAGCATGACGTAGACCCCGGTGGAGGGATCCCTTTTCAGGATCGGACAACTCTCGTGGTGCGGCTCCCGCCTGCCGTCCGCGACGCGGCGGTCCGGATCGCACAGGCCGCTCTCACAGCCCGCGTCCAGCTTCCTGGCCAGCTTGATCGCCTGACCGAGGTTGGCCGAGAGCGCGGCCTGGCGGACCGGAGAGAGGAGCCGCTTGTCCTTCTTCGGAGCGTAGTCTTCGAATCCGGCGGTCCCCTGGAGCTTGGAGACCAGGAAGGCACTGCTATCCCCCTGGGGGGTGGGGCGCCCGGGAGCGAAGTGCAGCCAGAGCCACAGGTCAAAGGAGGGATGGGAGAAGGCGACCTTGATCTGGTTCTTCCTGGCGAGAACGGCTGCAGACTCGACATCGGGGTGCTCGTCACGGTCGAACATGACCCAGACATTCTCGCGATCACCTCGATAGAGGCCTTTCCGCACCTTGATGGCGCGTTCAACCGCTCCCGTGGGCTTGAATCCCTCCGGCCTGGTGTAGGGGATGACGTGGAAACGCATCGTCTTGCCGAAACTCGCTTCCAGCAGCTTGAGATAGTCGCCCTCGGTCTCTCCCTCGCACACGACGTACAGGGTCTGCTGAGACCGGTTGGTTCCCAGCTTGCGCCCCGGGTGCACGTCCTTCCCGGGAACGGCGTTGCGACGGCTCACGCGCTACACCCCTGTGGCTCGGCACGCGCCTCGTCGTCCGGCACGTAGGCGATCGTGTCCGCGACGTCCCCGCTGTGCACTCGGGGGATGCCTCCGTAGGCGCCGGACAGGTAGCGCCGGGCCAGCGGCTCGCCCTTGCGGGGCCGTGCGTCGGTGAGCGGGTAGAGCTCCGAGCGGCCTCCGGCTCCCTTCTCCGTGATCCATACCTGATCCCGGTCCAGGGGTTGCTGGGGGTGCAGACCGCTGATCAGGGTGGTGTCGTGCACGGTGGCCACGAACTGGGCGTGCCGGGGATTGGCCTCCTCGCTGCGGAAGGTCCGCACCACCTCGGCGGCCAGCAGGGGATGCAGGCACGCGTCCAGCTCGTCGACGAGCAGGAGCGCCCCGGTGTCGAGCGCCTCCAGCATGGGACCGATGAACGCGAACCACGACTGGGTGCCCGCCGACTCGTCGTGGAAGTCCATCGGGACCGGCCCCGACTCCCCCTCGTGGATGAGGCGGATGCGCGGCTCGCCCAGCTCGAAGTCGACCTCCGCACCGCAGATCCCGAGGTCGGCCACCTTCAGCAGCGCCACGATCTGCCGCCTGCGCACCGGATCGCGGAGCATCGTCCCGGTGAAGTCGCGCCGCGCCTGCTGGTCGTGGCCCATGCTGACCCACCAGAAGTTCTTCCCGAACCAGTCGCGGAGCGGGGAGAGCTGTGGATGGTTGTAGTCGGCGGCGACGGTGAGGAAGAGCGCGGTGGCCTTCGTCCGGGGGACCAGACTCTCCTTCGCCCCCTTCATCCCCTCACCGGGAAACCGGAACGGCTCGGCGGCATCGGCCTGCCGCTCGAACCAGACCTGCCTGCGCGCCTGGCCACCCGGATAGGCGTGCAGCCACTCGGCCTCCACCCGCTCGTCGGAGACCTCGAATCCGTAGACGTAGCGGTCGCCGTCGAGGACGAAGTCTGCCTCGTAGTACGAGGGGCGCAGGCGCGCTTCGAGATCGAGCATGAACGCCTCGCGCGGCACCGGGCTGCGCCGCCGCCAGTCGTCGGCCACCGAGTCAGCCGACCACCGATCGACGGAGTGGAGCACGGCCTGCTGCATCCAGCGCATGGCCTCGATCACATTGGACTTGCCCGATCCGTTCGCGCCGTAGATCACGCTTGACGGAACGTACGAGAGATCAGGCTCCTCCGGCAGGCCCACCAGGCGGCCTGAGCCTTGGTTGAACTTGCTGGCGGTCAGGTGCAGTTCGAACTCGTCGCGGAACGACCTGTGGTTGGCCGCTCTGAATCTCAAGAGCATGGAAAGCCCCCTAGCACGGGTCCTACTTCCATATTAGGAGGTTCTGCGGAGAAAACCTACACAGAACGCAATAAAACTCGATCCATTCTAACAGGGCTGGTCACGATCCGAGAATGTCCCGTCACGATCCGTGTCCGCCGGGCACACTGGGGGCACCCGGCGATGGCCGGATTGGGCTGGACCTCATGGCAGTGAAAAGTCATAAATGTCCGCCAAAAGGACTAGCCTCGCATCGCGTACTACCTGCTAGGAAGGACTCACCACGTGGCCAAGCTGACGCTCCCGCAACTGGAGCGCCATCTGTTCGGGGCGGCTGACATCCTCAGGGGCAAGATGGACGCCTCGGAGTTCAAGGACTACATCTTCGGGATGTTGTTCCTGAAACGATGTTCCGACCAGTTCGACGCGGTCCGCGAGAAGGTGATCGAAGACCGGATGGCCGAGGGCGTTTCCCCGGAACGAGCGGCGGAGATGGCCGACAAGCCGTTCTTCTACCCGCGTGACTTCTATGTGCCGCCGGAGTCCCGCTGGAAGTGGATCAGAGACAAGTCCCGCGCCTCCCATCTCGGTGAGATGCTCAACACCGCCCTGGAGAGGCTTGAGGAGGAGAACACCGACGCTCTGCGCGGCGTGCTCGGACACATCGACTTCAGCCGCCGCAGCGGTGCGGCGGCGCTGAGCGACAGGAAGCTCCAGCAGCTGATCGACCACTTCAACCGCTATCGGCTGCGCAACGCCGACTTCGAGTTCCCCGATCTCCTCGGCGCGGCGTACGAGTTCCTGATCGGCGAGTTCGCCGACTCGGCCGGCAAGAAGGGCGGCGAGTTCTACACCCCGCGCGGCGTGGTCCGGATGCTGACCCAGTTGGTCAGGCCTCGGCAGGGAATGCGGATCTACGACCCGTGCGTGGGGTCGGGCGGCATGCTGATCCACGCGCTGGAGTACGTCGAGGAGCACGGGGGCGACCCTCGCGATCTGTCGCTGTACGGGCAGGAGTACAACGGCAACACCTGGGCCGTCGCGAAGATGAACATGATCCTGCACGGCATCCTCAACGCCGATCTAAAAAACGACGACACCCTGGCCCGACCGCTGCACGTCACCGACGACGGCCACCTCATCCAGTTCGACCGCGTCCTGACGAATCCGCCCTTCTCGCAGAACTACGAGAAGACCGGCATGGAGCACCGGGAGCGTTTCGAGAAGTACGGCTGGGCGCCGGAGAGCGGCAAGAAGGCCGACCTGATGTTCGCCCAGCACGTGCTGGCGGTGCTCGCGCCGAACGGTGTCGGCGCGGTGGTCATGCCGCACGGGGTGCTGTTCCGGGGCGGCGATGAGAAGAGGATCCGCCAGGGGATCATCGAGGACGACCGGCTGGAGGCCGTGATCGGCCTCGCCCCGAACCTCTTCTACGGCACCGGCATCCCGGCCTGCGTGCTGATCCTGCGCGGCAGCGCCCAGCGCGACCCCGAGCGTCGTGGCAAGGTCCTGTTCATCAACGCCGACCGCGAATACACCTCCGGCCGCGCGCAGAACTACCTGGACCCCGAGCACGCCGAAAAGATCGTCTCCACCTTCACCGGCTACCGGGACATTCCCGGCTTCGCCCGGGTGGTGGACATCGAGGAGTTGCGGGAGAGCGAGTTCAACCTCAACATCCGGCGCTACGTGGACAACACTCCCCCGCCGGAGCCGCAGGACGTCCGGGCCCACCTGCACGGCGGGGTGCCCAAGTCCGAGGTCCGCGATCGGCGCCCGCTGTTCGACGCGCTCGGCATCGATGTGGCGAAACTGTTCGTCGAGCGGGACGCCGACTACTACGACTTCCCCCCGGAGGGCTGGGAGGCGGCGGCGGCCCGGATTCCGGAGCTGGCCTCCCCGGTGGAGAGACGGTTCGGCGAGGCGTTCGACGAGTGGTGGAGAAAGCATTCCGAGATCGTGGTCGCGTTGCCGGAGAGCGGTCACCCGATGAAGGCCCGGACCGAGCTGCTGGACCTGTTCGTGACCGAACTGGGACCGCTGGGCGTGCTCGACCGGTTCGAGCTGGCGGGGGTGACCGCCTCCTGGTGGAGCGGCGTCCAGTTCGACATGCGGACCCTGGCTCAAAACGGCTTCGGCGGCGTGGTGGAGAGTTGGTTGTCGACTACCGCAAGCGCTTTCGCCGGCGATGACGACAACACCCCCGGGGACAAGCAGCGCGTAGCCGCCGAACGCCGCAAGGCCCGGCAGCATCCCATGGTCGCGCTGGTGATTCCCGACTATCTGAGCGCCCTGGAGGACGAGGAGTCGCGCCGGACGGAACTGGACGCCCAGATCAAGGCCGCCATAGCGACGCCGGGTGACGATGACGCCGAGGAGCCCGAGGAGACGATCAGCGCTGCTGAGCTGAAGAAGCTGAAGGCGGAGCTGTCCATGGTCCGAGGCAGGATCCGCCGGCTGGAGAATGTCTTCGTCGAGCAACTGTCGGCGGCGGTCCGCCTGCTCGACATCGACGCGGAACGGGACCTGGTTCTTCAAATCTTCGAGAACGGCCTGAGGCGGCGTCTGGAGGACAAGGTCTCCGTCCGCCGTCGGATAAGCACCAATGTTTATCGTATATGGGGCGACAAATACGCGGTCACCCTCCGCGACCTCGAAGCCTCCCGAACAGCCGCCACTACCCGTTTGGACGCCCACCTCAAGGAGCTCAACTATGCGTGAACTTCCTGAGGGCTGGACTTCCATGCCGCTGTTGGAATGCGGAACCTGGATGTCCGGTGGCACACCTTCCACAGACAACCCCAGCTACTGGGGAGGAGATATCCCATGGATCAGCGCAGCAAGCCTAAAAGACTTTTACATCCGTGACTCGGAGCGGCGGATCACGTCGCTCGGCGCTAGGTCAGGAACGCGAATGGCCCCAAAGGGGGCGGTCCTCTTCGTTGTGCGCGGCATGAGCCTTAAGACCGAGTTTCGCGTTGGCGTAACGCAACGCGAACTATCTTTTGGACAAGACTGTAAGGCCATCATTCCCAGACCAGAAATCGACGGCACGTTCCTCGGACTTGCTCTCAAAACACACTCAAGCCAGGTTCTAGGTATGGTCGATGAAGCCGGACATGGGACCGGTCGCCTCCCCATCGACATGCTCTCTCGACTAAGCATCGATATTCCATCAAAAAGAGAACAGCAAAATATTTTAAATATCTTTGAGTCAATCGATGCGAGAATCTCAGCAACAGAGCGCATCATAGCCAAACTTGAGAGGATAAACACAGGAATTAAGCATAGAGAAATAGAAACATTCCTATGGTCTGCACAGAATTCAAGATCCCTGCTCCCGCTATCCGCAATAGCGGAAATAAGAAGCGGAGTTACCCTTGGTTCAGAACCTCACGGCACAGAATCTATCCAAGTACCCTATCTAAGGGTTGCCAATGTTCAAGATGGACACATAGACACCAGGGAAGTTAAAACTATACGCATAATGCGCAACGAGCTAACCAAATATCTACTTTTAAAGGGGGATGTTCTACTGACAGAGGGCGGAGACTTCGACAAGCTCGGGCGTGGCGCCGTGTGGGACGCCCGAATTTCTGAGTGCATCTCCCAAAATCACATTTTCCGGGTTCGGTGCGACCAATCTCGCCTTATTCCGGAATTCCTGTCAGCTTATACCTCATCACACCACGGGAAGCGATACTTCCTCAGTATTGCCAAGCAAACCACCAATCTCGCAACCATAAATTCCACTCAGCTGAAATCTATGCCCATCCCCGTCCCATCTTTGGAAGTTCAGAAGCGGCTGGTCAACGCACTTGAAGCGCACAGCGCAAAAGTAACGACCGAGAAGAAGCAGCTAAAACAGCTCATGTTGATCAAGCAAGGCCTCATGAAGGATCTACTAACGGGCAAAGTTCGAGCAAACAGCTAAGTTAACCTCGATCAAACTTCAAACCCACCTTCTTTGATCTCCTTGAGGAACATCCCCCATTCGGATCGACTGAAAATGAGTGCTGAACCATTGGGATTTTTGCTGTCGCGTACAGCAATGACACCGGGCAGGTTGCTAGCCACTTCCACACAATTCCCACCGTTGGTGCTGCTTCGGCTGGACTTCCGCCATTCGGCCCCGGTCAGATCCATTATGCGATCATCCTCGCTATGAGCTCCAGCGATGCCCTCTGCGGTAGTGCCTCCGCGCGGAGGGCATCGAACACGTATGTGACAGTCTCAACGTCCTCACGACGCTGGACGATGTGGCCGTGTGCCGCCGTCTCCAAGTAAACGGCATCCGGCCCGTTTCGGAAACCCGCAATGACGAAAGCACCAGCAAGCCCTGGGTGGGCTACTGTCTCCTTCGGCACGACCTGAATCGTGATCCGAGGATGCTTACCAAGTTTTATGAGGTGTTCGATCTGCCTCTGCATGACCTGCGGTCCACCAATTGCCCGATGCAGCACTCCTTCATCGAGAACAACCCAGAACACCGGAGGATCACTCCGCTCAAGAACCGCCTGTCGTTCGAGCCTCGCAGCCACCATCTCGTCGATCTGTTCAGGGGTGTCTCCAGGACGCCCTCCGATGAGCATAGCCCTGGCGTAATCCTCGATCTGGAGTAACCCCGGAAGCACCAGGGGCTCATAGCCCTTTAGGCTTGTCGCCTCGCGTTCGATCTCCACGAACGGCCGGAACCACATCGGATACGCCTCCCGGCTGAGCAGTGGCCACAGGCGCATCAGTGCCCCGCCTGTCTCCAGGACCTCGTCGCACCGGGTTGCGAAGTCGCGTGACGGAACTCGCCTGGCATTTTCGATCATGCCGACCAGGCTGAGTGAGTAGTTGATCTGCTCGGCCAGTTTCTCCTGGGACCATCCTTTCTCGGTGCGATAGCGCCGGAGTTCCGCACCGAAGAACGTCAGCGGGCTCATACCTGGGTCAAGCTCACGCGCTGGGGGCATCGCGCTCTCCTTCGACTACGCCCGACCACACCGCCGTCACCGAAGTGATCCAGACTCCAGGACGACCAGGGCCGCTCCATACGACTCCGTGTTCGAGTCGCTACACACCGTAGCGCCATGAGGCCGGACTGTGAAGAGGAATCCGTCACGCCTCCGGCGCCGGAGGGAAACACCCCGCGGCAACGGCCGACGCGGCGCGGACCCGCCCCAAGCACGAGGACCCCCCTTCTGCACCACGACATCGGAGGCCGTCGCAGCCCTTGGTCCCAGAAAAACATTCAGCCCCGTTGCAGCCAATCCCGCAACGAGCCTCACCGGACCGTACGTCACTCGCGAACCATCATCCATGACCGGAATACCGTAACCAACCTGCTACACGCTGAAGTTCGCAATGGTAAGAGCAGCCCTCTCCACGCCAGCGTGAGTGACATGCTCCTTCGATCGTCCGACAAGACAGGAATGGATCATAAGGATACCTAAATATGTCTTTGTGCTATTCATCCCAATGTTGACCACAGCCTTTCCTGATGACAAAATACGGAAGCCATTCCTACCCCCGCACATCGAACAGATAATCGGAGGGGAAGCATGTTCGTACGTCGTATCGGCCCTCATCCTCACGGAGACGGCGGCGGCAATGGAAGCGCCGGGGCGAACAACTGCCCCGACATCTGGGAGTTGGAAAGCGGCGACTTCGCGATCATCGGACTGGAGCGCACGACCGAGCTCGAACCACTGCTTCCCCAGGACGCCTTCCTGGACCCGGGTGAGGCCATCGTGGTCCTGCCACGACACGTGCTGGTCAAGGCCCGCGAGAACATCCCCCTGGAATAGCCAGTCTCCAGCAGGAAACCGGACCAGGAACGCCGGCACGCGAATCCGACCCATCCGCCGCTTCGGCCGCTCAGAGCACGGCAGGCACGATCGACCAGAAGGAGCATGGGCATTGAAGATCTATCCCCCGGCTGAATCCACCGGGCTCTCCACTACGGACGGCCATGTGGATGATTTCGGGAGGTTTTTCAACGAGCTCCGATCGCGATGGGTGAAGGTAGAGAGGCTCCAGGAATACGACGAGTCCGACTTCGAGGGCTATCAGGCCTTCAAAAACGGTGATTTTGCCACCGCCAGGAAGCTGGTCCAGGAGATGGT
Source organism: Streptosporangium sp. NBC_01755 (assembly GCF_035917995.1). Taxonomy (NCBI): domain Bacteria; kingdom Bacillati; phylum Actinomycetota; class Actinomycetes; order Streptosporangiales; family Streptosporangiaceae; genus Streptosporangium; species Streptosporangium sp. NBC_01755. Next base: position 5,958,105 of record NZ_CP109131.1, on the reverse strand, counting down.
GAGGGGGCAGGAGGAGATCTACACCCTGGCAAGACAGCGAGACATATCCATGGTCCGCATCCGGATATGCGACCTCCCGCTGAGCTCCTATCTCGTCAACTACGAGATCCCGGCCTACCTGGCGGACATCGAGTGCGGGGAGGACATACGGTTCATCAACTCCCGTGACATCCAGCAACTCTTGTCAGATTCGGGAATATCGGATTACGTGTTGTACGACGACACCCGGGTGGTCGCGCTGATCTACGACGAGGCCACCGCACGCGTCAGGGAGGCCAGGCTTGTGGACAGTCCAGCCTTGGTCACCAGATACGCGGAGCTATCCGATGAACTGATTGAGAGGTCCGTGCCGATGCTGGAGAGTCCGATCTACCGATCCGTCATATGAGGGCAGGCATCTTCTCCTCCGGAACCTGCCGCCTCTTTCCTCTGATGATCTCCACAACGCGAGTCCGCCATCCTTCAAGGTGGGAGTGTCGCCATGGCCTCCACTGAACTGCTCGCCGCCCTCGCCTCGGCGGGCGCGACGGCGATCGTCAGCAGTGTCGCGAGCGACGCGTGGCAGTCCCTCCGTGACCGCGTCGCACGCGTCCTCGGTCGTGGTGACGACCGGCAGGAGGTCATCCAGGGTGAGGTGATGGACAAGGTGCGCGAAGCGATCCTTCAAGCCTCAAGCACCGACCGTCCCATGATCGTGGCGGCACAGCGGGAGCGCATCTCCGCACTGCTCGCGGAGGCGATGGCTGGTGACCCTGTCGCCGCCGAGGAAACACGTTCGCTCATCGCGGAGTTCGCTCCCACCGTCGACATCGAGAGTGTCAGCGGCGGCCAGCACGCCCACACCGAGGGAGACGCTCAGCAGGCCGTCCAGTACACCGGCGTCCAGACCAATACCTTCAAGCGCGACTGACCTCAAGGACGATGATGCGGCCCGGCGAGAGCCAGCACGCCGAGGCGGCGGGGAGTGCACAGCAGGCGGTCCAACGGAGCGGGGTGCAGTACAACACGTTCGTCGGAGCCGCACAGGCACGATCGGTGGCCTCCTCCGCACCACCCCTCGCCGTACCGCAGCGACGGGCCTTCGCGGCCAGGCTTCGAGGTCGCGACGACCTGCTGTCGGAGATCGACGGGCTCATCTGGACCCCCGCACGGCGCCCGCGGGTGGTTCTCGTTCACGGAATGGGCGGGGTGGGAAAGACCACGATCGTCCAGACACTCGCTCACGGCGCCGCGGAGAGAGGCACCAAGACGTGGTGGGTGCGGGCCGGCAGTCCGGACGGCACGCGGGCCGCGCTCCACGCGGTCGCCTTCGACGCGGGGGCGCTGGACTCGGACTTCGACCACGCGCATCCGTCCGATGTGCTCTGGCGCGCCCTGAACTCCCGATCGACGCCCTGGCTGCTCGTCATCGACAACGCCGACGACCCGCGCGTGCTCTCGGGGGAGGACCGCACCCTGGAGGACGGCACGGACTGGGTGCGACCGCCGACCACCCCGTACGGAACCGTGCTGATCACGAGCCGGGACGGACGCGTGGAACGGTGGGCCTCCTGGATGAGCATGTACAAGGTCACCTCCCTGGCGCCGGAGGTAGGGGCGCCGTGCTCATGGATCTCGCGCCTGACGCGGGACCTCACCAGGCGGCGCGTGAGCTGGCCGCCGCCATGGGCGGGCTCTGAGCTTCCCCCCGTAGCACGGCCACCTCACCTGAGTTGACCCTGTGTCGGCTGGGAAGGAAGTGCTTCGTGCCTGCACCTCACCCGATCGAGTTCCGTCAGCGTGCCGTCGAGCTTGCCCGTAAGGGTGATAAACCGGTCTCTGTCCTTGCTAAAGACCTGGGTATCAGCGATTCCTGTCTGCGGAGTTGGATGCGCCAGGCCGACACCGATGACAACGGCGGCGCGAAGCTGACCAGCGCGGAGAAGAAGGAACTCTCCGATCTGCGGCGTCGAACCCGGCAGCTTGAGCTGGAGAATGAGATCCTCAAGCGGGCTGCTGCGTATTTCGCCCGGGAGAACGTGCTCCCAAAATAGGGTACGCGCTGGTCCGTGAACTCGCCGATGATGACTTTCCTGTCGCGGTGGCCTGCCGGGTGTTGAACATTTCCAGATCGGGCTACAAAGACTGGGTTGGCCGGCCGCAGTCTCCACGCGACCAAAGAAACACCGAACTATTGAAGCTGATCCGTGACATCCATAAGACGTCACGTTACAGCTACGGCTCACCGCGGGTCCACGCGGAGCTGACGCTCGGCCTGGACCTGGAGATCAACCGCAAGCACGTCGAACGGCTCATGCGCGAGGCCGGCATCCAGGGCATCTACCGGCGCAAGGGCCGCCGCAACCTCGTCAACGCCGCCACCGAGGAGGATCTGGTCCGCCGGGCCTTCACCGTGGAAGCGCCGGACCGGCTGTGGGTCAGCGACATCACCGAGCACCCCACTGACGAAGGGAAACTGTATTGCGCCGCTGTCATGGACGCCTATTCTCGTCGCATCATCGGCCATTCTATCGACATAAGCCAGACTAGCGCTCTGGTCGTCGACGCGATGGTCATGGCCGTCGCCCGCCGTAACCCGCCCAGCAAGAAGACGGTCCTGCATTCTGACCACGGAACACAGTACACATCGTTCTCGTATGGGAAACGGCTCCGCGATGCTGAACTCCTCGGCTCGATGGGAACCGTCGGAGATTGCTACGACAATGCCATGATGGAATCGTTCTGGGGAACGATGCAGCTCGAACTGCTCGACGTTAATAAATGGTCAACAAGAGCCTAGTTGGCCAGCGCGATGTTTGAATGGATCGAGTGCTGGTATAACCCGTATAGGCGTCATTCCAGCATCGACATGAACAGTCCAATCGCGTTCGAAGAGCTCTACAAGCCCTCAGACGCAACCTCGTGATCCCACACCATCGGTGGCTGTCGTACGGGGGGAACCTCACCGGCCGTAAGAGCCGCCGAGCGCCTGCGGGGAGCGTTGGAAGGCCTGTGGGTGCCCGCCGACGTGCACGCGGGGTTCGGGGTGGCGTTGGTCAGCGTCTGGACCGATCTGCTCGTGCTGACCGACGGACGCTGCTACCGCTGGTGGACGGGTGAGGTGGACCGGATCGGCCACCGGACCTACACCTACTGCCCCGTCGAGACCCCGGCCACCGCCGCCCACGACGTGGCCCGGGTACGTGAGATCCTGCGTGCCCGGCAGCCGGAACGAGCCGAGCCCTCCGCGGATCCGGTCTGACCCGGTAACGCCGCCGACAACACCCCAAACGACAGCGGACCTGACTAATGTGGGCCGCTGATCCGGGAAGGGGTGGACCAGGTGGCAGGGCCGGAGTTCACGCAGTCGGAGGAGCCCCTCATCAGGCAACTGGTCTCCATGGGCTGGAGGCATCTGGACGGAGCGGCGGGATCGGCAGTCGCCCGCGACCCCTCGGCGAGCGGCAGGTCGTCCTTCGCGGAGGTCTTCCTCCTCGACCGGCTCCGCGGGGCGCTCCGCGAGCTCAACCCCGGCCCCGACAACGGACTGTGGCTGGACGACCGGCGGGTGTCCACCGCCGCCGGGGAGCTGACCCGGATCACGGCGCCCAGCCTGCTGGAGGCCAGCATGCGGGCGACCGGGCTGCTGATCGCGGGCACGACGTCGGACGGACTCCCGGAGTGGCGGAGCGAGCGTGAGCGGCCGGTGCGCTACATCGACTGGGCCGAGCCGGAGCGCAACGACTTCACCGTGGTCTCGCAGTTCCGGCTCGACGTACCCGGCACCCAGGCAAGGCGGTGGATCATCCCCGACCTGGTGCTGTTCGTGAACGGCATCCCGCTCGTGGTCGTCGAGTGCAAGAAGCCGGGCGGTGACGCCACGCTCACGGCGGTGGGCCAGCTCAGGCGCTATGCCGAACGCGGCGCGGGCAACGTGGGAAAGGGTCACCCCGGCCTGTTCCACACCGTGCAGCTCACCGTGGCGGCCTCCGGCGAGGACGCCAGGCTCGGCACCTTCACCGCCGAGCCCGAGCACTACGTACCCTGGCGCGACCCCTACCCGGTGACGCGGGAGGCCTTGAAAGCCGACCTGGCCGGGAAGACACCCCGCCCTCAGGAGATCCTCGCCGCCGCCCTGCTGCACCCGCACCGGCTGCTGGACGTCGTGCGCAACTATGTCACCTTCAAGACGGACGAGGCCGGGAAGACCGTCAAGGCCGCGCCGCGTTACCAGCAGTTCCGCGCGGTGGGCAAGACCGTCGCGGGCCTGCTGACCGGGCAGACCAAGCCGCAGAACGGCGAGCGTGACGAGCGTGGCGGCATCATCTGGCACACCCAGGGCTCCGGCAAGAGCCTGACGATGACATTCCTGGTCCGCAAGCTGCGCACCACCCCCGGTCTTGAGGACACCAAGGTCGTCGTGATCACCGATCGGGAGCAGCTCCAGACCCAGCTCGCCCGGACGATGGAGCTGACCGGCGAGGAGATCAAAACCGCGAGGACCGTGAAGGCCGCCAAGCGGCTGTTGAGTGCGCGAGGTCCGGGGATCGTCTTCGTGATGATCCAGAAGCAGCACGATCTGGAGGCGCGCAAGGCGGCCCGTGAGCGAGGCGTGCTCACCGAAAGCAGGCCGCCTTCACTCGGCCTGCTCAACTCCGACGAGTCGATCGTGGTCCTGGTCGACGAGGCGCACCGCTCGCACGGGTCGGCGCTGCACACCAACCTCATGGCCGCACTGCCCAACTGCGCGCGGATCGGCTTCACCGGCACGCCGATCGTGAAGGAGACCAAGGCCCGCCAGACCACCATGAAGACCTTCGTCCGGTTCATCGACCGCTATCTCCTGCGGGACGCCGAGGAGGACGGCGTGATCGTGCCGATCTTCTACGAGGGGCACACGGTCACGGGCGCGGTCCGCGACGGCCGTGACCTCGACGAGGTCTTCGAGGACATGTTCGACCTCACCGACGAGCAGCGTGAGGAGGTGCAGCGGCGCCACGCCACCAGGGCCGACGTCATGGGGGCCGAGCGGCTGATCGCCGACAAGGCACGGAGCATGCTGCGGCACTACGTCGGCACGGTGTTACCCGACGGGTTCAAGGCGCAGCTGGTGGCGGAGGATCGGACTGCGACCGTGCGTTACCGCGAGGCCCTGGAGACGGCACGGCGGGAGCTCGTCACCCAGATCGAGGCAGTGCCGCCACACCTGGCGGACACCGACCCGGAGGGCATCCGTGACCGGCGCACCGCGTTCCTGGTCCGGGCCCGCGAGCACCTGAAGCTGATCAGGGAGATGGAGTTCGTCCCGATCATCTCCCCCGGAGCGGCGGAGAACGAGGCCGAGCTCAGCCCGTGGACGAATCCGGTCGGACACAGGGCGGCGATCGCGGCCTTCACCTCGCCCTTCGGCGGCGGGCTGCCGCCGGTGGCGTTCGTCATCGTGAACGCGATGCTGCTGACCGGCTTCGACGCCCCCGTCGAGCAGGTCATGTATCTGGACCGGTCGCTCAGGGACGCCGGGCTGTTGCAGGCCGTCGCCCGGGTCAACCGGACGGCGCCGGGCAAGAGCTGCGGTTACGTGGTCGACTACCACGGTGTCGGCGCCCATCTGAAGGAGGCCCTGGCCGCGTACGACGAGGTCGACGTCGAGGCCGTGCTGAAGGACATCCGCGACGAGATCGCCAAGCTCGGCCCGCAGGCCCGGCGGCTGCGGCTGCTGTTCACCGGTCGCGGCGTGCGCCTGGAGGGCGGGGAGGCGGTGATCGAGGAGTGTGTGGCGGTGCTGGAGGACCCACGGCTGCGTGACCGGTTCGAGGTCGAGCTCGGCCGGTTCCTGACCACGCTCAACAGCGTGATGCCCGCCCCCGAGGCCAAGCCGTACATCGAGGACGCCCGGCTGTTCGCCGAGATCAAGCTGCGCGCCCGGCGCCGCTACCGGATCGACGACGAGTTCGACCCGAGCCTGTACGGCGCGAAGGTCCGGGAGTTGATCGACCGGCACCTGGAGTCTCTCGGCGTCGAGCAGCTCCTCCCTCCCGTCTCCCTGACCGCCGCCGACTTCGGCGAGAAGGTCGCCGCCCTGGCCGGTCCTCGGGCGAAGGCATCGGAGATGGAGCACGCCGTCCGCCACCACGTCACCGTCCACTTCGACGAGGATCCCGCCCGCTACAGGCGGCTCAGCGAGCGGCTGGAGGAGATCCTCGCCGACTACCGGGAGAACTGGGAGCAGCAGGTCCTGGCGCTGGGCGAGCTGGTCTCCGAGCTACGCGACGACCGGAGCCCTCGTCCACACGACCTCAGCCCGGTGGAGAGCGCGCTGTACGGGGTGCTGCTCGCGGAGAGGGCGAGCGACGGCCTGGCCGATCCGGATCTCGGCGAGCGGGTGGCCGGCATCGCCCGTGACCTTCGCCGTCTGGCCGCCGAGGAGACGAGCCGTCGCGACTTCTGGCGCAAGACGGTGGACCAGACCGCCCTCACCAAGCGGATCGCGGTCATGCTGGTGATCAAGGACATCTGCCCGCCCGACGGCGCCGCCGACCTCGGTTCACGGATCTTCGAGGTGATCCGTGCCAACCGCGACCGCATCGGCCGACCGTGACAGGCTTCCCGACGTGAGTGACTTTCCAGGGACGTTCCGCGTCGACGATCTCGACATCGCCGTCGAGATCAGTTCCCGGCGGAGGAGCGTGCGGCTCACCGTGGAACGTGACGCCTCGGTGACCGCGACGGTCCCACCTCGGATCGGGCCGGACGAGCTCGCCAGGATCGTACGATCACGCCGGCGCTGGCTCTACGGCAAACTGGCCGAACGCGCCGCGCTCGGCCCGGCGCGTCCGCCCCACGCCTATCTGAGCGGTGAGGGTTTTCTCTACCTGGGGCGCAGCTACCGGCTTCTGCTTGTCCACTCCGCGCCGATGCCCGTGCGGCTGCTCCGGGGCAGGCTTGAGCTCCGGCGTGACTGCCTGGACGATCCGGCCGGGCACATCGTCCGCTGGTACCGCCGGGTGGGCGAACCCTGGTTGCTCAAGCGCGTGGTGCCCTGGGCGGAGGCACTGGGAGTCACGGTCGCCGGGCTCCGGGTGCTCCCTCTCGGCTACCGCTGGGGTTCCTGTTCCCACACGGGCCACGTCAACATCCACTGGGCCGCCATGCAGCTCACCCCGGACCTGGTCGACTACGTGCTGGTGCATGAGCTGGCTCATCTGAAGCGACCGGACCACTCCGCGGAGTTCTGGCGGATCGTCGAGCGGGCGTTACCCAATCACCGGGAAAGCCGGGAAAGCCTGAAACACCTCGGCCCCGACCTCTGGCTGCCCTGAGGATGAAACCGTGTCAGTCCCGTACGGAGGCCGGCGACGCGGACGCGGAGGACGATTTCCGGCTCGAAGCGGTCGCCGGAGGTGCCGAGCCGGTCGGCGAAGAGTTCGGTGGCCTGGCGGAGGCGGTGGCGGACGGTCTGCGGGTGGATACACAGGATCTCGTGGCCTCGGCGAGTGACCGCAATGCGTTAACCGAGAGGATCAGCACGCACATGGTCAACCGTGACGGACGTGAGAAAGTGAGACGGCCCTTGAATCAGGCGGGCTCCTGCGCCGGTACGGCCGCGTCGGTTTCGGGCTCCCGGGGCGGTACGGCCGCGTCGGTCTCGGGCTCCCGGGGCGGTACGGCCGCGTCGGTCTCGGGCCCCCGGGGCGGGTCGCTGAGCTGTTCGCGCAGGTAGTTCCAGACCACGGCGATCAGGGCGGCGACCGGTACGGCGAGCAGGCTGCCCACGATGCCGGCCAGACTGCCGCCCAGCGTCACCGCGAGCAGGATCACCCCCGCGTGCAGGCCCAGGCCACGGCTCTGCACCATCGGCTGGAACACGTTGCCCTCCAGCTGCTGGACCGCGACGATGATGGCCAGCACGATCAGCGCGTCCGTCGGGCCGTTCGACACCAACGTGATGAGCACGGCGACGAGGCCGGCGAACAGGGCGCCGACGATGGGCACGAACGCCGTCACGAAGGTCAGGACCGCCAGCGGGAGCACCAGCGGCACACCCACGATCCACAGGCCGAGGCCGATGAAGACGGCATCGAGCAGGCCGACGAACGCCTGGGAGCGGACAAACGCGCCGAGGGTGTCCCAGCCGCGTGCGGCCACGGTCGGCACGTCCACGGCGAGGCGGCCGGGGAGCTGGCTGGTCAGCCACGGCAGGAACCGCGGGCCGTCCTTGAGGAAGAAGAACATCAGGAAGACCGCGAGGACGGTGGTGATCAAGCCGTTGGCGACGGCGCCCACCCCGGTCACGGTGGCGGTGACGATGCTGCCGACGCTGTCCTGGATGCGGGCGATCGCGCTGTCGAGCACGCTGGTGACCTGCTCGTTGCCGATGTTCAGCGGCGGCCCGGCGGCCCATTCGCGCACCTGCTTGATGCCGTCGACCACGCCGGTGGCCAGCGCTCCGGACTGTGACGTGACGGGCACGACGATCAGCACCACGATGCCCGCGGCGACCAGGAGGAACAGCAGGGTCACGGCCGACGCGGCCAGGGCGGGAGGCCAGCCGTACCGGCGCAGGAGACGGGTCACCGGCCAGGTCAGCGTGGTGAGCAGCAGGGCGACCACGAGCGGCCAGACCACGGACCACATTTGGCCCATGATCCACAGGACCACCGCGCTCATCAGCAGGACCAGCAGCATCTCCGCGGAGATGCGCGCCGAGGTGCGCAGTGCGGCCCGGGTCTTCGTGGCACTCAGCGTGGCAGGCACGTGATCACCCTATGCATCCTCATGATCAGGCACGCGTCAACGCGCAGGATTCGGGCGGACTCAGGTTGGTTTGGCGCTGTTTTGCCCTGTTAAAACGGCGCCCTGCTTCATAGTAAAAGGAGTCATACATCTGTTTCTCCCAGCAGTCTGGCAGAGAGGGCACCCGTGCCGTCATCTCCGGGATCTCAGGCCACGGACGCGGCTGCATCGACATCACACCATCCTCATCACAGCCCGGCAGAACAGCCACATCCAGGACGTTCAGGTAGGGGCGGAGGGCCTCGGCGAACTCAGGTAGGAGCGGAGGGCCTCGGTGAACTCCGGGGGATGTCCGCCTGCGGCTGTTCGACGACACGGGCAAGGCTCGGGGGCTCCTCCTGACCTCGGACGCCACTCCGATGTCAGGAGACCCTCTGCCGGCCGGAGCAGACGTTTTCCCCGGTGCTCCCACTCGCCCTCGTAACAAGCAAAACGGAGCGGGAACGCCCTCCAGGGCGCTCCCGCTCCGCTTATTCCGGTCGGGTTAGAAGTAACCGGTGCCCGTGATGGCAGCCGGCGTGTCGCCCACGTTCTTCACCCGGTAGCGGATGCACTGGGCGGGCTGGGGGGTGCTGGCGGCGACGTACGGGGCATGGTCGTTGGCGGCGATCGGCACCGTCCCGATGTACCGGCCGCGGCAGTTGCTGACCTTGACCTTGACGGGAACGCTGTTGTTGTCCAGCTTGACCAGCACGTTCCCGTTGTACTGGTTCCCGGGGACGAGCTCGGGCGTGAGGAAGACCTCCTCGCCGGGCTGCACCCTCGCGGACAGGTTGACGTCATCGGCGTGGGCGGGGGTGCCGGTCAGGGCGACGGCTCCGGCGGCCGCCAGGACCAACATCGAGGACAGGGCGCGCATCGAACGTCACTCTCCTTATTCGTCTCTGCCGACCCGTCCCTGCGGATCGGACGTGGCGACACTACGGAGAGTCACATCCTTGGAAGATAACGAGGTGACCGAGTCCGGGTAAAACTCCCGGGAGCGCCGATCTCGCTTCCCGTACATACCGTGTCATCGCCGGTCAGAGCGGCGCCGTCGCCGCCGTCAGACCAGGCATCGGAGCCGGGCAGGTTCGGGACAAGGGCTTTCGGGGTGGCTCTCCGTACGGCTGAAGCCGGTGGCCCCGACCCTCACGGATCGGTCTTCCCGCTTCGTCGCCGGTCGCCCGCCGGGCTTGTGCGCACGAGCGGGGTCCGGTGCCGCCCGGCGTCGGAGCCGGGCGTGCTATCGGGTGAGGAGCTTCTGAGCCTCGATGATCAGGTCGAGGTCGAGGCTGAGCTTGAGGCCGTAGTAGACGATGGCGGTGGCGGTCACCGCGGCGACGAACACGACCAGGACCTTGACGCTCCAGCCCTGGCGGCCCATCCAGGCCGTCCATGCGGACAGGGTCCGCTTGCCGAACTCCAGCAGCCGGTGTGCCCAGTGGAACTCGGTGGCCAGCACCGCCAGCCCCGCGAAGACGACCAGCCAGCCGGGACCGGGGAAGGGCACCATGACGAGGCCGCCGATGACCAGCACGGCGCCGATGGCACCGATGACGATCTTCAGGGTGAGACGTCCCGCGCGGGTGGACCTGATCCCGTCGAGCCAGCCGTGGATGCCGGACCTCTCGGCGGCCTCATCCTTCAGCGCGTCGGCGTCGCCGATCTCGTTCGGAGCGTCGGCGCCACCGGTTTCCGATGGGCGCCCGATCCCGTCCTGAGGGTCGCGCAACCCGTCTGAGATCGCCATGCTCTCCCCCGGACGGTCGATTTCTCTCACAATAAGGTCTGCCAGGCGGCTCCGTCCCCGCTGACGCCTCACTTCATCCTGAAGGCGGAGACCACCAGGTCCTTCAGGCGGAGACTCTGCGGCTCTGGCTCAGCCGAAATGCCCGGACCGAGATGCCTTCGCTGGGTATATCCGCAAACAACGTATAGGACGACAGGTAACGCTTACACCGTGAATCGCCCACCGGAACGGCGGAAGCGGTACGGCCCCGCCCACGCCCGTCCGGGGCATGGGCGGGGCCGTACCGACTTCCGGTGCCCCGTGGTTCTGCACCGGAGCCCGGATCTACTCCGGCTCGCAGCCGGTGGCGCACTCCCGGCGGGGAGCGATCATCAGACGCGAGCCCGGCCCTCTCGCCGCGGCCACGTCGTCGGGGTTGGCCAGCGCGCAGCGGTCCAGCGAGAGGCAGCCACAGGCGATGCACTCGGTCAGCCCATGCCGGAGACGTTCGAGCTGCCTGATGCGGTCGTCAAGCTCGTCCTGCCACATCCCCGAGAGTCTCGCCCAGTCCTCCCTGGTGGGGGTCCGCCCGTCGGGGAGGGCGGACAGCGCCTCCTGGATCGTCCGAAGCGGGATCCCGACACGCTGGGAGACCCGGATGAAGGCGATCCTGCGCAGCGTGTCACGGGAGAAGCGGCGCTGGTTGCCCGCGGTGCGGCGGCTGCGGATCAGTCCCTTGGACTCGTAGAAGTGCAGTGCGGAGACCGCGACCCCACTGCGCGAGGAGAGCTGGCCGACGGTTATCTCCGGATTGTTGAGCATGCGGCAGTCTACCTTGACCTCAACCTACATTGAGGTTGCCGGGCGGGAGCATGACGTTCACGGAGGCGGCGCCCGCCCACTCCAGAGACGGCGCCCGCCCACTCCAGGGACGGCGCCCGCCCTCCCCTCGGCTCCAGAGGGATGTTCGGGTAAGAATAGGCCACATGACAAGAACACTGATGCTGGGTGGCGGAGGTGTGGCGGGCATCGCCTGGGAGGCGGGGAACGCCGACCTGGCGGCGGGCAGCCCGGCCGTGATCATCCTGGAACCGCTGGCGCACGTCTCGCCGAGGGCGCGTTTCGAGGCCGAGCCGGCCGAGCTGGGGGAGCTGGGGGACGCCGCGGTCGCCCACATCGTCCCCGACGAGGCGCCGGTCGCCGTGTTCGGCGTCAACGTCCTCGATCCCGCCCTGTGGCGCCCCGCCTTCCATGCCGGCCTCGCCCAGGCTCCCGCCGTCACGGAGCGCGTGGCCAGAGCCTGGAAGGGCTGAGAACGACGTGGGCGCGGACGAAGCGGCGCCGCTCTGGGTGGTGAGCGGGCCCCCGGGAGCGGGGAAGTCGACGGTCGCGGCGGCGCTGCTGGCGCTGCTCGACCCACCTCCCGCGCTGCTCGACAAGGACACCGTCTACGGCGGCTTCGTCGCCGCCACCCTCCGCGCCCACGGCCGCGACGACGGGGAACGTGAGGGGCCCTGGTACGACCAGCACATCAAGAGGTACGAATACGACGGGCTGACCGAGGTCGCCAGGCAGATCCGCTCGCACGGCTGCCCGGTGATGCTGGAAGGCCCCTTCACCACCCAGGTACACGACGCGACGGTTTGGGAACGCTGGGTCGGGCGACTGGGCGGGCCGCCCGTACACCTCCTCTGGGTCCGCTCGGACAGTGCGGCGCTGCGCTCCCGGCTGGAGGCCAGGGGGCTCGCCAGGGACGCGGGCAAGCTCGGCCGCTTCGAGGACTACCTGCGGGCCATCAGGGTGGACGAACCACCCGTCGTGCCACACGACGAGATCGACAATCGTCCGAGCGCGCCCTCCCTGACAGCACGACTGGAAAGGCTCATCGCCTCCCGGGACGCCCGGCGCGGTGTCTCCGAGCCCTGACCGGTGCCATTATCAGCGGATCTGACGTCCTGGACGACCGTGGCCAGCGGGACCTCCCCCAACCCCGATGAGGCCTTCACCTACAGCGACACCGCAGGCACCTACCGCGTACGGGTGCACGCCTACAGCGGCTCCGGCTCCTACACCCTCGGCCTGACCAGGCCGTAAGGCTCTGCCCGGCCGGACTCGATCGAGTCCGGCCGGGAACACACCGGGGAGGTGTGAGCCCCGGGGCTCACACATCCCGAGCGGACCCCGGGGAGGTGTCCCGAGACCAAGCCGGTCCGCCGCCCCCGCCGTCCTCCCCTCCACGGGCCTGTGCGACCTCGTGGAGGGGAGGGCGGCGTCGCCATGCCCGGACGTCGAGAACAATGGGGTGATGAGCGACCTTCTGCGGCTGAGCGAGGGCGCGGTGCTGACGCATCTCGTCACCCGGGCCGAGCTGACGAGCGGGGTGCTGCCGGCCTCCGACGACCTGCGGCTGTGGGCTCGGCTGGCCGACGGCGACGGGGTGCCGCTGGCCGGGGGCGGCCGGGTGCTGACCTCCCTCGACACCGGAGAGCCCGCCCTGACCGGACCCGACGGCTGGCTGGCCGGGCTGGAGCCCGAGCAGGTGATCGCGCTGCGCCTGCGCGACGGCGTCCTGGAGCTCTCGGCCGTCGAACTCGACGACGTTCCGGCGGAGCGGGTGATGCGGGTCGCCCAGGAGTTCGGGGAGCAGGCGCTCGACGCGCTGCGCGCCTTCGCCGAGGGGCTGGAACCCAGTCCCGGCGTGCCGGTCGACGTCGTGGTCCTGGAGCTGCTGATGAAGGCCCCCGAGACCTTCGCCGACCCGCTGCCGCCGCTGGCCCCGCTGCTGAGCAACGCCTCGCTGGAGGTGCGGGACGGCCGCGTGGGCATCGTGGGCGCGCCGTGGGACACGGCGTCGGTCGCCGACCTGGCGCCTCTGGACATCATCAGGCTGGCCCTGGTGCGCAGCGCGCTGCGCACCTACGGCGAGGGTGCCGACCTCTCCAAGGCCGTCACCTACCTGTCCCGCTCCGAGACGGTGCTCGCGAGGATCGCCGACGAGGTGGAGCGCGAGCCGCTCGGCCCGGCACCGGTCGAGGCACTGCCCCGCGCCGAACCGGCCGCGCTGCTGCTGATCGCCAGGTCGGCCGAGGGCGAGGGCCGCTCGTTCGAGGCGTCCGGACTGATCTCCGAGGTGCTCTCCCTCTCCCCCGGACTGGCTCCGGCCGTGCGCGACGCGGCCGAGTACGCCGCGTGCCGCACCGACCCCGGCGCCTCGCTGCCCGAGCGCGCCGCGCACCTCTACCGGCAGCTGCTCGCGTACGCCTACCGTCCGGCCCGCAGGCGGCTGATCGAGGATCTGGTCGCGCTGAGCGTCCGGGTGGCCGAGCCCGCCCTGGCCGACCTGGCGCTGTTCGAGAACGACGTCGTCGGCGAGTTCCTGGACGCGCGCTCCGAGTGGCTGCGCGACGACGAGCTGGAGCTGCTGGAGTCATGGCGGCGGACACCGCTGCGCCTGTGGGAGGTGCTCGACGTCTCCGGGAACGAGATCACCGTGGCCGCCGCCGCCGGAGAAGGGGACGGGGGCGGGGGCGGGGAGCGGGTGACGCTGGCCGACGAGCTGCTCTCCGGGCAGGCGCTGCCGGGAGACCTGATGCTGACCCGGCTGCTGAGCGACGGGGAGGGCCCGCACGTGTTCGGCCATCCGTTCAAGGTCGCCCCGGAGCGGAGGCAGGAGATGCTGGACCTGCTCACCGACCCCGTCGACCCCTACGCGGTGGCCGCCTTCTTCAGGCGCCTCGGGCGGACACCCGGCGCGACGGGCGGGGACGCCCGACGCTGAGACGCCGATAGACCGTGGCCCCGAGAAGACGCTCGGCTGGCTCCAGCACACCTTCGAGGAGATGCTCGCCGAGACCGGCCACCGCCCGGACGAGATCTGCGGCATCGGCGTCGGCCTTCCCGGCCCGGTCGAGCACAGCTCGGGACGCCCGGTCAACCCGCCGATAATGCCGGGCTGGGACGGTTTCCCCGTCCCCGAATGGCTCGGCTCGCGCCTCGGCGCACCCGTCCTCGTCGACAACGACGTGAACATCATGGCGCTGGGCGAGCACTGGGCCGCCCGCCCCGAGGCCGACCACCTCATCTTCGTCAAGATCGGCACCGGCATCGGCTGCGGCATCATCAGCGACCGCCGCCTGCACCGGGGCGCCCAGGGCGCGGCGGGCGACATCGGCCACATCCAGGTGGCCTCGGCCCTCGACATCGTCTGCCGCTGCGGCAACGTCGGCTGCCTGGAGGCCGTCGCCAGCGGCGCCGCCATCTCGGCCAGGCTGTGCGCGGCCGGGGTGACGGCCGAGGACAGCCGCGACGTGGTCCGCCTGGTGCGCGGCGGCAACACCCAGGCCGTCCAGCTCATCCGGCAGGCGGGCCGCGAGGTCGGTGACGTGCTCGCCTCGATCGTCAACTTCTTCAACCCCTCGGTGATCGTGGTCGGCGGCGACATCTCCGAGGCCGGGGAGCAGGTGCTCGCGGGTCTTCGCGAGGTCATCTACAGCCGGTCGCTGCCGCTGGCCACCCAGCACCTGACGATCACCGCCAGCAAGCTGGGCGACCGCGCGGGCGTGATCGGCGCCGCCGTCATGGTCATCGAACACGTGCTGGCCCCCGGCAGCGTCGATCGCTCCGTCAGCCCCGCCTGACCGCGTACGGTCCAGAACACCGCGGGATCCGAGTAGGAGTGCTCAGGCGCGGCTGAGTGCACGCGCTCTCCCCCGGCTCCACGATCCTCGAAATACTCAAGTCATGAAATGGTGGATTTTCCTGGTCGCGCTCGTCAGCACGGTGGTCGCGGCGTGGCTGCTCGTGTACGCCGACGTCCCGCTCTCCACGTTCCTGTCGCTCGGGCTCGGCGCGATCAGCCTCATCTGGTTGATCGTGCTCCTCACCCTGCCGTGGAACCTCTACTTCGGGGCGCGCCAGGTGGTCCACGAGATCCACGTGTCCAGGGAGCGCGGCATCGAGGTGCCCGAGGGGCACGAGGCCGAGGCGCTGGAGATCGCCGGGCGGATGCGCCGGTTCGCCATCGGCGGCCACCTCGTCTCCGCGGTGCTCCTGGCCGTCATCACCTACCTGTCCGGCGCCTTCGTGGGCTACTACTTCGCCGGGTTCTACCTGCTGAGCACCTGCTTCCGGCCGGCGGGCGCCTACCTGTCCCACATGCGCGAGCGGGTCACCACGCTGATGAGGGAGGCCCACCACCCCCGCGAGGACATCGTCTCGCTCGTCGCCAGGGTGGACGACCTGGCCACCGAGGTGACCGCGCTGACCAGGTCAGCCGAGCAGCTCCGGGACGACGTCGGAACGCTCGGCGCCGACCTGCGAAACGGCGACGAGGCCCTGGAACGCCGGATCACCGGGCTCGCCCGGCGTTTCGAGGACACCGTGGACGGTCTCACCGACAACCACGAGGTCATCACCGGGCTCAAGGCCTTCCTGCGCCTGGTCCGCGCCGACGCCCACGGCCAGGCCTGACCCGCGCCACGCCCGGGGTGCCGCCTCCAGCAGCCGCGCCGCGGCGCCGAGGACGTCCCTGACGCCGATCTCCAGAAGACCCGGATCGGGCCGGTAGGCGTGCGGGTCTCCGTGGCCCCCTGCCCACAGGACGACGTGCGGTCCCGCCTGCGGAGGCCCCCACACGGCGGGCGCGACGGGGCCGAACAGCGCCACGGAGGGAGTGGCGAACGCGGCCGCCAGATGGGTCACGCCGGTGTCCCCGCAGACCACCAGCCTGGCCCTCGCCACCAGCGCGGCCAGTTCGCACAGCCCGGTGCGCCCGGCGAGCACGCACGAAGGCGGCAGCCCGGCGAGCATGGCCACCCGCTCGGCGAGGTCCCGCTCCCTCGCGCTCCCGGTGACCACGACCTCGTGCCCGTTCCTCCGCAGTTCCGCGGCCACGAGCGCGAACCGCTCCGGCGGCCAGCGCCTGGCCGGATACCCGGCCCCGGGGTGGATGACGACGGGCCGGGCCTCCTCCTCGCGGGAGCCGGGGCGCCGGAGCCCCAGGTCGGCGGGATCGGCCGTGATGCCGTACCAGGCGAGCAGGTCGCACCAGCGTCGCACCTCGTGCACACCGTCCTGCCAGGCCGGTCCGCGCACACCGGGGAAGGCGGGGTGGGAGTGGGTCAGCAGCCGGGCCGGGCCGGTGCGGTGGAGCGCGGCGATGCCGTGCGGGCCGCCGCCGTGCAGGTTGACGGCGACGTCGACGCGCCGGCCGAGCGGCGGGACGTGACCGGGCCCCGACACGTCGCACACCTCGTCCACCCCGCCGATCAACGGCACCAGGGGCGCCAGCACGGAGGGCGCGGCCAGCACGATCCGATGGCCGGGATGGGAGCGGCGCAGGGCGCGCAGGGCGGGGACCGCGGTGAGCAGGTCACCGAGACCCAGCCCGCGCAGCACCACCATGACCGGCCGGTCCGCCGCCGCCTCGGCGGCGGCGGGGACACCCCGCCCTCCCTCGCCGGCGTCGCCGAGGGTCTCGGGGAGAGTCACGTGTCCCGGTACCTGGAGGGGGCACACGACCGCCTCCTTCACGGAGGCCGGAGCGGTTCTCAAGTGACCGCCTCCTTCATGGACGTCAGGCGGTCGACCGCCTCGACGACCCACGTGCCCGGCACCGACGACAGGCACGGGTGACCGGCGACGGCGCAGGTCCCCGCCGGTGTCACCCGGCAGGGGGCCTGCTGGTCGCCGAGGATCACAACCGGCACGCCGTACGGCGCCCAGCGGCCGACGGGGGCCAGGGGGGCGAACAGGCTGACGACCGGCGTGCCGACCGCCGCCGCGAGGTGGGCGGGCCCCGTGTCGGCGACGACCATGGCGCACGCCCCGGCGAGCACCGCGGCGAGCTCGGGAAAGGTGGTCCGGCCGCCCAGGTCGACGACCGCCCTTCCCACCTGCACGCCCGGCCGCCCGTCGTACGGGGCCGGGGGATCGTTCCAGCTCCGGCCGCTCGTCGCGGCGCACGTCCCGTCGACCCAGCCGGCGGTGAAGGCCGATTCGTCCAACCTCCAGCCGCGCAGGCCGGCGAGTCCGCCACCCATCCAGTCGCCCGCGAAGACGGAGCCTGGCGACAGGCCGTGCAGCCCGGCGCCGGCGGCGATCCGCGCGGTGAGCCCGCACTCCTCCCGGCCACCGGTCACGACGACCCTGCGGCCCGAGCGGACGAGGTCCCGAACCGCGCGCGCCCAGCTCTCCGCGGGCCACGCCCTGGCGGGGATCGAGGCACCTGGGTGCACGACCACGTAGCCCCGCGGCCCGGTGAGGTGGCCGACCTCGGGCAGCGGGTGCCGTACGGCGAGATCCCCCGGATCTCCCGGCGGGAGCTCGAACCCCGCCGCCCTGGCCAGTCCGAGCATCCGCTCGCTCTCCGGCACGTCCACGTCCTCGTCGACGACGTGCCGTACGTCGAGCAGCGAGCCCGGGTCGTCGGTGGAGATCGCGGCGATGCTCGGCGTACCCGCCAGCCGGAGGATAAGTGCCAGTGGCAGCGGGGACTGCTGGAACGAGGTGAGGATCAGTGCCTGCTCGGGGGCCGTGTCCCTGATGGTCCGCAGCAGTCTCAGAACGTGCGGGCCGGTCGCCGGCGGTGCGGTGGGGTCGATCCACGGCGCGCGCCACTCCAGCACCCGCGACACCCCAGGCAGCAACTCGCCCGCGGGCCGGCCTCGCGGGCCGGCCAGCAGCACGACCTCCCGCGCGCCCGCGGCCACCGCGCGGATCGCAGGCCCCGCCAGCAGGACGTCGCCCGCGTTGTCCAGGCGGGCGACGAGAACGGTGCCGGTCACCGCCGGTCACCGCCATACCCTGAATGCGGTACGCCAGCCACCGGCAGAACGGCCGCTAAATCACGAAATATCGTGTTTTTTCCAAGAAATCTCATGGAGCCGGACCCCTCGTTCGATATCTAGTGACTACCGAGAGCGGCGCTCCTTAAACCGAAAAATCGGACATAGACATAGTTAAGAGCATCGACTGATCGCTTTTATCACTATAAGTAATTATTTTGAGGATTACCTGCCCTCGTTGCCGGGTGGCGAGCGGGTCGCGGCGAGGTCCCGCGCGAGACGAGGGCCGGGGAAGCCGGCCGGGAACGCCTGGCTTGCCGATTACCCGCCCTCACTGTCGGGTGGCGAGCGGGTCGCGGCGACGGCGAGGTCCCCCGAGGCGGGGCGCGGGAGAGGTCCGGTCAGCCGGGAGCGCCGGGAGTCTCAGGAGTGCCGGGCATCTCAGGGGCACCTGGGAGGAGATGGGCGTTGGGCTCGCGGGCACGGTCCGCCAACTCGGGGATCTCCAGCACGGTCACCCCGGCCGCCGCGAGTTCCTCGGCCCCGTGGCAGTCGACGAAGAGCAGCGGCTCGCGCCACGCCAGCACCACCCGCCGAACACCGCTGTCCAGGATCAGCCGGGTGCAGGTCCTGGGACGCGACCTGCGCGCGCTGCACGGCTCCAGGCTGCTGTAGACCGTGGCCCCGGTCAATCCGGGGTCGTCCGGGGAGATCTTGCCGAGCGCCGACTCCTCCGCGTGGACGTGGGGGTCGCCCTCCCGCGAGTATCCACGGGAGATCTCCTCGCCGTCCTCGGAGACGATCACGGCGCCGACGGAGAAGGCCGTCTCCGAGGGCGGGCACAGCCTCGCCAGGTCACACGCCAGCCCCAGCCAGTCGCGGTCGTTCATCCGGACCTCCCCGGTAGACGGTGCGTGTCAGGCCAGCAGGTAGCGCAGCAGGGTGACGTCGCCCATCCTGCGGACCTCCGCCAGGTCCATTCTGCGGTGGCGGTCGTGGGGAAAGTCCCCGTCCAGGACGAAACGCGGGGCGGCGGAGTCCCCGACGAAGAACGGGGCGACGACGAGGTGGAGCTCGTCCGCGAGGTCCTCGCGCAGGAAGCGCGTGTGGACGGAGGTGCCGCCCTCGACCATCAGGCGGCGCACCCCCCGCCCGTACAGGTCGGCGAGGACGCGGCCGAGATCGATCGGCTCTCCCGCGTCGACCACCTCCGCGGCCCCCGCGAGGCGGCCGGTGAGTTTCGCCAGGGCCGGTGCCGCGGCGTACACGATCTTCTCCGCGTCACCGGCGGTGAAGAAGGCGGCTGCCGGGTCGAGGTCCCCCGTGGCGGTCAGCGTCACCTTCGCGGGAGACGGCGGCAGGCCGCGCGCGACCCGCTCCCGCCGGCGCCCCGGCGACCTGACCAGGAGCCTGGGGTCGTCGCGGCGGACGGTTCCCGCCCCGACCAGGATCGCGTCGCAGCCGGCGCGGACCGCGTCGACCCGGTCGAGGTCCTCGTCGTTGGAGAGCAGGAGCCGTTGCGGCGTGCGGTCGTCGATGTAGCCGTCGACGGACATCGCGCAGCTCAGCAGCACGTACGGGCGCTCGCCCACCCTCCGCCCCCCTCCTTCGGCACCGGCCGATCGTAACAACCTCCCGCCCGGCCCACTCGACGCGGTGGGCCGCCGGCTCGGCGATGCCGCCGACGCGCTCGCGAACGCGATACTCAAGCGGAGCCACTGAAACCGCGCCGTCGTACACATAACCGTCTGCCATTTCCCCCTCCCTTTTGACGAAGGACGACTCTTGCTATGAAATATGTTTAGCTAGAGCGAACAGGCGGCCGCGCCGCTTGACGGAGGGAGCCGTAGGTGGGCACATCGGAGCGTCATGGCGGTGAGGAGCCGGACCGCCAAGACGCCGTCGGAGCCCGGATGCGGCAGTTCCGCAAGGAGCGCGGTCTGACACTGCGTGGTCTCGCCACCCACTCCGGGCTCTCAATCGGGTTCCTCTCCCAGGTCGAGCGGGGCATCTCCTCCATCGGCCTGACCGCGCTCAACAGCGTGGCCACCGCGCTCGACCGGAGCGTGGCGGAGTTCTTCAACGACGTGCCGCCGGAGGAGACCGAGGAGAGGCAGCCGCCGGTCTCCCCGCTGCCGAGCCACTTCACGCTCACCCGCTCCGCGACGGCCGCCACCGAGTACATCTCGGGCCAGCAGACCTACCGCATGCTCTCGGCCAGGGGGCCGAACCTGGTGCTCGAACCGCTGCTGGTGCACATCGCACCCGGCGGCAAGCGTGAGGACTCCTACGGTCACGCCGGGGAGGAGTTCGCCTTCGTGCTGGAGGGCGAGCTGCTGTACGAGGTCGACGGCGTCGAGCACCGGTTGCATCCGGGCGACAGCGTCCATCTGAGGTCGACGGTCCCGCACAGCATGTTCAACGACACCGACCGGGTCACCACCGTCGTATCCGTGGTGACCCCTCGATTGTTCTGACCGTCCGCACCCCGCAACGACACCGACCGGGTCACCACCGTCGTATCCGTGGTGACCCCTCGATTGTTCTGACCGTCCGCGTCCCGCGCCGCCGCGGTCAGTGGCGGCGTAGGGCGCGGATCGCCGACGCCGCCAGTGCGGCCGCGGCCAGCGCGCCGAGCGCCCCCGCGGCGACCGCCCGGCGCTGGCGGGAGATGCGGGGCTGGATCTCGGCGTACGGCATGGTGGTGAACGAGACGAGCTCGTAGCGCGAGGTGTAGCGGCCGGGCAGCAGCCGTTCCAGGCCGTGCTCGACCCGTTTCTGTAGCAGGAACGACCGGGAGGCGACCTTGTCGCGCATCTCGACGAAGTTCGCGAGCGCGAGTTCGGCGATGGTGTCGGCGTGTTCCTTGCGACGGGCGCCGTACCGGGCGAGGGCCTCGGGGAAGTCGTCTCCGGTCTCCTGCAGGCAGCGGTCGAGCTCCACGCAGTCCTCGAAGCCGCAGTTGGCGCCCTGGCCGTAGAAGGGGACGATGGCGTGGGCGGCGTCGCCGAGCAGACCGACCACGGCGCCGGCGCCGCGCACCTGCCATGGGCGGGCCCGCACGGTGACCAGGTGCCCGATCGGGTTGTGGGCGTAGTCTCCGGCGAGGTCGGGCATGAGCGCGCGGGCGTCGGCGTAGTGGGCGGCGAAGAACTCCTCGAACCGCTCCGCGGTGTCCAGTTCCTCGAAGCTGCCGGGCCCCGACTTGGGCCAGAACAGCGTGCAGGTGAAGGACCTGTCCGGGTTGGGCAGCGCGATCATCATGGCCCTGCCGCGCGGCCAGATGTGCAGCGCGCCGGGGTCGAGGGCGAACCCGCCGTCGCGCGCCGGGATCGTCAGCTCCTTGTAGCCGTAGTCGAGGTAGTCCTGGCTGAAGTCGAAGCCGGGCAGCAGCTGCAGCCGTCCGCGTACCGCGCTGTAGGCCCCGTCGGCGCCGAGCACGACCGGGGCGCCGTGGGTGACCGGCCCCGCGGGCGTGTCGAAGTCCATCCGCCCCGAGTCGACGTCGAGCCCGGTCAGCCGGTGCTCGAAGAGGGCGCGGACCCCGGGCATGGCGAGGGCCGCCTCCAGCAGCGTGCGGTTGAGCTCGGCGCGGCTGATGGAGTTGATCGCCCGCTGCCCTCCCGCGCTGTACGGCTGGAAGCTGAGCGTGCCGTCCGGGGCGTGCATCATCCGGCCCGGCATCGGCAGCGCGGCCTTCAGCACCGCCTCGTCCAGACCGATCCTGCGCAGCGCGTCGATCCCCCGCTCGGAGATCGCCAGGTTGATCGAGCGCCCGCGCTCCGGAGTGGCCTGGCGCGGGTCGGGCCTGCGCTCGTACAGGGTGACCTCGTAGCCTCGGCGGGCCAGGTAGCAGGCCGTCAGGCAGCCGACCAGTCCGGCGCCGACCACGGCGACCTCGCCACGGGAGCTCATGCCGGGTTCACCTCCTCGGCGAGCGCGGCGGCCGCCCGCCAGCAGTCGTGGAACGTGGAGTACATCGGCACGGGGGCCAGCCGGATGACGTCCGGGCGCCGCACGTCGGCGAGGACGCCGTGCACCTCGTGCAGCCGGGTGGCGAGGGTGGCGGCGTCAGCGGTGTCGGGGCCCCCGGTCACCCGCAGGGAGAGCTGCGCTCCACGCCTGGCCGGGTCGGCGGGCGTGACGATCTCCAGGGGGCGGTCGCGGACGACCTCGGTGAGCAGCCGCTCCAGGTAGCCTGTGAGCGCCAGGCTCCGCTCCCTCAGCGCCGCCATCCCGGTCTCGGCGAACATCCGCAGCGAGACCCTGACCGGGGCCATGGCGAGGATCGGCGGGTTGGAGATCTGCCAGGCGTCGGCGGTGGGGACGGGGACGAGTTCGGGCCGCATCTCGAAGCGGGTCGCCTGCTCGGTGCTCCACCACCCGGCCAGCCGGGGCAGTTCGGGGTCGGTCACGTGGCGCCGGTGCACGAAGCAGCCCGCGACGGCGCCGGGACCGGCGTTGAGGTACTTGTACGAGCACCAGGCCGCGAAGTCCACGTCCCAGTCGTGCAGCGCGAGCGGCACGTTCCCCGCGGCGTGCGCGAGGTCCCAGCCGACGACGCATCCGGCCGCGTGCCCGGCGGCGGTGACGGCGGGGATGTCGAGGAACTCTCCGGTCAGGTAGTTGACCCCGCCGAGGAGCACGAGCGCCACCCGGTGTCCCTCGCGGGCCAGGTAGTCCACGATGTCCTCGGTGCGCAGGCAGTCCTCGCCGGGGCGGGGGCGCAGCCGGACCACCGTCTCGTCGGGGTCGAGGCCGTGGTGGACCGCCTGACTGCGCACCGCGTAGCTGTCCGAGGAGAAGGCGTGGTCCTCGATGACGATGCGGGTGCGCTCGCCCGCCGGGCGGTAGAAGGTGGCCATCATCAGGTGCAGGTTGACCGTGAGGGAGTTCATCACCACGGTCTCCTCCGGGGCCGCGCCCACCAGCGCGGCGGCGTCCTCGCGCAGTTCGGCGTGGTAGGGCAGCCAGGGGTGCGCCGCCCGGTGGTGCCCCTCGACCGCGTGCAGCGCCCAGTCGTCCAGCTCGGCGGAGAGCGCGGCGCGGACGGCGCGGGGCTGGAGGCCGAGCGAGTTGCCCGCGAAGTAGGCGACCTCGGGGTATCGGCAGGAGGCGGGGGCGGGCGGGAGGAGGAAGTCCTCGCGGCGGCAGGCCGAGTCCTCGGCGTCGGCCGCCAGCGCCGCCCGCTCGCCGAACTCGCCGTCTTCGCCGAACACGTCGGCGCGCTTGCTCGTCACATCGTCTCCTTCTTCCCCGCCAATGTTCACTCATGCTGAACTCTAGTGAAATTAGTAGTACGAGACGATTCGGGCAGTGCGCTTTGCGGATGGAAGGTTCTTCGGGGATCCGGTTTCAGGATGACGGAGCGTCACCCGAAGGCACCGCGGTCAGGCCCTGCCCCCTTGGATCCCTTGCCTATCGCGGTCGGTCGGATCCGCGGGCCGGAACACCTACGCCGCTCCCTTCGGTGAGCGGTTCAGCAGCGGCAGCACCTCGGTGCCCAGCAGTTCCACGCCACGGTCGTCGGTGAGGCCGTGCGGCGTGCCGAACTCCACCCGGTGCGCGCCCGCGTCGATCAGCGCCTGAGCCTGCGCGGCGACCTGCTCCGGGTCGCCGGAGAAGGCGAACAGGTCGAGCAGATCGTCGGGGATCAGCCGTCCGGCGGCCTCGTCCCGCCCGGCGTCGACCAGCTCCTTGACCCGGCCGAGCAGGTCGGCGGGGATCTCCACGGTCGGGTCGAGGTCGGCGACCACCGCGAGGTACATGGCGACCTCGCTGCGCGCCCTGGCCCTGGCCGCGGCGCCGTCCGTGTCCACGACCGTCACCGCGCCCAGGACGACGCCCACCTGGCCCGGGTCACGTCCGGCCGCCGTCGCCCCGGCCGCGACCCGCTCGCGGATCACCCCGACCATCGCCGGGTTCGCGCTGCCGCCCACCTTGATCTCGTCGGCGATCCGCCCGGCCAGCGCCGCGCCCTTCGGCCCCCAGGCGCCGAGCAGCAGCGGCGGCCGGGTGCGGTGCACGGGGTAGCGCAGCCGGGTGCCCGGCGCCAGGCGGAACATCTCCCCCTCGAACCCTCCGGCGTCGCCGGCCAGCAGCCGGTAGACCACCTCGACGGTCTCCGCCAGCGCGGTCAGCGGCCGGGGCTGGGCGATGCCCACGGCGCCGAGCCAGGTGCCGCGCGCCAGGCCCAGGTAGGCACGACCGTGCGAGGCCAGGTCGAGGGCGGCGAGCTGCCCGGCGATCTCGTACGGCGCCGCCGAGTACGGGTTGAGGCAGGCCGCGCCGAGCCGCACCCTCTCGGTGGCGGCGGCCATCTCCAGCAGCGGGAAGATCGGCGGCTGGTACATCAGGTCGCCGAACACGCTCAGCACGTCGAAGCCGTGCTCCTCCGCGCGGCGCGCGAGCCGGGCGTAGTCACCGGCCCGCTTGTCGCTCTGCAGACCGAGGCCGATCTCGGCGGTGCTCATCACATCTCCTTGAGGTGGAGACCCCCGCCCTGAGGCGTGGGGAGGAAACAGCGAGGGGTTTCTTCGGAATCCCCGGGCTTCGGCCGCGGGGAGGATGTCGACGTGGATCCCCTCAGGTCAGGTCGGCGGAGTTCATCCGGCGGCGGCGGGTCCGCTCGACCCGCATCACCAGCCGCTCCTCCGGGTCGGGGCAGCAGAACAGGGAGTCCTGCGCCAGCCAGTCGCCCTCGGCGAGGTCACGCTGCTTTGCGGCGAGGAACGGCAGGACCGAGGCGAGCGCGTAGACGCAGAAGTGCCTGCCGTCGGGGAGCCGCAGGTGCGCGCTCCGCTCCAGTGTGAAGTGGTCGCCCACCTCCATGCCGCAGACGGATCTGCCCTCGATGCGGTCGACCACGACCCGCAGGTCGTACAGCTCCATGTCACCGTCGTCGTTCATGCCTGCTCCTTGCTCGCCCATTCCCTCGCCCGTGCCCTCGCCCGTGCCCTCGCCCGTGCCCTCGCTCATGGCACGAGCAGTTCGGAGTGGTGGTGCACGATGAGCCAGTCGTCGCCGGTCCTGCGCAGCACGTCGGTCACCCGGCTGTACTGCGCGGGTTCGCCCGACGCCTCGGCGACGAGCACGTAACGCGCCACCCCGGCGTCGCCCCACACGTCGATCCGCTTGTCCTCGGCCGCCAGCCTGTCGAGTTCGGGACGGGCACCCGAGCCGTCCCTCTCGTTGCGGTAGGCGTCGAGTTCCGACCGGGTCCGCAGTGGTCCCGGCAGGTGCGTCTCCCAGGTGGTCACCTCGGCGTGCAGGTGACTGTCGAATCGGCGGCGGTCCGCCGCGAGGAAGGCGTCGTACATGTCGTCGATGCCAGCCGCGATCGCGGCGGCCTCCGTGTCGTTCACAGCACCGTTCACCGGACCGTTCACCAGTACTTCACCCAGATGCCCCGGTCTTCAGACCCCGGGAAAACCGCGTTCACTGCCTCTCCCATCCCGACCGGTCGTCGCGGACGACCCGGCCGCCCTTCATCACCCAGCGGACCCCGCGAAAGGCCGAGGTGTCCGCGAGCGGGTCCGCGTCCATGGCGATGAGGTCCGCGTACTTGCCGACCTCGACGGTGCCGAGGTCGGCGTCGGCGCCGAGCCAGCGCACCGGGCCGAGCGTGCCCGCATACAGCGCTCCCGCCGGGCCGAGACCTCCCTCGGACATGCACTCCAGCTCGCGTACCGAGGCGTTGGTCCCCTCGAAGTCCCAGAACGGCGGCATGTCACTGCCCAGCAGGACGTCCACCCCGGCGTCGAGGGCCATGGCGTAGCTCTCCAGATGCCGGGGGCCGGCGCCGAGCGAGCGGCACTGCATCCACTCCGGCACCCCGAGCTCGTCGAAGAACTCCTTGCAGCGGGTGACGAGCAGCGTCGGCACCAGGGCCGTGCCGCGCTCGGCCATTCTCTTCGCGACCTCGGGGGTGAGCTGATAGCCGTGCTCCACGCAGTCGAGGCCCAGCTCGACGGCCTCGGCGATCACCGCCGCCGGCCCCGCGTGCGCGGTGACCTTCCGGCCCCAGGCATGCGCGGTCTGCAGCGCCGCCGCCATCTCGTCGGAGAACAGCTGCGGGGTGTCGATGTCCTCGTGCTCTCCGGCGATGCCACCGGAGATCATGATCTTGATGAGGTCGGCACCCGCCTTGACCTGGGTACGCACCCCGCGCCGGAACCCGTCGACTCCGTCGCACTCCATAGTGTCGCTCGCCTCGTGGCCGTGGCCGCCGGTGCAGACCAGGGCCTGGCCCGCCGTGAAGACGCGCGGCCCGCTCGCCCTGCCCGACTCGATGGCCCGGCGCAGCGCGAAGTCGGCGTGGTCCTTCTCGGCCACGCACCGCACCGTGGTGACCCCGCAGTGCAGGGTACGGCGGGCACCGTCGGCCATGTAGAGGACGAGTTCGTGCGCCGTCATGTTCTTGACGTTGTCGCCTCCCTGGCCCGGCAGCGACAGGGACAGGTGGGTGTGCATGTTGACCAGGCCGGGGGTGAGGTAGGCGCCGCCTAGATCAAGTCGCTGCGCCTCCCCCACCCGTTCCAGGACCTGCTCGCGGGGGCCCACGGCCGCGATCCGGTCGTCCCGGATCCACACCGCCGCATCCGTGATCCGCCCCTCGGCGCTCCGTGGAGCCTCGGCCGGTGCCTCGGCCGGCGCCTCGCCCGACGGAGCGCCGCCGGCGCGGGCGTCGGTGACCGTGCAGTTGACGATGACCACGTCGTTCATCGGACGGCCTCGATCCGGTAGATCCTGCGGGCGGCGTCGGGAGAGACATAGCCCTCGGCGACGTCGCGGCGGACCAGTTCGGGGTCTCGCTCGCACGGGTCCCCGTGCCCGCCACCACCGGCGGTCAGCAACCTGATCCGGTCACCGACCCGCACCTTGGTCCGCTTGGTACTGACCCGATGCTCGCGCTCGGTGTCGGGAAAGACCACCACCTGGTTGGGCTCGGGCTCCAGCCCGCCCTCCAGCGCCCACGGCCGCGACCGCGTCTTCTTGATGACCGACAGGAACTCCCCCGGGGTGACGAAACGGATGTCCCTCCGCAACCCCACCCCACCGCGGAACCGCCCGGCACCGCCGGAGTCCTCACGCATCTCCATCCGCTCGAAGAACATCCCGGTCCGCGCCTCCAGGACCTCGACGGGGGTGTTGCGGGCCTGGGTCTGGCACAGGTGGTTGGCGGCGTTCATGCCGTCGTGGGAGGGGGTGGCGCCCCAGCCGACCGGGTCGTTGTTGCTGACCGCGAACATCTGCCCGGTCTCCGGGTGGATCCCGACCATCATGAACCCCGGCACGTCCCCTCCCGAGGAGGCGGGCAGCCGGTCCGGCATGCCCTGCGCCAGCGCCTTGTAGATCAGTTCCAGGGCGACCGTCCCGGTCCACTGGGTGAAGGTCGCCGCCGGGTAGACGGCGTGGAAGAGCGTGCCGGGCTCGGCCCGCACCCGCAGGGGGGCGAAGTGCCCGGCGTTGGTCTGCTCGGTGGGCGTGGTGATCGCCTTGAACGCGACCCGGCAGGTCGCGATGGTCGCGCCGAACGGTAGGTTGACCGGCCCCTCGGTCGCGCCCGACGATCCGGCGAAGTCGACGGTGAACGTGCCGTCGGCGATGGTGACGGTGACCCGCATCCGGATCGGGTCCTCGGTGATGCCGTCGTCGTCCAGCCAGTCGACGGCGGTCCACGAGCCCTGCGGGAGGCGGGCGACGGCCTCTGCGGCGGACTCGGCGGCGCCCTCGATCACGGTCTCGACGACGGAGTCGACGACCGCCCTGCCGTAGCGGGCGTACAGCTCCTGGACACGGCGTTCTCCGGTGCGCAACGCGGCGACCTGCGCGTTCAGATCACCGATCACCAGATCCGGCATCCGCGAGTTGAACCGGATCAACTCGATGATCTCCCGGTTCGGCTCACCCCCCGAGAACACCTTCGTCCCGGGAAA
Source organism: Streptosporangium sp. NBC_01755 (assembly GCF_035917995.1). Taxonomy (NCBI): domain Bacteria; kingdom Bacillati; phylum Actinomycetota; class Actinomycetes; order Streptosporangiales; family Streptosporangiaceae; genus Streptosporangium; species Streptosporangium sp. NBC_01755. The sequence continues at coordinate 5,929,900 of NZ_CP109131.1, read as the reverse complement.
GATGATCCCCTCCTGGTGCATGTCCGTGGAATCCAGCACATACCCCGGATCCTTGGCCCCCAGATCCATCCAGTGAGCCCGCACACACAGAAAACCCACCAGCTCCGACCCCAGGAACACCGGCGAGAACAACGTCGCGTCGTAGGAGTGTGCCGCGTTCCAATACGGATAGTTCAGCAGCACCACATCACCCGGACGCAGGTTCTCCCGCCCCACGTACTCCACACCCTTGCGGATGGAGTAGTCGTTGGCGCCGAGGAAGCGGCTCAGCCCCGTCGACTCGGCGACCAGGCGCAGGCCCGAATCGTAGACGGAGATGCCGAAGTCGAAGACCTCGTAGATGACCGGGTTGAAGGCGGTGCGCACGAGCGTGGCCCGCATCTCCTCGGCGGCCGAGGTGAGATGGCTGCGCACCACCTCGACCGTCGCGCCGTCCACCCGTGGCAGAGCCGTACCGGACCACTCGGACACCGTCTCGGACACCGTCTCAGACATCGTCTCAGACATCGTCGATCCCGTAGATCCTGCGGGCGGCGTCGGGAGAGACATAGCCCTCGGCGACGTCGCGGCGGACCAGTCCGGGGTCTCGCTCGCACGGGTCCCCGTGCCCGCCACCACCGGCGGTCAGCAACCTGATCCGGTCACCGACCCGCACCTTGGTCCGCTTGGTACTGACCCGATGCTCGCGCTCGGTGTCGGGAAAGACCACCACCTGGTTGGGCTCGGGCTCCAGCCCGCCCTCCAGCGCCCACGGCCGCGACCGCGTCTTCTTGATGACCGACAGGAACTCCCCCGGGGTGACGAAACGGATGTCCCTCCGCAACCCCACCCCACCGCGGAACCGCCCGGCACCGCCGGAGTCCTCACGCATCTCCATCCGCTCGAAGAACATCCCGGTCCGCGCCTCCAGGACCTCGATCGGGGTGATCCTCCCGGTACTGCCCGAGACGTGGGTGGCGGCGTTCATCCCGTCGTGGGAGGGGGTGGCGCCCCAGCCGACCGGGTCGTTGTTGCTGACCGCGAACATCTGCCCGGTCTCCGGATGGATCCCGACCATCATGAACCCCGGCACGTCCCCTCCCGAGGAGGCGGGCAGCCTGTCCGGCATGCCCTGCGCCAGCGCCTTCAGGATGAGCTCGACCGCGACGATGCCGGTCCACAGGGTGAACGTCGGCTGCGGGTAGACGGCGTGGAAGAGCGTGCCGGGCTCGGCCCGCACCCGAAGGGGGACGGTCGTGCCGAAGTTGGACGGCTCGTCGGGCGAGGTGAGCGACTTGAGGACGACCTTGCAGATCGCCTCGGTGGCGCCGAACGGCATGTTGATGGGACCGGGCGTGGCCGGTGCGGAACCGTCGAAGTCGACGGTGAACGTGCCGTCGGCGATGGTGACGGTGACCTGCATGCGGACCGGGTCCTCGGTGATGCCGTCGTCGTCGACCCAGTCGACCGCGGTCCACGAGCCCTGCGGCAGTTCGGCGAGGGCGGCACGGGTGCGCGCCTCGCCGTCCTCGATCATCCGCCCGACGGCGGCCTGCACCGTCGGGCGGCCGAACTTCTCCAGGATCTCCAGGAACCGGCGTTCTCCGGTGCGCAACGCGGCGACCTGCGCGTTCAGATCACCGATCACCAGATCCGGCATCCGCGAGTTGAACCGGATCAACTCGATGATCTCCCGGTTCGGCTCACCCCCCGAGAACACCTTCGTCCCGGGAAAGATGATCCCCTCCTGATGCATGTCCGTGGAATCCAGCACATACCCCGGATCCTTGGCCCCCAGATCCATCCAGTGAGCCCGCACACACAGAAAACCCACCAGCTCCGACCCCAGGAACACCGGCGAGAACAACGTCGCGTCGTAGGAGTGTGCCGCGTTCCAATACGGATAGTTCAGCAGCACCACATCACCCGGACGCAGGTTCTCCCGCCCCACGTACTCCACACCCTTGCGCAGTGAGAAGTCGTTGGCGCCGAGGAAGAAGGTGAGGCCGGTGGCCTCGGCGATCAGCCGCAGGTCGGCGTCGTACATCGACATGCCGAAGTCGTGGACCTCGTAGATGACCGGGTTGAACGACGTACGGATCAGCGTGGCCCGCATCTCCTCCGCCGCGGCGAGCAGGTAGCTGCGCACCACCTCGGCGGTCGCCCCGTCAAGTTTCTCGCCCAGTCGCTCGGTCATGACGACGCCTCCACAATCCTGACCAGCAGATAACCGTGCTCGTCGACCTCGACCCGCTGCCCCGAGGGGACCACGGTGGTCGAGGTGCCCTCGTCGACCAGCGCGGGTCCGTCGAACGCGTCGCCCGGCTCCAGCAACGCGCGGTCGTAGACGGCGAACGACGCCGTGGCGCGGGTACCGAAGTCGTAGGCGTCCCTGCGGGCGAACAGCGCCCGGCCCGCGTCGCCGTCGCCCGGTGGGCGCACCACCAACTCCGGCCGGTCGGTGCGGCCGACGCCGCGCACCCGCAGATTGAGGATCTGCAGCCGGTTGTCCATGGCGTGGCCGTAGCGCGCCACGTGGGTCTCCTCGAACGCCCGCCTGATCGCGTCCCGGTCGAGGTCGCGGCCGGTGGTGACGATGAGCGAGTGCTCCTGTCCCAGGTAGCGCAGCTCGAACTGGCGCTCCAGGACCATGTGCTCGGCCGCGACCAGCTGCGCCTCCAGGGAGTCGACGGCCTCGGCCTCGATGCCCTTGAAGACCGTCTCCAGCTCGTCGAGGTCGGCGTCGTCCAGGGTGGCCATCACCGTACGGGAGAAGTCGTCGACGATGTCGGCGCTGAGCATGCCCCAGGCGGAGAAACCTGACGGCGCGAACGGCACGATGACCTCGCCGATGCCCATCTCCGCGGCGAGCAGCGGGGCGAGCAGCGGTCCGGCCCCACCGAAGGCGAGCAGTGAGAAACCCCGGGGGTCGTGCCCCCGCTCGACGGTGATCTGCCGGACCGCGCCGACGGTCTTGGCCAGCAGCACGTCGAAGACGCCCGCCGCGGCGGCCTCCGGGCTCAGTCCGAGGGGCCGGGCCACCTGCTCGTCGAGCGCCGCGCGTGCGGCGTCGGCGTGCAGGTCCATCGTCCCGGCCAGGAAACGGCCCGGGTCCACGTAGCCGAGGACCACCGCCGCGTCGGTGACAGTGGGGCGGGTGCCGCCCCGGCCGTAACACACCGGGCCGGGGTCGGCACCCGCGCTGTGCGGACCCACCTTGAGCAATCCCCTCTCCAACCACGCGATCGAGCCCCCTCCGGCCCCTATCGTGCGAATGTCGTAAGTGGGGATCAGCAGCGGAAAGTGCTCCAGCTGCGCCTCGTAGGCGGCCACCGGGGACCCGTGCTCGATCACGCACGCGTCCAGCGAGGTGCCGCCGATGTCGAAGGTGAGAAGATCCCGGCGGCCGAGGGCGGCGGCGAGGTGCGCCGCGCCGACGATGCCGCCCGCCGGGCCCGACAGCACGGTGTGCGTCGGGGAGGTCTTGGCCACGGACGACGTCATGGAGCCGCCGCCGGACCGCATGATCAGGAACCGTCCGCCGAACCCGCGCTCGGCCAGCCCGTGCTCCAGCCTGTCGACGTACCTCTCGAAGATCGGCCGGATGTAGGCGTCGAGGACCGTCGTGCTGGTCCGCTCGTACTCGCGGTACTCCCTGACGATGTCGGTGGAGAGCGAGACCGTCACCTGCGGGTACGCCTCGCGGATGATCCGGGCGGCCTGGCGCTCGTGGGAGGGGTCGAGGAAGGAGTGCAGGAAGCAGACGGCGATCGACACCACGCCCTCCTCCTCGACCAGGACGCGGGCCGCCTCCCTGACGCCCTCGGCGTCGAGTTCCTCGACCACACGGCCCCGATGGTCGAGCCGTCCCCGCACCCCCACGGTGTGGCGGCGCCGCACCAGGCTCTCGGGGCGCTCGTACTGGAAGTCGTACATGTGGTCGGCGGGCACGTTGCCCCGGCCGATCAGGAAGATGTCGCGGAAGCCGTCGTTGGTGATGATCCCCGTCGGCTCGCCGCGCCGTTCCAGGACCGCGTTGAGGCCCAGGGTGGTGCCGTGGATGAACAGCTCCACCTCCGACAGGTCGGTGCCGAGCGCGGTGACCGCGTCGAGCACGCCCTCCCAGGGACGGGCCGGGGTGGTCGAGGCCTTCCTGAAACGCACCTCATGAGTGCGGGTGTTCAGCTCCATCGCGTCGACGAAGGTGCCGCCGATGTCGACGGCCAGACGAATGTGCTTCGGGTCGGGCATTCGGGATGTCACCTTTCGATCAGCGCGGGGATCTCGGCGGCGCGGCGGCAGGCGACCAGGCTCGCGTCGTACGGGCGGAGCTCCTGCTCCTGCTCCCTGCATTCGTCGGTCGCGAAGGGGCAGCGCGGCGCGAGGGCGCAGCCTCCGGCGGCGTCCGCCTCCTGTAGATCCTTGGTCAACTCGACCTGCGGGCCGCCGTAACCGGCGCCGAGGCTGGGGGCGCTGGACAGCAGCGCCCTGGTGTAGGGGTGCCTGGGGTTGCCGAAGACCTCTTCCACCGGCCCCTCCTCGACGATCCGTCCCAGATAGAGCACCACGACGCGGTCGCAGAACCCTCGCACGGTGGCCAGGTCGTGGGAGATGAAGACCGAGCCACGCGAACTGTCGCCGCTCACCTCTGCGATCACCTTCAGGATCTGCGCCTGTACCGTGACGTCAAGTGCCGAGGTCGGCTCGTCGAAGACGATCAGGTCGGGTTCGCCGACGAGCGCGCGGGCGATGCCGACGCGCTGCGCCTGCCCGCCGGACAGCTCGTGCGGGCGCCGCCCCAGGATCGACGGGTCCAGTTCCATCCGCTCCAGGACGCGGGCGACGCGCGAGACGCGCTCCGCGGCGGGCACCCCGGCGGCGAGCAGCGGCTCACCGATCGCGTCCTGTACGGTCCGCCGGGGGCTCAGCGACCCGACGGGGTCCTGGAAGACCAGCTGGGCGCGGGTACGTAGCCGGCGCAGCCGCCTGCCGCGCAGCTCGGACAGGGCGTGCCCGGCCACCTCGACCCTGCCCCGCGAGGGCTGCACCAGGCCGAGCATCAGCCTGGCCAGGGTGCTCTTGCCGCAGCCGCTCTCCCCGACGACGCCCAGGGTCTCGCCCGCGGCGACGCTGAGGCTGACCCCGCGCAGCGCGTGGTGCCCCCCGCCGCCGAAGCGGCTGCGGTAGACGACGTGCGCGTCCTCGATGCGCAGCACCTCCCCGCGCTCCTTCGCGACGTCCCTCGCACCGTCCTTCGCGACGTCCCTCGCACCGTCCTTCGCGACGTCCCTCGCACCGTCCTTCGCGACGTCCCTCGCACCGTCCTTCGCGACGTCCCTCGCACCGTCCTTCGCGACGTCCCTCGCACCGTCCTTCGCGACGTCCCTCGCACCGTCCTTCGCGACGTCCCTCGCACCGTCCTCGGCACTGTCCTTCGCACTGTCCTTCGCACTGTCCTTCGCACTGTCCTTCGCACTGTCCTTCGCACCACTGTCCTTCACGCCGTCCTTCACGCCGGACGGCGCCGTACGGACCGGGGACACGGGCACCTCGGCGGGGTCGGTGAGGGGACCCGAGCGGGGATGGAAGCAGGCGACGCTCCAGTCGAGGGCCAGCGGCCCCGCGATGGGGAGGTCCGCCGTGCACAGCCGCGTCGCGTGCGCGCAGCGCGGCGCGAACGGGCAGGAGGACGGCGCCTCGGTCAGCAGCGGCATCGCTCCGGGGGTCGCGGTCACCGGACGCCCGCCGATGTCGGGCACCGAGCGCAGCAGCGCCCGCGTGTAGGGGTGGGCGGGCTCGTGGAGCACCTGCGGGCCGGGACCGCTCTCCACCGCCGTCCCCGCGTAGAGCACCACGACGCGGTCGCAGACCTCGGCGATCGACGCCAGGTCGTGGGAGATCAGCAGGACACCGCGCCGCTCGGCGTTCGCGGCGAGCCGGAACCGGTTGAGGATCTCCCTGGTGAGCGTGACGTCCAGCCCGGTGGTGGGCTCGTCCGCGATCAGCAGGCCGGGTGCGCACCCGGTGGCCAGCGAGATCATGACGCGCTGCGCCATGCCTCCGGAGAGCTCGTGCGGGTAGGCGTCCAGGCGACGCCTCGGGCTGCGGATGCCGACCGACTCGAACAGCTCGGCGGCGACCTCCCTGGCCGGAGCCGGGGCCAGCGACCGGTGGGTGACCAGCCGGTCGACGAGCTGGTGGCCGACGGTACGGGTGGGGCTGAGCGCGCCGCGCGGGTTCTGGAAGCAGATCGCGGCGCCGTGCCCGCGGAAGGCCTCCAGCTCGGCGGTGCCCATCGTCAGCACGTCGGCGCCGTCGAACATGACCCGTCCGCTGGTCTGGGAGCCACCGGGCAGCAGGCCCACGATCGAGCGGGCCACCATGCTCTTGCCGCCGCCGCTCTCGCCGACCAGGCCGACCACCTCACCCGGCTCGACCCTCAGGTTCACCCCGCTCAGCGCGGCGACCCGGCGTCCCGGTCGGCGGATCACGACGGAGAGGTCCTCGATCGACAGGAGTGTCATCGTCTGTCACCTCCTCGTGGAGTCGGCGCGTTCCTGCAGGCCCTCACCGAGGAGGCTGAAGCCCAGGACGCAGATCAGCAGGAAGAGGCCGGGCGGGACCGAGGTCCACCACCGGCCCGCGACGACGTCGCCGGAGCCGAGGCTGATCATGGCGCCCCACTCCGCGGTGGGCACCGGCACGCCGAGTCCCAGAAAGGACAGCCCGGCCAGCGTGAGCATGGCCCAGCCGCAGTTCAGCGGGGCGATGACGCGTACCGGCGTCAGGCTGTTGGGCAGTACGTGCCGCCAGAGCACCCCCCAGAAGGAGGAGCCCGAGGTGCGGGACGCCTCCACGAAGGGCAGCTCCCTGATGGAGCGCACCTCGGCGCGGACCAGCCGGGCGTAGGCGGGCGCGTTCACCAGGGCGATGACCGCGACCAGGTTGGCCGTGCCGCCGCCGAGCAGCGCGGCCACCGCCAGGGCCAGGATGAAGGTGGGGAACGCCTGGAAGACGTCGAGCACCCGCATCAGCACGTCGTCGGCCCAACCGCCCCGGTATCCGGCGACCAGGCCGACGAGGCTGCCCGCGACCACGGCCAGGGCGACCGCGGCGACGGCGATGCCGACGTCGAGCCGGGCGGCGTGCAGGACCCGGCTCCACACGTCCATGCCGTTGAGGTCGGTGCCCAGCAGGTGCGCACCGCCGGGCGGGGTGAGAGAGGCGAGGGGGTCGATCTCCTCTGGGCCCCAGGAGCTCAGCAGCGGCGCGAACACGACGGCCACCGCGACCAGGGCCAGGATGGCGGAGCCCACCGTGATCAGGGACGATGCGAAGCGGCGGTCCGCGCCCGCCTCCCGGACTCCTGAAGCTTCGGCCATCAGATCCTCACTCTCGGGTCGAGGATCGCGTGGACGACGTCGGCGATGAGGAAGACCACCACGTAGAACAGCGCGATCACGAGCACCGACGCCTGAACCACCGGGTAGTCCCGGTAGAGCAGGCCGCGCAGCGCCCACTGCCCGAAGCCCTGCCAGGAGAAGACGTACTCCACGAGGACCGTCGAGCCGATGGAGAAGCCGAACACCAGGGCCGCCAGCGCGGGGAGCCGCACCAGCGTGGCCCGCACCAGGTAGCCGCGGAGCAGCAGCCGGTCCTTCAGGCCGTGCGCGGCGGCGGCCGTGTACGCCTCGGAGGCCAGTACCTCAAGCGCGGAGGCCCGGACGCTGCGCAGCAGCGGCGCGACGATGACGATGACGAGCGTGGCCACCGGCAGCGCGAGGTGCTCCAGTGCGGAGACGAACGCGGGGCCGTTGGCGGTCAGCGCCGCGTCGAGCAGGTCGGCGCCGGTGATCAGGCTCAGCTCGGTGTCGGGATCCACCCGGCCGCTGGGTGCCGGGAACCAGCCCAGCACGCTGTAGCCCACCAGGACCAGCACCAGTCCGAGCCAGAACTCCGGCACCGAGTTGCCGATGAGCGCCGCGACACGGACCGTGTGGTCGCCGAACCGGCCCGCGTTCCTGGCCGACCAGATGCCGAGCACCACCGCCAGCACCAGCGCCACGGCCAGCGCGATCAGCACGAGTTCCATGGTCGGCCCGACCCGCAGGGCCATCTCCGAGCCCACCGGGGCACCGCTCTGGATGGAGGTGCCGAAGTCACCGGTGAACAGTCCCCCGACGTAGTCGAGGAACTGCTGCCACAGGGGCCGGTCCAGCCCGAACCTGGCCCGCGCCGCGGCGGCGTCCGCCTCCGTGGCGTTGGGGCCGAGGATGGTACGGATCGGGTCACCCGGCAGGACTCTGACGAGCAGGAAGGTCAGTACGACCACCCCGAGGAGCACCGGGACGAGCTGGAACAGCCGCCTGAGGACGAACCGGAGGATACGCATGGATCAGGAGGAGATGCTCAGGTAGCGCAGCCGGGCCAGGCCGTCCATCGGCTGGACCCATCCCGCCACCTCTTCCCGGACGGGGAGGTTGAAGTTGGGCTGGCAGATGACGGCCCACGGCACGTCCTCGGCCAGGATCTCCTGCACGCGCAGCCAGAGCTTGGCGCGCTCGGCCGCGTCGACGACGGTGTGGGACTCCTCGAAGATCTTCTCGATCTCGGGGTTGACGTAGTTGGAGTAGTTGAGGCTGGCGCCCTTGGTGAGGCTGGTGCCGAGCATGTACTCCACGTCGTTGACCCAGAGCTGGCCCAGAGTGACCTGCAGGGGGATGTTCTTCTTCTCCCTGCGCTCGGCGAGCGTGGCGGGGTCGAGCGGGGTGAGCTTCAGCTCGATGCCCGCCTTCCTGGCCTCGCTCTGCACGAGTACGGCGATCTGCTGCTGCTCCTCGCTGTCGGTCTGGAAGACCAGCTCGGAGGTGATCGAGGTCTTGCCCGCCGCGGCCAGTGTCTCCTTGGCCTTGGCGACGTCGTAGGCGTAGGGGTAGCCGGTCTCGGAGTAGCCGGGCATGTCCAGCGGGACGACGCTCTTGGCCGCCCGCGCGTCGCCGCCGTAGACGTTGGCGATGATCTGCTCGTACGGCACCGCGTGGGCGAGCGCCCTGCGCACCGCGGGGTCGTCGAAGGGGGCGGTGGTCACCGACATCTGGATGACGAGCTGGTTGTTGCTCGGCGCGGAGATGACCTTGATGCCCTTCGTGGACTTGAGGTCCTTGATGTCGCGCTGGCCGATGCCGAAGGCGACGTCGATGTCGCCGTTCTGCAGCTGCAGGCGCTGGTTTGAGGCCGCGGGCACCACGCTCAGCCTGATCTCCGAGCTCTTGGCGCCGTCGGGGCCGGGGTAGCCGGCGTTGGCGGTGAGCACGATCTCCTGGCCCTGGACCGCCTTCTCCACGTTGAAGTAGCCGCCGGTCGGGGGGTTCTTGGCGAACCACTCCTTGGCCCAGGGGTCGGCGTCGGTGGCGTGCTTCTTCGCCTCCTCGGAGTCGAAGACGTACAGCGAGATGGCCTGGATCTGCCGGGTCAGGGCACTGGGGAAGGCCTGGGTGAACGTCACCGTGTAGTCGTCGACCACCTCGACCTGGTCGGCCTTGGTGAGCCCGATCAGCCGGTAGACGCCGGCGACGTTGGCCTTCGCGGCGAACGCGCGGTCCTTGGACCACTTGACGTCCTTGGCGGTCATCTCGTTGCCACTGGCGAACTTGACGCCCTTGCGCAGCTTGAGGGTCCAGACCTTGTTGTCGGCGTCGGGCTCGAAGGACTCGGCGAAGGTCGGGGCGATGGCCTCGGTGTCGAGGATCTGGCCGTCGCCGACCGAGGTGACCCCGTAGTCGATCATGTAGGGGAAGACGTTCTTGTAGAGCATCAGCGCGGTCAGGTCGAACCCGACGAAGTCCTGGTCCCAGCTGCTCAGGTAGCTGCTCACGGCGATCCGCAGCTTCGAGGCGGCGGGGGTCCCGCCGGGGGCGGTGCTCGCTGCGGGGGTGGCGGATCCGCCGCCCGCCGTGGTGCCCGCGGCGCATCCGGTCGCCAGGAGGAGGGCGACCCCGCTGCCGAGCTGCAGGACCGAGCGGCGGGACAGCGCCGGGGATCCCGGACCGTTGAGACGAGAGAAGCCGGGCACGGCAGTCCTCCAGGGGGCCACGAGGGATAGGCCGCGCGGGGAGCCGTCCACCCGACCTACATGTGGCATTTGTTCTATCAGACATGAGTTTAGTGAACAAGTGACCAATGCCTGTTCACAAACAGAGCCGATGTCCAAAGAAGTCCCAGGACAGCCTAAAGATCACACCTAGCGGCCGTGTTCACCGAATTTCACAAGAACGTCACCCACACGTGACGGCACTCCGTACCGTATCGACAGAATCGCCTCCGCCCGGCGGGCCGGCCCGACCCGGGGCGGCGACAGGACCACTTCGCAGCCGACACCTCGACCAGCGGAAAAGATCTTAGTGCGGTACTACCGCGCCACTATGGCGGCAAAGGAGACCATCAGGGTAACCGTCGATCACGATCCGCTCGATCGCAAGTCCGTCACGTTCTGGATCTTCGTCAACATGGGGGCGCTCGCCGGGATCGTCTTCGCCGGGCGGCTGAACCAGGCCGGCCCGACGGCGGGCAACGGCTTCGAGCTGGACGCCATCGCGGCCGCCTTCATCGGCGGCGCCGCGGTCCAGAGCGGGGTGGGCAAGGCGGTCGGCGGCCTCGTCATGGCTGTGATCAACAACGGCATGTCCCTGATCGGCGCGCCCAGCGAGCGGGTCATGCTCTTCAAGGGCCTGGTCCTGCTCGCCGCCGTGGCCCTGGACATCTGGACCAAACACCGGGCCCGCTCGGCCCGCTGACCCGCGCTCCCTTCACCATCCCGTGTCCGTCGCGTGGGGCGGTAGCCTCCGGGTGTGGATCCCCTTACCTGAGGGTAAGCGAGGATTCTCAACCGGCAGGAGGGTGCACGGGTGGCGATCGATTCGATAGGTGTGTGGATCGCGGTCGTCGCGCTGGTGATCGCGCTGCTCGTCCTCGACTTCGTGGTGGCGGCGCGCCGGCCGCACGCCGTGGGCATCCGCGAGGCCACCGCCTGGAGCGTCTTCTACATCGGCGTGGCCATCGCCTTCGGCCTGGTCCTGTGGTGGCTGGCCGGGTCGACGCTGGCGGCCGAGTACTTCGCCGGGTGGCTGGTGGAGAAGAGCCTCTCCGTCGACAACCTCTTCGTCTTCGTCATCATCATGGCGCGCTTCTCGGTGCCCCCGGAGAACCAGCAGAAGGTGCTGCTCTTCGGGATCGCCACCGCCCTCGTGCTGCGCGCCGTCCTCATCGCGGTCGGCGCGGCGGCCATCAGCCTCTTCTCCTTCACATTCCTGCTCTTCGGCCTGCTGCTGATCTGGACGGCGATCCAGCTCGTCCGGCACCGGAACGAGGAGCCCGACATCGAGAGCAACCCCCTGATCCGCTTCATCTCGAAGGCGCTCCCGGTCACCGAGAACCTGCACGACGGCAAGCTCGTCGTCCGCGAGGACGGAAAGCGGATGGTCACCCCGCTGTTCGTGGTCTTCCTCGCGATCGGAAGCACCGACCTGCTGTTCGCCCTCGACTCCATTCCGGCGGTCTTCGGCGTCACCACGCACCCGCTCATCGTCTTCGCCGCCAACGCCTTCGCGCTGCTGGGGCTGCGTGCCCTGTACTTTCTGATCGAGGGCCTGCTGGAGCGCCTGGTCTACCTGTCGATCGGCCTTGCGGTCATTCTCGGCTTCATCGGCCTGAAGCTCATCCTGGCCTTCCTGCACGAGGACGTCTCCCGGTCCTTCCCCGAGATCCCGACCCCGCTCTCGCTGATAGTGATCTTCCTGGTGCTGCTGGTCACCGTCGTCTTCAGCCTGCGCAGGGTACGCGCCCACCCCGAGGAGCGCGCGCGGGCGGGCACCCCGCACCGGATGCGCCGCAAGGACGGGGACGAGGGCCAGGGCCAGGGGCGACAGGGGCAGAACGACCGCTGAGGCCTCGAAAAGCTCAGGCCAGGCAGCGCAGGGCGGCCCTGAGCCTGCGGTCGAGGGGATGGTCGACGGGGTGGTCGTCCGGCAGGCGGCCGACGGTCGCCGCCACGAACGCCGGGGGCCCCAGTTGCTCGCTCATGTCGTAGGCGTGCACCCAGATCCCGTCGGCGGTCAGCTCGACCTGGACCTTCGCCCCCTGCTCCGCGAGCACGAACGCGCCCACCCTCGCCCGCCACCAGACCCGCTCGTCCTCCTCGTCCTCCGCGACGGGCGCGCCGACGTCGTCGGCGTGGGTGGCGTACTCCGAGTCGTAGTGGAAGGTCTGCGACCCCACCGGGTACGGCCCCGCGAGGGTCGGCAGCAAGGCGTCGCGGCCGAGCTCGCGCATCCGCTCGCGCGTCTCCCCGTTCTCGCGCCGCCACTCCTGGAGCACCTCCTCGACCGGAACGTCACGGCGGCGCTGCACGCACCAGGCGTTGAAGGCATTGAAACCGCCCTCCACTCCCTCGCTCCCGAGCATCGCGACGAACCCGTCGATGTCGTCGTCCAGACAGGCGTGGTTGTACAGCTCCTCCCCCGCCAGGTGCCCGAGCACGTCGCGGACCGACCAGCCCGCCGCCCGCGAGGGACGCCGCCAGCCCTCCGCGTCGAGCCCGGAGAAGAAACGGTCGAGGCGGAGGGCCTCGGTGTCGAATATGTCGAACGGGTTGAGATCCGCCAGCGGATCCTTCGATTCTGCGGTCATACCTCAGCACTACCCGGGAACGACGGGCATCCCCGTCTCGCACTAGGGCGCGTATTTGGTTGTGATCAAGGGATGGTCCGGGTGAGGTCTTTAAACCAGATCATCGCGGCGCGAAGGTGGAGACCGGCGAGGTAGCTCTCAGGAGTCTTGTCATAAGTCGACAAGATCCGCGATGCTGCCCACCTCACCAGCTCGCACAGTTCTGGTCGGCTCGCCGACTCCGTACGTCAGGCGCGTGCCCGGCTCCAGCCGTGGGCGGGCAACAAGCACGTCCGCCGCCTCGACGAGGAACTCCGCTCCCTGGGGATCGTTTCCCGTGGCGAGGGGTGAGCTGAACTGCCAGCCGTCGCTTCATGTCTAAATTGATCAACGGGCTCGATCAGTTCTTCAACTACAAAGACAGCGGGCGGTTCGGGGCCACGTTCGAGCAGCACGTGAACTGGCCGCTTGGTGACGACTCCGACGAGGGCGGCGACGTGCGGCCCTCGGTGGCACGGCTGCGCATCGGGGAAGCCGGCATGCTCAAGACCGCCCCAAGGCCGGGAACGTGACCTTCGAGACCCACGCCGACAGGTGGCTGACGGCGCGGATCACCCTGGCCCCCAGCACCGCCACCGGCTACGCCGTCTCCCTGAAGAACCGCATCAACCCCCCACGTCGGGCACATGCCGTTGAACGCGGTCACCCGGCCGATGGTCAAGGACCTGATTGGAGGGCTGAGCGCGGCCGGGTACGCGCCCGGCACCGTCCACAACACCTACCTGGTGCTGGCCTTAGCCCGGCCAGAAGGCGGTCGGCGACCATTCCTGAGCACCGCTGGTGGAACCCCTCGCGCGGAAGGATCTCGGTGGGTGCGATGTACGCCTGGTTGGGCTCCAGGCAAATCGGTTGCGGCACGGTAGAAAAGTTCGACGAGCGAGAGCCGCACTCCCCGTGCGGCTACCTCTATTGATCACCCGCGATGTCCGGGGTCGTCACGGTCACCTTGTACAAGCAAGGACTTGGGTACAGCGTCGCCCCGGTGGAAACATCCCGTCAAGAACGCTGGAAGAATCCCAGGTTTTGGGCCTTCAGAACAGTGCTGGTGCGATCACGAGTGTCAAACTTCCGATAGATGTGCTGGATGTGCTTGTCCAGCGTCCTTGGTGACATGTCGAGGCGGCGGGCTATCGCAGCCGGGATCAGGTCGCTGCTCAGGAAGCCGAGTACGACGAGTTCTCTCTCCGTGAGCCGGATATCCAGGTCATCGTCAAAAAGACCGGCTGGGTTGAGGGCTCTTGGCCTGCCGGGGGCATCGCTGACCTGAAGTGCATAGATACCAGCGACGATCGGCTGAAGTCGCTGGGCCATAAGCATGTCCCGGGTGGCGAAGTCGCGGCCGGAACGCATGATGGCAATCACGCTGATGCGTAGTGCCGAGACGGCCAGGGGAATGGTGATTACTCGACTGATGCCCGGCACGAGTTGGAGAAAGCGAAGAGCGTCACGATCGTCCGACGAGTCTGAGACGTCGCTCAGCCGTAATGGTGTCGTCTCTTGGCTGCGACGGTAAGCGCCCAAGATCGGATGGTGGATGGCGAGCTCGTGAAACCCCACAGATCCCAGATCAACCGGGGCCGGATTGGTGGCCCAGCGCCGACTGGAGGTGCCCAGCAGGTCGACGGTCCCGGCCCCGACGACATCAGCCTCGAAAAGTTCACGAAGGCATGCGTTCATCGTGACACTGGGAAAGTGCGGTCTCACATCATCTATCGCCAGGGTTACGAACTTCAACAGTCTGCGATAGTCCTCGCCGGACAGTGATGGCACGGCTCTCACCCCCCTCGCCTGACCTTTGCCGGAGTGGGCATAGAATGGGCGATAAGTCAATACTCATTGTTCTCCATGGTCAAGCCGTCTCAAAGCGCCATATTTTGGAGTGCACACTCGCCAAGGAAGCGTACTTCCTACATGGGCCTTATGAACGAAAGCGCGTGACCAACATTCCTGGGCACGGCCTACTTCATGGGTACGCATGTCATCTTACTTGCGTGATTGATGACATTGACAAGCGAGTACATACCCAGAATCGAACGAATGTGGGGGCGGCAGGAAATGGGCGAATACGTGGGTGAACTGATCGGCAGATCACTGGCCACAGGCGAAGTCCTGCGATCGCCGAACAGACTGTACGGCCTCATTATGCAAGGCGACGGCAACCTCGTTCTATACGCTGACGGACAGAATCTCACCACTCCGGTGTGGGCCACGAACACGTGGACGCTCCCCCTATCGCTACGTCCCAACAGAGCTGACATGCAGGGCGATGGCAATCTCGTTCTCTACAACGGCGTGAACTACCCATCATGGGCCTCTGGCACCGATGGCAACCCCGGAGCGCGGCTTGTACTACAGGACGACCGGAACCTGGTGATCTACACCGGCGACGGCCGGCCGGTCTGGGCTTCTGGCACTCATGTAGCGCAGCCTGACACCCCCCAGCCAACGCGCGCCTATGAAGAGCAGTACATCGGCTGGAACAAGTTCGTGCAGACCAAAGCCACCCTGTGGCGCAACGGCCTGCTGACCGTTGAGTCCACTACCCGCAACCGAGTTCCCTGGGGAGCTTTGCGCTGTCGGACCCTGATCGTCGTGCAGGACGCGATGGGCCGGGCAATCTGGGTGAGCAACGAGTTTGCGGACCCAACCCGATGCGGTTGGTTCGATTTCTCCTGCGCCTCGGACGGAGTGGCGACACACACCCAGCAACTGCCCGAGCCGGTAGGCCGATTCGCGGCTTCCGTGGACATTCTTGTTGCCGATGAGGAGTCGTTTGTCGACTTGCGGAACCGGTTCATCGACATCCTCAAGTTGGCGAATCACTTAGCGCCAGAGATCAAGGCACTCATAGGACTTCTGGTTTAGATGCTCTGAAGCAGGCTTCCCCTGTCGCAGGCTATGAGTATCGACAAGGAGGACTGAAGCAATCCAGCCCGCCCCCGAGTCGGCCATGGTACAGCCCATCCAGGCAGTCCGAATCAGTCACATCCTGCTTGGCGTCCTCGATCCGTGCAACACTCGTCGGTCGCCATCCATGGAATGCCCTTCACACCTAGAGTTGGTCCAGTAGCGCTCTATGTGTTCCCGGTAGGCTCCCGCCGCTAGTTGTTGTACAGGTGATTATAACCTGTTTTCTGGAATACCCTAAAAGAAGGGGCTGTTTATGACCGAAGACGAATCACAAGATCGATCACCTCGATCGAAGTTGTCGCCCTTCGAGAGTCGCCTCCTCGAAAATCTAGCCGCGAGCGCCGTCTTCGCCTACCTGGCATGGGCATGGACCAAAGATCCGATCGCACTGATCGTTATCGGTATCGGTTCTGTCATATTCAACTTTTTCGTGTTGCGATTTCTGCCGTCGAACGGGGTTGGCTGCTTGATCTACCTCCTCCTTCTAGGAGGACTCATGATCCTTGCCTACTTCGTAGGCTTCGCCTCCGCTTGATCGGTGAGGTAATCCCGGCAAGCGTAGCGGTGTCATATGAGGCCACCCGACGTAAGAAAGGGATCCACAACTGAGATCGCCGTGGCCTGGTCGGCGTCCAGGTTGCACATGGTGATCGGGGGCCGAACCAGCGGTCGAATTCTGATCGCCGGTTCATCTCACGCCCTCGTCGGACGGGAGTAACTGGCATTCGCCGCCTTCCGCAGCGTGCAGCTTCTCCTCGACGAGTCTTTCCGAATACGGTCAGTGGTCGTAGGCGGTCAGTGAACGGCTGACCGCCTGTCCGGTCTGGAAGTTGTGCCATATCGCGGCGGCCAGGGTGAGCACGCGCTGTGCGATGCGCACGGCCACGCCCCCGGCGGTTCTTCCACCGTGTTGTTCCAGGTCGAGTTGACCTTTGAGGGTGTCGTTCACGGACTCGATGAGCTGGCGCACCTTCTTCAGCATCGGCTCGCCGGCTCCGAACGTTTGACGGTAGGCCGGGACATGCCGCAGGGCACCGGCGTCGAATCGGTGATCCACACCGTGTCGTGCCAGAAGTCGGTGTCCTTGGCGAGCATTCGGATCACCCGCTTGATCTGTGGTAGCGCGGCTCGCAGCCGTTTGTTGTAGCCCGCGTCCTGCGGAAGGAAGGGGAACAGGTGGCGGTAGTGCTCGCGGGCGTGCCGCAGCCGGCGGGCCTCGCTGTGGAAGCCGAGCATCGCCTGCATCACCGCCAGGCACAGCAACTCCGAGTGACTGAGCTTCGGAGGCCGTCCCGGTAGGCGTGCGATACCCGCCCACTCGTCGTCGATCTTCACGTAAAGTGCGGTCACGAGGGTGTCCAGGTTCGTCGTCACAAACGATCGTGGACACCCTCTCTTCGCGCCCGCAGGCATTTGGAAAGACGTGCCCTAGTCATCGTCGTCGTCATCGCTGCTGTGATGACGCGGCCCGGACTCGTAGCCGTCCACCTGGCCGTCCCCCTGGAGGGTGAGCCCCGAGGTTCGAAGGAAGTCGGGGAGCGGCCCCGCCGAGGCGATCCTGCCCTTCCGCTGCGCCTCGCTCAGCTCACGGCCGAGCCTGCGCAGTTCGTCACGGGCCTTCTCGTTCTTGCCCTCCTGGATGTTCCTGGCGAGTTTGACGATCGTCTCGCGGACCTTGCGGGCCGTCTTGGGGTCGATTCCCCTCTGCAGCTCCTGCGCGGTGACCGCCTGTCCCAGGGCCGCCAGGCGCGCCTGCCATCCGCCCGCCGCCGGCGCGGTCCGGCTGGGCACGGGGGCCGGCGCCGCGGACGCGCTCCGCGAGACGGCCGGTGTGGGCGACGCGGGCGCGGACCGCTCCGGGGGCGCCGCCGACGTGATCGCGGATGGCACCGCCGCGGTGCCCTGTCCCACCGGATCCGGCGAGGCCGACGCCCACAGGGCCACCAGCACCGGCACGGTCACCACGCCCAGCAGGATCGCGACGAACATGCCGGGTGGGCTCTCCCGCAGGAACCTCGTCGTCCGCCCCGCCCACGCCCGCACCGGTGAGCCCTCCTGCCCTGCGGGAGCGGGAGGCACCGAGGGCAGCACGGAGGTCGGCGCCGGGGGCCCGGACGCGTGCGGCGCCCGGCGGGGCGCCGCGGCCAGGAGCCCGCGGACGACCTCCGCGCCGGTGGGCCGCGCGCCGGGATCCTTCTCCAGCAGGGCCAGGACGAGTCTCTCCAGCTCCGCGGGGATGCCGGGCCGGTAGCGGCCGGGCGGGTCCGGCCGGGCGCCGACATGCTGGGAGAGCACCTCTGTCGCCGTGCCGACGAACGGGGGGCGCCCGCAGAGCAGCTCGTAGCAGACGCAGCCGAGCGCGTACAGATCGGCGGCCGCGGCTCCGGCCTCACCTCGGATCTGCTCGGGAGACAGGTAGGCGGCCGTGCCGATGACGGTTCCCACCGAGGTCAGTCGCATCGCGGCCTCGGTCGCGACCCTGGCCGTACCGAAGTCGACGACCTTGAGCACGCCGCCCGCGCCCAGATGCAGGTTCGCCGGTTTGACGTCGCGGTGCACGACCCCCGCCTGGTGCGCGGCGTCCAGCCCGAGCGCGACCTGCCCCGCCAGACGGCACGTCTCGGACACGCTCAGCGGTCCGCGCTCGGCCAGCTCGGCGGCGAGATCCCGGCCGGCCAGCAACTCCATCACCAGGTACGGGCGGCCCTCGTGCTCGCCCATGTCGAGCACGGTCACCACGTTGGGGTGGACGATACGCGCGGCGGTCCTGGCCTCCCTGGCGAACCTCTCGCGCACCGCGGCGTCGGCCACCCGCGGTGACAGGATCTTGACCGCCACCGGCCAGCCAGGGCGCAGGTCGTAACCGCGCCACACCTCGCCCGTACCGCCCCGGCCGATCAGCTCGTCCAGCCGATACCGGCCGGCGAGCACGGCCGCCGTCCCTTCCGAAACGCCCACGATCCCCGCCATCGATTCCGAGCCCGACAATTGGCACACAACTGTAGGGGGCTATGGGCTGCTGATTGCCTCATTTGACCTTCTCTGTCCGGTGGGCTGAGGTGCGGGAGGAGACGGTACGCGCTGTCGGGGTTCGGTCCCGTGCCGGTGGCGGGCTTTCCTGCTGATTGGGGAACTGTCGATCATCCCTGAGAGTAAGCTCACCGTCATCATTCGACAGCGGTGAGTAAATGACGGGAGGGGTGGGTGATGCGGGTTCAGCAGGCCTACCGCTACGCTCTCGACCCCGCTCCGGCCCAGGCCGGTGCGTTGTTCTCGCACGGTGGGGCAGCGCGGTTCGCGTTCAACTGGGCGCTGGGCCTGGTCAAGGCGGCGCTGTCGCAGCGGGAGGCGGAGAAGACCTACGGGGTGCCCACCGAGCTGCTGACCGAGGTTCCCTGGTCGCTGTATGAGCTGCGCAAACTCTGGAACGCGGCCAAGGACACCGTCGCGCCCTGGTGGGCGGAGAACTCCAAGGAGGCCTACAACAGCGGCCTGGAGGCCCTGGCCCGGGCGCTGAGGAACTGGTCGGACTCCCGTAAGGGTAAGCGCAAGGGGAGGAAGATCGGGTTTCCCCGGTTCAGGTCCAAGCACCGCACCGTCCCCGCCTGCCGGTTCACCACCGGCACCATCCGCGTCGAACCCGACCGCCGGCACGTCACGCTGCCACGGCTGGGCACGATCCGCACCTGTGAGTCCACCCGCAAGCTGGCCCGTCATCTGGAGCGGGGCACGGGCCGGGTCCTGTCGGCGACGGTCCGGTTGGAGGGGGGCCGGTGGTTCGTGTCGTTCACCTGCGAGATCGACCGCGCCGAAAGCGCCCTGGCCCGGCCGGAGGCGGTGGTGGGAGTGGATCTGGGGGTCAAGGCGCTGGCGGTGCTGTCCACCGGTGAAGTGGTTGACAACCCCAAACACCACCGAACGGCTCTGAAACGGTTGCGGCGGCTGAACAAGCAGCTGGCCCGCCGGACCGGCCCACGCACCCCAGGTGGCGGCAGGCACGAGCCGTCGGCGCGCTGGCGTAAGACCAAGGCCGCGCTGGGGAAGGCGCACGCGAGGGTGGCCCGGCAGCGGCGCGACGGCCTACACCGGCTGACGAGCAAGCTGGCGGCCGTCTACGGCACGGTCGTGGTCGAGGACCTGAACGTGTCGGGGATGCTCGCCAACCGGCGCCTGTCTCGCGCGGTCGCTGATGTGGGGATGGGTGAGGTGCGCCGTCAGCTCGCCTATAAGACCGGCTGGAGTGGTGGGCGGCTGGTGATGGCGAGCCGCTGGTATCCCAGTAGTAAGACATGTTCGGGTTGTGGTGTGGTGAAAGCCAAGCTCGCCCTGTCCGAACGCACCTACACCTGCGATGGGTGTGATCTGGTCCTGGATCGGGATCTGAACGCCGCCCGTAATCTGGCCGCGCTCGCGGCCGACGTCGCCCAGAGTTGCGGGGAGACGTTAAACGCCCGCCGAGGAGCGGTAGGACCCGGCATTCGTGCCGGGCGCGCACCGGTGAAACGGGAACCCCGGCCACGGGGAACGCCGCTGCGGCAACGCGGGGGCTCGCTGGTCCTCACTGACAAACACTGAGAATCAGCGAACGGGTTGTCGATGTAGCCGTCGACCGTGGTGTGGGTCATGGCGATGATCTTCCGCATGGTTTTCTCCGTGTCGTTCGCGCTGGACAAAACTTGATGGAGCTTGATGGAAACAGGGCTCAGGTGGCGTACGGGCTCCTGGCTCGGGCGTCCCGCAGGGCGCGGGCCCACCAGGCCAGCCGGTCGAGCGTGGTCTTCACCGCGGTGTTGCACTCCGCGGTGGCCTTGGGCCAGGTGCCGACCGGGCCGCCGACGACATCTCCGCGCTGGAGCGGACGGGTTCGGTACGGCTGTTCGTGGCACGCGCGTCCGCCGCGGCCCGGGGGTTCGTCCTCGACGCGGACACCGCCCCGGCGGTCGTGTCGCTGTGCCGCCGGCTGGACGGCATCCCGCTGGCGCTGGAGCTGGCCGCGACGAGGGTCCCCGCCCTCGGGGTACACGGCCTCGTCGCCCGCCTGGACGACCGGTTCAGGCTGCTGGCCACCGGGCACCGGGGCGTCCCGCCGCGCCAGCAGACCCTGACGGCGATGATCGACTGGAGCTGGGAGCTGCTGACCGGCGCCGAGCGCGCCGTCCTGCGCCGGCTCGCCGTGCACGCCGACGGCTGCACCATGGAGGCCGCCGAGGCCGTCTGCGCGGAGGACGACATCCCGGCCGCGGACGTGCTCGACCTGGTGGCGCGGCTGGTGAACCGGTCGCTGGTGGTCATGGTGGACGGTGCCGACGGGCCGCGATACCGGTTGCTGGAGTCGGTGGCGGCGTACTGCGTCGAGCGCCTCCAGCGGGCCGGGGAGTACGAGCGGGTGCGGCGGCGGCACCTGCGCCACTACACCGGCCTCGCCGAGCGGGCCGAGCCGCGCCTCTACGAGGCGGACCAGCGGCGCTGGCTGCGGCGTCTCGACTCCGACGCCGCGAACCTCCGCGCCGCGCTGAACGCGGCCGTCAGGAACGGCGACGCGGACGGCGCGCTGCGCCTCGTCGGCGCGCTGGCCTGGTACTGGTTCCTGCGTGGCCGCCTGACCGAGGCCCACCGATCCCTGACGGCGGCACTGGCCGTCCCCGGCGAACCTCCCGGCGCCGTCCCCCGGGACCATGCGCCGGACACCGCCGGCGGCTCCGGAGGCGTCTCGTTCGCCGCGCTCCGGGCCAAGGCCCTCACCTGGGAGGCCGTGATCGGGTTCCTCCGCGGTGATGTCGCCGTCACCGACCGGGAGAAACTCCGCCGGGCGGCGCTGGAGGCGTACGAGGACGCGGGCGATCCCGGCGGGCGAGCCAGGGCATGGTGGATCCTCGCCTACGCGGGGGTCGACCTCGGCGACCTGTCCACCGCCGGAGAGCTGCTGGACCGGGCACTACCCGCCTTCGAGGCGCTCGGCGACCGATGGGGGACGGCCGCGGCCCTCGCCCTCCGGGCCAAGCTCGCGC
Organism: Streptosporangium sp. NBC_01755; assembly: GCF_035917995.1. Taxonomy (NCBI): domain Bacteria; kingdom Bacillati; phylum Actinomycetota; class Actinomycetes; order Streptosporangiales; family Streptosporangiaceae; genus Streptosporangium; species Streptosporangium sp. NBC_01755. The sequence goes on along the minus strand of NZ_CP109131.1, from coordinate 5,908,280 downwards.
ACGTACGCGGCGACCTGGACGGGCTCGAACGCGACGGTGAGCGCAGCGCGCGGATCTTCGGCGAGCTCGGGGAGCGCTGGGGGCAACTGGAGGCCGGCGGCTGGCTCGGCGCGCTGGCCGAGATGACCGGTGACCTCGACCGGGCCGAACGGCTGCAGCACGACGGCATGCGCCTGGCCGAGGAGCTCGGACTGTGGACGGAGTTCGCCGGGCGGCTGGGCTGGCTGGGCTGGATCGCGCTGCAGCGCGGCGACTACGCGCGGGCGGCGGAGTCGAGCGAGAGGTCGCTGCGGCTCACCGTGGAGCAGGGCCACCAGGCCGGGCAGACCTTCGCCCGGATGGGACTGGCCTTCGCCGCGCGCAGGGACGGCCGCCTCGACATCGCGGAGACCCACCTGCGCGACGTGCTGGACCGTACCCCGCGCGACGCCGAGGAGCCGCCGCCGTACCTCCCGATGATCGTGACCGAGCTCGGCTTCGTCGCCGAGCAGCGCGGCGACGCGGCGGCGGCCCTCGCTCTGCACCTGCGGGCCCTCGATCTCATCGCCAGGTTCGACGGGACCCGGGAGATGACGGTCGCCGTCTACGGCCTGGCCGGGGCCCTGACCGTCGCCGGACACCACGACCGCGCCGCCCGGCTCCTGGGCGCGGGTGCCGTGGCCCTCGCGTCGAGCTCCGTGCCCCTGACCCCTTGGAAAGCGGCGACATCGGCCGGATCACCGCGCGGATCCGTGACGCGCTGGGCGAGGAGCGCTTCGCCACCGAATCCGAACGCGGCACCGCGCTCACCCCCGAGCAGATCAGGTCCCTGGCCGTCATATCCGACCCCTGACCGGCCTTCCCGGCCAGGCCCGTACGTCAGAACCCGGTGAGCGAGGGCATCGGATCGGACGATCCCGCACGGAAGATTCTGCCGAGCACGGTCCGTAGCCGCTCCGTCTCGACGGGACTCAGGTTCAGGTCGACGGTCAGGACGGTCTCGGTCTCCATGTTGTCCGCCGCCTCGGGAGTGAGGTGCAGAACGAGGCGCCGATCGTCGAGCACGCAGGCGACAATGCCACCCCCGGTGCCCCGCATACCCTCGCGGGCCACCCAGTAGGGCTGCTCTCTCTCCCCTCTTTCGTGGCCATGAAGAGGAGGTGGTCGCCTCCGGCCTGGGCGCAGCGGACCGTGGCACCGTTCCAGCCGGGAGACGCGGTGGCACGGACCAGGTCGCCGATCGCCAGCACGAGCCGCCCGGCCAGGTCGGCCCGCCACTCCGCCGGCCGGGTCGCGAGAATCGCCATGATCCGCTCGGTGTCCCCGTACGGCGAACTCCAGCGGGAGGTGAAATCCCGGCGGTTCAGCCAGGTCGCCACGGCGGCCGCACCGGTGAGGACCCCGGCCCCTGCGGCGCGGAGCACCTCGGCGTAGTCGTCGAGCCCCTCCCAGGATTCGCGTCGGCCGCGCAGCGTCTTCAGGTATCCCGGAAGAAGGCCGGCGACCTCCTTGCGCGCCTCCTCGTCCACCTCGACGATCCGGGCCGCGACGGCGTGGGCGTCCCGGCGGGCGATGAGTCCGCGGATCTCCTCCCAGGCGGTCATGCGCCGGCCTCTTCGCGGCGGGTGATCCGAGGGAGTTCGCCGGGCGCGGAGACCTTCGTCCCGGTAGTCGACAGAGCAGCCTGCTGCTGCGAACTGAACATGCCGGGAACGGTAGTGATCCACTCCGACAATTCGGCCGCGGGCCCGTTACGTGGCCGTGGCGGAACCGGTCTGCAGTCGTCTCCCCGTGCGTCGCCAGCGGGCGAGCCCGCCGTCCAGCGGGCGCGCTGGAAAGCCGTGGTCGCGGAGCAGGCGCACCGCCTCCGGGGAGACCACGCAGTAGGGGCCGCCGCAGTAGGCCACGATCTCGATGTCCCTGGGCAGCTCGTCCAGACGGTCCCGCAGTTCGGCCAGGGGAATCGACACCGACCCCGGCACATGGCCGCGGGCGTGGTCGGCGGCCGAGCGGACGTCGACGATCACGATGTCGGGGTCGTTGAGACGTCCGGCGAGCTCGTCGGCGGTCACCGCCTCCAGGACCGCGACCTCGCCAAGGTGCTCGGACACCGCCTCCCGCAGATCGGCGAGCCTTTCCGCGGCGAAGTCCTGCAGCTCGCCCAGGAACCGCGAGACCCGCTCGTCGGCCAGCCGGTAGTAGACCCGGGTACCGGCCTTGCGGCTCGTCACCAGGTGAGCCGCGCGCAGCTGCTGCAGCTGGGCCGAGGTGTTCTTCAGCGGAATGTCCGCCTCCTCGGACAGCTGCTCGACGGTGCGCTCTCCCTGGTCGAGCACGTCGAGCAGCCTCAGCCGCACCGGACTGGCCAGCGTCCTGCCGACCCGCGCCAGCTGCCGGTAGATCGGTTCCTCCGGAAACTCCGCCATGGCCGTCAGACCATGTACTGGTCGTGGCGGAGGTAGACGTCCGCCCACTCCGCGTCGCTGAGCCTGCGCCCACTGGCCGCGATCTCGGCGAGCTCCTCGAAGTAGCCCTCGCGGGGTGCCCCCGGTGCGAAGAGCAGCAGCATCGAGGCCGGTTCGCCGGACTCGTTGCGGAAACTGTGCACCCCGCCCTCCGGGACGTACAGGAAGTCTCCCGCCGTCGCGTCGGTCCAGGTCTTCCCGTTGAACAGCCGCACGGTCCCGGAGAGCACGAAGAAGGACTCAGAGATCGTCCGGTGAAAGTGCGGGTCCGGGCCGGACGGCTTCGCTCCCATGTCCCAGCGGTACAGACCGAACTGCCCGTTCGTCGAGGCGCCGGTGGCCAGGTGGTGCACCTCCGTCCCGCCCTCACCGATCACCAGATCCGGCCCCGCGCTCGCCGGCCGGAAGACCCCACTGCTCTCGCCCGCCTCGCCCAGGTAACGAGGCTCCGGGTACGACATCGCGCCCTCCATCTGAACCATTGCAGCTTATATTCTAAAGAACTATAGGATATGGGAAAGATTAAGGACACCCCCGCCACGATGTCCACGGTGAACGGGCACCGGTCAGCGGAGCAGGAGGTTGAGCAAGACCGTCAGGAGGACAGAGAGCAGCACGGAGACGAGGATCATGGCCAGCCATCAAGCACTCACCAGAGCCGGATAACGGACGGCCGCCGGAACGACTCCTGCCCTTCGGCCGGATTCCACAAGCGGACGAGATACAGACCATCCCCGCGGGCGCGGGGCCGACTTGAGTACGCCGATCTCCCAGAGTCGTTCATCGGAACCATCCCCGCGGGCGCCTGCGGGGATGGTCCGTAGTGACAGAGATCAACGGTCGTGGAGGCCGTCCTCCCGATCACCATCCGGGGAGACGGGCACCCGCTCAGGGCGGATAGCCGTACCTTCCATGAAGGCGGACAAAGCTGGCCAGCGTGAGGACCTGCCGACGTTCAAGCCCGGTCACGGTGCGCTGGAACAGGACGACCTCCTCCCGCCCGCCCGGTCCGATGGGCTGTACCAGACGGCCGCCGAGCCGGAGCTGTTCGACCAGCGGCGGGGGGACCTCGGGGAACGCGGCCGACACGACGATGCCGTCGTACGGAGCGCGGTCCGGCACGCCGCAGCTGCCGTCCCCGACGAGCAGCTCGACATTGCCGATCCCCTGCCGGGCGAGGTTCCGGCGCGCCTGCCGGACCAGATCCGCCCACAGGTCGATGGTCACCACATCGGCGGCCAGGCGAACGAGCAGCGCGGTCTGGAAACCGAGGCCGGTGCCGATCTCAAGCACGTGTTCCGTCCCGCCGAGACCAAGACCTTCGATCATCCTTGCCGACAGCGAGGGCTGCGTGGTCACCAGCCCGTGCCCGATCGGGACGGGCTCGTCGTGGTAGGCGATCGCGACACGGTCCGCGGGGACGAATCCCGCTCGCGGCGTCGCGCGCACGGCCTCCAGCAGGCGCTCGTCGCGGACGCCCATCGCCCGGACGGCCCGGATGAGGTCTTCGGGAGAGACGCCTGCGGTCATGTCCGACCTCGCCTACGTCCGCCGGAGCGCGAGGGCACCGTCCGGCTCCAGGTCGACTCGTGACCCGAGGTCACGGCCGACCCGGTCGAGAACCGCCTGAAGCCACTCGGAGTCCTCGCTTGAGGCGTGCTGGAGACGCATCTGACGAGCCCGCATGGGCACCATCCGTAAACCGGCCAGCTTTCCCGACTCCGGCTCCACCGACACGAAGTACAGCAGCCGGAGATCGTCTCGGTACTCCTCATAGCCGGTGATGCCCTCGTAGTCGTCGATGAGGTCACCGCAGCCGTACAGGATGAGCCTGCCGCGGTAGACCTCGACGGGCCGGGGATGGTGCGAGGAGTGCCCGTGCACCACGTCGACACCGCCGTCGACCAGGCGGTGCGCGAAGCGTCTCTGCTCTCGGGAGACCTGGTAGCCCCAGTTGGAGCCCCAATGGATGGAGATAACCGCGACGTCACCGGGGCGCTTCACCTGCCGCACCCGGCCGGCCACCTCGGCCGCGGCGGCCTCCGACAACTCCGGGACGAGATCGACACCCCCGCGATCCGGGGTCGCCGCCCATTCCGGCGGAATGCCGCTGGACTCCGTCCCGCAGGAGAGGATCAGGACCTGCCCGCCGCCTGCGACGGTGACGGTCGCGGGTCGCCGCGCCTCGTCCGCCTCCCGGCCCGCCCCCGCCGCCCGCAGCCTCGCACCGGCCAGAACGCCGAGCGTCTCCCGCAGACCTCGCCGGCCGAAGTCCATGACATGGTTGTTCGCCAGCACGCAGACGTCGGGCCGGGCAACCGCCAGGCAGGGAAGATTATCTGGATTCATCCGGTAATGGACGGCCTTCCCCATGGCGAAATCATCACTCCGGGTGATGCTCGTCTCCAGGTTCACCACCCGGACATCGGGCGCACCCTCTTCCAGCACCCGCAGGGCATCCCCCCATGGCCAGGAGAAGTCGACCGGTTGAGGAATCAGGCCGTTCGCCGCCTCCGCCAGATCAACATATGTCCGGGCGTCCAAGACATGCTGCTCCTGCAGCGTCGGGTCACCGGGGTACGGAAGGATCTGATCGACGCCGCGGCCGAGCATGACGTCACCGCAGAGGAACAACGTCACCGGATCGGTGCGCATACCTCCATGCTAGGCGTGCCCCAATCGCCGGTCGGCGGAGCCCGGTCGAAAACCGTGGCCCCCGGCCGTGGAAGCGGGCGACTTCCGGGAACCGCTCAGATGGAGGCCTCCAGCACCCGGACCAGGTAGCGCCCCTCCTCCGTCACGGGTCCGACGTGGCCGATCAGCTCACGAAGCCCTCGGTCGTCGATGTAGCCCATCCGGTAGGCCACCTCTTCCAGGCAGGCGATCTGCACGCCCTGCCGTTTTTCGAGCACCTGCACGAAGACCCCGGCCTCCAGCAGGCTGTCCGGCGTGCCGGTGTCCAGCCAGGCCGTCCCCCGGCCCAGGTTGACCAGCCGGGCGCGGCCCTCGGCGAGGAAACGCCGGTTGAGGTCGGTGATCTCCAGTTCACCCCTCGCCGAAGGGGTCAGCTCGGTGGCGTAACGCAGCGCGATGTTGTCGTAGAGGTAGAGGCCGGTGACGGCGAGGTTGCTCCGGGGCCGGGCCGGTTTCTCCTCGATGTCGACCAGCCGGCCCTCCTCGCCGAGAACCGCCACCCCGTACCGTTCGGGATCGGCGACCGGGTAGCCGAACACCGTGCAGCCGTCGAGCTTGCCGACCTCCTCCCGGAGCACCGAGGGGAGTTCGTGGCCGTAGAAGATGTTGTCACCGAGGATGAGGGCCAGCCGGTCGTCACCCACGAACTCCCCGCCGACGACCAGGGCGTCGGCCAGCCCTCGGGGTACGGCCTGGGCGGCGTAGCTCAGGCGCAGGCCCAGCCGGGAGCCGTCGCCGAGCAGCGCCCGGAACCCCGGCAGATGCTCGGGGGTGCTGATCAGCAGGATCTCCCGGATTCCGGCCAGCATCAGCACCGAGAGCGGGTAGTAGACCATCGGCTTGTTGTAGACCGGCAGCAGGTGCTTGGAGGTGATCGCGGTCAGTGGCCGGAGCCGGGTGCCTGAGCCCCCGGCCAGCACGACACCCTTCATGTGGACGTGCGCATGCGCCTGCGGAACACCACGAGCGAGATGCCCAGCAGGAGCACCGCCATCCCGAGCAGTACGGCCACCTCGACCAGGACCGAACCCAGCCCCTTGCCGGGTTTGGTCAGCGTGATCAGCGCGTCCATCCCCCAGCCGTGCGGAACCAGGTAGCCGATCATGTTCAGAGTCTCGCCGGCCACCTCTCGCGGCCACAGGCAGCCACCCAGCATGCCGAGCACGATGCCCAGCGGAGGTCCGATCGCGGGGGCCTGGGAGGGCGACCGCACCAGGCTGCCGACCAGCACCGCGGCACCGGTGGACACCAGGCAGAACGAGCCGACGACCGCCGCGACGCCCAGCGGGTCCCCCCAGGTCACGCCGAACGCCAGGGTACTCACCACCATGATCAGGCAGGCCTGCGCGATGGCGACGAGGAGCCTGCTCAGCACCTCGCCGAGCAGCACCGAGCGCTCCCGCACCGGCCCGGCGAGGGACCTGCGGATCATGCCCAGCCTGCGGCTCTCGGCCAGTGCCGAGGCGACGGCCATGGAGTTGACGAATGTGAACAGCAGCACGTTGGCGGGCGCGGTGTAGGCGAATCCACGGGGCGTGGAACTCTCCGTACCGCTGGTGCTCACCGCCACCTGGGCCGACTCGGTCTGTGCCTTGCGCACCAGGGCCTCGGCCTCGGCCGGGGACGCGCCCGCCGCCTGGGCCGCCCGCACGGCCTCCAGCACCGCGGCCACCTTGCCTACCGCGACGTCGATGATGCTCCGTGCCGCCAGGCCGCTGCCGTTGGTCTGGGTCATGACCAGCTCCAGCTCGGTGGACCCCGGCGGGATCAGCAGACCGGCCGCGAGAGCACCGGTCCGCACCCCGGAGCGCACCCGCTCCTCGGTCTCCATCCGCTCGATCGCGAGGTCGGGGCTGGTCTCCAGCCGGCGCAGCACGGCCGCCGCGACCGGGTCGGAGTCCTGCGCGACCACCCCGATCGGCATCCGGTCCTGTCCCGACGCGCCTCCGCCCAGCGCCAGCCCGACGAAGGCGATGGTCACGAACGGCATGACCACCATGAAGAACAGGCCCACCTTGTCGCGGGAGTGACGGCGCAGGTTGGCCGCCACCAGGGCTCTGACGGGGCTCGGGCTCAACCGAGTAGTCCTTTCCTGAAGCCGAGGGCGGCGATGCCGCCGGCCACGAGTGCCATCCCGCAGAGTGCGGCGATCGGGGCGGCGACCGCCGCCAGGCCCCCACCGCCACCGGCGAGCTCGGTCAGTCCCGTCGACGTCCAGCCGTTCGGGGTGAACAGCGCCACCTTCTGCAGGAAGTCCGGCAGGTTGTACATCGGCACCAGGCTGCCGCCCAGGAACGCGAAGACGAAGGAGACGCCCATGATCAGCCCGTCGGCCTGGGAGTCGGTCTTCGCCCTGCTGGCCACCAGCATGGTGATCGCGGCGGCGGCCAGCACGTGCGCGGTCCAGAGCGCGAACACCGCGAGCGGATCACCCCAGCTGGACCCGAACAGCAGCACCGAGGAGGCCCAGACGGCGCAGACGCTGACCAGTGCCAGCAGGAAGCCGACCACCCCCTTGCCCACGATCGGGATCCACGGCCGGATGGGCGCGGCACGCATCCGGTTGAGCGTGCCGAGGTTGCGCTCGGTGAGCAGGCTCCTGACCGAGGTGCCCACCACGAAGAAGGCGAAGAGCGCGGCCATGCCGGAGCCGTAGTAGACCGACAGGTCGACCTTCCCGCCCGCCATGGGGTCGCTCTCCAGGGTCAGCGCCGGGCCGCTCGCGCCGTTGCGCTCGACGAACTCCTTGACCTTGTCGGCGGGGACGCCGGCGTCGAGGGACGCCTTGACCGCGAGGGTGCGGGCGTCCACCAGGGCGGAGATCCGGTCGACGATGCTGCTCGCGACCACTCCGGCCAGTGGCGTCTCCGGGGAGGTGAGCACGGTGACCTTCCCCCCTCGTCCGGCGCCGACGTCCTGGCTGAACCCCGGGGGGAACACGATCGCCGCACCGATGTCCCCGTCGTCGAGGGTCTGCTGCGCGTCCTTCTCCGCTTTGAAATCGCGCAGGGTCAGCATGCCGTCGAGTTCCTTGGCCGACAGCACCTCCCGGCGCACGCTGGAGGGGAACTCCCCGCCGTCGAGATCGACGAAGCCCACGGTGGCGCGCAACGGCGGATCGTCTCCGCCGAGGGCGAACCCGAACAGCGAGGCCAGCACGATGGGGGCGAGCAGCGCGGTCAGCACCGCCGTACCGTCCATGAACCTGGCGCGCAGTTCGAGACGGCTCACCACGAAAAGAGCTCTCAGCATCGTCAGTCCCGCAGCTTGTTGCCGGTGAGGTGCAGGAACGCGGCCTCAAGGTCGGGTTCGACGACCTCGACGGCCGTCACGACGGCGATGCCCCGCACCGCGGCGATGAGGGTGGGCAGCAGGTGACTTCCCTCGTTGACGATCAGCCGGATGGACGAGGTACCCGTCCGCACCGCCTCGGTGACCCCCTCCACCTCGCGCAGCTTGCCGGTCGCGACATCCAGGTCGCCGTCGAGGACGAGCTCGACCCGGTCCGCGCTACCGAGGGTGGAGACGAGTTCCTTGCGGGTGCCCTCGGCGATGACCTTGCCGTGGTCGATGATCCCGACGCGCTTGCAGACCCGCTCGACCTCCTCCATGTAGTGCGAGGTGTACAGCAGGCTCATGCCGTCGGCCACCAGTTGCTCGACCCCGTCCAGGATGGCCTTGCGGCTCTGCGGGTCCACCCCGACGGTCGGCTCGTCCAGGATGAGCACCTCGGGCCGGTGCAGCAGGGCGGCACCGATGTTGATCCGGCGCTTCATCCCGCCCGAGTAGGTGTCGATCTTTCCGTCCGCCCGATCCGACAGGCCGACGAAGTCGAGCACCTCGTCGATCCGCTTCGCCAGCTCCCGCCGGGGCAGCCCGTAGAGCCTGCCGAAGAAGCGCAGGTTCTCCCTGCCGGTCAGGTCGGGGTAGAGCGCGATCTCCTGCGGGACGTAACCGATCTTCGCCTTCGCCGCGAGCGGATCGGTCGCGAGATCGTGGCCACAGACCCGTACGCTTCCCGCATCCGGCTGCAGCAGGCCCACCAGCATGGAGATCGCGGTGGTCTTACCCGCCCCGTTGGGACCGAGCAGGCCGTATGCCTCGCCCTTCTCGATGAAGAAGCCGACGTCCTGTACGGCGAGGATGTCGCCGTACCGCTTGCTCAGACCCGCACAGCTCAGGGTGGCCGTGGCCGTCATCGGGTCTCCCCGGCGGCGCAGCCCTCGATCAAGTCGGGCACGGCGGCACAGCCCTCGATCAAGTCGGGCACGGCGGCACAGCCCTCGATCAAGTCGGGCGCGGTGGCACAGCCCTCGATCGAGTCGGGCGCGGTGGTGTTCGCCACGTTGTTGGCGAAACCCTGCCGGGTGAAGTCGGCGTCGACCTGGACGTCGAGCGGGGTGTTGCCGGTGATCCGGTTCCAGGAGATGTGGTTGTCCAGGGACTCGTCGCCTCCCCAGTCCTTGGACGATCCCAGGACGAACGCCCCGCCCATGACCGAGGGGCCGCTCGGGTGGTTGTCGTGGATCCGGTTTCCCACCACGGTGACGCGGTGGGCGCCGATCACGGCGAGGCCCACCCCGGAGATCGGCGGGCCCGCGTCGCCGAGGCCGTTCGGGTTGCCCTCCCCGCTGAGCAGCCCGTTGCCGCGGAGCTCGTTCTCCGAGACGAGGCAGTCGTTCACCCCGCCCGGCAGCTCGCCCTCGTAGGTCTGGTTGAGCAGGAGCAGCCCGGCGGAGTTGCCGTGGCAGGTGTTGCGCACCATCCGCGCCTTCGAGGAGTTGTCGACGAAGATCCCGAAGGCGTTGGCGGAGGTCTCGTTCTCCGCGACCAGCGCGTTCGCCTCGGGGCAGAAGCTCAGCGCGATGCCCGCGTACTGGCTCCCCGAGGTCCGGCAGCGCAGCACCTCGACGCCGCCGCACTCGCGGACGTAGATACCCCAGAAGTCGTTGTCCCGCGCCTCGACGTCCTCGACGACGAGGCCCTGGACCGTGTGCGCGTAGACGCCGGATCCGGAGAAGCCGTGCACCGCCAGCCCGCGTACGGTGACGTCGCGGATGCCGTCGCCGTGCACGCTGATGCCGCTGACGACGTCTTCCGACGCGTCGTGCAGTTGCGGGATGCCCGCGGCCACCACGTCACCGGGAACCAGCCGGGTCAGCTCCGGCCCCTCACCGACCAGGGTGACCCCGCTGTACCTGATCCACAGGCTCTCGGCGTAGCCGCCCTCCGTCAGGCGGATGGTCGCGCCCGGCCCCGCCTCGTCGAGCGCCCGCTGGATCGACTCTCCGGGTTTGACGAAGGTCTCCCCCTTCGCCTGGACAAGCGACATCACAATGCTCCCTTGGAATCGACGGTCACTATCGCCAGCGCGACGAGCAGTCCCGCGCCGAGGCCCCACCGGGCCGCACCGGCCACCGGGGCGTCGTTCTCCTGCGGCGCCAGCCGGGCCAGGGCTGCGCGGCGGCTGGCGCCCCTGATGGTGTACGACGCGCCCGTGGTCAGCGTCAGCTCGATGGACGCGCCCGTGGTCAGCGTCAGCTCGATGGACGCGCCCAGGGCCGACGCCGCCTCGGCCAGCAGCGGGGCGGCCCACCGCTGCTCCTCGCCCCGCTCCTCGAAGTCGTGCCAGTCGAAGCCGGCCGCCCTGCCGCCCACCGCCTTGATGAAGCTCTCCTTGACCGCGAACGAGGCGGCGTCCGCGAGGGGCGAGCCCGCGTGCAGTTCCCGCTCGGCGGGTGTGGTGACCCGCCTGCCGTAGGCGGCGCCGCCGTCGGAGACGGTCCTGCCGATCCGGTCCGCCTCCACGATGTCCACGCCCACCAGGACCGCGGAACGGGTCACGCGGGCGCCCCGGCCGCTGCGGCCGCCGCGTCGAAGGGTGCCAGGAAGCGGTCGAGGTGGACCGAGTACTCGTCGGCGCGCTCGACCATGGGGATGTGCCCGCACTCCCCGACCAGCACCATCTCGTGCTGCGGGTAGTCGGCGAGGGCCCTCACCCAGGCGCCGGCCGGGGTCATCCGGTCGTACTCCCCCCACACGTACATCGACGGGCAGGTCACCTTGTCCATGGCCGGCAGCACCTTGTAGACGCGGGTGGCCTTGATGCTGCGGGCCATGCTCACCATCGCGGGCGGGTGCCGCAGCAGGGTGGCGGTGTCCTCCAGTTGCTCCTCGGTGAAGAGCGGCTCGCCGTGGAACAGGGCGCCCAGCATGCGGTCGCGGAACTCCTCGCCCGCGGGTTGCACGCTGGCCCTGCGGTCGAAGCTCAGGCCGACGTCGGGGTCGGGGGTCAGCCCCGGGGCCCCGCTCACCACGATGCCGCGCACCCGCTCGGGGAAGCGGCCCGCCAGGTCGATCGCCACCAGGCCGCCGAGGGAGTTGGCGCAGATGATGACGTCCTTGACCCCCACGGCGTCACAGACATCGAGCAGCACGTCCCCAAGTCGTTCGATCGAGCCGACCACCTTGCTGTCGAGCGCGCAGATGGGCTCGTTGGTACGCAGCACCGGCCAGCCCGCGCTCTCCAGCCGCCGGTAGGGATGATCCCAGATCCAGCCTCCGGCGAACAGGGCGGACATGAACACGATCGTTGGCCGGTCGCCGTCGTCAAGCCGGTGCTCGGCGGTGAAGGGGGACCAGGGGCCCGGAGAGGATGGGGTGGACACGATAGAACTCCAGTCACAATAGGGATTCGCGCTCGGGTACCCAGCCGCATCCGCAGGCCGCGCCCTCGTCCGTGGAGAAGACGGTCTCGCAGTCGGGACAGCGAGCGTATTCGCGGACGGCGGCCGGCAGCCAGATGCTGGTGAGCACCCGGGTGCACAGCCCGCCCTTGAAGAAGCGCCGCATCGCCCGCTGGTGGGGCCTGCCGTGCACGGCGCGGACGGACTCCGGGCGGTCGAAGGCGCTCAGGGTGAACTTGCGCCTGCCGATGTCGAAGGTCGAGGCGCCGAGGAATCCCTTCGAGGCGCGCAACGCCTTGACGACCTCCGCGCTGAGCAGGTCGGCCTCGGCCGCCTGCGCGCCGTCGTCGATCTCCAGCCAGGTCAGTGCCAGGGCGCCGGGGCGTGCGGTACGCCCCAGGGTGGTCCGCGAGCTCACCCCGAACTGCCGGTCCTCGTCGGCCTCGGGCACGAACCTCGCCTCGAATCCCAGCGCGGCGGCGACGGCCAGCCGGTCGAAGCACCGCTGGACGCGCACGGTCTCACCATCCCTGACCAGCAGGTCGGTCCCGGTGACGCGGACGGATCGGCCGACGGCGGGCATGGCCAGGTAGGGGGCACGGTGGTCGGCCTCCAGCGTCCAGGAGAGCACGGCCGTCTCCTCGGTGACGGCCAGGTGCTCGATGTGAAACCGCAGGTTGCCGAACCGGGCCAGCACCTCGCCGGCGTGGGCGGCCAGCGCGTCCCCGCTCAGCGGGCCCGCCGTGTCCGGATCGTCGAAGGCGTCCACCGACGCGGCCACGGCCTCGGCGTCCCCGCTCTGCCAGGCCTTCAGGTGGCTTTCCGCGATCTGTCGCATGTCCATGTCAGGCCTCATCGTCAAACCCATCGTCAAACCCCATCGAGGTGGTCGTCTTCGGGGAGCCGCGCCGAGATCAGCGCGACCGCCAGCGCGTGGGCGGCGGTGTGACTGATGGATATCCGGATCCGCTCCCTGTCCCCCGCCGCGTCGGCGAGGGCACCGCTCAGCCGTACGGCGGGCGGGTGCCCGTGCAGGCAGACGGCACTCCGGGAGCACATCGGGGTGGGCCGGGGCAGCACCTCCGCCTGGCCGAGATGCTCGGCGGTCTCCGCGACGTCCAGCAGGCGCAGCACCGCCCGCTTGGCGGCGAGGCGCCCCGCCCAGTGCTGGAGGGTGCGGCCGGTCCCCGACCGGAGCCGCTCGCCGCGGGTGTAGACCTCCTCCAGCCGCATCTCGCCGAGGAGTTCCTTCGGCCGGGAGAGTCCGGCGAAGGTGACCATGGCGCAGCCCCACCGGCTCACGCGCCCCGCTCCTGGGCCAGCCGGCGCGGCGTTCCGGGGTCGGTCATGCTCAGGCAGCGGGCGCCGACGCCGCGGGACAGCCCGGTGAGCACCTTGCTGTCGCCCACCTCGACGCAGAGGGTGGTCGTGGTGGTCCTCCGCACGGTCTCGGTCCACCGCACCCGCTCGGTGAGCTGGGTGATCAGCGCCTCCCTGATCAGGTCCAGGTCCATCGTGGGTTCGGCGGTGACGTTGGGGACGAGTGGGACGCGGGGAGGCGCCATCGGCGCGGCGCGCACCGCCTCCCGCCAGCCGGGTACGGCCGGGGCCATCAGCGGGGAGTGGAAGGCGTTGCCGACCTGGAGCGGCACGATCTTGCGGGCGCCGCTCGCCAGCTTGCCCAGCCGCTCGATCGCGGGCAGGGCACCGGAGACCACCACGTGGCCCGGCGCGTTCTCCAGTCCCACGACGAGCGGCTCGTCCGCGGTGGCCGCCTCGGCTGCCAGCGCCTCGACCTCCTCGACCGCCAGCCCCATGACCGCGCTCATCCCGCCCGTCACCCCGACCTCGGCCATCAACCGGGAACGGATCTCCACCAGCCGGAGCGTGCCCGCCAGGTCGAGCACGCCGGCCGCGTACAGCGCGCTGAGCTCGCCGACGCTGTGCCCCGCGACCAGGCCGGGTTCGTGCCCGTCGGCGCGCAGCACGGCCAGCGCCGCCAGGTTGCACACGGTCACCGCCGGCTGGGCGTGCTCGGTGGCGACCAGGCGGTCCAGCGGTCCCTTGGCGCAGAGCGGTGAGATCGGCTGCTCAAGCGACTCGTCCGCCTGGGCGAACACCTCCGCGGCCACCGGCTTGCGGCGCAGCCAGGCGCCCATGCCGACGCGGACCGTGCCCTGTCCGGGAAACAGGAACCCGAGCATGAGATCCCCCTTCTCCGACTCACTCGGCTAGAGCCGCCGCCTGCGGCGGTTGGCCGCCTCGGCCGGCTTCTCGGTGCCCAGGAAGCCGATCAGCAGCTTGTTGACCTGCTCGGGGGCGTCGAGGGGGATCCAGTGGCCGGCGTCCTCGATCCGCTCGTAGCGCCAGGGGCCCTTGACGTACTTGGCGGAGCCGGTCATGCCCTCCTCCATCATGGCCTTGTCACCGGCCGACCAGATGCCCAGCGTGGGGGCGAGCACCGGCGGGAAGGGCCGCTCGGGGCGGAGTTCGGACTCCGGTGAGCGGTTGGCCCGGTACCAGTTCAGGCCGGCGGTCAGCGCACCCGGGCGGGCGAGGTCGCGCAGGTAGCGGGTGTGGTCGCCGTCGCGGCCCATGATCTGCTTGAACAGCCGCCACCCGTTGCGGCGCAGCAGCGCCTCGCTCACCCCGGGGAACTGGTAGAAGAGCATGTACCAGGAGGCCGCCCGCTGCTCCAGCGTCGGGGTGGAGAACACCCCCGGGTGGCCGACCGACAGCACGGCCAGGTGGTCGACCCTGCGGGGCATCAGGAACGAGTACATCCACGCGATGGCCGCGCCCCAGTCGTGGCCGACCAGGTGCGCCTTGCGGATGCCCAGTGCCAGGGTCAGCTCGACGACGTCGTTGACGATCGTCTGCATGTCGTAGGCTTCGACCTCCTGCGGCTTGCCGGACTCGCCGAACCCTCTCAGGTCCGGTGCGATGACCCGGAAGCCCGCCTCGACCAGCGCCGGGATCTGGTGGCGCCACAGGTAGGAGGAGTCCGGGAATCCGTGCAGCAGGACCACCGGATCGCCCTCGCCCTGGTCGGCGAACGCGATGTCGACGCCGTTGACGTGCAGCGTCCTGTTGACCAACGATTCCATGCTCATGCGGTCTCCCTAAACAGCCGTTCGGCGAAGAACTCACTGAAGCCGAACTCCGGCACATCCTCCGGGGGCACCATGTTCAACAGCCCCGTCACCTGCAGTGCGATGTTCTGCGACATCAACCGGCGGGCGCGCCTGCGCCGCTCGGTGGCCTCGGGCCCGAACTCCGCGTACAGCTTGCCGATGATGGCCGCGCCGAAGTTCAGGCGCTCCATCCGCGCGTTGCGCTCCTTCAGGTAGGGGTCGAAGGCGCCCACCGACCAGTCGTCGTTCTGCAGCAGGATGTCGGCGACGGTCCTGGCGTCGCGCATGCTGCACGACAGGCCGGTGCCCAGCACGGTGTCGCCGTTTCCCGCCTCGTCGCCGATCAGCACGACGCCCTCGGTCAGCGGCGGCCCGTCGGGGATGAGCGTCATCGACGGCCAGATCGCCAGCGGCCCCGCGGGGATCGCCTGGGTCACCATCTTGCCCCGGTCGGGCAGGCAGTTGAGCTCGAAGGCGTTCAGGAAGTTCCGCACCGCGTCGGGCCCGCGGTAGCGGTGCCGGATGCCGGTCGCGAGGTTGAGATAGAGCCGCGCCCGGCCGAAGCCCTGCGGGAACACCATGAACATGACATCGCCCTCGGTGCCCATCGCCTGCACGTCGGAGGGCCAGTCGTCCAGTCCCTCGACCGTCATGCCGCCGCCCCAGTGGTGCACGGAGCCGCTCATCGAGACACCGATCTGCCGGCCGACGATGCCGACCCGCCCGGTGGCGCCGAGCACCATCCTGGTCCTGATCTCGTGCTCGGTGCCGTCGCCCCAGTAGGTGACCCTCGGCTCCGCGCCGGGGGTGACCTTGATCCGGCCCGCGTCCATCACCAGCCTGGCGCCGTGGTCCGCCGCCTGCGCCGCCATCAGCTCGCACACCGTGTGGTGCGGGAACGACTGCGGGCCGCCGATCTCGGGCATCGACCTGGTCATGTCGACGGCCTCGACCTCGTCCGCGGGCACGGCCTCGTCCCAGGTCATCCACTCGCGGATCTCCCAGGCGCCGCCCGCCGCGAAGCAGTCGGCGACACCGAGCAGCTGGGCCTCCCTGACGCCCCAGGGCGCCAGCCACTCGCCGCGCACCAGGTCCTGGTAGACCTTCTGCTTCTCCAGCAAGACGACCGACAGGCCACCCGCGGCCAGCTTGCTGGCCGCGGACGCGCCCGCGATTCCGCCACCGACGACAACGACGTCGGCGTACTCAACGGTCATGCCTGCCACCCCTCCCAATACGTACGTTCTCTGGCTCGGTACCGCTTCGCCGGTCGGAAGTCGGTACCGATCGTGTAGGCGACCGGCACCATGCACACCTGGGTGACCCCGGACGGGATGTTGAGCAGTTCGCCCACCTGCCGCTCGAACGGCACGTGCATGCAGGTGATCGTGCTGCCAAGGCCCCGGCTGCGCAGTGCCAGCTGGAAGGACCAGATCGCCGGGAAGATCGAGCCGTAGAAGGTGCTCGCCCGCATGGCGCCGAGGCGGACGTCGTACCCGCCGTCGTCCGCGGGCTTGGCCGCCACCCGCCGCTCCCACTCGGCGTCGATGGCGGCGATGTCCGGCGGCCGGCCGAGCACGCAGGGGATGACCAGGACGGGCACCCTGGCGATCCCCTCGGCCAGCGCGGTCACCGAGGCGTTGTTCCGCCGCGCCGCCTCGCTGTTCCTTCTGCGGCCGGCACTGGTCCATACGTCGTTGCGGTGGAAGTTCCAGGAGACCCGCATCATCTCGGCGAGCTTCTCCTTGATGGCGGGCTCGGTGACCACCAGCCAGCGCCAGTGCTGCTGGTTGTTGGCGGTCGGGGCTTGGACGGCGACCTCCAGGGCCTCCTCCACCACCTCGCGCGGCACCGGCCGGTCAAGGTCGAGCCGCCGCCGGACGGACCGGGTGGTGGTCAGCAGCCGATCGGTCTCCAGGACGTCGAACGGCGTGCCGGCCTCCTGGTCCGGTCTCATGTCATCGCCCCCAGCAGGACGGCTCCGCGCACCGAGTCGGCCGCCGCGGTCAGCACCAGCGCTTGACCGACCGGTTCCGACAGGTGCGGCTTCCTGACGTAGGACTCCACCCCGCCCGCGTACGGCCGCTCAAGGCCGTGCAGCGCGGGGGCGATCCCGTCGCGGATCGCCAGGGCCGCCACGGCGAGGTTCATCGCGCCCGACGCCGCCTGGCAGTCACCGGTCTGCCCGACCGAGGTGGTGAGCAGGCCGTCCGGCACCAGTTCGAGCAGGACCGACGCCTCGTCGGCGTCGTACCGGCCACCGGTGCCCGCGCCGACGACCAGACCGACCCGCTCCGCGGGCACACCCGCCAGGCTGCGCCTGATCGACTCCCGCTCGCCCTGCTCCCCGGTGCCGGCGTGGCCGCTGCCCAGGATTCGCGCGTACCCGCGTCCCCCGCGTGCGGCGCAGTGCTCGGCCGACTCCACCAGGACGGCCACGGCCGCGGATCCGGGAACGGACCCCGTGCGCTCCCGGTCGTAGGGGGTGACCACCGTGTCTCCGGCGTCCCCGGCGGCCGTCGCCGTCGTCTCGTCCGCCGCCACCACCAGCACCACGTCCGCCTTGCCGGCCTTGATCATCTCGACCGCGCAGTCCAGCGCGATCGAGGCCGAGGCCTCGCCGTTGCAGATCGTGGTGGTCGGGCCGCGCAGTCCCAGGGTCTGGCAGACCGCGCCGCCGGTGGCGTTCAGCACGACGTTGGAGAAGCTCAGCACGGCCGGCTTGTTCGGGTCGACCGCGACGCTCTCGTCGAATCCGCCGGTGCTCTCCACCGAGCCCGCCGCGGTCGCGAAGATCAGCCCGACGTTGTCCAGCGCCGCCCTGGGCAGCTTGATCCCGGCGTCCTCCCAGGCCAGCCGGGAGGCCGCGATCGCCATCCTGGACAGGTGGTTCATGTGCCGCCAGAGCGAGCGGGGCGCGAACGTCCGCCCCTCCAGCGAGGGCGCCCGGCCGGCGGCCTGGCGGCCTTCCGCGATGGCCTCGGCCAGTTCGGCGATCCCGGTGCCCAGCCCGCTGACCGGGCCCAGCCCGCTGATCACGACCGGCCGGTCGGGGAACTCCTCGTACTCGCGCTCGCCACCCGGGACGGTCAGCGCGAGCGCGACGTTGTTGCCGCCGAAGGCGTAGTTGTTGGAGACCACGGTCTCGATCGGCAGCTGCCTGGCCACGTTGGGCACGAAGTCCAGGTCCGTCGTGACCTCGGTGTCGAAGCCGATGGTCGGCGGCGCCATGCCGTGCTGGAGTGCCAGCACGCCGGCGACCGCCTCGACCGCGCCGGCCGCGCCCAGGGTGTGGCCGATGAAGGACTTGATGCTGCTGGTGGGCACCTGCGGCGCGCGGTCACCGAAGACCGCCCGCATCACCTTGACCTCCATCGCGTCGTTGGCCGGCGTCCCGGTGCCGTGACCGCTGACGTAACTCACGTCGCCGGTGCTCATGCCCGCGTCGGCCAGCGCCCGGCGTACCGCGCTCGCGCCGCCTCGCCCGGTGGGGTCGGGCGCGGTCGCGTGGTAGGCGTCCGCGGACAGCCCGTACCCGGCGACCTCGGCCAGTGGGGTCGCCCCCCTGGCCAGCGCCCGGTCCAGCGGTTCGAGCAGCAGGAAGGCCGCGCCCTCGCCGAGGTTGAGACCGTCGGAGCGGCTGTAGGGCGCGCAGGGGCCGGTGCTGAGCGCCTGCAGCCCGGCGAATCCGGCGTAGGTCCCGAACAGCAGCGGGTCTACGCCACCGGCCAGCACCACGTCCGCCTCGCCGGTGAGGATCTTGTCCTTGGCCAGGCCGACGGCGTTGCCGCCGGCCGCGCACGCGGTCGACACCAGGATGCGCGGCCCGCGCATGCCCAGCCGCCCGGCCACCACGTCGCCGGTGCGGTGCATGGGCTGGTAGCGGCCCGCCGCGTCGGGGGTCGCCTGGCACTTGCCGAGCACCAGCCCGAACCGGTCGGCCTCGATGTCGTCCGCCGACAGCCCCGCCTGGCCGATGGCCTGACGTGCCGCGATGAGGGCCAGCTGGGCGGTGCGGTCCAGGGCGGCGTCGGAGTCCGGCAGTTGCCCGGTGATCCACTCCGCGGGGACCTGGCCCGCGTACCTGGCGGTGAACACGGCGAACGCCTCGTCGTCTACCGGGGTGACACCACCCTGGCCGGACATGAGCCGCAGCCAGAACTCGGTCGGGTCACGGCCGATGGCGCAGATGACACCCAGACCGGTGATGACGACGGGGCGCGACGCCATGCTTACTCCTTCTCCGGCGATCAACCGATCAGATGATCGGGATGCTCCAGCTCTTGGGCGTGATGTAGGGGCTGGTCAGCGTGGTGACCTCGGCGTCGCCGATGGTGAACGGCAGGCCCGCCGCGGCGAACTCCGCGTCCACCCGCACCAGGCCGAGCGTGGTGTCCAGCCCGAGGCTGTGCACCGCGTACACCACCTCGCCGATGTCCTGACCGGCGGCCAGGACCCGGGTGCCCGGCTCGGGGATCGACTCGCCACCGCTGAAGCCGAGGGTCCGGCGGCCGACGGGGCCGTTGAACGCCTCCAGCACCGCGTCCCTGCCGATGAACGACTCCTTGGTGATGTCGACGAGCCAGTTGGCGCCGCCCTCGATGATGCCGACCCCGTCGTTCGCCTCGTGACGGATCACCGGCTGCCGGACCTCCAGCATGGCGATCTCCAGCACCTCGTGACCGGCGGGCACCGCCTGCTCCAGCGACTGCCTCCACAGCTCGGCGGCCGACTCGGCGGGCACGATCATCTGGTAGCCGTACTCGCTGGTGAACCCGGTCCGACCGAACACGATGTCCACGCCGTTCCAGGTCGTGTCCGCCACGGCCTCGAACGGCAGCGAGGCCAGCTCGCTGTCGATCAGCCGGCCCACCACGCCCCAGGCGTAGGGGCCCTCCAGACCCAGGATCGTCAGCTCGGCGGAGCGGTCGACGATGTCGACG
Organism: Streptosporangium sp. NBC_01755; assembly: GCF_035917995.1. Classification (NCBI taxonomy): domain Bacteria; kingdom Bacillati; phylum Actinomycetota; class Actinomycetes; order Streptosporangiales; family Streptosporangiaceae; genus Streptosporangium; species Streptosporangium sp. NBC_01755. Next base: position 5,888,379 of record NZ_CP109131.1, on the reverse strand, counting down.
CCCTCGTCGTTGTGCTTCTGCAGGTGCTCCAGCAGGCGCGGTCCGGCACCGCAGGAGCTCTCCAGGAACATCCCGTTCTCCCGGCCCCACACGACCACCTGGTCGACGATCTGCCCCGACTCGTCCAGGACGAGGCTCATCATGCAGCGCTCGGAGGTCAGGTACTCGACGTCGCGGGCGAGAACCCGCTGCGCGAAGTCGACGGCGCCGTCACCGCTGATCTCGATCAGGCCGAACCCGCTCAGGTCGAGCAGTGCGGCCCGCTCCCTGATGGCCTTGTACTCCTCGGCCGGCGTCGAGAAGCGCAGCGGAACCGTCGCGTCCCGCACCTCGCCGAAGACGGTCTCCTCCGGATGCGCGTTCGCAAGCACGGATTCCATTTCTCACACCTCTCCATGAGTGCTGCCGGCCGCCGGGTCGGCGATCGTGATGATTCCTTCGGCGGCGACGTTTCCGTCCACTCGCGCCGAGACCCGGTACTCCCCGAAGCCTCTGCCGCCCGCGCTTCGCTCCGCGGTCAGGACCAGCTGGTCACCGGGGACGATCCGGCGGCGGAAGCGCATCGACCTGACCCCCGCCAAATAACTGATCTTGCTTGTCCCGGTGAGCGAGAAGACCACTCCGGCGAGCTGGGCCATCGCCTCGATGACCACGACGCCCGGCAGGATCGCCTCGTCGGGGAAATGCCCCTGGAACCAGATCTCGGTCCCGGTGACGTTCTTGATCGCCGTGCCTTTGACGCCCGGCTCGACCTTGTCGACGCGGTCGAGCAGCAGCATCGGCCAGCGATGCGGGATCAGCTCCCTGATCTGGTCGTTGTTCAGGCTGAGCGATTCCCGTGACGACTGGGCAACGGTCATACCGCGGCTGCCGCTCGCAGTTCGGGCTTGATCGTCTCCGCGAGCCGGGACACCGAGCCGAAGACCGCCATCTCGCTGTCGTAGAGGGCCACCCCGAACTCCGCCTCGATGGCGACGTAGAGCTCAAGGATGTCCAGGCTGTCCAGCTCAAGGCCGCGGCCGAACAGGGGCTGGTCGTCGGTGATCCAGTTCGGCTCGATCTCCAGATCCAGCCGGGTCACGATCATCTTCTTGATCTGGTCACACGCCTGCTGACGCTGGGCAGCCCTGGCGCGCAGCTCGTCGATGGTCATCTTTCCTCCGTGCTCGTGCTGTCGAAGCTCGTGCTGTGGATGACAGGCTCACCCCAGGCCGCCGCCGTGGGCGACGATCACCTCGCCGGTGACGTACGACGCCTTCTCCGAGGCGAGGAAGCTCACGATCGACGCGATCTCATCGGGCCGCCCCATCCGGCCTATCCGGATGCGGGACTCGTACTGCTTCCTGATCTGGGCCGGCACGCTGCGGGTCATGTCGGTGGCGACGAACCCGGGTGCCACGATGTTGACCCGGACGCCGTGCGGCGCCGCCTCCTTGGACAGCGCCTTGCTGAAGGCGATGATCGCCCCCTTCGACGCCACGTAGTTCGTCTGGCCGGGGAAACCACCGTCGAGCCCGCTGACCGACGACAGCGTCACGATCGAGCCGCGGCGCTGGTGCTGCATGATCCGGAGGGCCTCCCTGCAGCTCAGGAAGGTGCCTGTGACGTTGACGTCCATCGGCTCGCGGAACTGCTCAAGGCTCATGGCGATGAGATGCCGGTCGCGGGTGATGCCGGCGCTGGTCACCAGCACGTCCAGGCGGCCGTGTTCCGACCGCAGGTCGCGGAAGAGTCGCTGGACCTCCTCCTCCTTGGTGACGTCGGCCCGCACGGCCGTCGCGCTGCCACCCTCCTGCTCGATCTGGGCGACGACGTCCTTGGCGTCCTGTTCGGAGCTCAGGTAGTTGACCACGACGTGAGCGCCTTCCCTGGCCAGATCGAGCGCCACAGCCCGCCCGATTCCGCGCGACCCGCCTGTTACCAGGGCCACGGAGCCTTCGGTAAAGAGCATCCTCGTCTCCAGGGTGTCAGTGGTTCAGTGGTGAGGTGAAATGGAGCCGACCTGTCGTCCGCTTGCAAGGGAAAGGCTACTGAAGGCGGTTTTCACCCCGATATCATCCGGATATCCGGCTATTGACGCTGATGACAGCGGTACGGAACGCTGACGCCATGGACGAGCTCGATGTCGAGGTGTTGATTGTCGGAGGCGGCCCGGTCGGCCTGTCCGCCTCGATCGAGCTTTCGAGGTACGGGATATCCTCACTGCTCGTCGAAAGGCACCAGGGCACCTCCCTATTTCCCAAGGCCCGCCTCATTTCCACCAGGACAATGGAATTGGTCCGGGCGTGGGGAATTCAGGACGAGGTCGAACGCGCGGGACTGCCCCGCGAGGAGACCCTGGCGGTGGGCGTCGGAACGTCGCTGACCGACGACGACTTCCTGCGGGCGGTCGCGCCCCTGCACGAGGACGCCCCGCAGAGCCCGACCTACACCTACATCTGCGCTCAGGACCGTTTCGAGGTGATCCTGCGCGCGCTCGCCGAGGCGCAGCCGGGCGCCGACGTCCGTTTCGACACGACCATGATGGAGATGCGGAAGACCGCCGACGGCGTCGAGGCGGTGGTCGAGTCCGCGGGGGCCCGCCGCCTCGTCCGCGCCCGCTACCTGGTGGCCGCCGACGGCGGCCGGAGCACCACGAGGGACGCGCTCGGCATCGCCATGACCGGTCCTCCCCCGCTGGGCAACATGATCAGCGTCATGTTCGACGCCGACCTGGGGCCGCTGCTCCGCGATCGCCAGGCCGCGCTGTACTTCCTGCTCAGCAACCCGCCGTGCGCGGTGGAGGCGGTGGACAACCGGCGCCGGTGGATGATCCAGACCGGGTACGACCCGGCGCACGGCGGCAGCCCCGACGACTTCACCGAGGAGGTATGCGTCGCGGCGGTGCGGTCCGCGGCGGGCATCCCCGACCTGGCGGTGGACATCGTGGGCATCATGCCCTGGCTCCAGCAGGCCGTGGTCGCCGACGAGTTCCGCAGCGGCCCGGTCTTCCTCGCGGGGGACGCGGCACACGTGGCCACCCCGCAGGGCGGGTTCGGCATGAACTGCGGCATCCAGGACGCGCACAACCTCGGCTGGAAGCTCGCCGCCGTGCTCCGCGGCACCGCGGGGGAGGCGCTGCTCGACACCTACACGCCCGAGCGGCGCCCGATCTCCGACCGTACGGTCACCGAGAGCCTGAACAACGCGCTGATCACCTTCCAGATGATGGAGGGCCGCCTCACCATGCAGGAGTCGATCGACCGGCAGGCGGGCCGGCGCAGCTCGGAGGGCCTGGTGCTCGGCTTCCACTACGACTCCGCCGCCGTCGTCGCGGACGGGACGCCCGCGCCCGAGCCGGCCGACCCCTACCGGACCTACCTGCCGACCGCCCGCCCCGGTCACCGCATGCCCCACGTCTGGCTGTCGCGGCGGGGCGGTCAGGTCTCCACCCTGGACCTGCTGGGCGGCTCGTTCACCCTGATGACGTCCGCGGGCACCGGCTGGGCACAGGCCGCCAAGCAGGCGGCCCAGGACACCGGGGTCGCCGTCACCACCTTGGAGATCTCCGCCGACAACTCGACGGAGCTCACCTCACCGACGTGGGCGGAGGAGTTCGGCGTGGGCACCGCCGGAGCCGTACTCGTCCGCCCCGACGGTCACATCGGCTGGCGCTCCCCCGGCGCGGAGGCGTCGGCGAACGCGCTGACCGACGCCCTGGGCACCATCCTGGCCAGGTCGTAGCCGTCGTAGCCGTCGTAGCCGGCATGGCCGGCGAGCTCGTCGAAGGATCCCCGGTAGGACCCCGAGCAGAGCCGCGCCGCCGCCATCCGCAGGGTCAGCGGGCATCCCGAGGAGCTGACCGCGAGCCTGGTCATCGCCTCCTGCCCGGCCTCCATCCTGGCGGTGCCGACCAGCATCACCGCCAGCGCCCTGGACTCCTCGAACCCCAGCGGCCGGACGAACTCCCGGTGTGCGCCCTGGCGGGCCACGAACTCGTCGAGCGGATCCCGGCTCGTGACGATCACCCGGCAGTGCGCGCCGCCCGGCAGCAGGGGGATGACCTGGGCGCTGTCACGGGCGTTGTCCAGCACGACGAGCAGCCGCCGGTGCGCCGTCCTGCTGCGGTACAGGGCCAGCTTCTCGCTGAGATCCTCCGGGATGGCATGGCCGGCCACGCCGAGCGCGCGCAGGAAACGGTCGGCGACGACACCGGGGGCCAAGGCCGCCGCGCCCTCGTCCCCCTGCAGGTCGGCGAAGAGCTGCCCGTCGGGAAACTGAGCGATCCTGCGGTGCGCCCACCGCAGGGCCAGCGCGGTCTTCCCGAAACCGCCCAGTCCCGTCACGACCACCGTTCCCGGACCGGTCGCCTCCGGGGAGAAGCGGAGCGCGTCGTCCAGGACGGCGAGCTCCGCGACGCGCCCGGCGAACGGCAGGGCCTGCGGCGGAAGCTGGGAGGGGACGACGAACTCCTCCGCCCGCCGCGCCACCGGCACCTCCATCAGCGCGGACTCGTCCCGCAGGATCTGGTCGTGCAACCGCCTCAGCTCCGGGCCGGGTTCGAGCCCGACCTGTTCCACCAGGTGTCGCCGGCCCTCCTGGTAGGTCCGCAGTGACTCGGCGCGACGCCCCGAACGGTACTGGGCCAGCATCAGCTGCGCCCGGGCGCGCTCCCTGAGCGGGTGCTCCTCCACCACGGGAACCAGTTCCGCGATCACCTTGAGGTGGTTGCCGAGTTCGAGCTCCAGCTCCAGGCACGCCTCGATCGCCTCCAGCCGCGACTCCCGCAGCCGGGCCGCGTCGTAGCGCATGCTGTGGATGTCCTCGAACGGGGTTCCCCGCCACAGGGAGAGCGCGTCCCGCAGCACGGCGATCGCGCCCTCCCGATCGCCCCCGGCGGCCTGCCGGCGCGCCCGCGCCACGAGGTCGTCGAAGCGGAGCCTGTCGATCTGCTCGGGGGCCGCCCTGAGCAGGTAGCCGGGGCTCGACGTCATGATGTCGTCCGCCCGGTCCCCCAGCGCCCTGCGCAGCCGCGACACGCAGATGGCGATCTGCCCGCGGGCGCTCTGCGGGGCGTGCCCGCCCCACACCGCCTCGATCAGCCGGTCCACCCCGACGACGCGGCCCGCGTTCAGCACCAGGCTGGCCAGGATCGCGCGCTCCCGGGGGCCGCCGATCCGGAGCTCCTCGCCCTTCCTGAACACCCCGAGCGGCCCCATGATCCGAAACTCGAGTGGTTCACCCATCACTTGATCCGCAGCAGGTACTTCTCAAGCTCGTCGGCGGCCCGCAGAGTGCCGCCCGCGGCATGCAGATCCTTCTGCATCTCCCCCGTGCACCGCTGGATGACCTCGCTGCCCGCCACCTCCAGCACCGCCTGGAGCAGCAGTTCCCCGGTGACCTCCTCCGGCGGGATGGCCCGGCCGAGGTTCAGCTCCTCGATCCGCCGGGCGGCCACCGCGTCGATGGACGACGTCGGGACGACCACCATGGGGCAGCCGGAGTGCAGCGCCTCCATCACGGTGCCCATGCCCCCGTGGGTGACGGCCACCGAGGCGTGCTGGAGCACCTTGTGGTGCGGCATCCACCGGTGCGCCTCGATGTTGGGGGGCAGCGGCCCCAGGTCGGCGGGGTCCATCCCGTCCGCGACCGTGATCACCACGTGCCACGGAACGTCGGTGAAGGTCCGTACGCACATCTGGAAGAAGTCCGGATACTCGTTGAAGACCGCGCCGAACGAGACGAGCGCGACCGGAAGCCCACTGGCCGGCGGCTGCCACTCGCCCAGGAAGTTCCGCTCGCCCAGGCACGGCCCCACGAACGCGAACCGCTCGTCGAAGCTGTCACCGACGTACTGGAAGGACCGCGGCATGTTGACGATGCTGAAGTCCTGGATCTCCCACCACAGCTCCGCGGGCGGGACGTCGACCCCGTGCACGCCGGCCAGGGCGCTGATCCGGGCGAACATGTCGTCCACCCAGCCCGGCATGGACTGCTCGGCCCCGTCGGAGTTGTAGATCGCGTTCAGGTACGAGAAGTTCGCGTTCGACGCGAACATCGGGATGAGCTGGGTCGCGGGCCGGTTCCACTTCCTGGCCAGGATGCGCCCGGCGTAGAGGATGGAGGTGTCGTAGACGATCATGTCGGGGAGGTCGTCGGCCGGGTAGGACTCCAGCGCCGCCAGCATGTCCGCGCTCTCGTCGAGCAGGACCGAGAGCAGGTAGAGCGGGTCGCGCGCCAGGTTCAGGAAGTCCGAGTCCCGGTACTTCGAGTCGTAGCGCAGCGCGGTGGCGCCGGCCTCCTCCACGATGCCCACCATCATGTCTCCGGTCAGATAGGAGACGCGGTTTCCTCTGCGGACCAGCTCCGACACCACGGCCAGGTTGGGGATCACGTGGCCATGGTCGGGATGAACCATGAAGAGGAAATGTTTCGCCATCTGGGAGAATCCTATCTCTGGGATGTCCGACCTGATAAGCACTGATTTCGCGGCAAAAAAACTAGCCCGTCGGCGATAAATCAGTCACTGCGATCTGTCGGCAATGCTAGTTAGGGCCAATTTGGGGCAACACCCCTAACCGTCTTCCGCAGGTGCGTCCGCCCGGGATCGCGTTCACAGCGCGAAAACGGAAAAAGAGCGGCACCCTAGCCGGGTCGCCATTCGCCCGCAACGAACGGCGGCGGAGACTGGGGTGCCGAGCGGAGTTTTAGGGGCACCCCTAGCCTCGATGATTGACGAAGAAGGGCATCCATTCCGCCGCCGGCCCGCCGGCCTCCGCGATCCCGGCACGGACTTCGCGTTCCTCGCATGCTCCACGATCACGGACGGCAAGACGATCGAGTGGGCCGACGGCGAGTGGGCCGACGGCGATCGGGCCGACGGCGAGCGGGTTCGGCGTACAGCCGGTCATGACATCTTGATCCGATATCGTGCCCCCCGGCCGCGGGATGTCTGGCTTGTCGAAATCGACCGGACCCGGCTAGGCTCCCCCAATTAGGATAGGCTAACCTATCCATTCCGGGTGAGCCATCCGCCCATCCGTCCAGAGCCGCCATGAAAGAACCCCCATGCCCCCGGCGTCCCCAGTCCTACCCACGCACCGTACAGGGTGGCTCCGGGCCTGCCTGGGCATGCCGGTCGCCGCGTGTGCGCCGAGCCTCGCCCTCGGCACCGGGACCGTCGGCTCTCTCCGACAGAACCACCGGTGGGGGTGGTGACCGTGAGCCTGGGCGGAGTCTGTTTCGCATGGCTGCCGGCCGGAAAGGCGCGCGTGTGACCGGGGCGAGCATCCTGCGCAGGACCATGAGGCGTAACGCCGCGCGCCTGAGCGCGGGCACCCTGCTGACCAGCCTGCACCAGGTGTGCGAGGCGAGCGTGCCGATCCTCATCGGTGTGATCGTCGACCGCGCGATCGGCCTGGGCGACACCGGATCGCTGCTGTGGTGGCTGACCGCGCTGGCCGCGCTGTTCACCGTCCTGAGCCTGGCCTACCGCTACGGCGCGCGGACCCTCATGCGCGCCATCGCCCACGAGGCCCATCTGTTGCGCCTGGAGTTCGCCGCGAAGATCATCGACCCGCGCGGTCTGGACACCGACCTGCGCGCGGGCGAACTGCTGACGATCTCCTCCAACGACGCCGACAACACCTCCGAACTCCTGGACTACCTGCCACGCGCGGTCGGGGCGCTGGTCGCGGCAGCGGTGTGCGCCGTGACGCTGCTGCTCATCGACACGCCCCTCGGCGTGGCCGTCCTGGTGGCCACGCCTTTGACACTGCTGGCGCTGCACGTCGGCACGCCGTACATCACCCGGCACGTCGCCGCCCAGCAGGAGCTGGCCGGTCAGGCCGCGGCGCTGGCGACCGACCTGGTCAGCGGCGTGCGACCGCTGCGGGGCATCGGCGCCGAGGCGGCGGCCTCCCAACGGTACGCGCGGATCAGCCGGCTCTCGCTGGCGGCCGCGCTGCGGGCCGGCCGTACCCAGGCGATCTACACGGCCGTCTCCGGCACGGGTGGTGCGCTGCTGGCGTGCGGGGTCGCGGTGCTCGCCGGGTGGTTCGCGTTGCGCGGCCAGATCTCTGCCGGCGAGTTCCTGACGGTGATCGGGCTGGCGCAGTTCCTGATGGAACCCGTGGGCACGCTGACGATGGTGCCCGGCTGGGTGGCCGAGGCGCGCGCCTCGGCCGACCGGGTGGCGCGCGTGGCCGGCGCGCCCGTGCTGCTGCCCGCCGACACCGACCTCAACACCGACCTCAACACCGACATCAACACCGACATCAACACCGACATCAATGCCAACCTCAATGCCGACATCAACACCGACCTCAATGCCAACCTCAATGCCGACACCGGCGAGGCGGGCCCGCCGGACGGCGGGCCGGGCGGGCTGGAGGTGTCCGGGGTGAGCTACGACGCGCTCGCCGGGCTGAACCTGGTGGCCGGGCCAGGAGAGTTCGTCGGGGTCATGGCCCACCGCCCCGCCGATGCCGACGCGCTGGTGCGGGTGCTGTCCGGGCGGGTGAACCCTGCCGAGTACAGCGGAAGCGTGCGGGTCGGCGGCCGGATCCTCGTCGAACCCCACCATACCGACCTGTTCGAAGGCACCCTCGCCACCAACCTGGCCGTAGGCGGCCGGCCGGGAAACCCCGAGGAGCTCGCGACGGTCCTGGCCGCCTCGGCAGCCGACGACGTGGTCGCCGCCCATCCCGACGGCCTGGAACGCCAGGTGGTGGAGCGGGGGGCGAGCCTGTCGGGCGGCCAGCGCCAGCGAGTGGCCCTGGCCAGGGCACTGCTGGCCCGCCCCCCGATCCTGGTGCTGCACGACCCGACCACGGCCGTGGACGCGGTCACCGAACAGGGCATCGCCTGGGGCCTGCGCTCCCTGCGCCACCCCGAGGGCGGCGGCACCTTCACCACCGTGGTCGTGACCAGCAGTCCCGCCCTGCTCGCCGCCACCGACCGGGTGTTCGTGCTGGACGGCGGCAAGGTGGTCGCCAAGGGATCACACGCCGACCTGGGCGCCACCGACGACGACTACAGGCGGGCGGTACAGCGATGAGCGCGCCACCGGAACGGGACCTGCTGCCGGTGGCGAGCGGCGGCGAGACCTGGCGCTGGTTGCGCGCCCACCTGCGCGAGCGCCGTGGCACGGTGGTCGTGACGCTGCTCGTGGGCGTGCTCGGCGCGACGGCGTCGGTCATCCCCGCGTACGTGATGGGCATCCTCGTCGACCGCGTGCTCGAGCAGTCGGGCAGCACGGTGATCGTCGCGGTCGCCGTGGCCATCGCGCTGTCGGCTCTCGTCGGCGGCGCGGCCACCGGGCTGACGTCCTATCTGGTGGCCAGGCTGGGAGGCCGGATCCTGGCCGTCCTTCGCGAGCGTACGGTCGCCCGCGCCCTCACACTCCCGCTCGCCAGGCTGGAACGCGCGGGCAAGGGCGACCTGCTGTCGCGCGTCAGCGCGGACGCCGCCGAGGTCACCAAGGCCGTCTCCGACGTCGTCCCCGGCGTGATCGCCTCAGTCCTGCTCGGCACCCTGAGCCTGGCCGCGATGGTCGGCCTCGACTGGCGGCTCGGCCTGGCCGGAGCCGTCTCGGTGCCGCTGTACGCGCTGGCGCTGCGCTGGTATCTCCCCCGGGCCGCCCCTTACTACGCGAAACAGCGCACCGCGGTCGCACGCTCGTCACAGCGGCTGGTGGAGAGCATGCAGGGCGTGCGCACGGTCCACGCCTACCGTGTGGAGGAAGGTCACCTGCGCGCCATCGAGGCCGCCTCACACGACTCAAGGGAGGTGTCGGTGGGGGTGCTGGACCTGTTCACCCGTTTCGTGGGCAGGGTCAACAGGGCCGAGTTCTTCGGTCTGACCACCATTCTGGTCGCCGGCTTCCTGCTGGTCCGCGCGGACGCCGTCACCGTCGGCGAGGCCGCCGCCGCGGCCGTGCTGTTCCACCGGCTGTTCAACCCGATCGGCATGTTGCTGTTCGTCTTCGACGAGGTGCAGGCGGCCGGGGCGAGCCTGGCCAGGCTGGTCGGCGTCGTCCAGCTGGAGTCCGACCCGGAACCCGAGGGGGGAGCGTCACCGGCCGACGCCTCACTCGACCTGGTCGACGTACGCTTCGGCTACGACGGCTCCACCGAGGTCCTGCACGGCGTCACCCTGCGCATCCCCGCCGGGGCCCGGGTGGCCCTGGTCGGCTCGACGGGCGCGGGCAAATCGACCCTGGCCGCCATCGCGGCCGGGTCGCTGCGCCCGAGCGGCGGCAGCGTGCTGATCGGCGGGGTCGCGCCCTCCTCGCTGGACACCGCGAGGCTGCGCGGACACGTCGCGATCATCACGCAGGAGACCCACGTCTTCGCCGGCCCCCTCGTCGAGGACCTGCGCCTGGCCCGCCCCGGGGCGACGGCCGAGCAGGTCACCTCGGCGCTGGAGGTGGTCGGGGCGCTGGCCTGGGCACAGGCGTTGCCCGAGGGCCTCGACACCGTGGTCGGGGAGGGCGGCCACGAGGTGTCCCCCGCCCAGGCGCAGCAGCTCGCCCTGGCCCGCCTGGTACTGGCCGACCCGGCCGTCGCCGTACTGGACGAGGCCACCGCGGAGGCGGGCAGCCTGGGCGCGCGCGTGCTGGAGGACTCGGCCGCCGCGGCCACCCGCGGCAGGACCACCCTGATCGTGGCGCACCGCCTGACCCAGGCCGTCTCCGCCGATCGCGTCGTCGTCCTGGAACACGGGCGGATCGTCGAGGAGGGGCCCCACGAACGGCTGGTCGCCGCCGGGGGCCGTTACGCCCACCTCTGGAAGGCCTGGGAGTCGCGCCGGTAGACCCGGCCGTCGCCGTGCTTCTCGACGGCTGATGCGGGCGAACACGCCCCGGGAGACCCATCCGGGGTCACGCCCGGCCCGAACCGCGTGGGCAGAAGGCATCCGGCGGGAAAGGTGAGATCGGCTACACCGCCCAGGGGTTGAAAATTTGGATAGGCTAACCTAACTTGGTAGCAAGTTTACCTTTGCAAGATAGGAACACCGCATGCGCACGTTGCGTCGGGTTCTCGTCGTGGCGGCGTTGGGCCCTGTGCTCATCGGTTGCGGTGCGCAGAACTCCCCGGACACACAGAGCTCCCCGGACACACAGAATTCCCCGAACACACAGCCCTCGTCCTCCAGCTCGTGGTCGTTCACCGACGGCTCCGGTGAGACGGTCAAGACCGACAAGATCCCTACCCGGATCATCGCGCACGCGGGTGAGGCGGCCGCGCTGATGTCATTCGGCATCAAACCGGTCGGCATCTACGCCGACGAGTCGATCAAGACCGACCTCAACCTGAAGAGCCTCGACCTTTCCGGGATCGAGATCCTCGGCCAGGAGTGGGGGAAGATCGACGTGGAAAAGGCGGCCGCGTTGCGGCCGGATCTGATCGTCGCGGACTGGTGGCCGGCGGAGAAGGCGCACAGCGGCCTGGAGGAAGGGGTCGACGAGAAGAGCAAGAAGCTCGCCGAGCTGGCTCCGGTGGTGGGCGTCGCTCAGGGCAAGTCCATCGAGGACCTGGCCGAGGGGTACGAGAGCCTCGCCAAGAGCCTGGGCGCCAAGGTGGACGCTCCCGAGATCGCCGCGAACAAGAAGCGTTTCGAAGAGTCCGTCGAGAAGTTCAAGGCGGCGGTCGCGGGCAAGCCCGGACTGACGGTCCTCGGCATGTCGCCCGCCGACGACAAGCTGTACGTCGCCAACCCCGAGTACGCGCCCGAACTGCTGGACTTCCAGCGCTGGGGCCTGAAGGTGATCAATCCGGCCAAGCCGGACCCGGGTTTCCCGTACTGGGAGAACCTCAGCTGGGAGAACGCCGACAAGTACCAGCCGGACCTGATCTTGTGGGACGGCAGGTCCTTCACGCCCACGGTCAACGCCGAGTGGGGCAAGAAACAGCCCACCTGGTTCAAGATCAAGGCGGCCAAGGCCGGTGCGGTGGCGGCCTGGCCGGCGTACTGGCTGCACACGTTCGGCGATTTCGCCACCGAGGTGGACAAGCTCACCGAAGCGATCAAGGTCGCTGACGAGAACCTCGGCGACTGACCCCTTTTGATGTCCAGCACGCTTTCACTACGGCGGGCCCCGGTCCTCGGGCTCGGGCTCGCCGCGCTCTGCGTCCTGCTCGCCGCGGTGGCGTTCCTCAGCGTGACCCTCGGCTCGCGTGACATCGGGCTGCCCGACGTTCTGCGGGCATTGGGCGGCCTCGACGCCGATGAGTCGATCACCAGTACGGTGACCCTGGAGCTGCGCGTGCCGCGCACGCTCCTGGGCATCCTGGTGGGTGCCGCCCTGGGCCTCGCAGGCGCGATCCTGCAGGGCGTCACGCGCAATCCGCTGGCCGATGCCGGGATCATGGGGATCAACTCCGGCGCGGCCGTCCTCGTGGTCTTCGCGTTCACGGTTCTGGGAATCCGGGGCGTGGGCGTGTACATATGGTTCGCCTTCGCGGGCGCGATCGTCGCGACCCTGCTGGTGTACGCGATCGCGTCGCTGGGCCGCGAAGGTGCCACCCCCGTCAAACTGGCCCTGGCCGGCGCAGCGGTCACCGCCGGCCTCGGCTCCGTCACCTCGGGCATCATCATGACCAACGTCGACGCACTGAACGAGCTGCGTTTCTGGCAGGTCGGGTCGCTCGCCGGCCGGTACGCGCCGATCCTGACCGGGGTCGCGCCGTTCCTGCTCGCGGGCCTGGTCGCGGCACTGTGCCTGGGCAGGGCGCTCAACGGGCTCGCGCTCGGCGAGGACGTCGCGCGAGGGCTCGGCCGGCGGGTCGGCCTCACCAGAGCCGTCGCCTTCGGGGTCGTCGCGATACTCGCCGGCGCGGCCACGGCGGCCTGCGGGCCGATCGTCTTCATCGGACTGGTGGTGCCGCACCTCGCGCGGGTGCTCTGCGGTCCGGACCACCGATGGATCCTGCCATACTCGATGCTGCTGGCGCCGATCGTGCTGCTGCTGGCCGACGTGCTCGGCCGGGTCGCGGGCGCCCCCGGGGAACTACAGGCCGGCGTGGTCCTCGGGGTGCTCGGCGCGCCGGTCTTCGTCGTGATCGTGCGCTACGGCCGGCTGTCGGAGGTGTGACCGGCATGACCACGACTCACGACGCCTCCATGACCGTCTCCGACGCCGTCCGCGCCACCCGGCGCCGCCGTACGGCCCGGATCGTGGTGGTGACCTTCGCGTTGGCCGCGACCGTCGCCACCCTGTTCGTGGTGACCATGATGGTGGGCAGTTTCCGTCTCTCCGCCGCCGAGGTGATCGGGTCGTTGCTGGGCACGATCGACGACCCGAGCCTCGACTTCGTCGTCCTGGGCCTGCGGCTCCCGACCGCCGCGACCGCGCTTTCGGTCGGGCTCGCCCTCGGCGCGTCCGGGACGATCTTCCAGCACCTGCTCCGCAATCCCCTCGCCTCACCCGACTTCGTGGGCATCTCCGCCGGCGCCAGTCTGGCCGCGGTCACCGGCATCGTGTTCCTGAACGTCAGCGGAATCGCCATAGCCGGGCTCGCGCTGGGCGGGGCCGTCGTGGCCGCGCTGCTGATGTATCTGCTCGCCTGGCGCGACGGCGTGAGCGGCTACCGCTTCATCCTGATCGGCATCGGCGTGGCGGCCTGCTTCGAGGGCTTCACCGGGTTCGTGCTGACCCGCGCCCAGCTGTTCGAGGCGCGCCAGGCGATTCACTGGCTGACCGGCTCGGTCGGGCAGGCCGGCGACACCGAGCTGCGGCTCCTGCTCGGCGCACTGGTCGTCCTGCTGCCCCTGGCCATGCTGCTGCAACGGCAGCTTCGCGCGCTCGAACTCGGCGACGACGCCGCGCGAGGACTGGGCGTGACCACCGAGCTCGCCCGCGCCGGTCTGCTGGCCACCGCCGTGGTCCTGGTCGCGCTGGCCGTCGCGGCGGCCGGGCCCCTCGTCTTCGTCGCGCTCGTCGCGGGACCGATCGCCAATCGGCTGCTGGGCCCCGCCACCGGCGGCGTGGTCGCCGCGGCCCTGGTGGGGGCGGTGGTCCTGCTGACCGCCGACCTGGTCGCCGTGCATCTGCTGCCGGCAGCGCTGCCCACCGGTGTGGTCACCGGCGCGGTCGGCGCGCCGTACCTGTTGTGGCTGCTCGCCACCACGAACCGACAAGGAGCAGGCGGATGAGCCGTCTTCGCGCCGAAGGCCTGTCCCTGGGCTACGACGATCGAGCTGTCATCACCGATCTCGACGTCTCCATACTCGACGGAAAGATCACCGCGATCGTCGGCGCCAACGCCTGCGGCAAGTCGACGCTGCTGCGCGGCCTGGCCCGGCTCCTCAAGCCACGCCGGGGAGCCGTGTATCTCGACGACAGGACGCTCACCGAACTGAGCACTCTCGACGTGGCCAAGATGCTCGGCCTGCTGCCGCAGACCCCCGTGGCGCCCGACGGCATCACGGTCGCCGACCTGGTCTCCCGCGGCCGCTACCCGCACCAGGGCTGGTTTCGCCGGTGGACCGACCGTGACCATGAGGCGGTGACCCGGGCGCTGGCCGCGACCGACACGGCCGGCCTGCTCGACCGCCCGCTGCGCGCGCTCTCCGGCGGACAGCGGCAGCGGGTCTGGGTCGCCATGGCGCTGGCCCAGGACACCGACCTGCTGCTGCTCGACGAACCCACCACGTTCTTGGACATCAACCATCAGGTGGAGTTGCTACGGCTGTTGCGCAGGCTCAACGCCGAGTCCGGCAAGACCATCGTCGCGGTGCTGCACGACCTCAACCTCGCCTGCCGCTTCTGCGATCACATCATCGCCATGGCCGACGGCGCCGTCGTCGCCGAGGGGCCCCCGACCGCGGTGGTCACCGCCGAACTGGTCGAGAAGGTGTTCGGCCTCTCCTGCCTGATCGTCCCCGACCCGGTCGCCGGAACTCCCATCGTGGTGCCCGCCTAGACCTTGTCAGGAGGCGTTGTACGCCGGGCAGTCGAACTGATCGGCCTTCGGACGCCACCGCCTCACGGCACCGGGGCAGGGGGCTCCCCCCGCTTCTCGTGGATCATTATGCTGGGCCGAGCCTTCGAGAAAGGGACTGCCATGACCACGCGTGTCTGGGACTATCTGCTGGAATACGACAACGAGCAGAAGGACATCATGGACGCCGTCGAGACGGTGTTCCGGTCAGGGCAGCTGGTCCTCGGCGAAAGTGTCCGCTCCTTCGAGGCGGAGTTCGCCGGCTACCACGGGGTGGGGCACTGCGTCGGCGTCGACAACGGCACCAACGCGATCAAGCTGGGGTTGCAGGCCGTGGGGGTCGGCCCCGGCGACGAGGTGATCACGGTCTCCAACACCGCGGCGCCGACGGTGGTCGCGATCGACGCCATCGGCGCGAGGCCGGTCTTCGTGGACGTGCACCCGGAGAACCACCTGATGGACACCGCCCAGGTGGAGGCCGCCGTCACCGAGCGGACCCGGTGCCTGCTGCCGGTCCACCTGTACGGCCAGTGCGTCGAGATGGAGCCGCTGGAGCGGCTCGCGGCCAGGCACGACCTGATGATCTTCGAGGACTGCGCACAGGCGCACGGCGCCCGCCACCACGGGCGCGTCGCGGGATCGATGGGGAAGGCGGCCGGGTTCTCCTTCTACCCGACCAAGGTGCTCGGCGCCTACGGGGACGGCGGCGCGACGCTCACCTCCGACGACGAGGTCGAGCGGAACCTGCGCAGGCTGCGCTACTACGGCATGGAGAAGACCTACTACGTCGTCGAGACCCCCGGCCACAACAGCAGGCTGGACGAGTTGCAGGCCGAGATCCTGCGCCGCAAGCTGGGCCGGCTCGACCGGTACATCGCCGACCGGCGCGCCGTGGCGGCCCGCTACGCCGACGGCCTCGGCGACACCGAACTCGTCCTTCCCGCGCTCGCCGAGGGCAACGACCACGTCTACTACGTCTACGTGGTGCGCCATCCTCGCCGCGACGACATCATCGAGGCGCTGAAGGCGTACGACATCCAGCTGAACATCAGCTACCCGTGGCCGGTCCACACCATGACCGGGTTCGCCCACCTCGGCTACGGCAGGGGCAGCCTGCCCGTCACCGAGAAGCTGGCCGGTGAGATCTTCTCGCTTCCGATGTACCCGTCACTGCCCGGCGACGTCCAGGACAGGGTGATCAGCGCGCTGCGAGAGGTGCTGGCGTCGTTGTAGTCAGGCTGATCAGCCTCGTCAGGCCCGTCAGGCCCGTCAGGCCCGTCAGGCCCGTCAGGCCCGTCAGGCCCGTCAGGCCCGTCAGGCCCGTCAGGCTCGTCAGGCAGAACAGGAGACTGCGCGCCTGGATGTTGAGGTAGAAGCTGTGCCGCAGCAGCTCCCCGAGCTGGGACACGCTCAGCCAGCGGTACTCGGGATGGTCGATCCCGGCGGCCCCGTCGGTGTGCACGATGAGATAGCGGTTGCGGGCGTTGTGGAAGCGCCCGCCCTCCTCCGACAGGATCGTCTCGAACCGGACGCGCTCAGGGCCGGCCTCCAGCACCTCGTCGAGAAAGGGCGGGCGCGCCCCGGCGGGCAGGTGGTCGTAGTTCTCCGGGGTGCACTGCACGGTCGGCCCCAGCTCCACCACGTCGGCGTAGCCCGGCTCGACCCGCGCGTGCACCAGGGCGTGCAGCACCCCGTCGATCTCCCCGACCAGGAACGCGATGACCCCGGTCCCGAAGGGTTCGATCATGGGCTGGTCCCAGCGGCCGACCTCGCGCCCGCCCGCCTCCACGCTCACCCCGACGACGTCGAAGTAGCGGCCGGTCTCGTGGGAGATCAGCTCGTCCGTCCGCCGCCATCCCCGCACCTCGTCGAGGGGGATCAGCCTGACCTGCGGGTCGGTCCTGGTGCGCATGTCGGTGATCCAGCTCAGCACCTCCCCCATGGTGTGCGGACCGGCCTCGCCCGGATCGCAGGAGCGGACGAGCGCGGCACGGAACTCGCCGTCCGCCTCACCCGCCGGCGTCGCGGCCGGTGCCGTGGCCAGCGTCGCGGCCTGTGTCATAGCCAGTGCTGCGGCCGACGCCGCGGCCGGTGTCATAGCCAGTGCTGCGGCCGGCGCCGTGGCCGGTGCCGTGGCCAATGCCGTGGCCGGCGCCGTGGCCAATGCCGTGGCCGGCGCCGTAGCCAGTGCCGTGGCCAATGCCGTGGCCGGCGCCGTGGCCAATGCCGTGGCCGGCGCCGTAGCCAGTGCCGTGGCCAATGCCGTGGCCGGCGCCGTAGCCAGTGCCGTGGCCAGCACCGAGGTCAGCTCGGCTCCTGAGAACGGCATGCAGGCCAGTACGGTCCGCGCGTCCATGTTCACCAGATCCGGCACCGACATCAGAGTGTGCAGCTGGCCGAGGGTCAGCCAGCAGAAGCCGTCGGCGACCTCGATCTCCCCGGCGATCTCGACGACCATGTTCCGGTTGCGTTTCCGGTAGAACCAGGCGCCCTGCTCGGACTGGCGGATGTCCGCGATCACCTCGTGGCCGGAGGTGTCGAGGAAGTAGTCCAGATAGGGGACCGGCCTGCCCCGGTGCACCCGGGTGTAGTTGCTCCGGGTGGCCTGCACGGTGGGAGAGAGCTGCAGGCCGTTGTGGTTGCCCGGTTCGTGCTTGGCCTGCATGAGGCA
Organism: Streptosporangium sp. NBC_01755; assembly: GCF_035917995.1. Lineage (NCBI taxonomy): Bacteria > Bacillati > Actinomycetota > Actinomycetes > Streptosporangiales > Streptosporangiaceae > Streptosporangium > Streptosporangium sp. NBC_01755. Next base: position 5,870,784 of record NZ_CP109131.1, on the reverse strand, counting down.
GTGCAGGACTCCGTCGATCTCCTTGACCAGGATGCCCAGGATGCCGATCTCCGGCTGGTTGATGATCGGCTGTGACCAGTGGGAGACAGGTCGATCGGGAACGTGGACATCCAGGCCCTCGACGCTGAAGAACTTTCCCGTCCGGTGCCGGATGTTGCCGGTGTGCCGCTCCACCTCCCAGCCGGACAGCCCGGTCAACGGGACCTTCCGCACGTTCATGTACGTACGGTTCGCCGCCTCGGACAGCCACCGGTGGAACTCGTCGAGTGTCGCGAACCACCCTCCCGGGGAGAGCACGGATTCCGCGAGCCGCACCTGCAACGGTGAACGAGTCTGCCGCCGGGAGGGTACGGCCATGCTGGCTCCTTTAATACGAATTTTCATCTTCCGATGGCCGCGACTTTTTATGGCCGCGACTTCCTACGGTCACGGCTTTTTATGGCCGCGACTTCCTATGGCTGTGGCTCGGGGCTCCTCCGAGCCCAGAGCAGCTCCCCTGAACCCAGACGGGGCTCCCCTGAGCCCAGAACCGCTCCCCGCCCCTGGGCCCAGAGCCGCCCCCCGGGCCGCGACCGGCTCCCGCACGCCGTCGTCACACCTGCCGGAAGGTGTCCTCGATCCGCAGGCACTCCTTGTGGTCGGGCAGCATGCCGAGCGCCCGCGCCTTCGCCAGCGTGGGCGCCTCCCGGTCCCGCTCCGACTGGATCAGCGCCAGTCCCTCGGGCAGCCGCAGCCCGAGCTCCGGGTCGAAGGCCGAGAGCGCCAACTCGTTCTCCTTCCGGTACCGCTGCGAGAGCAGGTAAGACATCACGGTGTCGTCCTCAAGCGCGACGAAGGCGTGGCCGAGCCCCGGCGGGAGGTACACCGAGCGGAAGCTCTCACCGGTCAGCATCACCTGGTCCCACACGCCGAACGTCGGGGAGCCGACCCGGAGATCGACGACGATGTCCAGTGCGCTCCCCCGTGTGCAGTGCACGTACTTGGCGGTCCCCGGCGGAGCGAGGGTGAAGTGGATCCCGCGGAGCACGCCGCGTACGGAACCGCTCTGGCTGGTCTGCGCGACCGGGAAGAGCGGGTGTCCGACCGCCTCGACGAACGCCGCCTCCTGGAACGGGGAGACGAAGAGACCCCGCTCGTCGGGGAACACCTCGGGAGTGAATTCGAAAGCGCCGGTGACGGCGAGCGCGCGGGATTCCATTACGGCCGCGCCGCCGGGGGGTGTTCGGTCACAGCAGTCACCAATCGGTCGAGGATGACGGACGGTCACGGAGTGCGGTCCAGCATGCTCGGACCGCCGGTGCGGGGTCAACCAGGTAGGGGTCGCCCGCGCGCAAGATAGGGGTCGCCGAGAACCTCGTCAGGGCGGCGGACCGTCCGGCACCCCGTCCTCACAGGTCAGCGAGGAGACGGTGCGCTCCAGCGCCTCGCGGAACGGCACCCGGGCCTGCCATCCGGTGACCGTGTGGAAGGCGACCGGGTCGGCGACGACGCTGTGGAAGTCCATACCGGTGGCGTCCGGCGGCGCCGGCACCGAGACGACCGGGACCGCGGGCGCCCCGGTTCGGGCGGCCACGGTCTCCGCGATGGTCGTGAAGATGTCGCGCACGCTGCGACCGCCGCCGGTACCGATGAGCCAGTGCCGGCCCGCGAGGGAGTCGGCGTGGTCGAGCGCGGCCAGGAAGGCGCCGGCCACGTCCTCGACGTAGAGCAGGTCGCGCTCGGCCGTTCCGTCGTTCCACACGGTCAGCGGCTCACCCGCCAGCGCGCGGCGCGCCATGGTGGTCACCACCCCCCGGTCGGTGGCGGTCGGGGAGACCCGGCCGCCGAACACCGTGCCGAGCCGGAGCGTGACCCCGCGCAGCAGGCCCTCCTTTGTGGCGGCCTTCAGCTCCCGCTCGGCGGCCAGCTTCTGCCGGTCGTAGGCGGTCACCGGGGCGTCCGGTTCGGTGCCGTCGATCCTGGCCTCCGCCCGCGGGCCGACCTGGGAGGTCGATCCGGGGAAGAGGACCACGGGGGGTGGGCCGTCCCGGCGTTCCGCCCGGATGGCCGTGACGATGTCGCGTACCACGCCGACGTTCACCCGCTCCCCCGGCGACTCGTCCTCCGCCGCCCGCCAGGTCCCGCCGCCGCCGGTGTAGAGCAGCAGGTTGATCACCGCGTCCGCACCGGCGATCGCCTCGGCGACCTGACCCGCGACGGTGAGATCCGCGGTACGAACCTCGACCTCGGCCTCAGCCGCGTGGCCCGGGGGGACCACGGCGGGCCTCCGCGCCACCAGCCTCAGCCGGACGTCCCGCCGGACCAGCTCCGCCACCAGGGCGGAGCCCACGAAACCCGAGGCGCCCAGGACCACGACCAGCGGCCGGTCAGACAACGCGCACCTCGGGGACGTAGAGGATCCACTTGCCGCCCGCCTCGCGGAACTCCTTCTCCTTCTCCATGATCTCCTGCGCGTGGTTCCAGGCAAAGAGCAGCGCGTACGCCGGGTAGGGGTCACAGAACGCCTCGGGGCTCCGTACCGGGATGTGCGCCCCCGGTGTGAGCCTGCCCTGCTTGCCCGCGGTCGTGTCACAGACGAAGGGGACCAGCTCGGGGCCGATGCCACAGTAGTTCGTCACCGTCGCGCTCTTGGCGGTGGCACCGTATCCGACGACCCGCTCGCCCCGCTCGCGCAGCTCGCCCAGCAGCGCCGGCAACCGCTCGCGGATGAGCCCGACCCGGGAGGCGAAGCCCTCCAGCGTCGCCGGATCGGTGACCCCGGCCGCGCTCTCCTCGGCCAGCAGGTCGGTCACCGCCTGACTCACCGGTCTCGCCCCCGGACGCGCCAGGGTGTAGCGGACCTCGCCGCCGTGCACGGAGAGCCTCTCCGCGTCGACGAGCTCGAATCCGAATCTCCGCGCCATCTCCTGGACCGAGCGGACCGTGAAGAAGAAGAAGTGCTCGTCGTAGATCTGGTCGAACGACGTGCGCTCCAGGATGTCGGCGAAGTACGGGTCCTCGAACACGAAGATCCCTGCGTGCGCCAGCAGCGTGTCGACCCCGCGGAGGATCGACTCCATGTACGGGATGTGGCACAGGGTGTTGGCGGCGTAGATGACGTCGGCCGGTCCCTCGTCGGCGAGGATGTCGGCGGCGGTCTCCTCCTCGAAGAAGTCCTTGCGCACCTGGACGCCCTTGGCCGCGGCCAGATCCGCCACCCCGCCGGACGGCTCCACCCCCAGGTGGCGGACGCCCGACTCGGCGATCACCTGGAGCATGGTGCCGTCGTTCGAGCCGAGCTCGACGATGAACGGGTCGGGGCCGGTGAACTCGGTGGCCAGGAAACGCTTGGCGACGGCCTGGAAGTGCTCGCGCATGACGGCCGAGCCCGAGGAGAGGTACGGATAGCTCTCGTGGAACATGCGGTCACGCGGCACCTCCTCCATGAGCTGCACCATCGTGCACGATTCACAGATCCCCACGGCGAGGGTGAAGAAGAACTCCCGGTCGAAGTCCTCCGGCGTCACGAACGCGTCGGAGAGAGGCTGCCTTCCGAAATCGAGGAACTCGCGAACCGTGCCCGAGCAGATCCGGCACGACGACGTGACTGGCATAGATGACTCCTGGGATTGGGCGGACTGTTCACTTTGCGATTCCGCGCATGCCCGACTTGGCTCTCGATCCCGCCTCGGGCGGTCCGGCGGACGCCCGCCGGTCGGGGGGCGCGAGTTCCGGAGGCAGATCGGCCCGGCTCTTCACGCCCAGTTTCCGGTAGACGCGGGTCAGATGCTGTTCGACGGTGCTCACCGTGATGTGCAGCGTCCGGCTTATCTCCCGGTTGGTGTGCCCGAGCGCGGCCAGCTCCGCCACCCTGCACTCCGAGTCGCTGAGCGCCAGCGGGTTGCTCTCCTCGGCGGTCTCCCCTGGGTCCGGCAGGACGGGGCCGGTGCTCCAGCTCCGGCTGAGCCGCAGGGGCAGCACGCCGGAGTAGCAGATCGCGGCCTCCCGCATCGCCCGGCAGTTCAGCGGCTGGGCCTCGTCGCTCTCACCGAGTTGCTGGAGGGCCGCGCCCAGATCGGTCAGCGCCCGGGACAGCAGCAGCCGGTCGCCCGCCGTCCGCAGGCAGTCCACCGCCTCGCGCAGCAGCGCGGGGCGCTGCGCGAGCCCGCTGGCGGCGGCCAGGATCAGCAGGGAGATGCCCCGGGTCCGCAGGTCGATGGGTTTCAGCCGGTCGATCTGCTCCCCCACCAGGTCGCGGGCCACCCCCCAGCGGCTGAGCCGGAGATTCGCCTCGGCCAGATCGCTGCGCCAGGGGACCAGCATCGGCCGGTCGAGCTCCCAGTCCTGCATGAGCCTGCCGCAGGTCTGGAAGTCGCTGATCGCGGCGAGCACCCGATCGGTGGCCAGATAGTAGTGACCGCGCGCGTGCAGGTAGAGCAGGCCGATCAGGGTCGCGAACATCTCGTCGGGCACCCGCTGCTGCAGCAGTTCGGCTCCCTCCTGGTACCGCCCCATCGCCGTGTTGGCCAGCAGCAGCGTCGTCCTCGGGTAGCCGATCAGGATGCCCCAGCTCTGCACCTGCATCAGCTCCAGGGCGGCCTGCGCCCTGGCCGCGGCGACCACCACCTCCCCCTGCCGCAGCGCGATATCGGCCCGGACGGCGCCGAGCACGGCCTGCCAGGTGAGTGTGCCGCTGCGGACCGCCTCGTCGATCAGCTCGTCACACCAGTGGATGGCCCGCTCCATCCTGCCCCCGTACATCAGGGTCAGCATGGCGATGGCCACCACCTCCAGGGTGGTCTCGCCGAGCCGGCAGCTCTGCAGGATGTTCTCGGCGCTCACCAGCGCCGCCTCGTTGTCGCCGTGCGTCCAGATCGTGGTCATCCTCCGGGCCTCGTCGCCCCAGGCGGAGGCGGTGTCGAACCTCCCGTGCGGACCCCGCGACGTCCCGTAGAACCACTGGTAGGTGAGGTGGAGCTCGGCGGCGGTCTGGACGTTCAGCAGATCGGGGGTCGCGGTCAGCGCCTCCATCGCCCTCGACGCCGTCTGCACGTCGCCGTTCCACAGCGAGTGCCGCACCACGGCCGCCGCGTCCTGGCCGAACAGGCAGCCCTGCTGCAGGGCCTCCCGCAGCAGCGGCAGATGCAGCGCGGCCGCCGAGGGGTTGACCCGCCACAGCGCCCGGACCAGCACCTTCGTTATCGCCAGACGCTCGCCCTCGTCGCGGACCGAGCGCAGGGCCAGCTCCAGGCACTGCACGGCCACGGCCACCTCGTTGCCGGCCAGCGCCTGCTCGGCCGCGTCCCGCAGCACCCCGGTCGCCCAGTCCTCCGGCGCCCTGTCCGCGGCGACGAAATGCGCCGCGATCTTCGTGGTGGACATCCCTCGCCGGTACAGCAGCCCGGCCGCGCGAACGTGCAGGCACGAACGCTCCTCGGCACCGATGCCGTCCAGCACCGCCGCGGCGGCCACCGGGTGCCGGAACCAGCCGCCGGCCAGCAGGCCCGCCTCGGTCATGGCCTCCACCGCCCGCTCGGCGGCCTTCGGGTTGATCTTCGCCAGGCCGCCGGTCAGCCCGGCGGAGCTCGGCTCCCCCAGGACCGCCAGTGCCCGGGCCACCCCGAGCAGTTCCGGCTCCCACCGGTGCAGACACGCCATCACTGCCTGGGCGTACGCCACCCCGACCGCCGGCCGCGCCGTACCGTCGGCGGCGGTCCTGCCGCCCGGATCGGCGTGGTGATCATCGATCAGGGCGTTGACCAGCATCGGGTTCCCACCGCTCAGCCGGTGGAGTGCGGTGGCGAGAGCCGGATCCATCGGTGCGGGCAGCACCTCGGCGATGTCGCAGGCCGAGAGCGGGGTCAGCCAGATCCGGCGATGGAACCCCCGGGTGACCTCGGCGTAGAAGGACGGGATCGTGGACTGCGGCAGATCCCACTCGTTCATGATCAGCAGAATGCGGGCGGAGCTTATCCTGCGGCACAGATAGAGGAGCAGCCGGAGCGAGAGGCCGTCCACGAGATGGACGGCGTCGACGCCGATGACCACCGGGCGCTCCCTGGACAGCTCCAGCAGGACATCGCCGATCTCGCGGACGACCTCGGCCTCCGCCTGCCGGGTGGCGTCGGTCGTCACGGTGTGCCGCCGGATCAGCCGTGACACCTGGTCCGAGACCTCCGGCGGCAGCCCCGCGCCGTGGAACAACTGGTCGATCATGCCCGCCTGGAGGGTGTTCTCCCCCACGGACCCGGTGGCGCTGAGCAGCAACGCGCCGGAATCGGCCGCGACCCGCGAGAACTCGTGCAGCAACTCGGTCTTCCCGCTCGCCAGCCCCCCGCTGACCAACACCAACCGGCCGTTTCCCGCGCTGCTCTCGGCGAGCAACCCCTTCAAGACATCAAGTACGCTGCGATGCTGCGATGCCAGCATTTACTACATCCTCGTTTAGTCTGGCGACCCGGGTCTTGCACAGCGGCAGAGTGATGCGCGTCCATTTGATGTGAACCACTCCCCCACTTCGTGGAATCTTCAGACGGGGGTCGTTCTCGACGGGGCTGTGGTGGGAGAACGGAGCGGGCGGCCTGCTATTCGTGGAGAACTGGCGGTTTCATCGGGTCCGGCACCACGGAAAACTCGGCGACCCAACGGCAAAAGCATCGACAATCCCGAATTCCTTCACGTTCCGAACCGGTCAGCGAGCGTCTTGTTCAGCGACACCATTCCTAGCTCACCGAGCCCCACCGTGTCAGCGGGCAACCGTGCGTAACCACCCGGTCGGCACCTCGACGACCGGATTCCCACGTCACGGCCAAGCCGATGGTCCGCCCGACACAGGGAGGTTCGTGATCATGAAACGTGATCTTATAGTTGATATGTCACAATCGGATAAATTTATTGACAACAACTCGTGGAACTGTGAGTACATCCCGCCGTCGTACAGGTAACACCCCCGTACCGACCTGGGCGTTCAGCCGCGCCACCGGCAACCCCCTGTCAGGATCGCACCCGCGATCGGCGCCGGAACCGCGATCGGCGCCGGAACCGCGATCAATGTCGGGACCACGGTCGGCACCGGGGCCGCAATCAACACCGGCACCGCGATCGACACCGGCACCGCGATCGGCGTCGACACCGGGATCGGCGAACGCCGCCGCCCGCTCCAGAGAGCCCCGGAACGCCGGGGTTCCCGTCCCCGAGTGAGCCGGGAAGCGATCTAGGCGCGACCACGCTCGGTGCGCGATACTCGTGCGAACGTGGGGTGACGCCCCGCGTAGCGTGAGTCGCCCCCCTGAGAAAGAGCAGAAAATGAGCCATAAATATGGCCAGAGCCCCCAGTGGGCACATATCAACAAGACTAATCTCACACTGGGCGACGCCCCCGATCTGAGCCGTTTCAAATCCAGCCAGATAAACTACAAAATCGCACTCTGGAACCCAGAGGTCAACGGGCAGAGATATCTGAAGACGCTCATCCACAACCTTGGCCGCCAGCTGTCGCCGGAAAACTGGGAGTGCCTGCTCCGGATCCGGAACCGCCAGGTGGGAGAGCCCATCGCGGTCACCCTGAAGGGCGAGTCGATCTGCCTGGACTATCTGCAGGCGGTTCTTGAGCTCGATTTCATGGCACGATCCGTGAAAATGGACGGCGCCCGGATCCTGGAGATCGGCACCGGATACGGCCGGTCCTGCCACACCATCCTGTCGAACCACGATGTCGCGGAATACCTCATCATCGACCTGGAGAACTGCCTGAGGCTCTCCCGTGAGTATCTGCGCACCGTCCTGAGCGGCGAGCAGTTCGAGAAGATCAGGTTCCTGGGGATCGACGAGGTGGACACCCTCTCCGGCGGTGAGCCCTTCGACCTGTGCGTCAACATCGACTCGTTCGCCGAGATGCCCGCGAACACGGTCCGGAACTACCTGTCCCTCATCGACGACATCACCACGCACTTCTACACGAAGAACCCGGTCGGCAAGTACCTGGACCCGGACCTGGACGGACACTACGAGGGGCAGGCCGTGGTCCGGCAGGCCCTCGAATCCGGTCTGCTCCGCGAGATCATCGACATCCACGACAGCGAGGCGGTCCAGGCCCAGTCCAAGCGTTTCGTCGAGGTCTACCGGCCCGGCGACGACTGGCGACTCGTCGCGGACGGCTGGGGAACCCCGTGGAGCCACTACTGGCAGGCCCTGTACGCGAAGTCTTGACATCCTCCCCATCACGAGCGTGGGGACGTTCAGCAGATCGCCCGTGGACAGTGCGGCCGAACTCCTCACTTCCGGGAGACGACGGAAGCGCTGGAGAAAACGGGACGACTGCCTCAGCGGTTCCCCTACCGGCCGCCCGTACCGGCTCCGTTGGATCCCGCGCTGTCAGCGGTGATGGCACGATAGGTCCGTGCGTGCCGAAGGGAACGTGTCCTCAACGACCTCCTGGCCGGCCTGGCCACCGACCCGCACACACCGTCCCGGCGGAAAGGAACGTCCGGGACATGACACGGACAGCGAGAGCGGTCGAGAACGAGCGACTCGACCTGGTCACGGCAACATGAGTACGGGGGTTCATGGTGCGGACGCATTTCGATCCGGATGAGGCCGAGGAGTTCGAGTCGGCGAAGGACCTGCTGGTCCGCCGCTGCCTCGCCTGGGCGGATGAGCACGGCCTGCGGGCCGACGAGGCGATGCTGATGGCGGCCCTGGACGCGCGGCACCGCAGCCGCGACGGGCGGCTGGCCTGCTGGAACGCGCGACAGGTGCGGCGTTTCCTGCTGGAATGGATTCCCCGGCACCTGATGGCCGAGCGGGATGTCCTCGCCACCGCGCCGGAAAGCCTGCTGACGCTCCTGCGCTACCTCGCCGCGTCCGGCCTGCGCGACCCTCGGGGCGCCTCCCCGGCGGAGCTGGAGGCGGCCGTGGCCGAGGCCTCGGCGGAATATCCGGCGGCGCTGGCCGACCCGACCCGGCAGGGCATCGGGAAGTTCTGGGCGCAGACCGCCCTCGACAACGGCATCGTCCTCGACAGTGAAAGGGCCCTGGCCGGATTCCAGCGCGATGTCAACGCGGGCCGGATACAGGTCGACGCCGACGTGCTCGACAAACTTCTCGAGGCCGAGTTCACCGGCGCCGGACCCCACGACGAGCGGGCCTTCCCCCAGAATCCCGTCGCCCTCCCGTCCGCCGCCGAACTCGCCGCCGAGGCCGCCCGGAGCGAGGTCGTACGACAGCTGGCCGCCCTGACCGGCTGGGTGGGGGCGGGCGGGCAGCCCCTCACCAAGACCGGAAACCTGCGGCTGGCCGACGCCCGCGAGCTGGCAGCGCTGCTGGGCACCGGGGAGCAGGATCTGCGGGTACGCAGCTCCGCCGAGATGCCCCGGGTGAGCCTCCTGCTGGCGTGGGCGAAGAAGACCGGCCTGGTGCGAGTGCGCAAGGGCCGCCTGGTCTCGGTGGCCAAGGCCGCCCCCGTCCTGCGTGACCCGGAGGCGCTGTGGCGGCGCGCGTTCGAGGCGGTCTTCGAGCTGGGCCCCGCGATCTGCACGCCCATCTTCGGGTGGTCCGGCTCCTCGATGCTCGTCACGGCGTTCGACCTGCTGCTGCCCGACGTGCTGAACACGATGTACGGCATGCCGATCCCGATGCCCGTGGCCCGGCTGCAGGAGACCGTATGGCTGGCCTGCCAGGAGTACTTCCTGCTCGACTCCGAGGAGGACGACTTCCGTCAGGACCTCTGGCGTCGTGGGGTCGAGAGGGATCTGCTCGCGGTGTTCGACGTCCTTGCCGGCCTCGGTGCCGTCGAGCCGAGCCACGGCGTGCCCGACGAGCTGTACTCCAGCGACCTGCGTCCCGGCGTTCTCGCCGAGTTCGCCGAGTTCGCCGAGCTCACCGAACTCACCGAACTCACCGAACTCACCGAGGACGATCTGCCGTTGCCGCCCGAGGCACGCGCCCGGCTCCTGCCACGCCTGGCGGAGCCCGGCCCGCTGGTGCGGCTGACACCCCTGGGCACCCGAGCCGTACGGGAGCGGCTGCTCGCCGACGGGCGGGACGCCCCGCTGCTCGGGGAGCTGGCGGACGCCACGGCAGGCGAACTGCTGGGGGTGCTCGCCCAGCACTACACCCAGGAGACGGCGGCGGCCGAGCTTGAAGGCTGGCTGGCGGCGCACGGAGGTGACGTCGAGCCGCTTCTGGACGCCATACGCGCCTGCCCCTTCCGTACCCGCGCCTCCGCCATGCTCTCCACCCTGGTGGAGACGCTCCCCGACGGCCGGTCGATGCAGGCGAGGCTCCGACATGATCCGGTGCTGGGGCCCGTCGTCCTGACCGCCCTCCTGGAGGCGGGAAAGCTACACCCCGAGGATCTCAGCACCGACGAGCACTCACTGCTACTCGCCGAGGGGTTGATCCTCCTGCTGGAGCTGGGCGGCCCCGAGGCCGTCATGGGGCAGCTCCGCGAGTCGGCCGGCAGGGACGCGACCGAACTCATCGCGGAGGTGCTGGATTCGGGGCATCCCGCGCGAGCGGCCCTGGAGGAGCTGCGCGCGCTGGTGTACGAGCCGATGCTGGCCCGGAGCGGCCGGCTCCGCCTCGTGCCAAGCCCCGCACCCGGCGCGCGTGGCCGCCCCAGTGGCCGCGGCAGGAAACGCAAGCACTGAGACCCCGGTTGTCACGTCACCGAGACCCCGGTTGTCACGTCACCGAGACCCCGGTTGTCACGTCACCGCCGGGACCAGCGGGAGCCCGTAGTCGACCGTGCGGTGCGCGATCTCGAACCCGGCGCGGGTGTAGATGCCGAGGGCCCCGGTCGGGTTGTCCGCGTCCACCCCCAGCCCGGCCTTGTCGTACCCCTGCGCGCGGAACTCGCCCAGCGCGTGCGCGAGCAGCGCGCTCGCCACCCCACGCCCCCGCCACTCGCGCAGGGTACCGATGATCTGGATCCACGCCTCGCGGACCCCGGTCGCCTCGGTGTCGGCTTCGAAACAGTGGGTGAGCAGAATGCCCACGCTCTCCCCCGACGCGTCCAGCGCGACGAAGGACCCCTCCGGCCGGAACACCTTCACCCCGACGATGGTGTTCCGCCAGGACTCCGCGGTGTGCCGGACACTCCCCCAGTGGTCGACGAACGAGCGGTTGCGCACCTCCCGGACGGCATCCTCCAGCTCGTCCCGATAGGTGATGATCTGGAGCCCCTCCGGCGGTGAGACCTCCGGCAACTCGGCGCCCAGGTCGAGGGTCATCCCGTAGAACCACCGGGCCGGCTCCATCCCGGCCCCGGCGACCAGCGCCCGCAGGCCCTCGTTGCGGGTGTCCACCTCGACATGGAGTTCCAGCGGCTGCCCGGGAAAACGGCGCTCGTGCAGCACCGGGGTGTTGCCGATCGCCCACTCCAGCAGGTGACCCCCCAGCCCCCGGCGCCGGTACTCCGGATGGACCCCGCCCCACAGGCTCACCCGATGAACCGGGTCGGCCGCGGCCCGAGCCATGGTCACCCCGTACCCGACCAGCCGGCCGGACTCCCACGCCCCCAGCGTGCCCTCGACGGGATCGAGCAACGGGTTGGCGAGATCCTCGGCGAGGTCGTCCGCGTCGGCTCTCCCCCCGACCTGATCGACCGCATCGATCGCCACCAGCAACTCCGCCCACGCCCCGACGTCGCCCTTGCCCAGCGGAGCCCACTCGAAGGTCATGGTTGTTGAGCGTAGAAGCAGCCCACCCCGCACAGCGACCGGTTTTTCAGCGGCCGACTCAGCTTTCCCCCACGTCGGAGGTGCAGGCCGGTCCCTGACGAGCGAGTGGCCATGCGCCACCGGCTGTGGGCACCCGGCTGCCATCACCCCGCGCACCTGCGCCCTACGGCGCAGCGCACAGTGTGAAGCCGCCGTCACCGGTAACGGCGATCCACTGGGTGATGACGTCTGCGACACCCACGACGGCATCTCGGTTACTTTCCGCCGCGAGACAACGACTCACTGAAATGTCGTGGCGGCCCGGCACACTGGCGTCCGACACGGGAGGTGGGCCATGGCACGGGGCCTGGGCAGGAACGCGGTCCGGCAGTCGCTCGGGCTCAGCGTCTGGGAGATCGAGCTCGCGGCCACGACCGGCCTGCTCCGGCGCCTTCCCGACCGGACCTTCGATCCCGTCTCCGTCAGGGCGGCCGAAGCCGACATCGAGCACTTCCGGCGACTACTCGCCGCGGAGCGCCGCTGCACCATTACCGAGGCGTCGGCCAGGCTCGGCGTCTCTGCCGACCGCTTCAAACGGATCACCGCCGCCGCCGGTCTGGCACCCGTGGCCACCGAGGAGATCCGGAAGTACGGCCGGACCCTCACCGTCCGCTACTACCGTGCCGCTGACGTGGACGCTCTGGCCGACCACGTCCGCGCGGACGCCGAGCTACGCGCCGCTGCGCGGGCGGTCTCCCGCTCCGAGGCCGCCAGGAAGGCCGTTCAGACCCGCAAGCTGAACCTCGCACGCGCCGTCGTGGCCCGCGCGGAGATAGAGACGATCAAGCCCGCCCTCGACGCGGACTGCGTGCGGGTCCTCCTGTGGACCGCTGCGCTGATGGCCGCCGCCGGCGTCTGGCCGGGGCCTCTCAGACCCCTTCAGCGCATGGCGGCCCCCCGTGTCCCACCGCTCACCGAGATCCTGCGCGATGCCCGCCTCTCTCGTACCGAACTGGAGGCGATGCTCGCCGAACTCACCCCGAGATCAGTGGAGCTCATGCGTCTCCTGGTCTCGCCACGGGACGCGGAACGGGAGCTGGGTGTGCCCATTGAGATGGTCCCAGCCGAGCTGCCCCAGTTCGGCGGCCACCTACTGGCTCCCCTCCTCCGCGAGGCAGTCTCCTCATCTCCTCCCTGGCTACTGCGGGCGCGGGCGGAGGTGGAGTTGCAACGAGCCGTCCACACGGAGGAACGGCGTGCCGCCGAAGAAGTCTCCCAGCGGCACCGAGCCGAGCGAGCCGCCGTCGACCAGGCCGCCCGAGTGGCCTCCCGGCTGTCCGACGAGTCTGTGGCCGAGATGTTCGGCATACCCGCCGACGTGATCCGGCGGCTCCGTCCGGCAAGCGGCCGTTGGGCCGCCGACCACGTCGCGGGGCTGCTCCGGAAAACCCCGCCGTGGCTGCGGGACGAGTCCGCGGCCCGGGCGGAGGTCGACCGTCGCCGTCACCGCGCCGAGCGGAAAGCCGCCCGGCGGCTCTCCTGGCGCGACCTCTGGGCTGAGGCACTCGGCATCCCCCTCGACCGGGTCCCCGAGTCGGTCGGACGTCCCACCCGCGCGGCGATCGAAGCCGCCAGGCGAGAGCCACCCCGGTGGACACGCGAGACACCACCCGGGTGAAACGTACCTGGCTCTCCGCTTCATGGCCCGCCGCAGCCGTCCGGAGCGACCGAGAACCGTGGCCACCCGTCGGTGAGGCTCAGGTCCAGCGGTGCGAGGCCGCGCTCTGCAAGGCTACGAGTTAAGCCCCGAGGAGCAGGCGCAACTTAACCAGGCGCGGGACCGGCTCACCGCCGCAGCCCGTCACGAAGACGATTGACGCAGGAGAGCCACACCATGCACGACCAGCCATGGAACACCGCGCCTCTGGTCGCCTTCGACCTTGAGGGCAGCGGCAGCCAGGACCATGAGCACGAGGCGATCTTGGAGGTCGGAGTCGTCCCGCTGGTCGATGGGCGCCCAAATATGCAAGGCGCCTACAACTCGATGGTGAACCCGGGGCGGCGCATCCAACGCCGCCCCTGGTCCTCGCCCGGCCTGACCAACGACGTGCTTGGCCTGGCCCCACCACTGGATGCCATTGAACCGGAGCTGGCCGGCCGACTGAACGGGACGACCATCGTCGGCCACAACGTCAACGTGGACTGGCGGCTGCTGTCACTGCGCTGCCCCGACATCCACCCGGCCTTCCTCGTCGACACGCTCAAACTCGCCCGCCTCATCCACGGAGGCACTCAGCGGCGATCCTTGACCGCACTCCTCGCTTACTACGAACTCAGCGACGAGGTGACCAAACTGACCGGCGGACAACCGCACCGCGCCCTGTGGGACGCGGTCGGCGCCGGGCTCCTTCTTGGCATGCTCATTCATGAACTGCCCCACGGGGATGCATTGACTGTTGCCGGGCTGCATAACGTGGCGGGTGTGCCCTTGGGCGACGCTGAGCAGACATTGCCGCTGTTCTAGCCACTCCAGTTGATGACCACCGCTTGAACTCGGCTCGGAGGGCCTACGTCGGGGGGAGGTTACCCGCCGGGCGCTGTGCGCTGGCCACGTTACTTTCCGACGAGGCTCTCGGCACCAGGCGTTGGGGGCTCCACGATGCTCGCCACCCAGTCGGCCGAACTGCCGGAAGCACACGACGGCCGCCGCCAGATCCTGCCAAAGCCCCAGTACGGCTAACCACCGCCCCCGGCCCTGACCCTCGCCTGTCTCTCCTGAGACCAGAGGGCCGGCTCGGCGGCACTCTCAGTCGAGGTAGAGCCGTTCGAGGAACGCCCCCCGCCCTGCTCGTTTGGCCTCCGCGACCTTCTCGATGTCCATCCACTCATGCCCGTGGACCTTGGCGATGGCCCGCAGCACTTCGAGCACGTCGGCGATCTCCTCCGCCACCTCGGTCACCGCGGCCTCGCGCAGCTCCGTCGACTCCTCGAACAGCTTCTCCAGCAGAGCCTCGCGGTAGTCCGCCTCCCCGAGGACGGTCACCACCGGCTCCCTGCCCTGCTCCCGAATGATCTCCGGAATCCTGTCCCGCACGAGTTTCCCCATCTCAGAGCACTCCTTCGCGCACGTACGGCTTCCTTCGGAAAACCCAGAGACTACCGGGCTCCTCCGTCGTGCGCGTTCCCCGGCACGAGCAGTGAAAATGGTGTGTATTTCGGCAAATACACACCCAGGGTGACGGCCTATGGATTTCTCTCATTGGGAACAGAGCCCACGCTCCTCGTGGCGCATGGCCGTACTGGTAGGGGCGAACACCCGCACCTACAAGTTCGCCCTCGGCGCCGCGCTCCTGGACGCCGCCGCCGAAGGCCGCTCGGAGATCCTGCTCCGAGACCTGGCGGTGCCGTACGCGATGGGGCTGGTACGGCATCTCGGCCAGGCACCGCAGGTATCCCAGAAGGGCGAACGGGGAGAGAAGGATTTCCTCTCGGTAGCCGAGCGAGAGGCCGCGGAGTCACTCAGGCTCGGAAGCCCCACCGAAGAACTACTGGCGGCGGCTATCGACTCCATGCCCAGGATGGTGATGCGGAAGTTCCACAACCTGCGCGGCGAAGGAGCGGAGGTGCCGCACCGCTTCTACGAGGTGACCGGCCACTCCCGCGAACAGGTCGTCCGGCTGAGCAGGGAACTCCGCGACATCGCCCAGTCGGAGCAGGCCACGAGCCTGCGAGGTGAACTGTCAGCCCGCTGGAGCATCGTGGAGACGTCCTTCGCCATCGGGATCGGCCAGAGCCTGATCCGTGAGGGTGTTGTCGTGGACATGACCACCCTGCAGATCACCGACCGGCAGCGACGCCGATCGGTCGCCGGCGTTACGGAGGCGGTCATCGGCTTCCAGCGCGGCCTCTGCCTGATCTGCACGGACCCCATCACGCTGGGCATCGACAGCATCGCCGTCGACCACGTGTTTCCCCTCTCGTTCAGGAGGCTCCTTCCCTCCGGCGGCAAGGGGACGGCACCCGACCTGGACGCGATCTGGAACCTGGCTCCCACGCACGCGGGGTGCAACGGCCAGAAGAGCAACCGGCTCCCCACGGAGCAGGAGATGTTCAGACTCGCGGAGCGGAACGAAGCCATCATGCAGTCGCCTCGCCCGCTCAGAAAAACCCTGGAGCTGACCTTGAAGCACAGCGGGTACAAGAGCACGCGACCAGGCGAGTGGCACACTTTCATCCGGCACGTACGCGACCTCCTGTGACCGACCTGGGCCGCAGTTGGCTTCAGTGACGACGGCGACGTGCCGGAGTTCGGGAACGGTCACACTGTCAGAGTGGACAGCCGTTGGTCGAGGTCGCTTCGGCGGGTGTCGTTGGGGAGGCGATCGCGAACAGCGAGCAGTTTGCCGATGTTGCGTTGGGAGGGGGCCTGCTCGATCAGTGGAACCGCCTGGTGGAGTAGGTCACCGGCCTGGTCGGCGTTGCCGAGGTCGTTCTGGACATGGGCACGCCTGATCAGGTAGGTGGCATAGTCTCTGCGTCTGTTCGGGGAGAAACCTTCCTGTGCCTTGTCCAAGTACGACTCCGCACGCCGCAGATTACCCAGATGGAGATAACACGCGCCGACATTGTCGTGGAAAGCTCCTTCGTCGAACCACCCCACCCATGAGGGGTCGTCGTCGCGCGTACCGCGACCGAACTGGGTGTCGGCGATTCCTATGAGGCGATGGGATTCAGTCGTGTCGCCCACGGTCGCGTAAGCCGAGGCCAGACGTACGGCCAGCATGCTGGCGGTTCGCGGTGTGACGTCCCCGGCGCTCTCGTAAGCGGTTCGGGCGATGGCTAGGAAATCGGCAAACTTACCGAAGTCGTAGCACTGCAGGGCCATCGACTTGAGGATGTTCGCGCCCGTGGCGCGGTCGCCGGCCGCGTGCGCGGAGTGGACGGCTGCGACCCAGTAGCGCTGAGCCGCGGAATGCAGGCCCGCGTCGAAGGAGGCGAAACCGGCCAGGCGTCCGAGTTCTGCGGCCAGTCCGTGAAGGCGCTGGGCAATAGCCGGGGTGTAGGAGGACTTCTCCAGCACCTCGACGACCATGCCGAGCTCGGCGTCGAGGAGCTTGCGGGCTCGTTGGCCGCCGTAGTTGTCTCCCAGCAGGCGCAGGCGGGGCAGGCCCGCCTCGATCTGGGCCACGAACTCTTCGGTGATCCGGCCACCGCGCAGCACGGACATGAGCTGGGTCGGTTCGACGTTGAGCCAGTCGGTCGCGAACGCCGTCAGGCTCATTCCGGTCAGTTGCATGAAGCCGCGTCGGTCCATCATCGCCTTCTCCAGTGCTTGGTTGAGAGCGAGCATGCTGCCCGCCTGGTCCCAGGAGAAGTCGACGCCGATGGGGTCGCCGACCGGCAACCACTCTGGCCAGGGATGCGTGATGAGCAGCTCCTCGCTGACACCGAGCTCGGCTGCCAGCGCGAGTTGCGTATCACGATCGGGCATAGTGCCCCAATGCTCCCAGCGCCACGCCTTCTCTCTTCTTCGCGCCATATTGCCGACTCGCCTGGCGATTATGGTCACCAGGTCCTGGTAGGTCCATCCGCGTTCGGCGCGGACGTAACTCAAAGGATGAACGAAAACTCCGCCGGGTTGCGGGGGCACTCGTCCGGACATTCGCATCTCCTCCTTTCTTGGACTGTAAATCTGATTAATCCACCTGCACAGGCCGCACTGGACCTCCCATCGGCTTGGACAACCTTGGACAACGAGAATCGTCTGTTCGTGAGGTGAGTGACGGGGTTTTCTTGAGGCCGTCGGGTTCAACCCGCCACCATCACGCTACTCTCTGCAATCACTTCATTACAACCGGATGAGCAGAAAAGACACTCCGCGAACGCACCAATAAGAAGCGCCCCATCCCGCCATGGGTGACCTACCGAAGCCGGTTCCCGTCCGCCGGTGAAACGTCTCCATTTCCCACCCGTTAGGAGCGACGATGCTCACCGAGCACGTTCCCGTCCCGGACCCCGGCGGGCACGGCAGATCTCATGGTCACTTCCGAATGACCGCCTGGTGTCTGCCTCCCACCAGTGCGGCCCGGCGGGCCCGGGAGCTGTTCCGTGACCAGCTGGCCAAGCTGCCCCTGGCCGCCGACGTGCTCGACGAGCTGGAGATCGTGGTCTCCGAGCTGGTCACCAACGCCACCCGCTACGCCCCCGGCCCCTACGAACTGCGCCTGCTGCACGACCACGGCCTGCCCGTCCGCGCCGAAGTCGTCGACGCCGGAGCCGGAACCACCCTCATCGACCACCTGTTGAACCGCCCCCCGCACATCCCCGAACGCATCGACGACCTCGAACTCGGCGGCCGGGGCCTGCGCATCGTCACCGAACTCACCCACGGACGCTGCGGCACCCAATGGACCCGGCTGTGCGGCACCGGCCAACTCGGCACCGGCGTCTGGTTCGACCTCCCCACCCAGCCCCAGCAGCCCTAACCCCCCAGACCTCCGGGCAGACGGGATCCCCCCGATCCCCGCTCACCCCGGAGCCGGTCCACGCCGACTCCCCCGTGCCAGGCGTGGACCGTACAAAAGGCCGGCGTCCACGGACCTGATCCCACCCTCGTCCGGGACGCCGGCCTCCCCCACCCCAGCCACCACGGAAAGTGACGGTTCCCGTGGCCACACCGGCAAGTCCCAAAGGCCGCCGCCGTCGCGGAGCAGATCTCGTACCTACCGGACCCCAGGCGGCAAGCACGGACAACGCCACCGACCTGGCTCGCGACCTGGAAGCCCGCCACCCCGGCTGGGTCATCCTCTGGCGCCGCTGGGCCCGCCGCTACTGGGCCTTCCCTCGCTGGCTTGCCAATGCCCCCGGACCCATCGAAGCCAGAAACGTCCAGGATCTACTGACCCAGATAAACGACGTCGAACTCCAGCACTCACGGCCAGGTATTAACGGCTGACCTGCGCCGAATGAGGTCCACATCCTAGATCGGTCACTTCACCCGAGGCCGGCCTACAGATTCTCAGGCTCGCTGCCGGTTCAGCTCTGCTCGGTGATGACCTTCCGGTGGTAGGCCAGGTGCTCCGGGTTGATGTCATGGTTCGGGGCGAGTCGCAGGGGGCCAAGTGAGACGCCCGAGGCCATGTTCATCACCGCGAGGTCGGCCTGGATGGCGATCGCGCCCCGGTCAAACAGAACATGGTGGTTGGGGCAGAGGCAGAGCAGGTTGCCGGGCTCGTCGGGACCGTTGTGCGGTTTTCCGAGCGGGCGAATGTGTGCTCCCTCGGCGTAGAAGCCCTGCTGGAGAGTAAGACGGTCGCCGCAGATCTGGCAGTGGTGGCCGTGCGCGCGCTTGATCTGCTCGGCGAGCAGGGAGTCGCGGATGACGCGCTCCATAATGGACTCGCTACGGCCAGGCGTGGAGGACCCACTGCGAATGACAGCTGGATTCAACCCGATCCTGGCGAGAAGTGCGTTGTGGTCAGCGCCGTGGAAGTACGCGCTGAGCAGCCTCACGACGATCTGGGCACGGACGCCCTCCTGGTCGGTGACGATCTCATGCGCCCATGGCCGCAGGCCGCTGTTCGGTCGCTGCTCCTTCATCCATCGCTGCGCGGGCGAGCCGCTGGCGCGTGGCACGTCGGTGTGGCCGGGCAGGTCCCACAGGCCATGGTGATAGAGCCACAGCATGGGGAACTCCGGGCTGGGCCGGTCCTCCTCAAGGCCGAACTCCTCGATGAGCTGCCCGAGTTCGCGGTGGGTGCTCTCCCACGGTGTGAGGCGTGGCTCGCCCTGGGCCGCGCGGCCGATCGCCCACAACAGTGTTAACGGCTGGTGCCGTTTCTGCGCGCCGGTCGTGGGAGACACGGCGGGCTTGAGCGAGTCGACCTTCTGCAGGAGGTCTTCGACGGAGGGCACTTCGGCAGCCTGCCCCGGTTTCGTCACCTCGAAGCCCAGGTCGCCGAGCACCCGGGCAACGGTGGCGTTCCCGCCGGAGAACTCGCCAGGGTGCAGGGGGCTGCCGCTGACTCCTCGGTAGGCGACTCCGGCGATCGCCTTGGAGTCGTACCGCTTGTCGTCGTAGACGAGAAAGTAGCCGATGGCCCTGCGGTAGCCGTACTCCTCAAGAAAGGCGTCACGGCCCAACCGGTCGAACTCGGCGATGGCATCGAGCACCATCTCACGTCGAAGATCGGAAAGCGCCACCACACGAGCCTATACGCGGGTGTCGCTTGAATTCCTGTCGATTTCCGGCGGAATCGGACTTCATGGCAAGCGGTGAGATCTCTGGGGCACCGACCGAAACCCCTACCTGAGCGCCCCTTCCTTGACTGGTGTTGTCGCTCGTCGGATGCTGAGGCTTGCCCTGATGCCGTGGCTTGGAGGGAATGTCTCGTGCGGAGCGATGTCACGCGGGCTCACTACGACCGCCTGGCGGACAGGTACGACGAGAACTGGGCCTACAGTCCGGAGTTCATCCGCTGGATGACCGGCGACATCCTCGACCGCCTGCGCCTCGGCCCCGGTGATCTGGCGATGGATCTCGGGTGCGGGACCGGCCTCTACTCCCGCGGTCTGGCCGGGCACGCGAGCACGTTGGTCTGCGCCGACCCCTCCCTCGCGATGCTGGAGCGACTCCCCGCCGACGAGCGGCTGATCCCGCTGCACGCGGGAGCCGAAGACCTCGCCGGAGGGCGGATCGCGCCGCCGCACGATGGCTACGACGCCATCCTGCTCAAGGAGGTGCTCCACCACCTCGCCGATCCTCCAGAGATCCTGACCGGTCTGGCTCGCCTGCTGCGGCCCGGTGGGCGGATGCTCGTGGTCATGCTGCCGACGAGCATCGACTACCCGCTGTTCGGCGCGGCGCTGAGGCTCTTCGAGGAGAGACAGCCCGATCCCGCCGGCATCGCCACCGCAATGGGCCGCAGTGGCCTGGCCACCGAGCTGAGCTACGACGAGTTCCCGCTCGCGTTCACCGTCGAGCACTACACCCAGATGGTCCGCAACCGGTACATGTCGCTGCTGTCCAGCTTTGATGACGCCGAGCTGGAAGCGGGAATCTCCGAGATCCGCCGCGAGCACCCCGGCCCCGAGGTACGGTTCCCGGACCGGTTCGCCTTCGTACTCGGGGTGAAAGCGTGAGCATCGAGCTCGACACTCGTCTGTTCCAGCTCAGGAACGAGCTGGACGACCACTCCCGGGTCGCCCGCCATCTCGGCCTGGACTTCGAGCGGCCGATCAAGTCGCTCGGCGACGGCTATCCGGAGAATGCGATCGCCCTGGTCGGAAAGATCACCGAGCGGATCCTCAAACAGCTCTGGCGGCACCACAACGTACCCGGCGACCCCGGAGGGAAGACCCTGAGCGAGCTGATCAAGGGCGCGCAGCCTCACATCCGCAGCAGCGGCGTCCTCGACTCCCTGCGCGACATCCAGCGGCTGCGCAACCGGTCCGCCCACGATGGCTACGAGATCGCCGAGGAGGACGGGCTCACCGCGGTGCGCCGTCTGCTGGACGTGCTGGCCTGGTTCAGCAGCACCGGCAGCGGCATCCTGAGCGGGGACGTGCCCAAGCTCGCTCCCGAGGTAGCGGCCAAGGCCGAGTTTCTGGCGGGGCTGTATCTGACGCTCGGTTTCCAGCCGGTCAAGCGTTTCGAGCTGTCCCGCAACACCGTCTACCAGCTCTTCTTCCGCGAGCGGGGCCTGCGCAGCGAGTACGTCGAACTGCTGCTGAGCAGGAACGTCGACGATGTGGCCCAGGTCCTGGCGGCCACCGACGGCGAGCTGTTGCAGACCCGGCTGCCGAAGCTCACCCGGTTCCTGATCCTGGAGGAGAACGGGATCGCTCAGGCGCCGAGCCCGCTGGGCGGCGACTACCGGGTTCTCACCTACGACCGGTTCATGGACGCGTTCGTCGATCTGGACCGGCATCTGGCCGATGTCGTCGGCACCTACCCTCAACTGCTGGACGCCGGGCGGCTGACGGTCGCCGGTGATCTGCTCACCACCGACGAGCGTACGGGCGAGCAGCGGGTCTCCCAGGTCGGCGCTGCCGATCAGCTGCTGGACGAGGTGGCGGCCTCGGGCGGGAACCTGCTCATCGTCGGCCGGTCGGGCAGCGGCAAGACGACGCTGCTCAAGCAGTTGGTCGGCCGGTCGGCCACGGCGAGCCTGCGCCGGTACCGCTTCTACTTCGACATGAGCCTCAAACGGCCGGGCGAGGAGTTTCGCGCGTTCGTCACGCGCGTGCTGACCCCGTACATGGCCGTGGAGAGCACCTACGTCTTTGAGGTGTTCCACTACTTCGCCCGCTCCGGTTCGGTGCTGTGCGCGCTGGATGGCATCGACGAGGCGGTGCCGTCGGCGACCCAGGCCGGTTTCCTGGAGCTGTTCACCGAGATCACCCAGGTCCTGTCGGCCGAATCGGCGGTCGTCACCACCTCCCGCGTCTCCTTCCTGGAGGACTCCCCGCAGGTGCGGCGGCTGCTGGACGGCACCGCTCTGGTGTCGGAGAAGCTGGTCCAGCAGCTCCACGCCCAAGGGGTGAACCCGCTGCTCGTGCCGCGTTTCTCGGCGCTGCGCCTGCATGATGTCACCGCCTCCGCCTCGCCCCTGGAACTGCGCCTGGCCGACGACCTGGATCTCGACGGGGCCCAAGGTCTTCCTCACCTGGCCGAGCTGACCTGGCAGCACATCACCCGGGTCACGGACCCGGCGGACCTGCCGTCGATCACGGCGTATTTCGGGTCGGCCTTCCTGCAGGGCCGTACGTTCTTCACCTTCGTCGACCTGGTCAACGACCTGGGCATTGTGCTGTTCGACGGTGGCCGACTCACCTACGATGCCTTCCGGCTTCGGGCGTTGTTCCGGCTCGCGGGGCCGTCCGCGGTGGCTTTCGTCCACGGCGCCTACCAGGAGCTGCTGGCCGCCGAGTTTCTCCGCGAGCCCGCCAACCGGGAAGTCATCCTTGACGCGAGTCCGCGCCTGACCGAGCAGGTTCGCGAGTTCCTCCACCGGCGTTCCGCCCTCGCCTCCACCGACGACCTCGTTCTCCCCGCAGGCAGCTACCTGGTCGGGCCGAGCCACCACCTGATGCTGCGGCGCATCGAGCGGCCGGTCCGCTTCGATCGATTTCCCGTCACCGTCGGCCGCTACAACCGCTTTCTGGAAGCGGTTCGCTTGCATGGCTCCCAGCAGTGGGATCACCCTGACAAGCCGCCGGAGTTCTCCCACGAACCGTGGCAGGAGCGGCTCAAGGTCCAGGCTTACTTCACCGACCCGGTGTACGAGAACCACCCGGCGGTCTGCGTCAACTACTGGAGCGCCTACGCCTTCGCCCGCTTCGAGGGCAAACGCCTGCCCACCTCCCTGGAGTGGGAGGCCGCCGCGCGGGGAGCCGACGGCCGCCTGTTCCCCTGGGGCGACGACATCGACCTGAACGTGGTCAACAGCGCGGACTCCTGGAGCGGCCGTCCGCTGATCACCTACGAGGCGTGGCGGGAGGAGCTCGATCGCGGTCGGCTGAGCCAGGCCATGCCCGGCCCGGTCGACGCGCACCCCGGCAACGTCTCCCCCTTCGGGATCCGGGAGATGGCCGGGAACGTCTGGGAGATCACCGGCACCGTACTGGAGAACCTGAACGAGGTGGTCATCTGCGGCGGCTCCTATGACAATCCCTACCGTGCGCTGCAGACCTCCTTCAAGGGGTTGTCCCGGCGGCGGGGATGCAGCAACGCCGTCGGTTTCCGATGCGTCGAGGAGCTGTGATGAGCAGCGACCAGCGGTTCGGTTACATCGTCGACCGCATGCCGCATGGCAGTGGGGACGGCGGGCGTCAGGGCACCTACATCGTCCGCGACGCCGACACCGAGGCCCACCACTCCTTCATGTACGCCGACATCGTGACCGAGGGATTCCGTACCATCAGGACCGGCGAACGGGTGCGGTTCCTGGTGGACCCGGAGGACTCCGAACGCGCGCGCTACGTCATCCGACTGGACCTGCCGGACGTCGAGGACTACTACCGGTGACCCGTCTGGCGCGGCAGGTCGTTGTCGTCGTCTACGAGGCCCGTTTCCCCGCCGCGCCCACCTGGGAGCCGGGGCCGCTGGTCCTGCGGCACGGCCAGGTCCACTCCACTACCGAGGCGCGTGGCGAGTACTACAGTGCGAAGACCGCCCGCGTGCTGTACGGCGACGCGACGCATCCGAGACGCTGGCATGCCCCCTCTCATCGCATCGTCGGCGACGCCGAGATCACCGGTGTCGAAGCACTCCGGGTGACCGGCGAGCCGGAGGCCCGTGGGCTGGTGGCGATCCATCTGCGGCCCCGACGAGAAACGCCCATCGCGTTGCTGCGTACGCTGGCCGGCCGTAGGGATGCCCCGCCCGCTGATTTCGACCCGCAGGAACTCGTCGGCGACCAGGCCGTCATCGAACCGGGCAGCCGTCCCTTCACCGTCTCCTTCGTCACCCCGGCCAGGCAGGGCCTGCCACGCCTGTACCGGCAGCCTCGCTACTGGCGATGGGCGCCTGCCCTCCAGTGGCTGTGGGCTCTGGCCTCCCGGACCAGCCTGGCCGACTATCCCCCCGATCCCAAGAACCTCGAACCGGCGAACAACGAGATCATCCGGCTCTCCAGCGACTGGCACGCCGTCGTCCTACGCGACGGGATGGGCGTCATCGGTCTGCGCACCGATCAGGGACGGGACGACCCGTTCTTCGGCTACGCGGAGCTGTACCTGCGCTCGATCTATCTGGACGCGGTCCTGCTCGGCATGCTGCAGAAGCAGGAGCTCACCCGTCTGGAGGAGCGCATGGCCGGCGCGCTGGACTCCTCGCTGGCCGCGACGATGGCCAAGCTCGAACGCGAGGTCAGCTCCTTCCGGCATCGGCTGTGGGCACAGCACATGACCCCGCACGGAATCCCGAACCGCCTCCTGAGCGCCTACCAGCGCCAGCACGCACTCCGCGAACGCTTCGAGCAACTTCTCACCGAGATCGGCGACTTCAACCGGCTCACCCGCGACGACGAGAACCGGCACGTCAACAGTGCCGTGGTCGTGTTCACCCTAATCACCGTCCCAGCCGGAATCGCCCTCGCCCTCCTTCAGGTCCTGGAAACCGATGAGCCCTGGCTGCTCACCACCGTGGCCGTCACCTGCGTCGCCCTCACCGCACTCTTGCTACGCACCCGCTCCGCCCGAACGGCCCTCCGCGCGTTGCGCCGCCGCTTCACCCCCTGAAGAACACCTCTGCGTTAGGACACCTCGGTTCCCAAGGCAGGGGATAGCGTTCGGTGCATGAGCGAGAGTCGAACGGCTGTATCGCCCACTTCTCCCTTCACCGTTGAGAGCACCCAGGCCACCCTTCTGCGGGCCTGCGCCCAAGTCGGGCTTGATCCGTCGAACGCCCGGTTGATCCGGCTCGGGGAGAACGCGGTCTACCGCCTGGCCTCACCCGTCGTCGCGCGCATCGGCCGGACGACGGCGTACGCGGATGACGCCCGAAAGGAGGTCGCGGTAGCCGGTTGGCTGGCCACCGAAGGTTTCCCCTCCGTCCGTGTGCTCCCCCTCGATCAGCCTCTCATCGTGGACGGGCGCGTTGTCACGTTCTGGGAGTCGATCTCCGAGGCCGAGGACTACGCCTCGCCCGCCGAGTTGGGCACTCTGCTCACCAGACTCCACACGATGGAGGCACCGGCCAGACTACGGCTCCCCCCACTGGAGCCCTTCGCGCGGGCGGAACATCGGATCGCGGGCAACGACTGGTTCAGCCCCGAGGACGCCTTGTTCCTGCGCGAGCGACTGGCCCAACTCCGCGAGGAGTACGCGGCGCTGAGTTTCGAGCTTCCCCAGGGTGTGATCCATGGGGACGCGAGCGTGGGCAACGTCATCCGCGACTGTACGGGCCGCCCGGTGCTGCTCGATCTGGACGGCTTCGCACTGGGGCCTCGCGAGTGGGACCTGGTCCTCACCGCGATCTACTACGAACGCTTCGGCTGGCACACCGCCCAGGAGTACGACACCTACACCAACGCCTACGGCTTCGATGTGATGCGCTGGCCCGGCTATCGGGTCCTGGGCGACGTCCGGGAATACCTCATGGTCACCTGGCTCGGCCAGAAGGCGGGCCAGGACGAGCGCGCCGCCGCCGAGGTGCGCAAGCGGATCCGGGCGCTGAGGACCGGCGCCGGACGAGATGATTGGGAGCCCTACTGAGCCGTCATCACCTGCTGCCACAGGGAGAAATCTGCGGCCTGATCATAGAAGTCGCCGAGTTCCGCGGAGGTGACCGTTGGCATGAGCCGCACCGAGAACTCACGAAGGTAGCTCGCACAGCGAGCCGAGCGTAACTGCTCACCGGCTCTTAGCGCGTCCAGGGCGACCAGGCACGCCTGTTCTACTTCTCCCGCGCCGAGGTGTGCGTCCGCGAGAACCATCGTGGCGAAGAAGTCGCTGCGCAGATACTCGCCGTCCTTGCCGGTCCTGACGCACGGGGTCACGTACTGGCTGGCCGCCACCGGGCGTCCCAGGTCGCGAAAGCAGTGTCCGAACTCGGCGGCGAGTTCGGCCTCGTCGAAGTAGCCGATCCAGTCCGGGTCGTCGTCGGGGTTTCGCCGCTCGAACTCCCGTGCGGCCTGAGTCAGAGCACGATCACAGGCAGGGGCATCGCCCAGGCGTGCCAGCGCTCGGGCCTCCATCGTGTGGAAGTGCGCTGTCAGCGTCGGGGAGGCCGCCCCTGCTGTTCCTTGGCGTGCTGCTCGGGCCAGGTTGACGGCTTCGCGGTATCGGCCGACGAAGGTGGCCTGGTGGCTCATGGCATCGAGAACACCGGCGGCCAGCAGCCGGTCGTCTGCTGCCTGGGCCAGGCCGAGGGCTTGGATGAAGTAGCGCTGAGCCAGGGCATGCAGGCCACTGTCGTATGACATCCAGGCGGCCAGAAGAGTGGCTTCAGCCACCACGGAGACGAGACGAGGGCTCGTCTTCTCCGAAGTCCGACCACGCAGAAGGCGGGTGGCGTCCGTATTCAGATAGTGAATGAAAGAACGTCTCGCATGCTCCCCGCCGAACCGGTTGTCCATCTGCGCGAACAGATCAACCGTGGCGCGGAATCGCGCGATGTCGGCTTCGCCTATCCGAGATTCTCTTTCATCGACGAACAACGGCATCGCGAGGAGCCAGGTCAGAGAAGCGTCGTTCCATGCTCGTGCGTTGATTTGTCCGTTGAGTGCGACCGATGCCTCGTCGAGGTCGGCCTGCCACAGTTGCGTGACTGTCTCCATCCCTTCGGCTAGCGCTTCGGGATAGGCCAGCCCCAGGTCCACCGGCAGCTTGGCCGAGGATGCCAGACCGGCGTCGGAGAGGGTGATCGTACGTCCCAGGGCTCGGCCCAACGTCGCGGTGATCAGCCCTGCGGTGTCGCCGCGAGGCCGCATGCCGTTCAGCCATCGACTCACCGACGTGTGATCACAGTTGATGGGAGTTCCGGCGTTCTCCGAGGCGCCCCGGACCGCGCGAGCAAACGATTTACGAGAAAACCCGGCTTCTTTGATAAGTCGGGCCAATCGGTCATTGGGTGCCTGCTCCGCCATTACCCCTCCTCCTGAGTGCACATTTGCGCCCCCTTGCGCGCGCTGCGGCAGGCCCTCAGAAAAGTGCACTCTTGTGCCGTCCAGTCAAGCGGGGATTACCGGCCCGGTCTACGGCAATGCGAAAAGAAGGGGTGGCATGAACCAGTGAATTCTTCGAATTTTCGGCCGTCCATGGATGGATCTCTGAACAAAGATCCTCTTACCTCGATGAGACGCCCCCGCCCCTTCGACGAACACGACAAACCGTTGGGACGCTTCCGGGTGACCGCCTGGTGCCTGCCTCGCTGTAATGCCGCCCGGCGGGCCCGGGAGCTGTTCCGTGACCAGCTGGCCAAGCTGCCCATGGCCGCCGACGTGCTCGACGAGCTGGAGATCGTGGTCTCCGAGCTGGTCACCAACGCCACCCGCTACGCCCCAGGACCCTACGAACTCCGCCTCCTGCACGACCACGGCCTGCCCGTCCGCGCCGAGGTCGTCGACGCCGGAGCCGGAACCACCCTCATCGACCACCTGTTGAACCGCCCCCCGCACATCCCCGAACGCATCGACGACCTCGAACTCGGCGGCCGGGGCCTGCGCATCGTCACCGAACTCACCCACGGACGCTGCGGCACCCAATGGACCCGGCTGTGCGGCACCGGCCAACTCGGCACCGGCGTCTGGTTCGACCTCCCCACCCAGCCCCAGCAGCCCTAACCCCCCAGACCTCCGGGCAGACGGGATCCCCCCGATCCCCGCTCACCCCGGAGCCGGTCCACGCCGACTCCCCCGTGCCAGGCGTGGACCGTACAAAAGGCCGGCGTCCACGGACCTGATCCCACCCTCGTCCGGGACGCCGGCCTCCCCCACCCCAGCCACCACGGAAAGTGACGGTTCCCGTGGCCACACCGGCAAGTCCCAAAGGCCGCCGCCGTCGCGGAGCAGATCTCGTACCTACCGGACCCCAGGCGGCAAGCACGGACAACGCAACCGATCTGGCTCGCGACCTGGAAGCCCGCCACCCCGGCTGGGTCATCCTCTGGCGCCGCTGGGCCCGCCGCTACTGGGCCTTCCCCACCTGGCTCCCCAACGCCCCCGGCCCCATCGAAGCCAGAAACGTCCAGGATCTACTGACCCAGATGAACGACCTCGGACTCCAGCACTCACCACCAGGTACTAACGGCTGACCTGCCCTCCGAGGCCCGATGCCAAAGAATCACACCACCACGCGGGACGCCTTTTCAGGTATGCGATGACTCCTCCGTCAAATACCGGTGGCGGCCACTGTCTGGCGAGGCTCCCAGGGGAAGTTCTCCTCGTCGAACAGCACCCACTCGGTGACCGCGACCTCGTACAACCGTGTCGGAGTCTGCCCGGCCGCGAGTTTCGTCAGATCCAGGGCATCAGCCGCAGCGGGCCAGCGGGCGACGAACCGTGCGACCTGCTGGTCAATGCCCGTTACAGGAAGCTCCTGTGCCCTCCCGATGAAAGACACGCCGCGTGCCGTCTGGCCGAGCCCGTCCAGCGGAATCGCGACGATCGCTCCGGCGACCCGCGGATCACATCCGATGTTGACACTGTGGGCACGATCGTGGCGGGAGATCCATCGCAGTAGGTCAGGAGCGAAGTGGGGGTCGTACCAGACGCTGCACGCCAGTGGCGCCCCATCTGCACCGAGGGTGGCTATCTGCATGAGCTTCCCCGCCGTGACGTACTTCTCCAGCAGGGTGCGGGCTTCGGTCATGGTCAGGTCCTCGGTACGGGGGAAAGTGCGGAGATAGAGGCGTCGGGAGCTGACAGGCCGGCGAGTACTTCCCGCCATTCACGCACGATCTGGCCTGCCGGGTCGAGCAGGGTTCCGAATTCGTGGGCACGGGTCACCACGCTGACGCTGTGAAAGGTGTGCGGGTCGGTGATGGCTCCGACAGCGATCCGGTATGCCTCTTCGATCTCTCCTGCCTGGGCGAGCGCGGAGGCATGTTCGAAACGCACCAGTGCGGGTTCGGTGGTGTCGGTCAGATCGTAGGTCGCCAGTGCCCTGGCCGCCGCTGCGGCGGCCCCCTCGGTGTCTCGCAGGTCCACCCGGCCACGCGCTTCGTAGAAGGCGTGCTTCTCCGGCAGGAAAGAGAAGATTCCCGGCTGGACCGTGTCCGGGGAGGATTGCTCCAGGGAAAGCCGGGATGCCTCGATCGCGCGCTCGAACGCGGGCTGATCCCCGAGAGCCGCGTACGCCTTGGCCGCGAACCCCCACAGCCAGGCGATCGCCGGACTGGGTGACGGTCCCTGCTCCAGGCGGGGAAGGATGTGGGCGAGCACCTCTCGTGGCTCGCCCGCGTACGTGGGCAGATAAGCCGCGCCGGCCAGAACGATGTCTCCGAGGTAACCGTCCTCCGCCTCGCGGGCTGCTCGTGCCGCGGCGAGATACCAGCGCCGGGCGAGGGGGAACTGGTTGGAGTTGAACAGGATCTCACCAACCACGGTGGCGAGTTGGGCGCCGACCCTTGCCAGGCGCCGCTGGACATCGACCGGCTGTCTCTGTCCGAGCAGGCCCCGTACACCTGACAGGTGAAGCAACGCCTCCTGCAGCAGGCTCGTCGGGGGAACCTTTACGACCCGCTGCCCGAGTCGTTCGCTCTCCTGCTCCAGCAGTAGCAGGCGGCCTTCACCGACATTGCCCGAGTCAAGGACTTGTTCGAGGAGATCAGGGCCGTTCCATACGTTCTCGACGAGCCCTGCGGCCATCGTCGCCATGCCGAATCTAAACACTTCTCGCCGGTTCGTGTCCGTCTCCCCTTCTTTGCAAGAGTTGGTATTCACATCCGTAAAAGCTACAACTGGATCGTAGGGTGCTAAGAGCGCATCTACTTCATATCCGGGAAACATTCGCTCCAGCACACGGCAGTGATCGGAACGAGGCCGTGTTTTGACTCCGCATGACAGCCATCTGGTGAACTGCTCTCTGCTGGGGGCGGTTCCGACCAGAGCCTTGCTGAGCTGCCGAGCGACCCTGTCATACTCTGCGGCGAACGCTGCGCGTGACGTCAGGCGCCGTTTTACCAGGAGAACTTTGAGAAGGCTCTGCCGATTTGGCATGGATTGCACCTGTTCTTCATCGAAAGATATGGGATGACTACATTCTTCCCTAAAGCAATGAGCCAGAAGGCTTGCTCTTTTTATACCTCTCACTCGCGCTGTTCCATTGCTCATGGCGTACTAACGACGCACCCGTGACGCGTTGCGACGCATCCGCGCCCTTGCCGCAGGCACCGCTGATTCCTAATGTCAGATCCAGGTTTCCTCAGACCACTGCACCATTTCCCGAAGATGGAAAGGAAAGCGATGACCGTACTCGATCCCACGACATCGGTGGAGCAGCCTGGAACGACCATCGCGAGCGTCCGCGAGATGTTCCCGATGGTCCCGGCGCAGGGGCAGGTCCTCCCGAGCGGCGAGCAACCTTCCATAACCGGGTCTCGGCCGTGGATCCTGAGGCTCGCCCGTGTTCCCGACCGCACACAGGCCACGCATATCTCCGAGACGTTCTACGACGACGAGCGGCAGATCTCCCTCCAACTCGGTGGCGGCCTGCTGCCCTACATGGCCACGAACAAGCCGACCGTCGTCGACGGGGACCCGAACAACCCACCGAGCCTGGACGAAGGCCCGAAGGACTGATGCCGAACCCCATCCTGGTGCTGGCCGACCGGGGAGACTGGCCGACCGACCGTGTGGTGCAGACCCTCACCGAGCGGGGGGCAGAGGTATTCCGGATGGACACCGCGGAGTTTCCCCAGGACATGGCGTTGGACGCGCGGATCGGTGCTGCCCACTCCTGGGCGGGCTCGCTGGTCACCGCTCACCGTGGCGCCGACCTCGGCCGTGTGCGGGCGGTTTATTACCGCACCCCCACGGCGTTCCGGTTCGAGGCCGGGATGAGCGGGCCTGAGCGACGGTTCGCCGCCGCTCAGGCCCGGTCGGGTTTCGGCGGGGTTCTCACCGCGCTGGAATGCCGATGGGTTTCCCATCCGGTCGCGATGTCCCGGGCGGAGTACAAACCCGTGCAGCTTGACATGGCCCGCCGAGCCGGCCTCCGCATCCCCGAAACACTCATCACCAACCGGCCTGACGCAGTACGTTCCTTCGCCGAGCACGTCGGCGGCCCGATCGTGACCAAGCCGGTCGCCTCACCAATGCTGATCGAAGGCGACTGTCTCAAGACCGTCTACACCCGTCGCCTGACCCCCCTGATGCTGGAGGACCTGACGGGCATCGAGACCACCGCCCACCTGTTCCAGGCGTGGGTGCCCAAGTCCCACGAGGTACGGCTGACCGTCGTCGGGGAACGCCTGCTCGCCGCCGAGATCCACGCGGGCAGCACCACCGCCCATGAGGACTGGCGGGCCGACTACGGGTCGCTTCGGTACGAGGTCACCGAGGTCCCGGCCGAGGTCCGCACCGGTGTCCTCGCACTGATGAACCTGCTGGGGTTACGCTTCGGAGCACTGGACTTCATCGTGGATCCGTACGGGCAGTACTGGTTCCTGGAGGTGAACCCGTGCGGCCAGTGGGATTGGATCCAGCACGCCACCGGCCTGCCGATCTCCGAAGCCATCGCCGACGAGCTCCAGGGAGTCACCCCATGAACACCCACCAGTCGCCCTCCCCCGAGATACGGCGCAGACTCGACGCGATGGCCGCAGGTCTGGAGCAAGCCGGGGCGTTGATCTCCCCGCGCTGGATGGACGCGTTCACCCACGTTCCCCGGCACGTGTTCGTGCCGCGCCTGTTCACCCAAGGGACCGACGCACGCGGGATCACGGTGTGGTGCCCGCTGGACCACGGCGACCGCGAGGCATGGCTGGACGCCGCCTACAGCGACACCACCCTGGTCACCGCCCTGGACGAGGACACCGTCGCGCCAACGGACGGCGGCGGGATGACCGGGATCGCCACCTCTTCCAGCACCGCGCCGTCACTGATGGCGCGCATGCTCGAAGACCTCCGGGTGGAGGACGGACAGCGGGTCCTGGAGGTGGGCACCGGCACCGGTTACAACGCCGCGCTGCTCAGCCACGTACTGGGCGACCGGCGGGTGCACTCCGTTGACATCCACCCCGCCCTGGTCGAGGCCGCCCGGGAACGACTGGCGTCGATCGGCTTCAAGCCCGCTCTCATCTCCGGCGACGGACGCCACGGCTTCCCCGAGCACGCTCCGTACGACCGGATCATCGCGACCTGTTCGGTGACGGCCATCCCCCGGGCCTGGCTGGAACAGACCCGCCCAGGCGGGGTGATCCTCACCGACGTCACGTCCGGCATCGAGGGTGGTCTAGCTCGTCTGACCGTCGGCGAGGGCCTGCGTGCCGAAGGCCGCTTCACCTCAACCACCGGCCGCTTCATGGCCTCCCGCCATAGCGAACGCACCTACGAGCAGCCGCGACGGCCCACGTACGCACCTGTCTCGGGGACCAGGGACAGCACGGTAAGCGCGACCGACATCCAGGCCAACTACGCCTTCCGTCTACTCCTGGGAGGACTGCTTCCCGGCCTCGAACTGGTCTACCACCACGACGACGCCACCGGCGCACTCGCCGTACAACTTCAGCGACCCGACGGGGCGGTTTGGGCCCGCATCCCGCTGCCCGGACACCCCGGAGAGGGCACCGTCACCTGGGGCGGCACCCAGAACATCTGGCATCGAGTGGAAGGTGCCTGGTGGTGGTGGGCCGACCGGGGCAAGCCGGACCACACCCGGTTCGGAATCACCGCCGACATTCGCACCACCGGCATGTGGTGGCAGCTCCGCGACGAAGACGAACGCATTCCGATCGGCAACCTGGCTCTCTAGACCGGTCACTTCGACAGAGAGCGGCCGACAGATTCTCAGGCTCGTTGCCGGTTCAGCCCCGCTCTGCGATGACCTTCCGGTGGTACGCCAGATGCTCCGGGTTGATCTCGTGGTTCGAAGCAAGCCTGAGTAGGCCCAGCGGAGTGCCGGACATCATGTCCATCACCGTGAGGTCAGCCTGGATGGTGAGCATTCCCCAGTCGAACAGAACATGGTGGTTAGGGCAGAGGCAGAGCAGGTTGTCGGGCTCGTCAGGGCCGTTGTGCGGCTTTCCGAGCGGGCGGATATGGGCTCCCTCGGCGTAGAAGTCTCGGTGGAGCGTGAGACGGTCGCCGCAGATCTGGCAGTGGTGGGTGAGACCTCTCGGACACCGACCGAAACCCTTACCTGGGCTACCCCTTCCTTGACTGGTGCGGTCAGTTGTCCTCCCGCCTCCAGCAGGTCACGGCAGAGGTCCTCCAGGACGGCCGGCCAACGGTGCACTCCTGCCCTGGGCGCGAGCCGTCAGGAGGTGGGTCTGATGCGTGAGTGCTGTGCCAGGAACCAGTCGGCGGCGATGTCGGTTTCCGTGATGCGTCCGATCAGCGCCAAGGCCGAGCTGATGCTCTCTGGATCCTCCACGGGATTGTCGAGGACGTCATCATCGCTGATCTGGAAGCGCAGTCCGTCCATCAGGTGATCGAGCGCGTGCGGGTCGTCGCCGGACCGCTTCCAGTTCTCGGGCGAGAGCGGGTCGAAGGAGACGACCGTGCGCCCGTCGCGGGCGTAGTCGAAGTAGGCGTTGTAGTTGATGTCCATGAGGAGGCCGAGAGCCTGACGGCCACCTTCGGTGACGGAGCGCAGGAACTCGCCGTGGCCATGCGCCGGCACGATGCCGATCCAGCCGTTGACCTCGGCCACCCAGCGGGATTCGTCGTCGATGGCGTGGTCGAGGATCTCGCTCAGGTAGCACGGGGTCCGAGTGGCGAGGTCCAGGTGGAAGGGCCGGGCGAGGGCGTTGAGGTCCGCGCCCTTGATCCACATGGCGCTGAATCCCAGCGCCCACAGGTCCATCTCGGCATCGAGTCCCTCGGTGAAGATGGTCGAGACCAGAAGGTCGTGCAGGTAGGTCGGTGACTGCATGGCCGCCTCTCGGAGGAGGGGGTATCTCGCAGGACACCCCGCACTGCGTGTCCGGACCCGCGTCCGGGGAGCATACATCTTGACCACCTGGGCGCACCGCGGCAAGGACAAGCCTCACCCAGGTCGGTCGACTGAGCTTGGTGCGGGCAGGCGGTTGGGATCGACATGATCGGCAAGATGGATCATGACGGCTTCGGGGTGCATTCCGAACGCTGTGGCGACGAGTTTGGCGTCCATGGTGTTGACCAGGTCGATCAGCCGGGTGGAGCTCGGGAGCTGTTCCGCGACCAGCCGGCCAAACTGCCCTTGGCCACCGACGTGCTCGACGAGCTGGAGATCGTGGTCTCCGAGCTGGTCACCAACGCCACCGCCTCCCCCCGGTAATGTCCCCGCTGTTCCGTGCGGCTTCCTTCAACCGGCGCTTGCGACTCGTACGGCTAACGGCGACTGAGTCAAAAAGAGCCAGCCCTTCTCCCTCGAATGTGGCTCTTCACGATCCAGGGGTAGCGTCAGGCACGTCGAGGTCTTCCGAATGGCGAGCGTGGGAACTTCCATCCTGGAAGACTCCGACGTGCCTACCCGCGAACCGCCACCTTCACTACGAAGAGTCCCCATCCATCGCAGGGCTCTCCCTGCCCACGCTTCAGGAGCCAACGATGGACAGCGAGATTCAGCTGATCAGTGACGGCGATGGCCTGGCTGTCATCGGGAGTCCGACGGCTGTCGAACGCTTCCTCGTCTCCGAGGGACTGCCGTCGAAGGACCTGGGGCTGCAACGGCTCACGCCTACCCTCAGTGCCGCGGCTGGAGCCGCACGGGCAGGTTCCGAGATTGCCGCCAACTCGGGGCGCTGGGTAAAGCTGACCAGGGAGTCAGCACAGCTTGTCGACAAGTACGGGCTGAGGACGAGCTCGAAGACGGGTCTCAGCTCAGGTGTGCTGAAGGGGAACAATGGTCAGATCAAGGGATTCGTCGAATTCGCGAAGAGGCCTGGATCGCTTCCGACCAACCCGGCCCTTCTGGCTGGTGCCGCGGGGATCATGGCGCAACTTGCGATGCAACAGGCCATGGACGAGATCACCAACTATCTCGCCACGATCGATGAGAAAGTCGACGACGTGCTCCGCGCCCAGAAGGACGCTGTGTTGGCGGACATGGTCGGAGTGGACTTCGTCATCGAGGAGGCCACGACCGTCCGAGAGCATGTGGGCCGGGTCTCCGAGGTCACATGGTCGAAGGTTCAGGCCACGTCGATGACCATCGCGCGGACCCAGGCGTACGCGTTGCGTCAACTCGACGCACTCGCGGAGAAGGTGGAGCACAAGGCCAAGATCGGTGATCTCGCCAAGACGTCCAAGGAAGCCGAGTCCAAGGTTCAGGAGTGGCTCGCCGTTCTGGCTCGTTGTATCCAGCTGCAGGATGCGATCGCGGTGCTGGAACTCGACCGCGTGCTGGACGCGTCTCCGGAGGAGCTTGACCGGCATCGCCTCGGACTGAGGGCTGCCCGACAGAACCGGCTGGAACGCATCTCACGGAGCACCGAGCATCTGATGGCCCGCATGAATGCGGCCGCCGGCACGGCCAACACCAAAGTGCTGCTGCACCCGACCGCGTCCCGGACTGTGGTGCATTCGAGCAACCATGTCGCGACCGCCGTCGTTGACTTTCAAGGGCGGCTCGGGATCGAGCGCGGTCGGCAGTCATTGGAGGCGAGACGATGGGTGGACGCGGCTGCGGAGGTGAGGGACAAGGTGCTCGAAACAGGAACAGCGGGCGTCGATGCCGCCAGGCGCGTCGGTAACGAGACCCTCGACCGGGCCAGATCGGTGACGGACAAGCTTTCCAGCGGGATTGCCGAGCGAGCGCTCCGTCGGCGCGGGGACGATGAGGAAGGCTGAGTGAGCGGCGGCTGTCAGCCATGTGGGCTCTCCGGTTGGACTGGAGCAGGCGTAGAAACGGTCCCTCACCCAGACCGGGAAGTTCCGCTATTCAGGCGCTTCATGCCGGCGTGCGTCTGGTGCTGGAACTCCTGGTACATGGAGTGGATCGACCGAAGGGTGGCGATCAGATCCGGGATCTGCCCTCGGTGTCGCAGATCCGACACCAGATCCGGATCTCTTCCTCGGTTCTATACCACAGCTTCTGGATCTGATGTGGTCAGCAAGGAGATCCGCGAGGTCTTGCAGGGCAAGCCGCCGAGGCTGGAGCTGGGGAGCCTCATGCAACGCATCGCGGATGGCGCGACGCTTCGACGCGACACCAAGCACCTGGGCAGAGGGCTACACGAGGCTCGGCTCAGCTACGAGACGAACGAGTACCGCCTGTACTACGCCGTCAACCCCCGGGGAGAACATGTCCTTCTCGGCCTCAAGTTCCACATGAAGGGAAGCTCTGGAGCTCAAGACCGAGCCATGGAAGTCGCTCGGGATCGGCTAGCCGAGTGGCGGGGCAGGATATAAGGTGAACCCGATATGAGGAGGTCATGATGGATCAGCACATCGCCGATCTGCTGGGCATCAATCTAGATGACCCTGCCGTGCGCCGGGAGAGCGCTGCCATTGAGCGTGACATGCAGCTGATCGAAGCCCTTGTTACGACGCGCAAGCAGCTCGGCCTCTCTCAGTCGGATGTGGCGAGCCGTATGGGGCGCAGCCAGCCGTCCGTTTCCGACTTCGAGCGCATCGGGGGAGATCCACATCTTTCCACGATTCGCCGGTACGCCCTGGCCGTCGGAGCCGAAGTTCGCCACACGGTCTGCGTGACCACTGCCAAGGAGCCCGCGACTCAGGCGCCTTCCTCACTCATAGTTCGCATGAAGGATGCCGGAGGAGAAACATCGACGGCAGCAGCGCAAAGTGGCACAACAGGCATCATGGCCGTCAATCTTACGCGAAGGAGCGCATAGTGCAGGCGTTCCTTCTACTATGCGATTCCGCTCAACCCGACCCGGTCACCGGAAAAATCCATATGCTTGGCGCAGGATGGTCGGTAACCGGTCCCGTTATTCCAGCCATGACGATTGCCGTCTTCCTTCGACTGTCCTGGAATGAAGCAAGTTCGCCGCACGAATTCAGCCTTTACCTGGTCGACGAGGACGGTAAACCAGTTACGACACCGTCCCCGGAAGGGGGCAGGCCAATTCAGTTCGGTGGGAGTGTCGGCCTGGACAAGGCAGCACAGACGGAAGTCGATGAAGTCCTACAGAAGACGGGCTTGCAAACCAGCTTTACGGTGAGCGTGCCGCCCCCGCCCTTGAATCCAGGCCATCACTACAAATGGATCTTCACCGTGAACGACGAAGAGCTATCCAGCGTTCCTTTCAGCGTACGACCGCTTCCAGAAGACTGATATCGCATCACAGGCCCGCCTACCCCACCCTGACCGCTTGCGGCACCCTGGCATGTTGCACTTCACCGGACATCGACGGCTGACCCGACTCGATTTGTGGTCAACGCCGGGGGAAGTAGGCGCTGAGCAACCTCGCGACGATCAGGGCACCGTGACAGCCTGCCTGAGGTTCCCCCCGTACGACAGCCACCGATGGCGTAAGCGCGTACGTCGTCGCGGACGGCCTCGGCGTCCCGGCGAGTGGTGCGCAGCAGGCGCTGCAGGGCTTGCGGGCCGCGCAGTCCGGCGTGTTCGGCCAGGTTCCAGCAGTTCTTGCGGTCGATGTCGGCCGGCAAACCGCGGACGTAGGCGGTTACGGTACGGCGTGGCTCGATACGGCCGAAGCGGTGTGCGATCCGGTTCATCAGGTCGTTGAAGGTGAACAGCCATCGGTCAGGATCTACGCTGTCGGCCACGGCCATCACGCGATCTTCAGGTGTCTTCACAAACTCTGAATGATCACGTGATGGCCGTCTTCATGTGACCTCAGCCAGGAAGATCGCGAAGTGTCACCGGAGTATTGGCCGGGTCGCGGGAGCACATCACCGACAGCTCCAAGCCGAGGCCTTCAACTCTGATCGTTGTCCGTAATACCTGCCGACCCCTGGGCCAGGTTTGTAGCGCAAGAACCGGCCTACCGGCCTTCCGGGGAAGGCTGCGGTGCACAGTCACGTCACGATGGAGACGCTGGAGCCAACACAGGATTGAGCACAAAATTGCGTGTGCTGACTATCTAGCACATTCCTACTGCTCTAACCGCACGCAATAGGCTGTCTTTCTCCGCCCTGACTCTTGCGGTTGCCATCGCTGCCGCACGACGCTGGCCAGGTAACGACGTACTTGGTGAGGAATGTTGTGGTGAGGGCCTTGTTGCGTAGCCGCACAGAGGTAAGCGTGGACCCATGGATGGCGGTCATGCGGTCGCGAAATCGAATCGCCGCGGCGGCAGGCGCCCCGGTCTGCGCGTGCTGGAGGCCACGTCCATGAGCGTCACGACCGGGAGATTCCCGCACAGCCAGATCATCTCGCTGCTCGACGTCAATCGGCCGCTCAATCTGGCCGAGAGCACATCGCAGGACCTGACGGTCGGCGAACTCCTTGACCTGGCCGACATGGAGGCTATCCGAGGCTTGAAGCTCGGGTACGGCACCTCCGCAGGCTCCCTCGAACTTCGCGAGGCCATCGCCAAGGCGTGCCAAATCCC
The DNA here is from genome assembly GCF_035917995.1 of Streptosporangium sp. NBC_01755. Lineage (NCBI taxonomy): Bacteria > Bacillati > Actinomycetota > Actinomycetes > Streptosporangiales > Streptosporangiaceae > Streptosporangium > Streptosporangium sp. NBC_01755. The sequence goes on along the minus strand of NZ_CP109131.1, from coordinate 5,832,015 downwards.
CGCCGAGCAGGTCCTCACGACACAAGGCACCGGGCACGGGCTCTTCCTGCTGGCGTTCGAGGCCTGCCGGCCGGGCGACGAGGCCGTCCTCACGACACCGTGCTTCCCGCCCAGCCGGGACTCCCTCATCGGCGCCGGAGTCAGCGTGCGCGAGGTCAAACTGTCGTTCGAGCGCGGATACCGGCTTGACCTGGACCAGATCGCAGCGGCCCTGTCGCCCAAGACCGCCATGGTGAGCATCGCCTCTCCGCAGAATCCGAGCGGAGTGCAGACCTCGCGGACCGAGGTCGAAGACCTCCTCGAGCTGATGGAGACACGCTCACCCGAAGCGGTGCTGTTCATCGACGAGACCTACCGGGAGGCGACCTACGGCGACCAGGTGGCCATGGACAGCTTCGCGGCGGTTGATCCTCGCATCATCACCGGGGCGTCGGTCTCCAAGGCGCTTGGTGCACCAGGGCTGCGGACCGGCTGGCTCACCGTGGCCGATCCCGGGCTGCGTTCGCGCCTGATCACGGCCAAGATGAACACCGTGATCTCGGGTGCGGTGCTCGACGAGGCACTTGCGTCCGCGCTCCTGCGCAACCGGGACAGGGTCCTGGCGCGGCGGCGCCCACTACTGGCCGACGCCCTGGAAGAGCTGGCGACGTGGTGCGCCGGCGAACGCCACCGCATCGAGTGGGTGCGCCCGGACACCGGTGCACTGTGCTGCGTGCGCCTTCGAGCGGACGCGTTCAACGAGGCGGCGGTCTCTCGCTTCTGGGAGTTGTTGCCCGAACATGACCTGCAACTGGCATCGGGCACCTGGTTCGGCGAGAGCAGCCGCGTATTCCGGCTGGGCTTCGGCTACCTGCCGCCGCAGAAGCTGACCGCTGCGTTGACGGCTCTCACCACGGTTTTGAACGTTGTCACTGCCGAATCGAAACAGAAATGACAACGGCCTACGGCTACAAAGTGGTCGATGTCTTCACTCACGAACCGTTCCTTGGCAATCCCGTGGCGGTGGTGTTGAATGCCGACGACTTGACCACGGAAGCAATGCAGGACATTGCGAACTGGACCAACCTGTCCGAGACGGCATTCGTGCTCCAACCAACAACGGCGGAAGCAGACTATCGGCTGCGAATTTTCACACCGCGCAGCGAGCTTCCCTTTGCCGGACATCCCACTCTCGGCAGCGCGCACGCCGTCCTGGAAACCGGGCTCATCACTCCTCGACGAGAGGGCAGGTTGACCCAGGAATGCCTCATCGGCCGAGTTGAGCTGTCGGTCACCGAGCAGGACGGGAACCGCTACCTTGCTTTTGCGCTGCCACCGGCCACGATCGAGCCGCTGCCCGCGCCGGACTCCGCTGAGCTGGAACTCATCCTCGGCGGCAAGACGAGCACCAGGTGCGAGCCCGCGATCGTCAACGTCGGCCCCAGGTGGGTGATCGCGGACCTGAGCGACGCCGCAGCGGTACTCGACCTGCGGCCGGACCTCACCAGGCTGGCAGCCTTCGAACGCCGTCTCGGCATCACCGGCGTGACAGTCTTCGGTGCCCGCGACCACGAGGACGCGGCCATTGAGGTACGGACCTTCGCACCATCGTGCGGGGTACCCGAAGACCCTGTCTGTGGCAGTGGAAACGGCAGCGTCGCGGCCTTCCGATGGGAACGGGGGCTACTCCCACCGCAGGGAGTGGAATACGTCGCACACCAGGGCCGCCGCGTCGGTCGTGACGGGCTCGTCCGAGTGAGCGTTGATGCGCACGGAGGCATCCGCGTCGGCGGAGAATGTGTCACCTGCGTGGACGGCTCCCTGCGGGCATAACCCGCGAATGTCTTGGCGAATCCGAATTCTCAACTCTCAACACGCACGGAACTCCGCGCGCGAAGCAACTGATCTGCCAAGGAGTTTCCGCCATGGGAATGCGCCCATCCGATCCGGCTTCCTCGGAATCGATCCTGGTCACGAATCCATTCGATGGCAGCGAAGTCGGATCCGTCCCCTGTATCCATCCCGATGGAGCGCCCGAACTGATCTCCTCCGCACGGAATGGCGCACGGATCTGTCGCAGCCTGTCCCGGCAGGAAAGAGCCGGCATCCTACAGAACTGCGCATCGTTGATCGCCCGGGACGAGGAGGACTTTGCCCGGCTCATCGTCGCAGAAGCCGGAAAGACGATCAGACAAGCACGCAAGGAGGCTCAGCGTTGCGTCACCACGCTGGAGCTGTCGGCCGAGGAGGCCCGCCGCAACGTCGGCGAGCTGGTGCCTTTCCACGCCTACCCAGGCGGCCGGGGCCGACAGGGGTGGTTCACCCGTGAACCGCTGGGGATCATCGCCGCGATCACCCCGTACAATGACCCGCTCAACCTCGCCGCGCACAAGCTCGGGCCCGCGATCGCCGGCGGCAACGCGGTGCTTCTCAAGCCATCGGACCTTACTCCCCTTTCCGCCACCAAACTCGTAGAGTACCTGTACCAAGCCGGACTGCCATCCAGCGTCGTCACCCTCGCGACCGGTGGCCCGGCGTTGGGCGAGGCGCTCGTCTCATCGCGCGACGTCCGGATGGTCTCCTTCACCGGCGGCTTCGCCACCGGCGAGAAGATCGCCCGGACCGCCGGGCTGAAACGACTCGCGATGGATCTCGGCGGGAACGCACCCGTCATCGTCCTGGACGACTGCGACCTCGACGTGGCCGTCGAGTCGTGTGTCTCGGGGTCGTTCTGGGCGTCAGGACAGAACTGCGTCGGCACCCAACGCATTCTGATCCAGTCGTCCATCTACGAGCCGTTCAAGGAGAGGTTCGTAGCGGCCACCGAAGCCCTCACGGTGGGTGATCCGACCTCACCACTCACTGACGTCGGACCGATGATCACAAGACACGCAGCCGATCGAGCCAGAGCAGCGGTTGACGCAGCCCTCCGAGATGGCGCGAGGGTGCTGTGCGGCCACAGACAAGACGGCTCGATCTACGCCCCGACCGTGCTCGAAGGCGTGCGCCTGGACTGCGACCTGTGGCAGCAAGAAGCCTTCAGCCCCGTGGTCCTCCTGCAACCGGTCGACACACTCCAAGAAGCCATTTCACTTGCGAACATGCCCGATTACAGCCTGCACGCAGGCATTTTCACCAATGACCTGAGCGCAGCACTTCGCGCCGCCGACGGGCTCGAAGTCAGCGGCATCATGATCAACGATTCCTCCGACTACCGATTCGACGGTATGCCCTTCGGGGGCTTCAAGTACGGCAGCCTCGGCCGTGAAGGCGTGCGCTTCGCCTACGAGGAGATGACGCAGCCAAAAGTGGTGTGCATCCGGACGGACCACCAATGACAACGGCCAATCTCCACGACCCCTCATCCCCCGTTCACAACCACCCGGGAAGTGCATCTAGCTGAACCCCGCAGTCTTCGATGCGCCGAGCAGCTTGAGACCACCGCACCCTAGGGATCGCAGGGTTGGTCACGAGAGGGGCGACGAGCTTGAAGGACGAGGAAGCTTTCTGGGGCCTGGTGGAGGCGGCCTGGGCGCCGCTGGGAGTGGACGTCAATCAGGCACGACAGGCGCTGACACATCGGATGCCTGCCCCCGACGAGGACCTTCACGGCACGCCGCCGTTTGCCGTGGTCGAAGCCGCTCTGGAGGAGTTCCTGAGCAACCTCGGCTCCCTCAGCGAGGGGTTGTCGGCGGACGAACCGACGGACCTTGATCGGGTGGTCGAGGCCAAGCTCTATGACATCGACCGCGCGGATATCCAAGCGGTCACCGACGGTTCCGATGACGGTTTCCTCTATGCACGCGGCTTCATCGTCGCGCTGGGCCGCGACTTCTACGCCGCGGTGGCCGAGGATCCGAAGAAGGCGGTGCTGGATGCCGAGTGTGAGGAGATGTGTTACTTCTTCGCCCACCTGCACCACGAGCGCTATGGAACTTTCCCGGACACCGGATCGAAAATCTCACGCGAGTCATGTTCGAACCCGGCCGGCCTAGCTGACCCGCCACCCGCGAGGCTCGCGTACGACATGGAGCCGCGCTCCGAAAAACCGAGCGACGCCCGGCTCCTGCCGTCGACGGCCGGATCAGGCGGGGCCGGCTCCGGAGATCTGGTAGCGGGCCACCTCGGCGTCGCGAATCATCGCCGTCTGGTCGTCGCTCGGCCCGGAGGCTCGAAAGGCGTCGAGACTCTCCTCGGACTCCCAGCGCTCGTAGACGTTGATCCGATCGGCTTCGACGAGGTCGGCGCTGAGCGCGAAGTCGAGGCAGCCGACCGAGGCACGCGCCTGCTCGACCACGCCGACGCAGCCCCGCAGATAGGCGTCACGAGCACCGGGATCGACACTGATCCAACCCGAGATGATGATCACGCCGTCACTGTACGACCCGCCACCGACAGAATCGCCATCGCACAAGATCAAGCGATCAGCACTCGACATCCTCACCGCTTTCCTGCCCTCGGTGGTTCGGGCGATGAAATGGGAAAAGCGCCCGTCCCCTTGAAACCGCCCAGGGGGCGGGCGCTTTTTGTGAGGTTACTCGTCTACCACCGGGCTGCCGGGGAGGCAGCGGGTGGGGAGGGGGTCCGCGCTGCAGCCGGTGAGGATGCGGATGATTTGGGGGTCGTGGTCGCTGGCCTGGTCGGAGAATTCGGCGTTGATGTGGACGACGCCGTAGGAGTAGCCCTTGATGGCGGGGCTGATGAGGATGTGGTCGAGGACCTGGGAGTTGCCGTCGAAGATGTAGCTGTAGCGCTGGTCGGCGGGGAGGGTGTCGATCAGGGTCTTGAGGAGGGTGCCGTTGCCGGTGATGGTCTGGATGGCAGGGCTGAACTGGTAGTCGTTGAGGTCGCCAAGGACGACGACCCGGGCCTGGCCGGCGCTCTTGTCGGAGAGGTCCTTGACGAAGTCGTGGACCTCGGTGGCCTGCTTGACGCGCTGGACCTCGGAACTCCGGACCGGGGGCTGCACGGCCGAGGTCAGCGGGGCGTCGCCGCCCTTGGAGTTGAAGTGGTTGGCGACGACGAACAGCTGCTTGTTGCCGTCGTAGAGGAACTCGCCGACGAGCGGCTTGCGGCTGGAGGCCCAGGCGTCGCTGGTCGGGTCGATCCGGCCGGGTGAGACCGACAGGGAGACCTGGTTGCTGGTCGGCCGCTCGCGGACGACAGAGACGGCCGTGTCGGCGTCGCCGCCGGGACGGTCGACGAACGTCACGCGCGCGGGGTTGAACAGGAACACCTGGCGGATGTTGCCGCCGGGCTCGCCGCCGTCGGTGCCGTTGTTCGGGTCGACGGAGCGCCAGTCGTACGTGGGGCCGCCCGCGGCCTGGATCGCCGCGATGAACTTCGCGACGGTCTCGTCGGCCGCGACGACGCCGTTGTTGGTGGCGCCGTTGTTGTCCTGGATCTCCTCCAGGGCGAGGATGTCGGGCTTGCCGAGGTTGGTGACGACCGCCTCTGCCAGCCGCGCGAACTTGGCGGCCGGGTTGGTGGCGGCGAGGTTCTCGACGTTGTAGGTCACGACGGACAGGTCACCCTGCTTCTTCGGCGGGAGCACCTTCTGGCGCTTGAGACCGCCCTCGGTGATCGTGCCGAGCTCGGTGGCCTGCAGGACGTAACCGCCGAACGACTGGTAGTCGAGCGGTCCGGTGGTGCCGGCGGCCAGCGTGGAGCCGACGTTGGCGGCGGGTGCGCCGTTCAGCGAGAGGATCATCAGCCGGCCGCTGTTCGGGTCGTCGTAGCCCTTGTAGACGGAACCGCCGCGCGGGGTCGGGTTCTGGCCCGGCTTGAGCGTCACCCACAGCTCGGAGAACGCCGTGTTGACCGGGCTGATCAGGCGGGTGTCCTCGGCGACGGTGATCCGCATGCCCTCGTGGATCTCAAGCCAGTCCAGCACGTAGGAGGACGGCTCCAGGGGCTGGGCCTCCAGGCTGCCGCTCTTGGTGTAGGCGTCGGGGAAGGCGACCGGGACGGCCGCCGGCAGCGCGTTGCCGCCGGTGAGCCTGATGGTGTTGATCGGGCCGCCGAGCTCGGTGAGGGTCTGCGCGCCGGCGGCCGGGCGGTACTCGGTGACGCGGCCGGTGACCAGGACGGAGTCCCCGATGACGACCGTCGGCGACGTCGATCCGGTGAAGACGAACAGGCCCTCGCTGGTCAGGGGGTCGGCGTCGGCGCTCGGGTCCTGGAACCAGAAACCGCGCGAGTTGCCCGTCACCCGGACGGCGGTGACGATGCCCGGGACGTTCGTGACGCTCTGCCCGACGATCGGGGAGATCCGGCCCGCGCCCTGGATGTCGTGGATGCGGGTGGTGCCGGGGGTCGGGTCGACGGGGCCGCCCGGGTCGCTCGCGCTCACCGTGGTGCCCGCGGAGTTGGTGGCCTTCGGCACGCCGGAGGTGAAGTCGACGGCGTTGTTGTCGGTGTCGGTCAGCGATCCGGAGCGGGCGATGGCCGTGGTGTTGGTGAGCGCGGGGGCGGCGAGCGTCTCGACGTTCGCGGTCGCGCCGTAACCGACCAGGTCCTTGACGTTCGGAGCGGTTGCGCAGGCGGTGCCGCAGCCCACCAGCGAGTACTGGGCCGTGACCAGGGCGACGACGCCGGAGGTGGCCGACATCGGGACCGTGCCAATGGCATCCGGAGTCGGCAGCGAGACGCTGCCGGCGGCGCCCGCGGCCTGCTGGATCAGGTACCTGCCGTGCGCGGGGATGCTCCCGGTCAGACTGGTGACCTGAAAGACGACGCCCGCGGCCGAGGCGTACTGGACGCTCCAGGCCGAGACGTCGATGGCGTTGTCGGTGAGGTTGGCCAGTTCGATGTAGTCGTTCTTGAAGATCGCTCCGGAGTTGCCGCCGCCGCCGTACACAGCGGAGATGACGACGTCGGAGGAGAGGGCGTTCGCGGTGCTGGGCAGTGCTGTCATGGTCGCCGCGACCACCAGCGGCAGACTCGCGGCCGCGATCAGCCGACGTATTCGGGGGGTTGCCACAGACGTTTACTCCTAGATCGATGGGGTCTACCCAGGAGCATGGTGCTACGTATGATCGCTGGAAAAGTAGCGTTATCGCCTATTTGCCTATTTGACGGAAATGTTCATTGACTCTTTCCGCGAGGTGTCAGCGCGATCCGGCCCTGGAAGAACGCCTTCCTGACCTGCCGGCAGCGCCTATGCGCGGGCTGACCAGCACCGAAGAACCTCAGCGAGCAAGAAGGGGTTGACGCGCCACCCCAGCGGCCGGTGAAAGCCGACGCCCACCCGAGCGCCTCGGAGGTTCACGCCATTCCGTTGGGCAGGGGGCCGCCCCTCGCCGAATACCAGTCAGGAGATGGGGCTGAACCGGATCGTGCGCTGAATCCTGTCCGGGCAGGCCAGCGCGGTACGGTGTCGCGATGGGCCTCTTCGGGACCTCGACCTGGCTCGGTGACCGTCAGAGGTTCGCGGCGACCAATGGCCATTGACCCGGGGAACCGCGCAATTCGGCTTGACTCTCCAGTGACTGGAGGGCTGATGCTGCTGTGGTGAACGACCGCGACCGACTGCTCACCATCGGACAGCTCGCTGACCGCACGGGCCTGTCGGTGCGTACGATCCGCTTCTGGTCCGACATCGGTGTCATCCCGCCGACGTGCCGGTCGGCGGGCGGCTTCCGCCTGTACGACATGGAGGCGGTGGCCCGGCTTGACCTGGTGCGAACGCTACGCGAACTGGGACTGGACCTCGACACCGTCCGACAGGTCCTTACCAGGCAGTGCACGGTGGCCGACGTCGCGCGAGCATATGTACGGGCGCTGGACACCCAGATCCGCTCCCTCCATCTGCGCCGGGCAGTGCTGCGGTCGATCGCCCAACAGGAAAGCACGACCGAGGAGATGATGCTCATGCACAAGTTGATCCGCCTGTCCGCTCAGGAACGGCAGCGAATGATCGACGACTTCGTCGACCGCACGTTCGACGGCATCGACCCACAGTCGCCAGGGGCCCACATCGCGACCTCGATGCGCCAGATCCCGGCAGAGCTGCCGGACGACCCCAGCCCGGAGCAGGTGGAGGCCTGGCTGGAGCTCGCCGAACTCGTGGGTGACGCCGGCTTCCAGGAACGCGTACGGCAGATGGCGGTGGCCGGTGCCACACCCGGCGACGAATCCGGGCCGCAGCCGTACGACCCCGCGCTGGTCCTTGAGCACGCCGGGAGAGCGGTGGCCGCCGGCATCAGCCCCGAGTCGGCCGAGGGCAGGGCGATCCTGGATCAGATCGTGGATCCGGCACTGCCCGCCGGAGACCGTGCCCGGGTGGCCGACCATGTGGAGACGTTCACCGACCGCCGGGTGGAGCGTTACTGGCAGCTCGTGGGCGTGCTCAACGGCAGGCCGCCGTTTCCGCCCAGGGTCCCCGCCTTCGAATGGTTCATCGCCGCGCTGCGCGTATCCTGACCCGACCCCGACTTCAGCCGGACCACCCCAGGGGGGCGGGCTCCGTCCCGCCCCCGAGCGATTGCCGAAGATTGGTGGACGTGTCCGGCAACATGGCACCGCTACTGACGATCAAAGGTGAACGTTACCCGAAGGCTATCTATCGCTGCAGGTCAGCGGCATGATCGAGCGTCACGCCGAGCTTTCAGATTCAGTACGCGACTTCGGTCGACTCCAAACGCGCCGCCAGTCGCTTGTTGACGGCGTCCTGATCGAAAGGAACGGGGTCTTCGGGGTATTCGGGATTGTAGTCCTCGATCGGGTTGTCCCCCCTGCCGCCCACGCAGACCGGGCGGGTGACTTCGTCATGGATCTTCTCCAGGACGATCTCGTGCTTCCAGCAGTCACCGAGGTCGTAAATATAGGTGATCTTCGAGCGGAGTGACGGAAGCGCCCGGTTGATCCGGTAGGCGTACTCGTCGCCGCACTCCTCCAGCCCGTGGAAGGGATCGGCGTACCTGCGTTTGGCGGTCTCGAACACGTGCAGGTGATCGTCACCCCAGCCGAACAGGACACGGATCACTTCGTGCAGGTCTCCCAGGGTGAGGTTCTCGGGGACCAGAACGCGCCGCCACAACCCGCCGTACAGAGAGATCTTGAGCTGGTGGGCGGGAATCGGCGGCGGGGTGGGCGGCAGCGCGGCCAGCAGCCCGGCGGCATCGGGATGGCCGCTGTCGCGTACGGCGTCGCGGGCGTCTCCGTCGGCCACGTCACGAAGGATGTACCAGGCGTCGGTCACGCCGTGGCGCTCCAGCGCGGCCAGGGCATGGTCGATCGCGATCCACCACAGGTCCCTCTGCGCGAGGACGGGTCCATCGTCCAGGTCGGCGAGAGCGGACCGGGCATGCGCGCCGAGCACGGGATGCTCGCGCACTTCGCGCCAGAGTGGCAGGGCGTACTCGCCGCGTTCGCCGATCACCTCGACGGCGCTGATCCGTCCGGCAGGGGTGGCGTCCGCGGCGGCCCACAGCAGCTCCCGAAAGGCGTCACGCGTGGAATCGGCCCGGAACGGGTCGATGTCGAGCCAGCGCCACACCGGTTCCCAGATCTCCTCCTCGGGCAGGGCGGCCAGCAAGCGCAGCACCTCAGCGGCGGGCAGGTCCTTGGTGATCGGCGGCGGGACCCGACGGCCGAGTTCGGCCCGCGCGTACTCCCCCAGAGGTGTGAGCGCCATGTGCCGGTCGAGCGCGCCGAAGTCGCGCAGGATCTCGACGATCCGATCAACGGGATGCACCATGACCTCTTCGGCCAGGTAGGGGGCGTACCTGTCCCAGTCACCGCGCTGCACCATCACCTCGGCGATCACCTGGCGCAACGCCTGTCCGAACGGCGGCGGCTCGGTGGCCATCGCGGTGAGCGTCGCCTGGCAGACGATGCGCGAGTCGGCGTCACATGGATCGGTCACCTGCGCCTGGAGCACCCGTTCCAGCGCCACGAACCACGACTGCGGGGTCGGCTCCGCCGGTGTCTCCACTCGTACGGCGCGGCTGCCAGAGATCGTGATGAGTCCGGCGGCCAGTGCGGTCACCCACGGACGATGGACTGCGGCGATGTCGCCGGCCCGCCGGACCTTGGCCGGGCACGGCACACCCAGAGTCTTGGCGGCCTGCGGGACCAGTGCGGGTTTGAGCGCACCACCAGGGGTGACCGCCCGTCCGGCCCCCACCCAGACGGAAAGCGCGCGGGCGGCGGCGAACGCGTCGCAATGACAGATATCAAGAGGGAGCTGCGCCGCCATACGCGTCAGCTTATAAGGCCAAGCCCCGTCCATGATGGGCGTATCCGGCCAGGTGGCGATGTGAACCGCGACGAGTCCACATCTCGCCGGCGACACCTCCGGCCGCGCCGGCGTGCTCCCCGCTGCCGTGCCACTCGACGAAACCGTGCACGCGTAGTATCCGGTCGATCCGTCGGCGCAGCCCCGCACTCGGGTGCGGCAGCGGCGCCGGACTTTTAATCCGTAGGTTCAGGGTTCGAATCTCTGGCGCCCCACCACTTATGACCCGATTTGACCGGGGACTTTGTCCCGGTTTGGGGCCTCGGCGGCGAGGCGAGATCGGCCGTGGTTGCTCGGCGGTTGCTCATTGGCACATCCCGGCGCTGGGTGAAGATCGCTAAGGACGCTCACGTCAAGCCGGACCCATCTGACCACCACGAAGCACTCCCAAAAAGCGGCCTACGAGCTCTGCTCACTCCCGAACGGGCCGTCTAACGGCCAAGTCTTGGTCAATACGCCGAGGTCGGGGGGAACTTCGTCCAGGCTGGCAGCCGCTCATCGGCTGCCCGGCCCGAGGACCCGGTCGTACGGCGGGCCGTTCCCGGCAACGGGCACAACTGCTCCAGCCGGGGCGCCGCCTCTCTCAGCTGACTATGCTCGCACCCGCTCGACCAGCGCCTTGTGGAGGAGGATCTCTTCGAAGGTGGCCCAGCGATATCCGGGACGGATGACGCTCACCGGCGTTCCGGGCTCCGGTGCGCCGACCAGAGGGGCGTGCAGCGCGGGGTCGAAGCCGTATTCCTCGCCCACCGTGCCGATGGGGTGCAGCGCCTGTCCCGCGACGAGGCTTCGCACCCGCTCGACAACGATCTCCGGGGCGGTCCTGCCGATCACCATTTCCTCGATCTCGGCTGCGAGATCGGCAAGCGCGCGCACGACATCGATCTGAAGCTGACGCTTCTGGGCGGTGCGGAGTTCGATCGCCCTGTCGTTCGCGCTCCGCAGGTCCCGTTCCAGACGTTCGCAACGCTCGGCGAGCACCCGTACCCGGTCTTCTGCCGCCTCTGCCAAGTCGGCCGCAGCCTCGTCGTCCTTCCGGATCGGCGCAGGCGTCTCCGGCCCGGTCACATCCTCGCCGACTTCGGTCGGAGGAGCCGTGGGAATCTCCGGAACCGCAGAAACCGCCTCAGGAGCTGTAGAAGGAACCGCAGGAACCACCAGGGAAGCCTCAGGAGCTGTAGAAGCCGGAGTATCCATCACGTCGACTTCAGCCGGAGGAGCGATCATATCCTCAGTCGGACTCGGCTGCGCCCATCTGTATGTGTTTGCCCTGATGCGCACGTCGTCACGCTTGGACAGTTTCGCCTGCACGCTCTTCCACGTTCGGTCCACGACCGCCGGCTCCAGGCCAAGCTCGACGAGAAGCTCCTTGATGGCCGGAGCCTTGAGCCCTTTCCGGCTCTCGCGAAGGAGTTCCAAGACCACGGTGACAGGATCGGAGGTGAACCGCTCGATGAGGACGGGCAGGTTCATCAGGAACTGATGCCGCCGGGTGCCGACGACGGCCAGCAGATTCTCACCGCCGAGCCGTACATTCTCCTCCACCACTCCATCGTCGTCCCACTGGACCTTCGCGAGGGTTCCGGTGCGTGAAAGCACTGCCCCGGCACGGAGTCGCTCATCCGGACCCTGCGGCCTGCGCACCACGACTTCAGTTCGATCCACGATAGTCACTGTAGGGGCATCGACTCGGCGTCGCCGTCGCACGGTAGGTCCAACGCTCGAAGGGCTCGCGTGTCGCCCTTGGGTGTTCTGGGTGATCAACCAGAATCGGCCCATCGACGGGGCCTGGCGAGCCCGGGGCCGAGGTCAGGTGGGGGCGGCCCTCCAACAAGATCAAGACGCACCTCATGCCCGTGCTGCTTGACGGCCTTCCGCATCAGAGGCGCCTGACAGACACGCGGTGACTTTCTGAAACCAATCGCATGCCATGCGTCACACCGTTTGGCCTTTACTTGTGATGGCTACAGTAAAGGTTATGGAGCACGGCAAGAGAACACGTGCCAGGCGTACGGGGCCGGCACGTATCTCCAGCAAGAACCAGGTGACCTTGCCGGCGGCGGTCCTGCGCACGCTCGGTCTTCACCCGGGAGACCTGGTTGACATCGCCGAAGAGGGCGGCCAGATCGTCATCCGGCGACACCGCAGCCGTCTCGACCGGGTGATCGGCACCATCCCCGGCTTCACCGAGGCCGTGGACGTCGAGGCGAGCCGCGAGAGCTGGAGATGACGGGTGCCGACCGTGATGCTCGACACCAACGTCATCGCCGGCCTGCTCAATCCCGACGACGCGCTGCACAGCCATGCCTGTGACACCGTTCGCCGCCGGGAGGACAAGGCGGCCTCGTTCGCCATCTCCGTGATCACCTGGAGCGAACTGCGGGTGGGTGCGGTCCGCAAGGGTGTCGCGGCCGAGAAGATGCTTGAGGCATTCCGTGCCGCCGTCATCGACCGGATCGTCGAGGTGGACGAGACGACGGCCGAGAGCGCGGCCCTGCTCAGGGCCGCGGACCTGACAATCCGAGTACCGGACACCCTCATCATCGCGACCGCCCGTGCGGTAGGGGCCGACGCGCTGCTCACCGCGGACCGGAAATTCCCGGGCATCGCCCCGGAACTCGTCGAACTGCTACGGCCGGGCTGATCCGATAGACCGTCCGCCATCGCCCGATGTCGGTCGTACGACCCCACTCTGGTCCTTGAGCAAGCCGGGAGAGCGGTGGCCGCCGGCATCAGCCCAGAGCCGAGGTCGGGCAGGGGCGATCCTCCGGCAAGGTCAAGCCGCACCTCATGCCTGTGCTGCTTGACGGCCTCCCGCACCGGAGACGTCTGACAAGTGAGATCGCGCAACTGTCCTGCCGACCATTGTCCGTAGTCGGCCAGGACCGCGTTCACGATCTCCGCGAACTCGGCATCGATGTCCGTCTGAGGAGCATCCACAAGATGGATGAGGCATTCCCGGTGACCGGCGAAAGGATCGGTTGTCTCTTCCACCCGGATGATGCCCGCCTCGCGAAGATCTCGCTCGATCTCGGCGAGGCGCAGACTATGCGGGCCATGGTGGCGCCATCTCCACTCGACGCCCGAGCCGGGAGGAAGTCCGCGCTCGACAGCACGTAGATCAGCAAGGTAGAGAAGTTTTGTGAGCTTGGTGCGGTTGATTCGCACACCACGAGAACGGGCCATCGCCAGAAGATAGGCAACGGCCGCGGCCGGACCACGAAGGGTCACAGTGGTCGTCACACTGCTCAGTGTAGGTGCGGTGTTGTCTATGACAAGCACTCTCACAAGCCCATCTGATCGAATACATGTCCCCTGTTGCCGGGATCGCGCAATGAGGCTAGACGACATCGCCGCAGCTCGACAGCCAGATGGCTTGATTCGATGGCTATAACGATTACTCAGATGACCTCAGATTCCTCAATATCCGGTCATTCCTTCAAGCTCGCCGCAGAGTAAATTGCCGTATCGGCCCTAAAATGTCCGCGAAACCAAGAATCATCCTTGATGAGGCTGTTCACGTCGTCGTTGGGTTCACCAGGTGATGCGGTCCGAGGGCGACGGCCGGTGGAAGGGGGGGCAGGCGGGTCGGCCGGGCGGGCGCGGAGGGACTGGAGCAGCAGGGCCACCAGCCGGCGAGCGATCCGGCGCCCAATGCCGAAGAGGGCCCGGCCGTCGGCCGTCGCGTGCGTTTCCACCGTCACCCGAGACGCGCTGCCCACCTGGACGAGGCCAGGGTTCAGCGATGACGGCTCGGGCGTGCCCCACGTGTTCAGCGAGCACGGCGACATCATCGCCGTGCTGTTCGGCTATCCGCTGGCGGCCTCCACCGATCCTGACGTCACGAACAAGATTCTCTGGGTCTCGCGGCTGCCGCAGCAGCCGATGCGGCCGCTGACCATCAAAGCGATGCTGGACGGGACGACGACGGCGGTGGTCCGCGAGATCGACGGAGGCCCGGGGCCTTCATCGGTCAACCTGCCCAGGACGGGATGCTGGCGTCTGACGTTGAACTGGTCCGGACACAGCGACGCCATCACGCTCAGGTTCACCTGACCGACGAAGGGTCGCCGCACTGCGCGTATTCCCGATCTGACCCCGGCTTCAGCCGGGCCACCCCGAGGGAAGGGCATGCTCGCCCACCCCTTCCCGGCGATGTACCATCAATTAAATGACCAGATAAGCTCATACGGTCAAATTTTTGGGAAATGGTGGGGATCGTGGAGTCACGGACCAGAAGGGTGGGGCGGCCGCCACAGGACGCCTCGCAGCGGCTCGCCCGAGCGCACCACATCCTGGACATCGCCGGCGACCTCGTCCTGCGCTGGGGGTACGACAAGACCACCGTCGAGGACATCGCCCGGCAGGCCGGGGTCGCCAAGGGCACGATCTACCTGCACTGGAAGACCCGCGAGGAGCTGTTCACCGCGCTGCTGCGCCGCGAGCGGGTCGAGATGATCACCGAGGTGCGCAGGCGGATCGGAGAAGGCCCCGCCACTCTCCGAGAGCTGCTCAGGCTGCTCGCCTCCGAGATCCTGGGCAGGCCCCTGATTCGGGCGAGTGTCCTGGGCGACTCGGAGGTGCTGGGCAGGCTCACCCGCCAGAAGCGGGACCGTCCGGCGGGCGCCGAGCTGGGCGGCGGCTTCCCGGGCTACTTCGGCACGCTGCTGGAACACGGCGCCCTGCGGAGCGACCTGTCGCCCGCCGAGCACGTGACCACGCTCGTCTCCGTCCTGTACGGGTTCCTGAGCGTCTCGCCGATGATGCCGGCCGGATATCAGCCGGCCGACGAGCGCCTGGCGGAGCTGATCGCCGACGCCGGCGGCAGGGCGCTGGAGCCCGGCGGCCCGGTCCCGGCCGCCGACGCCCGCGCGGTGGCGCGGGCCACCCTGGAGTACGTCGACGCCGCTGTGGAGGCCGCGCAGCGGAAACTGCGCGTCTCCCTTGGCACTGAGGAGAGTACGCCTTGAAGACCCTCCCCCTTGACGACGAAGCCGCCGACCTCGCCCTGGCGGGCGGCAAGGGGGCCTCGCTGGCCCGGCTGGCCCGCGCGGGCCTGCCGGTTCCCGGGGGCTTCCACGTCACCACCGACGCCTACCTCGACTTCGTCTCGCGCGACGGCCTGAACGACCAGATCATGGCGGCCGTATCGGGGATGCCCCCCGAGGAGGCGTCCCGGCACATCGCCGCGCTGTTCGCCGCCCGGCAGATGCCCGCGGAGACCGCCGCCGAGATCCGCGCGGCCCACGCGAGGCTCGGCGCGAACGTACCGGTCGCCGTGCGCTCGTCGGCCACCTCCGAGGATCTTCCCGACATGTCGTTCGCCGGTCAGCAGGACACCTACCTCAACGTCCGCGCCGACGCCCTGCCGGACGCGGTCAGTCGCTGCTGGGCCTCGCTGTGGACCGCGCGTGCCATCGCCTACCGGGCGGCGAACGGCGTACCGCACGACGGCGTGGCGCTGGCCGTGGTGGTGCAGGAGCTGGTGGAGGCCGACGCGGCGGGCGTCCTGTTCACCGCGAACCCGCTCACCGGCGCGCGCGACCAGGTCGTGATCAATGCCTCCTGGGGGCTGGGCGAGGCCCTCGTGGGCGGGCAGGTGACGCCCGACACCGTCGTCGTCGGCAAAGCGGCCGGAGCCGACGGGGAGATAGCCGAGGAGCACATCGGCGACAAGACCGTCATGACGGTCCGCACGCCCGGCGGCACGCGTGCGGAACCCGTGCCCGAGGAACTGCGCCGCCGTCGCGTGCTCGACCGCGAGCAGGCCCTGCTGCTCGCCCGGCTCGCGACGGAGATCGAGAAGCTGTACGGGACGGCCATGGACGTGGAGTGGGCCAGGCGCGACGGGGCGTTCCTCGTCCTGCAGGCCCGCCCGATCACCCGGCTCAGGCAGCGGGTCGAGGAGTGGAACGACAGCCTGACCGGTGACTACCTGTGGACCGGCACCAACCTCCGCGAGGCCATCCCTGACGTGATGACGCCGTGTACCTGGTCGCTGGTGCAGATCTTCATCGGCGAGGCGATGTCGGCGTCGAAGATGCCCGGTTTCAGCGTGGTCGGCAACATCGGCGGCCGCTTCTACATGAACCTGAGCATCGCGTTCTCGGTGGCGCGGGCCATGGGCATGCAGAGCAGGCTCGGCGCGATCGAGCAGGTCTTCGGCAAGCTGCCGCCCGGCCTGGACGTGCCGCTGCTGCCGATCTCGCGCTGGCAGATCGTCAAGGGCGTGCTGCCGCTCGCCTTCACCCTGCGCAGGCGGGTGGCGGTCAACACCGGGAGGATGCGCCCCTTCCTGGCCACGGCGCGGGAGCGCTGCACGGCCCTGCGCGAGCGGACCGCCGCCACCGCGACCACCGACGAGCTGGTCCGGCTCTGGGAGGCCGAGCTGCTGCCGTACTTCGTGGAGGCCTGCCAGGTCCTGGAGGCCGCCGGGCGCCAGGGCGGCAACGCCCTGGTCATGACCCGCGACAGGCTGCGCGAGCTCGTGGGTGAGCGTGACGCCCAGGCCATGCTCACCGGCGCCAACACCGACGGGGCACTGGCCAGTCTCGAAACGATCATCGGCCTGGAGAGGCTCGCCGCGAAGGAGATCGACCGGGAGACGTTCGCCGGGGTCTACGGGCACCGGGGCGCGCACGAGTTCGAGGTCTCGATCGCCCGTCCCGGCGAGGACCCGAGGTGGATCGACGCGCAGCTCGCGGCCATGCCCGAAACCCGGGGACACGCCGGCACGCTGCTCGACCGGCAGCGGGAGGCGCACGAGGCGGCCTGGAGGCGCTTCGGAGAGCGCCATCCCGGCAAGGTGGCGAAGACGCGAGAGCGGGTGGCGCGGTGGAACGCGATCGTCCGCGACCGGGAGACGGCCCGCTCGGAGGTGATGCGCGCCTTCTGGGCGTTGCGCGCCTTCGTCCTGCGGGCCGGGAAGCTCACCGGCCACGGTGACGACCTGTTCTTCCTGCGGATCGAGGAGATCCCGGCCGTGGTCGGCACCGGCAACGCGACCATGCGCCTGCGCGACGGCGACCGGATCCGGGTCGACGGCGAGCGCGGCACGGTCGAACTGCTGGCGCCGCATCCGTGATCTCCGGGGTCACCGCTTTCGGGCACCGGCGCCGTCCGCTCCGTGGCCGAGCAGGTGTTCCAGCCGTACCGCGTACCGACCGCGGGTGAGGCGCCCGGCGGATCATCGCCTCACGGGTCGGCGGTCGACGCTCATCATCAGGCAGCGACCGCGGCCACTACCCGTCAGCCCCAAAAGTGGAACGCCTACCACCTGCCCGGCACCGATGGTGGCGCCCACGAAGCGGCGCTCAAACGGCTCAAGCCCGGTGCGACCGTCACGCTCGACCAGGTCGTCTCCGCCATGATCGAGGAGAGTGACAACGCCGCCGCCGACCTGCTGCGCGACCGCCTCGGCCCCGGCGCACTGCGCAAGATCGCGCAGACTGGCGTCGGTACCGTCAACGGCGAGATGCTACGCGCCTTCGGCGGCTGCGCGTTGCCCGCCGACGTCTGCCTGAAGAACTACGTCAAGGCCGGTAAGCAGGTGCGGCCCACGCTCCCCGGCTTTGCCCGGCAGGCCGCCTGGGCCGAAACCGTGACCCGCGTCGAACCTGGCGTGCTGCGCGAAGTGCTCACCGGACTCAGGAAGGACAAGACGGCGAGCAAGCACCTGGAGTGGCCGATGCGCCAGCCCGGCGCCGACCCCCGCACACTCCTCATCGGCACCAAGGGGGGCGCGCTGCCCGGCGTCATCAGCGAGGCCATGTACACCGTCCGGCCAGGTGAGAAGCCGCGCGATTTAGCTCGCCAGAAGTGCGATAATCAAAGAGTTAACTATCAGTTCCAGCCGGCCGGCTGATTAACCGAGTGGCGACTCACCGTCACTATAGGAGTTCCGGGCCACGGTGGTGGGGCCAGGAGTCACCCCTGGAATCATACGAAGAGGAAACACCATGCAGTTAGGCAAGAAACTCACTGCCATCGCCGCTTGCGCCTTCATGGCGAGCGGGATGCTGGCCACGGCGTCCCCCGCAGCTACTGCGGCTACCGCGGCCACCACGGGGGAAAGTGCGGCACGTTACTATTACGGCGCCATTGCCGTGGCACGGGACGGCCGTATCGGCAGGTCCTGGGACTACAGAACAGCGGCTGCCGCCAGACAGCGGGCACTGAGGACGTGCGGCCGCTCCAGCTGCAAAGTCCTTACCACCTTCGTCAACGGTTGTGGCGCTGTCGCCTACAATTCCAAGAGAAACGTCTACTGGGGCGGCAGGGGGAGCACACCCGCCAGGGCGAAAAGGAACGCTATCGCCAATGCGGGCGGCGGCCGCTGGGTCGTCTATCAATGCACCTCGCGATAGCACTGACCTCAAGGAGTCAGCCGTGGCCATCAGTGAGTGCCTGAGCTGGGCTTTTATGGTCGGGACTGTTTGATCGGAGAACCGCCTTCTACCGTGGGTACAAGCGTGTGAGGCGGTGGTGACAGTGGGTTCGTTGCTGGAGGAGTACGCCGAGAAGTTCCTCGATGCAAAGGCCAACTATCGCGAAAGGTCACAACCTCATGCAGGTCACGCTGGTCCAGGGGGACATCACCGCGCAGCAGGTCGACGCCGTCGTCAACGCCGCCAACTCCTCGCTGCTGGGAGGCGGCGGGGTCGACGGAGCCATCCACCGGCGCGGCGGCCCCGCGATCCTGGCCGCCTGCCGCGACCTGCGCGCCTCGCACTACGGCAAGGGGCTCCCGACCGGCCAGGCCGTGGCCACCACCGCGGGCGACCTACCGGCCCGCTGGGTCATCCACACCGTCGGCCCCGTCTTCTCCGCCACCGAGGACCGCTCGCACCTGCTGGCCTCCTGCTACCGGGAGTCGCTCCGGGTCGCCGACGAGCTGGGCGCGACCAGTGTCGCGTTCCCCGCGATATCCACCGGGGTCTACAGCTGGCCCGTCGGCGACGCCGCCCGCATCGCGCTCGGCACCGTACGCACCGCACCGACACAGGTCACGGACCTGCGGTTCGTGCTGTTCACTCCGGACGCCTACCGCGTCTTCGAACGGGCACTCGGCGCCGCGTGAGGGCCGATCACACTCGCGATCTTGTCCGCCCTGTCCAGGCCAACGGAGAGGAAGTAAACGCCAAGTCCCACGAGAACGGCGAATGCCACGATCGCGCCACACCAGACCTGCGCCTTTTCCGACATACCGCTATCTTCATTCAGATCCGGAATTTCCGGAAGCCGGACGGCACAGAGCGTACCCTCAACCCATGAGCGGTTCCGGATCCGAAGGCGTGCACAACAAGATCGGCAGCGCCGCGCACAGCAACGTTGTCCAGGCTCGCGATGTTTATGGAAACATCATTTTTTACGCTGGCGACGAGGCGCGGACAGCCCGGGCCCGGGAGTTCGAAGCTCAATTCCGCCGTGGTGTCCTCCACCTCCTGGACCGCATTGAACTCTGGGGCGTGGACGAGCTGCCCTGGGAACTGCGCAATTACCGGCTGAGCTCCGCCTATATGAATCTTTCGCTCCAGAAAACGAGAGAGGGCCCCGCCCTCAACGGGAGCGGTCTACGCGTTGAGGACGTCGTCACCGGCAGGCGCCGCCTGCTGCTGGAGGGCCACGCCGGCTCCGGGAAAACCACCGCGCTGCGCCATCTGGCCATTCGCGGCCTTCATGGAGAACTACTCCGGGAAGGGGACGAATCCCCGGCGCTGGTGCCATTCTTGATCAAGATGCGCGGCTGCCACGACGGGGAAAAACGCCTGCGCCTTCCCCAGGTGGAGGAGTTCGTGGCGGCCGTCGCCGACACCATCGCCGGCAGCAAGCCTGACCGTTGGGTAGCCGACCTCCTGGAGCACGGCCGGGGAATGGTCTTTCTGGATGGTATCGACGAGATATCCGACAAGGATCGTCCAGCGGTCCTTGAATGGCTGAAACAACTCCTCGCCTATTACCCCACGGCGTCCTATGTCCTGACCTCGAGGCCCGCCGCCATCAACGAAGCCTGGCGCGAGCAGTTACGAGCCAACGACTTCGTGACTGCGAGACTGGAGCCGATGACGCCTACTCAGGTGGACGGCTTCATCGATCGCTGGCACCTTGCCGTGGCCGAAGGGGCCCATACCTACTCCCCCGGCCAGGTGTGGGAGTCAGGACAACGCCTGAAGGGCGAGCTGGCGGCGCGCCGTGATCTCGCACGGCTGGCCAGGTCACCGCTGATGTGCGCGATCCTCAGCGCGCAGCATCTCAGGGGGAACGAGCTGTGCGACTCGCGTTCAAAGATCTTCCGCAGGAGCGCTCTCGTCGACTTCCTGGTCGAGCGCCGGGACGTAGGGCGGTCCATCCGCAAAAGGTCGGACTGGCACCGGCTGCTCGCGCCGCTTGCCCACTGGCTGGTCGTAGAGGGCGAGGACACGCTCCCGCGACGGACAGCGGTCAGACTGATCGACCGGGTGACGCATGAGGGGGCTCTCTCCGCAGGGCACACGCTCCAGCTCATGATGGAGCAGACCGGCCTGTTGGAACTCGTCGACGGAGAACGTGTTGGATTCCGGTTCCCCGGGTTCCAGGATTATCTGGCCGCCCAGGAGTTCCTGGACCAGATGCACCACGGGCACCTCGTCAGCCACGCTCACCTGCCCGCCTACCAGGAAGTAGTGATCATGGCGGTCGAGCAGGAGGCGGAGCGCGATTCCTGGCGGGTGCTGTCGAGGCTGGTCGACCGGGCCAGGAGAAGTCGCAGTAACCATCGTCGGCTGTGGCTGCTGGCGGCCGCGTGCATCGCGGACCTTCCCCCCGATGGGTGCCCGGAACTCGCCGACCAGATCCGTTCCACGGTCCGGGAGTTCCTGCCACCTCGCGACCTCGGCGAAGCCGACGAACTCGCCGAGGCCGGGGACTTCGTTCTCGACCTTCTCACGGACGTGGCGTGGTCGGGCTCCGTCACGAACGCCATGGCACCGGCCGTCATCCGCACCGCGGCACTGATCGATGCCGACCAGGCGGTCCCTCTCCTCAGCCGGTTCCGTTACGTCGACGACCCCGGGATCCAGCGGGAACTGGCCGCGGGCTGGTGCCGGGTCCGTGGCTACGAACGCTACGCCCGCGAGGTGCTGGGTGACGCGGCCCTCGACACGACCTGGCTCGACCTTCCCCACGTCTCCGCGCTGCCCACACTCCGCCTGATCACCGGCCTTCGGAACCTGCGGCTGCCCCGCGAAGCCGACTCCGACACGCTGAAGGCGCTGGTAGAACTCGACGGCCTCCCGGACCGGCTCGAAGCGATCAGCCTTGCCGACACCGCCGTCACCGACCTGACCCCGTTGGCCAGGCTGCCGCGCCTGCGCTGGCTCGACCTCTCCAACACACCGGTCGCCGACCTGAGCCCGCTGACGAAGCTTCCCGGCGTGAAAGTTCGTCCGGCCAGGCTCGCCCCGTAGCAGGCCGTCGTTCCCCGGCACGATCTCGTCGATCCGTCCCGCGTATGTCACAGGCGGTGGCGAGACCGTCATCACCCGGCTCGCCGACATCCTCGTCATCCAGGCGATCCGTTCCTGGCTCGACTCGGCGCCCGAGGCGAACCAGGGCTGGCTGGCCGCCCTGCGCGACGAGCAGGTGGGGCGGGCGCTCGCGTTGATCCACCGCGCGCCCGAACGGCAGTGGAGCGTCGCCTCGCTCGCGCAGGAGGTCGGCATGTCGCGCTCGGCCTTCTCAGCGCGCTTCACCGACCTGGTCGGCGAGTCCG
Organism: Streptosporangium sp. NBC_01755; assembly: GCF_035917995.1. Taxonomy (NCBI): domain Bacteria; kingdom Bacillati; phylum Actinomycetota; class Actinomycetes; order Streptosporangiales; family Streptosporangiaceae; genus Streptosporangium; species Streptosporangium sp. NBC_01755. Next base: position 5,810,047 of record NZ_CP109131.1, on the reverse strand, counting down.
CCATGCGCTATCTCGCCCACTGGCGCATGCAACTGGCCCGTACGCACCTTCGGCGGACAGCGGAGCCGCTCTCGGCGGTCGCCCGCCGCTTCGGCTACCAGTCCGAGGCGGCGTTCTGCCGGGCGTTCAAACGGACCTTCGGCGTGCCGCCGGGGAACGTCCGCCAGGCTGCGGACGAGGTGAGTTTGACGGCGCGAGGGTGGGACAGCGCCTCAACGCGCTGATCGCTGCTCTCGCGAGCCGCGTGCACAGCGAAGGCACCGGGAGTTCTAAGCTGTCCGATCATGCGCTTCGTCCCCCCAAGCACCGCTTCCCGGCGATCTCTCCGGCGGTGGGCTCTCCTGGCCGCCGTGTGTCTTGCCATCCTGCCCGCCGGAATCGCGCAGGCCTCCGCGCCCAAGCCCTCGTTGCTGAAGTCCGGCAGGCTGGCGGTCACCTCGTGCCCGGAGCCGCCGCTCATCGACCGAGGTATTCCACAGCCGGGCGAGTATCTCCTCGCGGTCATGAGATGTCTGAACACCTCGTGGTCCGCCCACTTCGCTCGGGCCGGGCTGCGGTTCCGCACGCCCACGGTCCGCCTCTACTCCGAACCCGCGCGACGTGTCTGCGGAATACCCTGGCCCCAAGGCGCGGACGCCTTCTACTGCACGGAACGGGCCACGCTGGTGTTCCCACTCACCGATGCCTGGATCGAGGACCGCACCGACCTGTACCCCTTCAAGGTGGCGGCCCACGAGTACGGCCACCACCTGCAGAACCTCACCGGCGTCAGGGACCACTTCGAGAGGCGCGCCCGCGCCGACCTCCCCCACCAGTTCGAACTCCGCCGCCGCTACGAGCTCCAGGCCGACTGCCTGTCGGGGGTGTTCCTGGGCAGCGTACGGGACTCCCTGCCGCGTACCGAGCAGGACTGGAAGGCACTGTCCGAGAAGCTCCGCGCCAGCGGTGACGAGGGTGAGCGCCGCACCCACGGCAGCGGCGCCAACCGGGTCCGCTGGTTCGAACGCGGCTACCGCGCGCTCTCCCCCGCCGCCTGCGACACCTGGACCGCCGGACCGTCCCGGGTGTCCTGACCCACGGGGGCCGGCGAAGACCGGACAGCCGCTACGGCTTCAGTTCCAGTACCAGGTTGAACGGGGTGGCGGTGGCCTGGCAGGTCCGGGTGAAACCCGCCTGCCGGGCCACCTCGAAGAGCCGGTCCCGCCCGGCCTGCGCGCCCAGGGCCTCGGTGCCGCCCTGGGCAAGCGCGTTGGGTACGCAGATGGTGGCCGAGGCGTTGAAGAAGAGCCGGCCCACCGGGTTGAGGTCGTCCGGCAGCCGCCCGTGCGCGAACGGCTCGACCAGCAGCACGGTGCCGTCGGGTGCCAGGGTGAAGTGCACGTGCCGTAGCGCGGCAACGGGGTCGCCCATGTCGTGCAGGCAGTCGAACAGGCAGACCAGGTCGTAGCCGGCCCCTGAGTAGTCGGCGGCGTAGGCCGCCTCGAAACTCACCCGGTCCGTGACCCCGGCCTGCAGTGCCAGCTCGCGGGCCCGCACGATCGAGGGCACGTGCGCGTCGAAGCCGGTGAAACGCGAGTTCGGGTACGCCTCCGCCAGCACGATGGTCGAGGCGCCGTGCCCGCAGCCGACGTCGGCCACCAGGGCCCCGGCGGTCAGCTTCTCCTCGACGCCCGAGAGTGCGGGAATCCAGCTGTCTCGCAGGTGGGCGGCGTATCCGGGGCGGAAGAACCGCTCGGTGCCGTTGAACAGCGCCCGGTCGTGGTCGGACCAGGCCAGGTCCCTGGCACCTCGGTAGGCCTCCGCGATCCCGGCCTCGTCGCGGTAGACGGAGGAGATCAGTTCGGCGAGCCCGGTCATGAACACCGGGCTGGTCTCGTCGGCGAACACCGTCGCCTGCTCGTCGGTCAGCGTGTAGGCGCCGTCCCGGTAGCGAACGTATCCGGCGCATGCCTGGGCCGCGAGCCATTCGGCGACGAGCCGCTCGTTGGTGCCGGTGCGCCAGGCCAGGTCACCGGGGCTGAGCGGGCCCGCCCCCACCATCGCCTTCCACAGGCCCAGCCGGTCTCCGAGCACGACCGTCGCCGCTCCGAACGCGGCCCCCATGTCGAGCACGACCTGGTCCACGAGCCTCTGCAGCCCGGCCTCGTCCATCGGAGCCTTCCCCGTCGGTCCGTGTGATCGCCCGCAGTGCTCAGGGCGAACTCCGTACGGGCTCTTCGAGTCCGCCCACCGCGCGGAAGAGCGCGGAAGAGGTCGGCGAATCCCCGTGCGGCCACCGTTCTCATCGTAGTGCCGGCCTTTCGCGCCTCCCGGAAACGGATGTTCAACGTCGTGCAACGGCTCCTTCGGCCCCGGACCAAAAGGTCCGGGATCAAAAGCGTCCGCTGTGGTGGCCGTTGTCCGACGCCTGCGGGAGGTCGGCCCGGAAAGGACGGAAGTGATCCGGCCCAGCAGGCGGAGCCCCCGTCGGCCGCCCGTACTGGAGGGAACGGCCGAAGTCCGGGCCGGCTCGGTGCCTGCCCGCGTGGGCGGCCGGACGGCGCCCGTACCGGCCCTCGGGGGCGGAATCGTTCCGGCCCAGGCGTTCGATCAGCGGCGACACCAGCCGCACCGCCGGTGGCGTGAGCGCGAGCAGCACCGCCGGTGGCGTGAGCGCGAGCAGCACCGCCGCCACCACGCCTGCGGCGAGGATCACACCGGCGAGCACGTCGTGCGGGTAGTGAACTCCCACCATCACCCGCAGCAGCGCCGCCACCGCGGCCAGCGGCAGGGTCACCGCGGCGAGGCGGGGACGGAACAGGGCCAGCCCGACCGCGAGTCCGGCGGCCAGGGTGGCGTGGTTGCTCGGAAACGACCAGTCCCCCACCTCGGGGCACTCCGCGATCGCCGCCGCGGCTCCCCGTACCACCCGGCAGGGGCGTTCCTCGATCACCGTCAGCTTCACCGTCTCGCTGATCGCATAGGCGGCGACGGTGCCCACGCCGATCATGACGGTTCCGGCGACACCGCGCGCGTCCCCGCGGCGCAGAGCGGTCCACCACACCAGGACGAGCAGCAGCCCGAGGAGCACGAGGGTGCCGTCGGTGGCTATCTCCATCGCGGTACTCGCCCACGAGGGCGCGTTCGCCACCGCCTTGGTCACCAACCTGTACCCGGAGGCCGAAACGCCTTCCACGACCTTCGCCGGACCGGCCCCGCCCGTGCCCTCCGGCGAAAGCCAGGCAACGGCTCCGGCCCCCACGCCCAGCGACACGGTCGCGCCAAGCAGCCGGCTGCGGAGATTGTTCCCAGCGTCAGTCTTCATAGCGGTCGATCATAAGAAGGACCGTGGCATAACGCCTAAATGAACAGTAATCAAACCTGAGATGAATCTCAGTTCGACCGGTACCGCCGCTGTCACCTCACCGGATCGGCGATCGCCGTGAGCAGCGGCACCGGCTCCTCGGCCCCGGCCGGGCTCGGCGACTCACCGAGCGGCGGACACCCTGGGCGGTGTCGGCAACCGACTGCGGGTTCACTCCGCCCGGCAGTGAAGATCATATTTCGGGCGCTTGATCGAAACGCGAGTGCGACGGCGGTTGGTGACGTGAAACGCCGCGGCTTGTGCAGAAATGCGGCAGATCCCCTTGAGAAGCGCATACTGCGTATGCATACTTAGTATCCATGTCGATCAGGCACGGGCTGCTCGCCCTGCTCAGCAGGGGGCCCCGGCATGGCTACCAATTGCGGGTGGAATTCGAGGCGTCGACCGGGGCGACCTGGCCGCTCAACATCGGCCAGGTCTACACGACGCTGTCCCGCATGGAGCGCGACGGTCTGGTCAAGCCAGGGGAGTCGGACGAGCAGGGCCGGGTCGTCTACACGATCACCGCGGCCGGCCGGGCGGAAATGATGCGATGGTTCAGCACCCCCGTCGTCCAGTCCGACCGGCCGCGGGACGAGCTGGTCATCAAGCTGGCCATGGCCGTCGCCGCCAAGGAGGTGAACGTCGCCGAGGTCGTCCGCAAGCAGCGTACTGCGACCATGCGCGCCCTCCAGCAGCTGACCAGGGCCAAGCGAGCCGCCACGGAAGGCACGGCCCAGCGGCTCGTGCTCGATTCCATGATCTTCCAGACCGAGGCCGAGCAACGGTGGCTGGATCACTGCGAGGCCGTTCTCAAGGAGGAAAGATGACGGTCGTACAGCTGGTTGAGGTGGCCAGAGTCCACGGCGAAGGGGAGACGGCCGTACACGCCGTCAACTTGACCCGGCCCTGAAGGGCGTGAGCCTCGCGGTCGACGCGGGGGAGCTGGTCGCGGTCATGGGCCCGTCCGGGTCCGGCAAGCCGACCCTGCTCAACCTCGCGGGCGGGCTCGACCGGCCCACGTCGGGGGGACGTTGCGCGTGGTCGTGGCCGGCCAGGCCCTCTACATCTCCGGGCTCGGCGCGCTGGTGGGGCTGGCCGCGGGGATGGTGACGGGCGTGGCCCTGAGCCGGCCGATGACGACGCACGCCGCCGGAGATCCCGCCACGATCGCCATACCGTGGCCATTCGTGATCGCCGTGGTGGTGGGGCTGCCCGTTCTGGCATCTGTGGGGGCGCTGATCACTCGGACCAGGCTGCCCCTCGCCCGCCGACTCCTGTGACGCGGATCCTGGACTGCTCTCGTCCGCCGCGGTGGTCGACGAAACCCCTCTCCGACGCGGCAGCCGCACACCACAGCCGGCGCGACACGTCCGGTGAATCTCGAACACCCACCCCGCGCTCCGTCCGCCACACGGCGGAGCCCGGGTCCGCCACACGGCGGAGCCCGGGTCGGCCCGCGTCTCTTCCGGGGAGGGTCGCCGCTAGGCGATCGACCTCTGTAGTCTGCTGCGCATGCCTGGTAGGACAAACGGTCTCGCGAGGATCAAACTGGTCATCGCGGACGACCAGGCCATGATCCGCACCGGACTGCGGTTCGTCGCGGAGACCGCCGCGGACATCGAGGTCGTCGGGGAGGCCACCGACGGGCTGGAGGCCCTCTCCGTGACCCGGCGACTGCGACCGGACGTGCTGCTGATGGACATCGCGATGCCCCGGCTGGACGGTCTGGGCGCCGCCCGGCGGCTGCTCGCGGACCCGCATCCACCCAGGATCGTCATACTGACCACCTTCGACACCGACGAGAATTTGCACGCCTCGCTCCGTATCGGAGTGAACGGTTTCCTGCTCAAGACCTCGCCCCCCGAGCAGCTCATCGAGGCGGTACGGGTGGTGGCGGCCGGCGACGCGCTCATCGACCCGGCGGCCACCACGCGGGTGATCGCCTCGTTCACCGCGCACCACGAGCCGGTCGCGCCGCCCGAGCTGGCCACGCTCACCCCGCGTGAGCTGGAGGTGCTGCGCCTGCTCGCCAGAGGGCTCTCCAACCTCGAAATCGCGCGCGAGTTCCAGGTGGGCGACGCGACCATCAGGACCCACGTCGCCCGGCTGCTGCACAAGCTCGGCCTGCGCGACCGGACCCAGGCCGTCGTGTTCGCCTACGAGGCCGGGGTCGTGCGGCCCGGGCAGCGGAACCTGCCGTGCTGAGAAGACTGCTCGGCGACTGGCGGCCGACCTGGCTGGATCTCCTTCTCTCCCTCGCCGTGGGGATCACCGGCCTCGTCGAGTCCTTCGGCCGCCAGGGTTCCCAGCCCGGCCAGATCAGCGATCCGGTGCCGCTGGCGGTGGGGGCGGTCGTCGCCGGGACGCTGCTGCTGCTCCGGCGCAGGTTCCCCACGGCCCTGCTCCTCGCGCTGATCTCGAACGGCCTGGCCGTGCGGGTGGTGGCGGGCGACGAATACTACGCCGCCTGGCACTTCTACTCGACGCTCATCCTCGTCCACACCGTGGCCAGCGCCGCGGAGCTGCGGAGCCGCCGCGGGATCGCGGGGCTGGCGTGCGTGCTGGCGACGTACGCCGGCCTGCAGATGCAGACGTTCCAGAGCAACGACATCGCCGAAGTCATGATCACAGCCGTCTTCATCGGCGTGGCGTACGGAAGCGGCATCCTGCTGCGTCGCCAGATAGACCGGACGTTGCGGCTGGCGGAACACGCCATCCGCCTTGAGATGGAACGCGAGGAGCGAGCCCGGCTGGCGGTGGCGGAGGAACGGACCCGGATCGCCAGGGAGCTCCACGACATCGTCTCGCACAATGTGAGCGTGATGACCCTGCACACCGGCGGGGTGCGGATGCGGCTCGGTGAGGAGCACAAGCGGGAGCGCGACATGCTGCTCGGGGTCGAGCGGGCCGGCCGCGAGGCGGTCGAGGAGCTCCAGCTCATGCTGGGAGTGCTCCGCGGGACCGGCGATCCGGACCCCGGCGCCTCCCAGCCGGGCCTGGAGCGGCTGGACGAGCTGGTCGCGCAGGTCAGGGAGGCCGGGTTGGACGTCCGTCTCCAGATCATCGGCGAGCCGCGCCCCCTGCCGCCGGGACTCGCGCTCTCCGCCTACCGGGTGATCCAGGAGGCTCTGACGAACGTGCTGAAGCACTCCCCCGCCACCGGTGCCGACGTCGTCATCGCCCACGGCCCGACCGGACTGGATGTGGAGATCACCGACGACGGCACGGGCGTCGGCCCTCCCCCGGCCGGCGGGCACGGCCCAGACGGATACCGCTTGGACGGGCAGCGCTTGGACGGGCAGCCCTCGGGTGGACACGGCCTGGTCGGGATGCGCGAGCGGACCGAGATGCACGGTGGCGAGCTGTCCACCGGTCCCGTCCCGGGCGGCGGTTACCGGGTGGCCGCCCGGTTCCCGCTGGACATCTCGGCGGCGACCGGCTGAGCCGCCTCCCGCCCGGCCCACTCCGCGTCGCTCATCCGCAGCATCCGCAGCCCGATCACCCCGGAACCGGCCAGGTAGAGCAGGCCGCCCACGGCCGTGCCGATCGGGAAGATCAGGGTGCCGAAGACGCCCGCGATGATCGCGAAGGGTGCCCACCACGGCCCGTGGCCGGCGTAGGCCAGGGCCAGCCCGAGCAGGAACAGGCCGAGCAGCCCGAGGAAGCCCGGGATCTGGAACCCGAAGGTGGCGCCGGGATCGGAGAGCGCCTGCTCGGCGAGCATCTCGCCCTGCCGCCCGCCCAGGGCGCGTTCGAGCCGGGAGTAGAAGAAGTCCACCAGCATCAGCCCGGAGAAGTTCACCACGCCGAGCAGCGCGAGACCGCCGGCGAGGTGGCCGAAGACGACTCCCCGGTGCCGGATGAGGTGGATCATCCCGATGATTCCCGGGATCATCAGCACCCAACTCCAGTGCAGCAGCGAGGCGCTGACCGAGACCTGCTCCGGATACCTGCCGTAGACGCCGGTGGTGTCACCGCCCTGCCGCAGGGCCGGGTCGACGATGGCGCCCGCGATGTAGAGGAGCGGCGCGACGATGAGGCACACCCCTGCGGCCCATCTGCGGAAACCGAGTGGATTGGAGAGCGATGGCATGAGATCTTCCCTTGCGTTCCGGCCCGCACCTGGGCGGGCGGGGCGAGGACGGGAACGTTAGGCGACGACGCGGCGCGCGTCGTCCTCCTCATGGCTATCGTCGCTCCGCTGTCCGGCGGACCGCCTACCCCGCCAATCGCGACACGAGCCCGGCGCCCCACGCGCTGGGCTCACCGCGCTGGGCGCGACGCGCGGATCCGGACCGTGAACGCGCCCGGAAGGCGGGGGCATATATCGCCCCGGCCGGCAGGTGCCGACCGGGGCGCCGTCGTCACGGAGCCGTGCGCCCCAGTGCCGGGGTGAGCGTCGTCACGGAGCCGTGCGCCCCAGTGCCGGAGTGAGCGTCGTCACGGAGCCGTGCGCCCCAGTGCCGGAGTGAGCGAGATCGGTCCGGCGGACAGGTGCCGGCCGCGGGGGACGGGGTCGACCAGGATGCCGTCGTGGACCACGACCCGGCCGCCGACCAGGACGGTCCGCGGCCTGCCGGTCAGGGTCATGCCCTCGTACGGCGTGTAGTCCGTCGCCATGTGCAGGTCGCCGGCGCTCACCCGCCACCGGGCGGCCGGATCCCAGATCGCGATGTCGGCGTCCGAGCCCGGCATCAGCGTGCCCTTGCGCGGGTACAGGCCGTTGGTCCTGGCCGGGTTGGCGGCGGTCAGCTCGACGAACCGGGTGGCGGGCAGCCCTGCCCCGGCGACGTACTCGGAGAAGATCACCGGTAGCCGGGTCTCCACCCCGGGCAGGCCGTTGGGCATGGCCCGCACGTCGGTGCGCCGCGACTCCTTCTGCGCCAGGTCGTAGCAGCAGTGGTCGCTGCCGATCGTGGTGATCTCCCCGGTGAACAGGTGGCGTCCCAGCGCGTCGACGGCCTGGCGGGAGCGGAGCGGCGGGCAGCAGACGAACCGCTCCGGGGCGGGGCCGTCATAGTTGCCGTCGTCCAGCACCAGGTGGTGGGCGACCGACTCGGTGAACGCCGGCACGCCGCGCCGCCTGGCCGCCGCCACCAGCTCGACCGCCTCGGCGGTGGACTGGTGCACGAAGTAGACCGGTGCCCGCAGCGACTCGGCGATGGCCAGCACCTCGGCCACCGAGGCGGTCTCGGCCAGTTCGGGGCGGGTCGCGGCCATGTGCCCGGCGCCGATCCTGCCGCTCGCCGCGCACCGCTCCTGGGTGTCCTCGATGATGTGGTTGGCCTCGCAGTGGATCACCACCATGCCGCCCAGGTCGCGCAGCGTCCTCATGGTCCGCAGGATCGTGTCCTCGCCCGCCATGGTCTCGCCGCGGTATGTGGTGAACATCTTCACCGTGGGCATGCCGTCCGCGACCAGCGCGCCGAGCTGGTCGGGCACGGTCTCGTCCCACTCCACGACGCAGGCGTGCAGGGCACTGTCGCACAGCCCCTGGGCGGCCTTGGCCCGCTGGGCGTACGCCGCGTCGGCAGGTGCCTGGCCGGGCCGCGGGATGGCGAAGTCCACGATCGTGGTGGTGCCGCCGAACACCGCGGCCGTCGTGCACCTGGTGTAGTCGTCGAGCGAGGTGAAGTCGCCGGAGGTGAAGCCGACGTGGCAGTGCGGGTCCACCCCGCCCGGCATGACCAGCCGCCCGGTCGCGTCGACCTCGGCCGCGCTGCCCGGCGCGGGCGTGCCCGGCTCGGCCAGGGCGACGACGACACCACCGGCCACGAACACGTCGGCGGGGGCGGACCAGCCCGCCTCGACCACCGTGCCGCCCCGCACCACCAGCTCGGCGTCTCTCATCCGACCGCGCCCTGCGTCCGGCCGATCTCGCCCTGCGTCCGGCCGGACGCGAGGTAGGCGCGCCAGCCGCCGGCCGTGCTGATGTCGGTGACCCCCGGCAGGGTCAGCGACTCGTCGCGCATCCGCATGGACAGCGATCCGCTGCCGTCGGCGAGCTCGATCACGCTCAGCTCCAGCTCCTCGGGCTCGTTCGGCAGCAGGTGCTCGCGCAGGATCTGGTAGCTCACCTCGTACAGCTCGCCGGGCACGGCGTACCCGTCGGAGGTCACCGGGTACAGGCCGGGGAACTCGTCGCGCACCGAGTAGAACCGGTAGCGGGGGGCGGTCTCGACGGGTCCGACAAACCGGGCGCCGCTCAGCGCGGTGTTCAGGCTGCCGCCCGACATCGCCTGGCCGTTGACGAACATCCGCAGATTCTCCACGGGTCCTCCTTCAGTACTGAGGTTCGGCCGCGCGGCGGGCACGCTCGGCGGCGGGGTCGGGGATCGGGACGGCCGCCAGCAGCGACCGGGTGTAGGGGTGCTCCGGCGCCCCGTACACCTGCTCCCGGGTGCCGATCTCAGCGAGCCGTCCCTGCTCCATGACCGCGATCCGGTCGCAGAGGTAGTAGACGACCGCCAGATCGTGCGCGATGAACAGGATCGACAGGTTCAGCCGCAGCCGCAGGTCCCGGAGCAGGTTGAGCACCTGGGCCTGGACCGAGACGTCCAGGGAGGAGATCGGCTCGTCGCAGATGAGCAGCCGGGGCTCGACCGCCAGGGCCCTGGCGATGGCGATGCGCTGGCGCTGCCCGCCGGAGAACGACCTGGGGTAGCGGTCCAGGTGCTCGGCGGACATGCTCACCGTCTCCAGCAGGGCCGCCGCGCGCTCCCTGCGCCGGCGCCGGTCCGGCTCAAGACCGTGCACGACGAGCGGCTCCTCAAGCAGCTCGGCCACGGTCATCCGGGGGTTCAGCGACGAGTACGGGTCCTGGAACACCATCTGCATCTCGCGACGGAGGGAGCGCAGCTCCCCGCGGCCGGCCGCCAGCACGTCGCGCCCGCCGAGTTCCACCCGGCCGGAGTCCGGTTCGGTCAGCCGCGCCACGCACCGCGCGGTGGTGGACTTGCCGGAGCCCGACTCCCCGACCAGGCCGAGCACCTCGCCCGGCATCATGTCGAAGGAGACGTCGTCCAGCACGCGCCTGCCCTCGAACGTCTTGACCAGGTTCCGCACCCGCAGCAGGGGCTCGCTCATGCCCGGCTCACCGTTCCTTCCTGTGCCGCTTCCCCGGCCGCTTCCCCGGCCACTTCCCCGGTCGCGGAGCCGATGGTGGCCAGCGGCCGGGACAGGTCGCCCCCGATCCGGGGCACGGCCGCGAGCAGCGCCCTGGTGTAGGGGTGGCGGGGCCGGGCGTAGACCTCATCGACCGGGCCGCTCTCCACCGCCAGGCCGTGGCGCATCACCACCAGCCGCTCGGCGAACCCGGCCACGATGCCCAGGTCGTGGGTGATCAGCAGGACCGCCATGTCCCGCTCGTCGGCCAGTTCGTGCAGCAGCCGCAGCACCTGCGCCTGGACCCGCACGTCGAGTGCGGTGGTCGGCTCGTCGGCGATGAGCAGCGCGGGTTCCGCGATGATCGCGATGGCGATCACCACCCGCTGCCGCATCCCGCCGGAGAACTGGTGGGGGTAGTCGTCGAAGCGCTGCTCGGCGTCGCGCACGCCCAGCCGGGAGAGCAGCTCGACGCCGCGCCGCCTGGCGACCTTCTTGGACACCCCTCGGATGACCAGCGGCTGCATGATCTGCCAGCCGATCGTCATCACCGGGTTGAGCGAGGCGAGCGGGTCCTGGAAGACCAGGCCGACCCCCGAACCGCGGATCTCGCGCATCCGGCGCGGCGGCAGCGTCAGCAGGTCGGTGCCGTCCAGCGCGATCCGCCCGGTCAGCGTGGCGCCGGCGTCCAGCCGCAGTACGGCTCGCGCGGTGACCGACTTGCCGGATCCGGACTCGCCGACCAGCGCGACCTTCTCGCCGCGTGCCAGCTCCAGGTCGACGCCGTGCACGACCTCGACCGGCCCCTCGGGCCCGGGGAAGCTCGCCCGCAGATCTCGTACGGCGAGCAGTGGTGTGTCCGTCATCGGCCGGCCCCCTCGCGGATCGTCGGGTCGTTGCGCACCCGCAGCCAGTCGCCCAGCAGGTTGAAGGAGATCGCGGTCAGCATGATGGCCAGGCCGGGGAAGGCCACCGCCCACCAGCCGTTGGTGAGGTTGTTGGCCGCCGCGGCGATCATCGCCCCCCATTCGGCGGACGGCACCTGCGCGCCGACGCCGACGAAGGACAGGCCGGAGATGACCAGCATCACCGCGGCGACGTCCAGCGTGGTCTGCACGTACAGGGTGTTCAGCGCGTTGGGCAGGATGTGCCGGAAGACGAGACGGGTCCTGGAGACGCCGAGCATCCTGGCCGCGTCGACGTACTCGGCGTCCTTGACGTCGCGGACCAGCGTGCGCACCAGCCGCGCGTAGCCGGGCCACCAGGTGAGGGAGAGGGCGATCACCGCGGACTGCAGGCCGGAGCCGAGTGCGGCGGCCAGGCCGAGGGCCAGGATGATCGACGGGAGCGAGAGGCCGATGTCGGTGATCCGCATCAGCACCTCGTCGACGACCTTCCCGCCGAGGGCCGCGACCGTGCCGACCACGGTCCCGATCAGCGCCGCGGCGACGATCACTATCATCGTGGCGGGCAGGGTGACCCGCGCGCCGGACAGGACCCGGCTGAGCACGTCACGGCCGCTGGCATCGGTGCCGAACCAGTGGTCGCCCGAGGGGGACAGCAGGGCCTTGGACAGGTCGACCGCGTAGGGGTCGTGCGGCGCGATCAGCGGCCCGATGACGGCGAGGAGCACCATCGCCACGGCCACCGTCACCGCGGCGCGCTCGACGATCGGGACGCGGGGCAGGATACGGCGGCGCGCGCCGGTGACCGCCGTGGCTCCGGCGCTCACGCGTTCACCTCCGCGAGAGCGGGTACGGCCGGCTCGCCCGTGCGGCGCTTCGTCCTGCGCAGTCGCGGGTTGAGCCAGAGCTGGATCAGGTCCACGGCGATGTTCGCCACCACGAAGACCACTCCGATCACGAGAACCGTGCCGATCACGGTGTAGAGGTCGCTCTGCAGGACGGCGGCGACCGCGTGGGCGCCGATTCCCGTCCTGCCGAAGATGGATTCCACCAGGACCGTGGAGCCGAGCATCCAGCCGAGTTGCATGCCGAGAATCGTGCTGGCCGGGACCATGGCGTTGCGCAGGCCGTGCCGTACCACCACGCGGAACTCCGAGGCGCCGGTCGCCCGGGCCAGCGTGATGTAGTCGGAGTCCAGCGCGGTGATCATTGAGGAGCGTACCGTGCGGGCCACCACCGCGACGAACGAGGCGGCCAGCGTGAGGGCGGGAAGTATCAGGTGTCGCAGGGCGTCGCCGAAGGCGGGCAGGTTCCCGCCGAGCAGCGCGTCCAGTGAGGTCATTCCGGTGATCCTCGGCACGTCCTGGCCGAAGGCGAGCTGGCCGGTCAGCGGCAGCAGCCTGAGTTCCGCGGCGAAGACGAGTTGGAGCATGAGGCCCAGCCAGAAGACCGGGACCGCCGCGCCCAGCAGGGCGATGAGCCGGGCCGCGATGTCGGCCGGCCGGCCTCGCCGGTAGGCGGCGTACACGCCCAGCGGTACCGCCACCACGATATTGATCGCCATCGCGGCGAGCACGAGTTCCACCGAGGAGGGCAGCATGGCCGCGATGTCGTCGAGCACCGGCCGCTGGGTGAACACCGAGACGCCCAGGTCGCCGTGGAGCAGCCGGTCCAGATACCCCGTGAACTGCTGCCACAGAGGCCGGTCAAGGCCGAGCTGGATCCGTACCTGTGCCACCTGTTCGGCGGTCGCGTTACGCCCCGCGGCGGTCCTGGCCGGGTCGCCGGGCAGTACCTGGGTCATCAGAAAGGTGACGACGGCCAGGCCTGCCAGCACGATGACGCTGGTCACGAGCCGCCGTAGCAGAAAACGAGCCATGGGGTACCTCCCCTCAGTGGTGATCTCCGATGATGGGCGGGCTCGGCGCGGAGGGCCGCGCCGAGCCCGGCGGGTCAGCCGACCTGCACCTGGTAGACGTCCACGGTCTGGTGGTGCGCGGGGTCATAGGCGTAGCCGGTGAGCCCCTTGCGGTGAACCGTCACGTACTGCGGGTTGGACATGTTGATCGAGGGGTGGTCGGCCGCGATGGTCTGCTGGGCCTCCTTGTAGAGGGCGCAGCGGGCCTCCTCATCCGTCAGCTTCTGAGCGTCCTCGACCAGCTTGTCGACCTTCGGGTTGTGGTAGCCGCCGCTGTTCTGCCCGTTGTTGATGAACTTCGAGTTGAACTGCAGGTGCAGCACGGAGTCCGGGTCCGGGTAGGGCGGGAAGCCGTAGATCATGCCGAGGTCGGGCGTGGTCTCGTTGCTCTTGAGCATCTCGACGTACTGCGGGTAGGTGACCGCCGACAGTTCGACCTTCACCCCGATCTTGGCGAGGTCGGACTGGAGCAGCGTGGCCGCCTGCTCCATCTCGGCGGTGGCCTTGAGGTAGCTCATCGTCAGCGTGACGTTCTTCAGACCGGCGGCGTCCAGGATGCTCTTGGCCTTGTCCAGGTCGTAGCCCGCCTGCGCGACCGTGGGGTCGGCGCAGGCCATCGTGCTCGCCAGCACTCCGGCGGCCTTCTTGCCCGCACCCTTGAGGATGGCCGACTGGTGCTGGTCGTAGTCGTAGGCGTAGGTGATGGCCTCGCGCAGCGCCTTGTCGGCCGCCGGCGAGTCCTTCATCTTGAAGAAGACGTAGAGCTGCACGTTGGTGTCGGCCTTGTCCACCACATGGCCGCCGCTTTCGAGACCGGCCCAGTCGTTGGGGTCGATGTCCATCGCGATGTCCACGTCACCGTTGCTCAGCGCGGTCTTCTGGGTCGCCGCCTGCGGCAGGTAGCGGATCACCACGTCCTTGGCCTGCTTGGTGAAACCGCCCCAGTAACCGTCGTGCCGGGTGAACTTGGCCTCCTGGTTGGGGGTGTACCCGGTCAGCTTGTACGGCCCGGACCCCGCGCCGTTGGCCGCCAGCCACTGACGGCCGTCGTCGGAGCCGGCGTTGGCCTGGACGAGCTTGGAGTTGAGCAGGTAGACCCGCGACAGCGCACCCAGGAACGGCGCGTAGGGCTGCTTCAGACTGATCTTCAGATGGGTGTCGTCGACGGCCTCGGCGGAGTCGTAGGCGGTCATCAGCGACGCGACGCCCATCTGCAGCCTGCCGATCCGGTCCAGCGTGTACTTCACGTCGGTGGCCGTCAGCCTGGTGCCGTCGTGGAAGGTCACGTCGTCGCGGAGCGTCAGGTCGAGGGTCTTGCCGTCCTTGGAGAACGTCCACTCGGTGGCCACCGCGGGGGCGATCACGCCGCCCTTGGCGTACTTGACCAGGGTGTCGTAGGCGGGGATGGACACCTCGTCAACGGTCGAGTTGTCGGCCTGGACCGGGTCGAAGGTGGCCGGCGGCTCGTTCTCCGCGATGATCAGCGTCTGCTTGCGGACGTCGGAGCCGCCGGAGCCGCCGGGGGCGCCCGAGGTGCTCTGGCCGCAGGCCGCGAGGGCCAGCGCGCCGACGAGCACGACGGAGGTCAGGCCCAGCGTGCTCCTGCGGCCACGTGCCACCGGGGTGGCGGGGGGTCGGTGCACTGTCGTCTACCCTTCACTCTTGATTCGGGCGGCCCTGGCCGGCGTGGGCCGCCAGCCGTCGCCGTCCACGATCACGCCATAGGACTGCTCCGCGGCCTCGGCGCCGACGTAGCCGTCCAGCACATCGGCCACCACCGCGGCCGGGTCGCGGTCGAGGGGGTCGCCGTAGCCGCCGCCTCCGGCGGTCCGGTTCACGAACCGGTCGCCGGCCTTCATCGCGGCCCGGTACATGCCGACCCGCTTGGCCTGGTCGGTCTCCGGCCACAGCACCATCTCGCTGGGCTCGGGCTCCTGGCCGCCGTCCAGCGCCCAGGGCCGGGTCTTGCTCTTCTTCTTCATCGAGAGCACCTCGCCGTCGGCGAGGTAGCGGACCTGCCTGAGCACGCCGACGCCGCCACGGAACCGGCCGGCGCCGCCGGAGTCGGGAATCAGTTCCAGCCGCTCGTGGAACACGGTGGACTTGTGCTCCAGCACCTCGACCGGGGTGTTGCGGACGACGCTCTGGGAGGGGTGCTGCTGGGCGTTCGCGCCGTCACGGTCCTTGCGCGCGCCCCAGCCGATGCCCTCGTTGTTGCTGATCACGAAGTCCGCGCCGGTGCGCGGGTCGTGGCCGAGCGCCATGAAGCCCGGCTCGTCACCGCCGGAGGAGGCCGGGATCGAGTCCATCACCTGGGCCAGCGCCTTGTGGATCAGCTCGAACGCGACGATGGCGCTCCACTGGGTGAAGGTCGCGGCCGGGTAGACGGCGTGGAAGAAGTTGCCGGGATCGGCCTTGACCTCCAGCGCCCGGTAGTGCCCGGCGTTGGAGGGCTCCCTGGGCGTGGTCAGTTCCTTGAAGATGGCCTTGCCCAGGCTCTCGGTGGAGCCGATCGGCAGGTTGACCGGGCCCACCACCGCGCCGTCGGAGCCGTTGAAGTCGACCTCCATCCGGTCGCCGTCGATGGTGACCTTGACCTCCATCCGGATCAGGTCCTCGGTGATGCCGTCGTCGTCGCAGTAGTCGAAGGCAGTCCAGGTGCCGTTGGGCAGCGCGGCCAGGGCCTTTCTGGCGACCCGCTCGCCGTGCTCGATGACCTGCCTGATGGCCTGGTCGACGGTCGCACCGCCGAACTTCTCCCAGACCTGCGCCAGCCGGTTCTCGCCGGTACGCAGGGCGGCGAGCTGGGCGTGGAAGTCGCCGATGGTCAGGTCGGGCAGCCGGGAGTTGAACCGGATGAGCTCGACGATGTCGCGGACCACCTCGCCACGACTCACGATCTTGGTGCCGGGGAAGATGAGACCTTCCTGGTGCATGTCCGTGGAGTCCAGGACGTAGCCGGGGGACTTGGCGCCGAGGTCCATCCAGTGCGCGCGCACCGCGAGGTAGGCCGCGGGACCCTCGTGCCCGTCACGGAAGACCGGCGCGAAGAGCATCGCGTCGTAGGAGTGCGCGCCGCTCCAGTACGGGTAGTTCAGCAGGTAGACGTCGCCCGGTGCGAAGTTCTCCCGGCCGACGTACTCCACGCCCTTGACGATGGCGTGGTCGTTGGCACCGAGGAACGAGGTGATCCCCGCGGCCTCGGCGGTCAGCTCCAGGTCGGCGTTGTAGATCGAGATACCGAAGTCGAGCACCTCGTAGATCACCGGGTTGAAGGCCGCCCGCACCAGGGTGCGGCGCATCTGCTCGCCCACCGAGACCAGGTAGTTGCGGATCACCTCGACGGTCGCGCCGTCCAGACGCTCAGGGCTGTTCACAGGGTTCCTCCGGTACCGGTCACCAGCAGCTGTCCATAGGTGTCGACGGTGAGCCGCTGATCACCGAAGATCACCGTCGTCGAGGTGCCCTCCTCGACGATCGCCGGGCCGCTCACCTCGTGACCGGGCGCCAGGGTGGTCCGGTCGTAGACCGGGAACACGGCGATCTCGCCGTCCGCGACGTCGAAGGCGGGCCGTTCGCCGACCGCCGCGGGGGCGCCGGGCCCGGCGGGCGCCGGCTCGCGCAGCGCCGGCTTGGCCAGCCGTCCCACCGCCCGCACCCGCAGGGTGAGGATCTGCCCGGTGTCGGCCATCGCGTGGCCGTAGCGCGCCTCGTGCTGGGCGTTGAAACGGGCCAGCACGGTGGCTGCGGTGTCGCCGGGCTGCAGGTCGATGCCGAGGCTGTGCTCCTGGCCGTGGTAGCGGATGTCCAGCCTGCGGATCAGGGTGCGGTCCTCCGGCTTGATGCCCTGCGCGGACAGCACCTCGTCGCCCTGCGCCTCCAGGTCGGCGAACTCGCTCTCCAGGGCGGCCAGGCTGTCGTCGCCGAGGGAGCGCAGCACGGTGGCGGCGAACTCGTACTCCAGGTCGGACATCAGCATGCCGAAGGCGGAGAACGCGGCGGGCACCTGCGGGACGATCGTGGTGGCGATGCCCATCTCCCTGGCGAGCATCGGGCCGAGCAGCGGTCCGGCGCCGCCGATGGCCAGCAGCGCGAACTCGCGCGGATCCAGCGCCCGCTCCACGGTGATCTCACGCAGCGCGCCGACCATGCGGGCCAGCAGCACCCGGAGGACGCTCGCGGCGGCCTGGTTCACGCTCACCCCGAGGGGAACGGCCAGCTTGGCCTCGATCGCGGCGCGGGCCGCGTCCGCGTCGATGGACATGTCGCCGCCGAGGAACGCGGCGGGGTCCAGGTAGCCGAGCACCAGCGCGGCGTCGGTGACGGTCGGCTCGGTGCCGCCCGCGCCGTACGCCACCGGCCCCGGCACGGCACCGGCGCTGTGCGGACCGACCTTGAGCAGCCCCTCGTCGATCCAGGCGATCGAGCCGCCGCCCGCGCCCACGGTACGGATGTCGAAGATCGGGATGAGCAGCGGGAAGCCGTCGATGCCCGCCTCGTGCACCTCGCCGGGCTCGCCGTCCTCGATGACGCAGCAGTCCACGCTGGTGCCGCCGACGTCGAAGGAGATCAACTTGGGCAGCCGCTGCTCGCGGGCCAGGAAGGAGGCGCCCACCACTCCCCCGGCGGGGCCGGACAGCACGGTCATCAGCGGGGCGCGGCGGGCCAGTTCCGCGGTCATCGCGCCGCCGCCCGAGCGCATGATGTGCAGCGGGTGGGTGAGCCCCGCCTCGGTCAGCCTGGCCTCCAGGGTGCCGATGTAGTCGCTCAGCACCGGCCTGATGTAGGCGTCCAGGGTGACGGTGCTGGTCCGCTCGTACTCGCGGTACTCGCGGGTGATGTCGGTGGAGACCGAGATCGACACGTCCGGGTAGAGCTCGCGCAGGATGCGCGCGGCCCGCCGCTCGTGCTCGGGGTTGGCGTAGGAGTGCAGGAAGCAGATGGCCAGTGAGGCCAGTCCCTGCTCCTCGACCAGGATCCGGCCGGCCTCGCGCACGGCGTCCTCGTCCAGGTCCTGCAGCACGTCGCCCTGCGCGTCGATCCGGCAGGGTACGCCGATCCGCCGGCGGCGCGGCACCAACGGCGGCGGCGGGGCGTAGGAGAAGTCGTACATGTGCTGGCCGGGGACGTTGGCGCGGGCGATCTCCAGCAGGTCCCTGAAGCCCTCGTTGGTGATGATGCCGAGGTTCGCGCCGCGGCGCTGCAGGATCGCGTTCAGGCCGAGCGTGGTGCCGTGCACGAACGCCTCCACCCCGTCCAGCCGGGTGGCGAGGCCGCCCACCGCGTCCAGGACGCCCTGCTCGGGGGCACCGGGGGTGGTCGAGGCCTTGTGCAGCCGGATCTGCCCGGTCTCCTCGTCGTAGGCGATCGCGTCGACGAACGTGCCGCCGATGTCCACGGCGAACCGGGTACGTCCGGCCGGAGTGTCGGGGGAATTCACAGGGCACCTCCAGGGACCTGCTGCGGGGCGGGGACGACCGGCAGGTCGTCGCGGACGATCCGGCCGGCCTGCATGAC
This sequence comes from Streptosporangium sp. NBC_01755, assembly GCF_035917995.1. Classification (NCBI taxonomy): domain Bacteria; kingdom Bacillati; phylum Actinomycetota; class Actinomycetes; order Streptosporangiales; family Streptosporangiaceae; genus Streptosporangium; species Streptosporangium sp. NBC_01755. Next base: position 5,791,257 of record NZ_CP109131.1, on the reverse strand, counting down.
GAAGGGGATCCGGCGCAGCGCGGAGACGTCGCTCAGCGGGTCGCGCTCGGTGACGATCAGGTCGGCGAGGTAGCCCTCCTCGACGGCACCGGCCTGGCCGGCCAGCCCGACCAGGCGCGCGGCCTCGGAGGTGCCGGCCCGTACCGCCTGGATGGGGCTGAGGCCCGCGTCGGTGAGGAACTCCATCTCGCGGACCGCCACGACGGTGTCCTCGATGGGCTCGCCCGGCGGGTAGTCGGTGCCGGCGAGCATGGTGATGCCCGGCGCGCCGGGGTCGTCCGGGTCGGCGATGCCGGCCGCGACCGCCCGCCGGATGCTGGCCAGGTGGCCGGGGCCGACCTCCACCGCCCGCTCGATCTGCCAGGGCGTGAAGCTGTGCTCGGCCATCCAGTCGGGGCAGCGGGTGACGCACAGGGTCGGGGTGAGGAACACCCTCCGGTCCGCCATCTGCCTGGCCGTGTCGTCGTCCAGGTCGTAGGCGTGCTCGTAGCCGCGGACTCCGGCGGCGAGCGCCTCGCGGATCGCCGAGCCGGCGCCGGCGTGCGCGGTCACGTAACTGCCGTGCTCCTCGGCGGCGCGGACCACGGCCCGCATCTCCTCTGCGGTCATCTGCGCGCCGGTGAACGACTCTCCCTGGTGGGCGATGCCGCCGGTGATGAAGATCTTGAGCAGGTCGGCGCCCGCGTCCAGCTCCTGCCTGGCCGCGCGCAGGAAGCCGTCGTGCCCGTCGGCGTAGGAGCAGTCGGCGCCCTTGCCGTGGCCGCCGGTGGTGGAGATGGCCCGGCCCGCTCCGACGATCCGTGGCGCGGCCACCCAGCCCTGGTCCGCGGCGGTGCGCACCAGCAGGTCGGCGCGGTTCTGCTCGTGCACGCAGCGGATCGTGGTGACCCCCGCGACCAGGGCGTCCTGCGCCCGGGACAGCGCGCGCAGCGCGGTCAGCCCGGGGTTCTCCGACTCGTCGGTGGCGGAGAAGGGGTAGAGCACCGACAGGTGGGTGTGCACCGAGATCAGGCCGGGCATCAGGTACCTGCCGCCCAGCTCGACGATCCGAGCTCCCGGGGGCGGGGCGTCCGCCGTGATCTTCTCGATCCGGCCGGCCGCGATGAGCACGTTGACGTTCCTGCGGATCCGTCCTGATCGGACGTCCACGACGTGCCCACCGGTCAGCCAGAGGGTCTCGGGCTCCGACGTGGGCCGCAGCCGAGGTGATGTCAGCACCGCTTGCTCCTTCTGTCCTGGTGGTTTTCCTGTTCGGGGCCGTTGTCTTCCTGGCTCCACTGCTCCATCAGCCGGCCGGGGCCGAGGTCGGAGACGTCGACCGGCGGCGGCTTCCCCTCGATCAGGCAGCGCAGCGTCTCCCCCCACAGCGGGGCGAAGGTGAAGGCGTAGGTGCCTCCGGCCACGTAGAACCCGGGGGCGCCGGGCACCTCGCCGATCACCGGCATCTCGTCGGGCGTGGCCGCGAGCGGCCCGGCCCACATCCGCAGCAGCCGCAGGTCCCGGATGAACGGCAGCACCCGGACCGCCAGCGCGACGTTGCCCACCAGGCTGTCCAGGCTGGCGTCGCTCCGGCCGGCCAGGTCCATGCTCAGGGCCGGCCAGCCGCCGCCGATCAGCAGGTTGCCCGCGGTGACCTGCTTCACCGACAGTCCCTCGCCGATGTGCTGGACCAGGTGGGACATGGTGGCCGACGAGCGCACGGTGGCGTGCATCTGGATCGCCACCGGTGTCATCCGCAGCGTGATCCCGGCCATGGCCGCGATCTCCCCCAGCCAGGGCCCCGCGACGTCGACCACCACGGGGGTGTCCACCACCCGCTCGGCGGCGCCGCGCCCGGCGACCACCCGCCAGCCGTCGCCGTTGCGGGTGATCCGCCGGACCGGCGCGAACGCCACGGTCCGGCCGCCGTGCCTGGTCGCCGAGTCCAGGTAGGCGGGGGTGACCTTCAGCGGGTTGGCGTAGCCGTCCAGGTCACACCAGGTGGCGGCGGCCACCGTCGGTCCGAGCAGGGGCAGCGCGGCCCGCGCGGCGTCCCCGTCGAGGATCTCGGTGTGGATCCCGGCGGCGGCCTCCCAGCCGTGCTTGTCGCGCAGCTCCTGGTACTGCTCCTCGGTCTCGGCGATGGTGAAGCCACCGGTGCGGCGGACCTCCACCGAGGTTTCCAGCTCCTCCTCCAGCGTCTCCCACCGGTCGCTCGCGGCGCGCTGCAGCGGCAGGAACCGCGCGCTGTCCAGCGGCACCGCCTGACCGGGGCGCTTGGTGTGCACGGCCTGCATGTGCAGGTTGCCGGCGGTGGTGCCGGAGCCCTCCCTGCCGGGGGCGCCGCGTTCGAGTACGAGCACCCGATGGCCGCTGCGGGCCAGGTGGCTGGCCACCGAGGCGCCGAGCACCCCGGCTCCCACGATCACCGCGTCCGCGGTCCGCGTGCTCATGCGTCGCCTTTCTGCGATTCCGGTCCGGCCAGCTCCAGCAGCGTGGCGAGGGGGACGGGGCGCACCGGCAGCCGGGAGGGGAAGATCTCCACCCGGGACTCGCCGTCGCCCACGCCCCGGCCGGGCATGACGGACCGGACCAGTCCGGCGACCGCGAACCCGCACTCCCGGCCCTGGCAGGGGCCCATTCCCGCGCGGGTCCAGGCTTTGGTCGCGTTGAGGTCGCCGTCGGCGCTTCCCGCGGCGGTGGTGCGGATCTCCTCCGCGCGGACCGCCTCACACCGGCAGACCACGGTGTCGGCGGGCAGCGCGGGCGCCAGCGTGGCGAGCAGCGCCGCCGGGCCGGGGTAGAGGGAGTCGGTCAGTGCGGTGAAACGTGCCAAACGGCGTCTGGCCGACATCATCCGCCGGGCCTCGGACACCGGTACGGCCGAGCGGCCCTCACGGGTCAGGATGTCGTGCGCGGCGGCGAGCCCTCTGGCCTTCGCCGCGTGCACCCCGCCGATTCCCGCCGCCTCGCCCACCACGTACACATCGGCCCGGGAGGCGCGTCCCGCCGCGCCGGTCACCGGCACCGCGTCCCCGCTCGCCACGTCGACCCGTACCTGGCAGCCCAGCATGCGGGCCAGGTCGGTCTGGGGACGGAAGCCGTACCCGACGCAGAGCGCGTCCACCTCGACGGTGCGGACCGGACGCGCGGGCCTGGCCGCGGCGGCGAGGGTCACCGAGGAGACCCGGTCGCGGCCGTCGGCGCGGAGCACGACGGTCTCCTGCCAGATCGGCACCCGGGCGCGGGCCAGCCGCGCGGCGTAGGAGGCCAGCTCGCGCAGTCGCGCGGGGTGGCCGAGCGTGCCCAGCGCCCGCAGGCTCGGCCGGTACGGCCTGCCCGCCTCGGCGATTCCCGCCACGCTCACGCCGAGTTCGATCAGCGAGCAGGCGACCGGCAGCAGGAACGGCCCTGAACCGGCCAGGACCACCCGGTCTCCGACGGTGGTGTGGTCGCTCGCGGCCAGGTGCTGGGCGAAGCCCGGGGTGGTCACTCCGGGAAGCTGCCAGCCGGGGAAGGGAAACACCCGCTCGAAGGCGCCGGTCGCCAGCACGAGGTAGCGGGCGCGCAACCGCACCGGATGCTCGGCGTCGTCGGAGGCGAGCAGCGTGCGCCCGTCGTCCTCCACGCCCCAGACCAGATGGCCGGTGCGGCACTCGGCGCCGGCCGCGCGCACCTGGGCGATCAGCCGGCCGCCCTCGGGCCGGTGGTCGCCCCACTGCCTCGCCACCGCAGGCGCGGGCCGCCGGTAGTACTGCCCGCCCAGTTCCGGCTGCTCGTCGAGGATCGTCACGGCCAGACCGGCGGAGGCAAGCCGGGCCGCGGCGCTGAGCCCCGCGGGACCGCCGCCGACGATCACGACATCCCGTTCGACGACCTCGCCGTACGTGGCCGCGCTGTGCTCAGCGGTCATGCGGAGCCTCCCCCTCTGTGGCCGTCTCGACCCGCATGCCGGCATAGATCTTGGTGATGCAGGCGCGGACCCCCGGACGACCGTCCACGGTCACCTCGCACTCGAAGCACACGCCCATCCCGCAGAACGGGCCGCGAAGGTCGCCGCCCACCGGATTGCGCCGCAGGCTCCACCGCCGCTCGCCGACGAGAACCGCGGCGAGGCTGATGCCGTCGACGGCCTGCACGGAGTCGCCGTCGACGACGATCTCCGTTTGCGGAGCCCGGCCCGGCCCGGCACGCCGGCCGGTGCGGCCCTGCGCCGTTGTCATCGCCCGGCCCGCCCCGAGACGGTGTCCGCGTTGTCCCCGGAAAGGGCTTCGACCAGGCCGGACTCCTTCAGCACGGCGCCGATCGCGTCAAGCCTCTCCGGGTCCGTGATCGGCAGGAGCGGCGGGCGGACGTGCCCGCCCGGCTGGCCGAGCATCGCCATGGCTGCCTTGAGCTGGGCGATGGGCGTGCCGTACACGCCGCTGTAGTCGGGGTTGATCAGCCGGGAGGAGAGCCCCGCGTACCGGTCGACCCAGCCGCGCGCCGCCTGGCGATCTTTTGCCGCGACCGCCTCGTAGTAGGGGACGGCGAACGGGGCACCCATGCCGCCACCGTCGATGTTCCCGTCCCCGCCCAGTTCCAGCAGGACGGCGAGGCCCCGCCGGTGCAGGAAGCTGCCGAACACCCGGACCCGGTCGCCGACCTCCTCAACCGTGCCGAGCATCCGCAGCCAGTCACCGGTGCTGTCCTTGATGGCCACCACGTTGTCCAGGTCTGCCAGTCTCGACATCAGCCCGGGGTGGGCGGAGATGTCGACGGCCACCCCGCGCGGCCAGTTGTAGACCATGAACGGCAGCTCCGTCGCGGAGCTGACCTGCCGGTAGAAGGCGAGGATGTCCCGAGGCCCCGGGTGCGCGTACGGCGGGGGCGTGGCGAGCACGCCGTCCGCGCCCGCCTCGGCGGCGTGCCGCGCGAACTCGATCGCCTCTGCGGCGGTGTAGGCCGTGACGCCGACGACCACCGGGACCCTGCCGGAGAGCTCGGACACCGCGATCTCGGCGACCCGGCGGCGCTCGGCCGCGCTCTGGCTGAACCACTCACCGGTGCTCCCGTTGACCAGGACTCCGTGCACGCCCTGGGCGGCGTAGAGCCGGAGCAGCGCACGCCACGCGTCCTCGTCCAGCCCGCCTTCGCTGGTGAAAGGGGTGGGCGCGGCCGGCCAGTAGCCGTGCCAGGTGACGTCGTCGCGGTCCATGGAACCCCCGGGGATCAATGTTGTAGTCATTTTTTGGGATCGCTTGCATTAGGTTGCAGTACTCAGGAGATTCAGGTCAAGGCCGAAATGTGTTTTTAACCTGGCTAAATTTCCCAGCACCGCACCAAGTGTTCGCGATCTTGTGGCAAAATTTCCCCCCGGATGGGATCGATCCCAGGAAGAAGGACAATGGCGATCACGCTGAAGGACGTCGCCGCCGCAGCCGGGGTGTCACGCAGCACGGCCTCCCGCGCACTGAGCGGCTCACCGCTGATCGCCCCGGAGACCCGGGTGGCGGTGAAGGAGGTCGCGGACCGGATGGGCTACCGCCCCAACCGCGCGGCCAGCGCACTGCGTTCCAAGCAGTCCCATGTCGTGGGACTGGTGCTGAACAACCTCATCAACGCGTCCTTCCACACCATCGCCGAGGTCGTGCAGCGTCGCGCCGCGGCCGAGGGATACCAGGTGATGCTCTGCATCACCGACGCGGACCCGCGGCGGGAGGAGTCCTTCCTCAGGACCCTCGCCGCGCACGGGGTGGACGGGCTGATCATGATAGGCACGGGCAGGAACACGGCCATGGCCAACGCGCTGCTCGCCGAGGGCATCGGGGTCGTCAACGTCATCCGCGCCGCCACCGAGAGCGCCGCGCCGTCGGTGCTCGCCTCCGACCGCGAGGGCGCCCACGCGGCCACCTCACACCTGCTCGACCTGGGTCACGAGCGGATCGGCTTCATCGGCGGCCTGCTGAGCGCCAACTCCGGACTGGAGCGGTTCGCCGGCTACGAGCAGGCACTGAGGGAACGCGGCCGTCAGGTCGACGAGTCACTCGTCGAACGCGGACCGTTCGACTCCGCCTTCGGCGCCGAGGCGACGGAGCGGCTGCTGCGCCGCAACCCGGAGATGACGGCGCTGTTCGCCGCGAACCACGAGGCCGTGTTCGGCATGCTGCCCACACTCGTCGGTGCGGGCATCGTCATTCCCGAGCAGCTCTCGCTGATCTGCTACGAGGACATCCCCTGGCTGCGCTGGTGGCAGCCTCCCATCACCGTCGTCGACAACGGGGCCCACGAGCTCGGGGATCTCGCCATGAACCTCCTGCTCCAGCAGATCGAACGGACCGACCGGTCGACGGCCCCGGCCCAGAGGGGCCGGGCAGGCCGGGCCTACCGGGTGGGCGCCCAGCTCGTCCTGCGCTCCTCCTGCGCGAAGCCTGCCACGACCACGCGGTGAACGTCCTGCGTCCGGTGGGTGGCGTCCGGTGGGTGGCGTCCGGTGGGTGGCGCTCACGCCGGACAGGCGACAGGGCCGTCACCGTCAGGACCCGCGCCCGGTGCCACGAGCCCTCCGGGAGGTGCTCAGCAGGAGTACGGCGCGGATTGAGCGCGGCCCTCGCCGGCACCGAGGTGGACGGCGTGGACAGGAGGGCCGGGTCGTTTTACAGTTCGGGGGTGCGCTGATCGCGGGTTTCCCAGTGAGGCTGTGGCATGCCAAAACGGTTGCTCTACGTTCCCACGCACCGGCGCTGTCCCGAGGCCATCGTCTCGTATCTGGACGAGAGCCTGTTCCTCGCCCGCGAGTACGGGGAGGAGATCCCCTTCCTGCTCGTCGAGTCGTTTCCGGCCGACTGGATCCCCGAACATGCCGAGTTGCTCGGGCGGCTCAGCGTCGAGCGGTCCGCGCGGGCCTTCCATCTGATACCGGAGGGGCGGCGAGCCTACGTACGGGCGCTGGTGGAAGCGGCGGCCGATGAACCGGCGGATCGGGATCGGCTGGAAAGGCTCCTGATCCCGGAGGGGGTCTCGTACGGGGCGGGGCCGAACATCGCGGCGTTGGTCGCGGTGGCACTCGACGCCCAGGTACTGCTGCGCCGGGACTCCGACACGCGCCCGATGCCGCGCGGGGAGGTCCTCGCGTTTCCCGGAGAGCTGGAACTGCGCGCGCTGGCCGGACAGGGGGTGTATTTCGTCGCCAGCACCTACGTGGGAGATCCGCCGCTGGACCGGCGCGACCTGCTGTCGGCCGGACCGGAGTTCATGCGCCGTATCGAGCGCCAGGTCAAACCCGGCCTGAGCGATCGGGAGATCGACGAGCTGCTCCGCGAGTACCTGGTCGACGAGCCGGCCCGCGGCTACGACTCCGATTTCGTCACCCCCGACCGGCCTGGAAGCGTGGAGATGGGCGTCTCCTGCGTCAAGGAGATCTTCCGTACGGTGCCGGAGATGCCGCTCACCGAGATGCTCGGATCGGACTTCATCCAGCGGAACCTGCTGCTGGCCGTCGGATATCCGGTGCTGTTCCACTCCCGGAAGGTCTACCACCGCTACGACGAGACCCGGCGCGGGCGCTCCGACTTCTCGGCCGCGGTCCGCTACGCGGTACGGGACCTGCGTTACCTGCTGTTCTGGCGGATCTGGAGCGAGCTGGCCGCTCGGGTGGCCGCGCGTCCCGAGGACTTCTGGCGCCCGCCGGGAGAGGTCGACGCGAAACGGTTCGGCGCCACGACGCGGCAGGCGGTCGCCAGACAGGCTCCTTCGCTCCCCGGCCTCGCGGCGGAGTTCGGCGCGACGCACCTGGCCGCGGCGGCGGAGACCCGCGGCGACGTCGCGGCGCGGCTGAACGCGATCGGCACGGCCGCGCTCGACGGTGCCGACCGTCATGTCGCGGAGATCGTGGACGGGTTCGCCGACTACTGTTTCCTGCTGGAGCACTGGCCCGGCCTGGTCACCGCCGCGTCCCGGTCGGCCGGTCTGGTCCGGGCCCTGGCCCTGGTGGGAGAGGACCGGCTCGGATGACCGACGGCAGGCCGCGCAACAGCGGTCAGGAGGTGCCGCACTCGGCCGCCTTCCGGCGGCAGGTCGCCAACGCGGTCAGGGCTGCCGAGTTCGAGGCTCGGGAGTTCGCCGGAGTACCGGTCTTCCACGACCAGCCCAACCTGCTGGAGGCCAGCATCCGTGCCGTCGACCCGGCGCTGGGGTGCTGGGTGGAGCTCGGATTCGGCAGCGCGGAGAGCGCCCTGCAGATCAGGGCCATCGCCGCACGGGCCGGACTCGCCATGACGCTGCACGGATTCGACTCGTTCGAGGGGTTGCCCGAGGACTGGGGAGGTGAGGCGAAGAAGCACGACTACCGGTTCGCCAGGCCCCACCTGGACCTGCCGGACATCCGGGTGCACGAGGGCTGGTTCCACGAGTCGATCCCGAGGGCACTGCCGGAGCTGGCCGGACGGATCGGCTTCGTCCACGTCGACTGCGACCTGTACTCCTCGACGCGCACCGCGTTCGAACTGCTCGGCGAACGTCTCGGGCCCGGGACGGTCATCCAGTTCGACGAGTACTGGAACTACCTTGAGGCCGAGGACGGAGAGCTGAGGGCGTTCCGCGAGTTCCTCACCAAACGGGACCTGGGCTTCCGCTATCTCGGCTACAACGCGAACTACATGCAGGCGAGCGTGCTGTTAGAGACCTGAGATCAGCTCCCTGAGCTCCGCCTCGCGGGGTGAGCCCACCTGGTGGAACCGGTCGGCGGCCAGCCGCCACTGCCCGGCGGCGGCCCCGGTGTCGCCCGCCGCCGCCCGGGTGTCGCCAAGCAGGGTGAGAATCCGGGCCTGCGCCAGCGCGTCGTCGGCTTCGGCCGCGATCCGCAGCGCCTGGTCGAGCCGGGTGACCGCCTCGGTGAGGCGGCCCGCGTCGGCCGCCACGGCGCCGAGCCCCGCGGTGGCCTCCGCCTCGCCGCGCCGCTGCCCGTACTCGACGAACGGCGGCAGCGCCCGCGCGAACGCCGCCTCGGCCTCGTCGATCTCACCCCGGTCGCGGTGCGCCCAGCCAAGCCTGACCAGCGCGTCGGATTCGGTCAGCTTCGCTCCCTGCTCGCGTGCGATCTCCAGCACCTGCCGGTAGAACCCGGCGGCCAGGTCAGCGTGTCCGCGTACCCGCTGGACGTCCCCGATCGCGGTCAGCGCGTAGCTCTCCCCACTGCGGTCGTGGAACTCACGCTGCATGACCAGTGACCGCTCCGCCTGGGCCATGGCCTCGTCGAGCCGCCCCAGCTGGAGGTAGCTCATCGCGAGATGGGTATGGGTGTACGCCACGCCGGTCAGGTCGTCGATCCCGGCCCAGGCCGGCAGTGCCCGTTCGAAATAGGCGGTCGCCTCGACCATCCGGCCTCGATCCAGGCAGACCTCACCCATCCCGTTGAGCATGAAGGCGCTCAGCAGCGTGCTGTCCAGGTCCGTCGCGATGGCCAGGCCCGCCTCGTAGCAGGCGATGGCCTGGGCCGGGCGGCCCTGGTCCCGGTAGACGTTCCCGAGGTTGCGCAGGATGCACGCCTCGCCCCGCCGGTTGCCCGCCAGCCTCGCCGCCTCCAGCGCCAGCTCGTGGGTCGCCGCCCATTCGGCCCAGCGGGCGAGCACCCGGAAATGGTAGTGCAGCGGATCGGCGAGTTCCCAGGTCAGGTCCCACAGCCGGTGCTCGTAGGCCTGCCCGACGGCGGCGACGATGCCCGCCTCCTCGGTGACGAACCAGTCCATCGGCCGGTGGCCGACCAGGACGTCGGCGTCGAGGTCGCGAGGCAGCCAGAGCCTCGCCCGGGGAGCCAGGGCGTCTCGTTTACTGTTCGGCGACATCAGGTAGAGGGCGCGTTTGGACAGCGCCAGATACCCGCCCAGAACACGTTCCATGGCCTCGTCCGCAGGGCCGTGGTCACGCAGCCGTTCCTGGGCGAACGAGCGCAGCAGGTCGTGGAAGCGGAAGCGGAGCTGCCCCACCGCGTCCTCGCCGACCGCCTCCAGGAGCTGGACATCGGCCAGTCGCTCGATGAGCTCCTCCGCGGCCGCCAGGTCGGAGTCGAGCGCCGCCGCGAGCACCCAGGGGGCGAAGTCGGGTGCTCTGACCAGGCCGAGCAGCCGGAACGCCGACTGCTCCTCCGCACTCAGGGCCGCATAGCTCAGGGAGAACGAGGCGCGCACGCTGAGATCACCAACTTTCAGCTCTTCGAGGCGGCGGTGCTCGTCCTCCAGCCGGGTGAGCATCCGGGCCAGCCGCCAGTGCGGCCGGACCGCCAGTCTGGCCCCGGTGATCCGGACCGCGAGCGGGAGGTGGCCGCAGAGCCGTACCAGCCGCTCGGCGGCCTCCGCCTCGGCATCGACCCGAGCCGGACCGACGATCTTCCTCAGCAGTTCGAGCGCCGCCTCGTGCGTCAGCACGTCCAGGTCGAAGCCTCGGGCGCCCTCCAGCGTGGGAAGGCGCTCGCGGCTCGTGATCAGTGCCGCGCAGCCGGGCATGCCGGGCAGCAGCGGCCGGAGCTGGGCGGCGGACGCGGCGTTGTCGAGAACGACGAGCACCCGCCTGCCGTCCAGCAGCCCCCGGTAGAAGGCGGCGCGTTCGGCCACCTCCGGCGGGATCGCCGGGCCCTGCACACCGAACGCGCGCAGGAACCCGGCGAGGACGTCCGAGGGGTCGAGGGATTCGGCTTCCGCGCCTCTGAGGTTCACGTACAACTGGCCGTCGGGGAAAAGGTCCCGGAGCCGGTGCGCCAGCCGTACCGCGAGGGCGGTCTTACCGACCCCGCCCATGCCCGAGATCGCACTCAGTATCACCGTGTCCTCGGCTCCGGCGAGCCAGGAGCGCAGGGTCTCCAACGCCTCTTCGCGTCCGGTGAAGTCCGCGAGGTCGGCGGGGAGCTGGTAGAGCCCCGCGGTGACGGTGAACGGCTGGTCCAGATGCTGATGGATGATCAGGTCTCGTCCGGCGACGTAGAGGTCGCGTCCTGCGTGCATCTCGGGCATCGCACCTGCCGCATCGGGAAGAAGTCCAGAGTGACACCAGGATTATCCCCGAGGGGAGCCCGATGACGAAGGCGATTGTCACCAATGTTTCCCGCCACGACGGAGCGCACGTCCTCGAAGCGCGTTACGGCGACTGGAGGATCACCGTTCACCTGCGTCCGGACACCGGGCCGGTGACGGCTTCCGAGCTCGCGGAGCCGCTCGGGGCCGTGGCCGCGGCCCTGGCGGCGGCACCGGCGGCGGCACCGGCGGCGGACCCGCCCTGGAGCGACGCCGAGGACGCGGCGCTGGTACGCGCCTTCGACGCCTCCTACGACCTCGACGCGGTGGCCGCGCGCCTGGGACGGCCTGCCCGGAGCGTACGGCAACGGCTGACGCTCTTCGGCAGGCTGCCCGCGATGGATCCGGTGACCGGCCGGACGATCGAACCGGCGGATGACCGTACCGACCTCTGACACCGCCGACGCCGCTGATACCGCTGACGCCGCCAACGCCGCCAACGCCGCCAACGCCGCCAACGCCGCCAACGCCGCCAACGCCGCCAACGCCGCCGACGCCACTGCCGCCACTGCCGCCGACGTCCGCGGTCAGTGCGGCCGGCGTTCGATCAGGGTCCCGTTCACCACCATGGCGTCGAGGTCGGCCTCCTGGAACACCGCCATCGCCTCGGCCGGGGTCTCGACGATCGGCTCACCGCGGATGTTGAGCGAGGTGTTCAGAAGCACCGGGGGCGCGCCGAGGCCGGCGAACTCCGCCAGCAGCCGGCCGAGCGACGGGTTGTCTTCCGGGGCCAGAGTCTGGACCCGGGCCGTGCCGTCCACATGGCATACGCCGGCGAGCGTCTTTCTGTGCTCCGGCCGGATGGGCCAGGCGAACTGCATCCAGGGTGAGGCGCAGTCGGCGTCGAAGTAGTCCCCGGCCGCCGCCGCGAGGACCACCGGGGCGAGCGGCCGGAACCACTCGCGGTGTTTGATATGGCTGTTGATCCGCCGTGCGACGTCGGCGCGCCGGGGGTCGGCGAGGATGCTGCGGTGGCCGAGCGCACGCGGTCCGAACTCCGAGCGCCCTTCGAACCAGCCGACCACCCCGCCCCGGTCGAGCAACTCGGCCGTGCGGCGCAGGACCCGGTCGTCGATCTCCTCCGTACCGTAGCTTCGCCCCCGGTATGGACCGACGGGGAAGCGCGTGGTCAAGGCCGGCGGGTCGAGTTCGAGCGCGGCGAGGATCGCCGCACCGAGCGCCGTTCCGTCATCGCCGGGGGCGTAGACCACGTGGACCCGTTCGAACGGGGTGTTCTTTATGATCTTTCCGTTGAACGCGCAGTTCAGCGCGACCCCCCCGGCCAGGCACAGGTTGGGACAGCCGGTCACCCGCCAGGCGTGGGCCAGCACGTGCAGCAGGATCCGCTCCAGGACCCACTGACCGGCGAAGGCGATGCTCGCGTCGGTCTCGAACCCGCCGGACACCCGATCCGCGCGGATCCGGCGGATCCGCTCGACCACGCCGTACGGTCCCTCCAGCGCGATGGTGAAGCGTCCGTCCGGCAACAGGTCGACGGCCTCCATGAGCTCGCCGGTGAACCGGTCGTCACCGTAGGGCGCGAGGGCCATCGCCTTGCCGGCCTGCATGAAGGCGAAGCCGATCCCCTCGGTGACCGCCCGGTAGAGGTCACCGAGCGAGTTGGACATCAGCGCCGTCAGGTCGTTGGACGACGCGGCGCCCCGCTTGGCCCCCACCACCTGGCCGAGCGGGGTGAGCTCGTTGCCCCGGCCCAGCATCCAGGTGGTCGTCTCCCGCTCGTGCCGGTCTGCGGCTCCCGGTCCGACGACGCTTCCGGCTCCGTCCACGACCAGCACCACGGCCTCCTCGAAAGGGCTGGTGAAGAAGGTGCTCGCGGCGTGCGACCGGTGGTGGTTGACCCAGCGGATCGAGATCTCGGGTTCCCAGCCGCGCAGCGGGGTGAGCATGTCGTTCGCGGCGAAGGCACGGATGTCCTCGGCCCTCAGGCCCGCCGCGTCCAGGCAGTAGGCGAGGGAGGCCCGGCAGGGGTCGGGGTCCAGCAGCGCGTAGCGGACCCGGCTGAGCCTCTCGTCCTCGATCGCGATGCTGCCGCCGTCCTCGGTGATCAGCCAGGTGGCGAAGTCGTGAATGGACCCGCCGAACCCTACGACACCCGTCATTCTTTCTCCTTCGTTAGGTCTCGGCGCTGCCGGCCCACGGGTTGCACAGATGGACGATGAGGATCGCGATCGCCCAGCGGTCGGGCATCACCGAGGCGGCGCCCAGCGCCACCGGCGGGGCCGCCCACTGGTACAGCCGTGCCGTGTCCGTGGCGACGAGGAGCTGGGCGTAGGCGAGGATCACGGTGACGACGAGCATGGGCACGACGCGCGCGTCGGTGACGAGCAGCGCGAGCAGCCCGGCCCCCCAGGGCGTCAGCATCGTCAGCGGGTCGAACCACCTTCCGGCGTGGTAGAGGCTGCCCGCCCGCCAGGGATCTCGCATCAGCTCGGACTGCCCGAAGTGGTCCTCGCCGACGGTGCCGGTCAGCCGGCGGATCAACGGGGCGGCGAGGCCGACCAGGGGCAGCCAGTGCCAGGCGAAACAGGCGGCGAACAGCGGAGCCGACTCCTTGACGCACCCGGCGACGAGGGCCGCGAGCAGGGCTGGGAACCAGAGCTCGCGCTGGAGGAGGATCGCCGAGCCGAGAGCCCAGGCGAGGGCCGTCCCGTCGACGAGCACCGGCCAGCGGAGCTGGATCCGCCAGATTCCCGGCATGCCGCATATCAACAGGCCGCCGACCACCCGCAGGCGCGCGTCGGGGATCCAGGGCTCCATCCATACGGTGACCAGCGGCGGCAGCGCCACCAGGTGCGCGGTCGTGCACCAGCGCCATCGGCGTGCGGAGTCCCCGCACAGCGCGGGCAGCAGCCAGCGCAGCATGAACGGCAGCGCGACCGGCTGCCCGGCTCCGGCCCGCAGGTAGCGGCGGCCATCGGGACAGACGGCCCGCACCGGCCGGTTGATCAGGCTCAGCCCGAGCAGTACCAGGGAGAGACCGAGCGACCACAGCGCCGCGCTCACGGATCACCGCACCGCTCGCACCACCAGCAACCGGTGGCGTACGGGGTGGGTCCCAGCGGCGCGGGACGGTCGCACCGGGATCTCAGCCGCACCGGGGAGGTCTCCGGGGTCTCGATGGCCAGCATGGTCTCCATGACGTGTCCGACGAACCCGCCGGTCAGCCGCTGTTCGGTCAGGCCTCGCAGGGCGTGCGCCATGTCGACGACTCCGATCCCGCGTCCCCCCGGCGCGTCCGCCGGATAGGGCACGGTCGTCCATCTCGACGATCGGGCCGTCTTCAGCCGGACCTTGCCGGTGTAGAAGTTCGGGTCGGGGATCGCGAGGGTCCCCTCCGTCCCGAAGATCTCCAGATGCGGGATCCGGGTTCCCCACACCTCGAAACTCGTCGTCAGGGTGGCGACGGCCCCGGTTTCGAACTCCAGGAGGGCCGCCAGGTGGGTCGGCACATCCGCGAGGAAGGTCTCCCCGGCGCGCGGTCCGGTGTCGATCGACCGCCTCGGTGCGGGCCGGCGGTGCGCGCCGACGACGTCGCGCACCGGGCCGAGCAGTCCGACCAGCATGCTCAGGTAGTAGACGCCCATGTCCAGCAGCGGTCCCGCGCCGGGCTGGTAGAAGACCTCGGGCGTGGGACAGCTCCGTTCGTGTCCGGGGGTCAGGAGTGCCGCCGCCGCGCCCAGCGGATGTCCGATCAGACCCTGGTCGATCGCGCGGCGGGCGGCCTGGGCGGCGGCCCCGAGTACGGTGTCGGGCGCGCCGCCCAGCATCGCGCCACCCGGCATCGCGCCACCCGGCATCGGGCCACCCGCCGGGGCCGTGGCCAGCAGTTCGTCCAGCTCCGCGGCCGAGGCGGCGAGCGGTTTCTCGGTGTAGACGGACTTACCGGCCTCCAGCGCCTGACGGGTGATCCCGGCGTGCCACCGCGGCGGGGTCAGGTTGATCACCAGCTCGATCGAGGCGTCCCGCAGCGTCTCGGGCAGGGAGGCCGGTACGGCCCGCGCGCAGGACGCGGCCAGCTGCCGGGCTCGCTCGGGGATCGAGTCGCAGCAGGCGACGATGTCGATGATCGGCGCCCTGGTCAGGGTCCTCAGATATTTGGCGGAGACGTTCCCGCAGCCGACGACGGCGCACCTGACAGGGGGAACCGGCATGTCTGCCTCGCGTGAGTGGGTCGGTACCGTCATGGCGAATCGCTGAAGGCTCTGCTCTTATTAGAGGAGAAGGCTGGAGAATGACAAGGAAAAATCCGGTTCTGTGACCAGATGACATTTACGGAGATACCGTGGCGGAAATTCGGCCATTCCGTTTCGGAGTGGAGGCGGCGGGTGCCTCGAACGCGGGCCGCTGGCGGGACACCGCCCGCGCGGTCGAGGATCTCGGCTACCGGACACTGCTCGTCATCGATCATCTCGGCGACCAGCTCGCACCGGTTCCGGCGATGCTGGCGGCTGCCGACGCCACGACGACGCTGAGGGTCGGCTCGCACATGCTCGCCAACGAGTTCCGCCATCCGGCGTTGCTGGCGAAGGAGGCGGCCACCGTCGACCTGCTGTCGGAGGGACGGTTGGAGCTCGGCCTCGGGGCGGGGTGGAACCGCGCCGAGCACGACCGGATCGGGGTGGGGCTGCCCGCCCCGCCCACCCGGGTGGACCGGCTGGCCGAGGCGATCGCCGTCGTCAAGGGTCTGCTGGAGCACGAGTCGTTCAGCTTCTCCGGCCGCCATTACATCCTCGACGAGGTGGCCGGACTGCCCCGGCCGGTGCAGCGGCCGAGGCCGCCGCTGATGGTGGGCGGCGGTGGGCGGGCGATCCTGTCGCTGGCCGCGCGCGAGGCCGACATCGTCGGCCTGAACGCCAACCTGGCGTCGAGCCGTTCGGACGCCTCCAGCGCGGCGACCATGACCGGGGCGGCCACCGCCGCCAAGGTGGAGTGGATCCGGGCCGCGGCCGGATCCCGGTTCGACGCGCTGGAACTCAGCGTCCGGGTCTACTACACGGCGGTGACCTCGGACGCGGAAGCGGCGGCCGCGGAGCTCGGCCCGCTCACCGGGTTGCCGGTCGCCGAAGCGCTGCGCTCGCCCCACCTGCTGCTGGGCGACACCGAGCGGCTGGTGGACTCCCTCCAGGAATATCGCGAAATGTACGGTATTTCCTATTTTGTAATTACGGCCGATGCCTATGAGGCGTTCGCCGGGGTCGTCTCCAGGCTGGGATAACCGAGGCGGATGTACATTTCGAGGATTCTGTTCCGGCCGCCTTCGCCCTACTCTGGTCCCAGAGTCATCGGCGTAGGGACGGTTTCAGATGGACATAGCTGCGGTGTCGTCCGCGGTGGCCCTCATGGTCGCCGGCGGCGCGGCCACAACCATGGGCGAGCAGGTGGCCCTGGACCTGGTCGAGCGGATCCGTGAGAGGATACGCGCGATCTTCGGCTCCGACGAGCGCTCGGCGGAGACGCTGAACCAGGCGATCGAGGAGCCCGGCGACGAGAACCGGATCAGGTCGCTGGCCGAGGCACTGTCCTGGTACGCGCGGCGGGACGAGGAGTTCGCCGGCGAGCTGGAAGGGTGGGCACGCGACCATCCGGCCTCGACGTCCCTCGTGCAGAACGTCCACGCGGGCCGGGATGCCTACGCGGCCGGCCGGGACATGACGGTCAACCAGCGACCCGACCCCTGAGCTCGTCGGCTCCGGGCTGACCGTCGGCTCGATGCCCCGGCGCACCCGGCAGTCGGCCTCGCCCCCCAGGTGCAGCTCGATGTCGCGGCCGGTGAACCCGCTCTCAGGTCGCCTGCTGTGAGGCGGCGGCCTCCGGGCGCAGGTCGGCGAGGCTCAGCCGGTGCGCCGGCTCCGCCGGCGGCACGCCGGAGTACGTACAGCTCGTGGGTGTCGGGGTAGCGCAGCGCCCACAGGTCCCGCGGCGTGGTGAGGACCAGGTTGAGGGCGTAGACGGGCAGGTTCCTGGCGACCCAGCGTGCGGCGCTCTCGATGCCGGCGGCGACGTCGCCGCCGTGCGCCCTGGTCTCACGGGTGATCAGCGCGAAGAAGCGCTCTGAGTCGGTGTCCCCCTGACCGGCTCCCGGTCCTTCCCCAGTTCCGCCTCGAGGTCGTCCAGTCCCTCGATCACCCCGTTGTGCGCGAAGAGCCGCCCGTCCTGCAGGAAGGGGTGCGTGTTGCGTACCTCCAGATCGCCGGTGGAGGCGAAACGGACGTGCGCCAGAAAGGTGGTGGACTCCACCTCCTTGGCCTCCTCGGCGAAACACCGGTCCTCGTAGGCGGCGATGGGAGCCTTGTGCATGTGCGGGGTGCCGTCGTCGTCGAAGTAGCCCAGGCCGGTCCCGTCGGGTTCGCGGTGGCTCTGGTAACTCAGGCTGTCCGGGGCGTCCAGCAGCCAGAAGGTGGCACGCGTACGTTCAGGGGTGCTGCTCAGGCCGAACAGACGGCACATCTCAGGGTCTCCTTCTCCGTCACTTCTGCTCCGGCCGCACCGGCCCGTACCCGACCGAGCCGGCCAGCGCCCTCACCTGGGCTTTCCCCCTAGGCTGGTTACCCCCGCCACCGCCGTACGACACCACCCACCGGTGATCCTCACCGGTACGGCTGCCACCTGACCGTCTGGTCACGGGCTTTGAAACTGCGCATCCGGTGTTCCCACTGCGACCGGATGCCCGGGTTGCTGCGCAGGACGGGCAGGACACTGGTGACCAGCTTCAGCTCGCGAAGGCGGCGCAGCACCGGAAATCCGCGCCAGCGGGTGACGTCGAAGCCGTAGCCCTCGGCGAACGACGTGTGCTCGTCGGCGGGGTAGTCCATCCGCAGGCGGCCGACCGCCACCGGGGCCAGGTCCCACTCGCGCGGGCCGATCCCGGTGCTGTCGAAGTCGCACAGCACCGGCCCCTTGGGCCCGGCGATGACGTTGCCCATGAACACGTCGCCGTGGATGACCCCGGCGGGGAGCGCGTAGTCGAGTGCGGCGAGCCGCTCCTCGACCTCGTCGCACTCGTCCAGCAGGAAGGCATGGTCGCCCTCGGAGAGGTCCTCCGGTTCGTCGAGCCGCTGGCGGACCTCGGTCATCGGGGCCCACTCCGGCAGGTCCACCGGCGGGTCCGGCAGCCTGTGCAGGCGCCTGAGCAGGACGGCCAGGTCGCCGCCGCCGGGACGCGGGCCCACCTCGGGGGTGTGCTCCCACAGGGTGACCAGGTGGCCCTCCACCTGGAGCGGCTGCTCGCAGCCCGGCAGGAGCCGCACCGCGGGAAAGTCGTGGTCGGCCAGCCAGCGGGCGACCCGCACCACGGTCGGCACGCGCGAGCGGGCGGCCGAGGATCCGGCGATGCGCACCACGACGGGCGCCCGGCGCAGGCGGAAGACCGCGTTGTTCGTGAACTTGATCAGCTCGGCGTCGCCGGGCGCGAGTCCGGCCCGGTCACAGGCCGATGCCAGCAACGACTGAAGCCGGTCGCGGGTGAGGCCGCCGGCGTGGTCGGCGGCATGGTCGCCAGCCTGGTCGGTGGCCTGGTCGGTGGCCTGGTCGGTGGCCTGGTCGGTGGCCTGGTCGGTGGCCTGGTCGGCGGTCATCGTCATGCCGCGCGCACCGCCGAGATGCGCCGGGCGAGGTCCTGGGCGTCGCCCGCGTGCGCCCGCATCATGGCGACCGCCTGCAGCGGCGCGAGGCGGTCGATGATCCTCATCGAGCGGATCTCGGTCGCCAGGGTGACGGCCTCGTTGCCGTTGGCGATCCCGGCGGTCATGTCACCGGCTCTGAGCTGCACCGTCGCCAGGGCGGTCAGCTCGAAGGCCCTGCTCCTGGCCATACTCGGGTCACGCTGCCCGAGCGCGTCGGTGAGGAAACGCTCGGCGACGTCGAGGTGACTGTCGAGGTGGGTCTCGGCGAGGTCGGCGTGGACCATGCCGCTCGTGGCGTCGAGGTCGGCGGCGCCGAAGAAGCTCACCCAGGCCGGGGACCCCCGGTCGCGGGCACGGGCCAGCTCGTCGGCCGCCCTGTTGATCGACTTAAGGGCGAGATCGCTGTCGCCCAGCAGGGCGTAGGCCCACGCCTCGTTGGCGAAGAGCATCGCCACGGTCCGCTCGCAGCTGGCGTCCTGCGCGCAGATCTGTCCGAGCTGGAAGAACCGCAGCGCGTCCAGGACGCGGTCGCAGTGGAGGTGGACACGGCCCATCCGGTACAGGACGTTGGCCGCCAGCGAGGAGTTCCTCGCGTGTTTGGCCTGTTCGAGCGCGCGGGCCAGGTGGCTTCTGGCCGAGCCGTACAAGCCGACGTCGAAGGAGGTCCAGCCCGCGAGGTTGTGCTGGTCGGCCAGTGCCTGGTGCAGGCGCAAGGTGACCGACTCCGGGCAGGCGGCCCGCAGCAGCCGCTGTGACCAGGCCAGCTGTGCCACCACCGCGTCGCGGCAGACCCCTCCCCCATGCCGGTAGTCCAGGGCGCGCAGCGTGCGGGTCACCGTCTCGATCTGCTCGACGTCGGCCATGCCGATACGGTGCGGGACGGGGGTCTCCGTGGACGTCACCGGCTCGGTCCACTCTTCCGCGTCCCCGGATGCCGCGCCGATGGTCACCTGCGCGGCGTGCGCGAGCAGGCGGCGTACCTGCTCGTCCTCATTGGAGTCGTCGCGCTGGTCGGCCGCCGCCGCCGGGGCCGGTGCCGTGCAGGAGGCGTCGTAGGCCAGGCCCATGTAGCCACGTGGGATTCCCAGGCCGTCGGCGATCCGGCCCAGCACGTCGTACGCCATCACCTGGCGGCCCTTGAGGATCTCGGAGATCTCCGACTGGGACTGTGCGGTGAGGGCGGCGATGTGACGCTGGGAGACGCCGATCCGCTGCAGTAACCGGTACACGGTGGCCATGTCGCGGGCGGCCAGAGCCTGTCGCATCTGCGGGCGTTCCCAGAGTGCGGGGTCGACTTCCCGCGCGTTCGCGTTGCTGACGTTCATCCCGATCTTCCCGCCGCCGAGTTCCCTTGCCGCCAAGGTAACCGGCGATGCGACGCCGCCGGAGCCGTATCGGTACCACCGATCATCCAAGCTGATCGGCTCGGCCTATCACCCGACCGATCTGCGGACAGTATTGGTCCAGCGACTCTCCGTATATCGACCTTGTCCCGCAGGATGGGTGATTCAGACCAGCGAGCGCGATCCCGCGGCCCTGGTGTCCTACTCGATAGGAGCAACGATGCTCACCGAGCACGCTCCAGCTCTGGATGTCGGCGTGCGCGGCAAGCACCGCGGGCGCTTTCGGGTGACCGCCTGGTGCCTCCCCCCGGGCAACGCCGCCCGCCGCGCCCGCAAGCTCCTTCGCGACCTGCTGTCCCGGCCGCCCTTCGTTCCCTGCGAGGTCGCCGAGCTGGAGGTCGTGGTGACCGAGCTCGCCACCAACGCCGGCAGCTACGCGCCGGGCCCCTATGAGCTGCGTGTCCTGCACGACCGCGACCTGCCGATCAGGGCCGAGGTGGCCGACGCCGGCGGCGGGGTCCCGCTGATAGAACGTCTCCTGCACCGCTCGTTCACGATCCCGGACCAGGTGGAGGAACTGGAACTCGGCGGACGGGGCCTGCGGATCGTCGACGAGTTCACCGCCGGGCGCTGCGGGGCGCGCTGGACCCGGCTGTGCGGCACCGGGCAGATCGGAACCGGCGTCTGGTTCGATCTTCCGGCGCACCGCCCCCGGACGTGACGCCCCCGGCGGGGCGTGGGGCCGGTCGGCCCGGGGCCCGGCGGAGACCTGTCGTGGACGACCTCCCGCGGCCGAACGCGTGGATCCGCCGGCCGGCTGCGGGCAGTGTTACCCGGATCCGGCAGCCGCACCGCCACCCCGGCGGATCACCGTACCGCTGATCTGCTAAAACGGTGTTCATGCCACAAGCTCGCCGACAGGCGGGCGCGGCAGAGGGCACGCAGAAGGCACGCGGATGTTGAAGCTGGACCGGTTGGTGAACGTTCTCGGTGGCTACGGGGCGCGGCTGTGCTGTGCCCCGGCGTCGCGGGATGTCGAACTGCGCAGCGTGGTGGTTCATGATCCGACCGACACCCGCCGCACGGCCGGCGACGTGTTCCTGGCGGTGGGCGTGGAGTCGGCCTCCGACGCCGTGCGCCTGGCACGGGCGGCACGGGCCGTCACGGTGCTGGTGCACGGGAACCCTCCCCTCGACGAGAGCGCGCTGGAACAGGCCCGTGACGGCGGGATCGCCGTGCTGCTCGTCGAACCGGCGGTGTCCTGGAGCCAGCTCCTCGGCGTGGTGTACGGCCTGGTGCTCGAAGGCAGCCAGACCGGGCGGGGGCCGAACGATCTGCTGGCCTTCGCGGACACGCTCGCGACCGAACTCGGCTACGCGGTGACGATCGAGGACCAGATGTCGCGGGTCCTGGCCTACTCCGGCTCGCAGCAGACCGCCGATCCGGCACGGCTGGAGACGATCCTGGGCAGGCGGGTGCCGGATGCCATGCGCCGGCTGTTCGAGCGGGAGGGCGTCTTCGCCCATCTGGCGACCTCCGACGAACCGCTGTTCGTCGACCCCTCACCGGCACACGGCCTCAGAGGCCGCATGGTGGTCGCGGTGCGGGCAGGACGCGAACTACTGGGATCGATCTGGGTCGAATGCGAGAGCCCGCTCTCCGACGCGCGCCGGATCATCCTGGCTGACGGGGCACGGGCGGTCGCGCTGCACCTGCTGCGCTCCCGGGTCAGTGCGGACCTGGAGCGTCGGGTGGAATCCGATCTCGTCATCCAGCTGCTGGAGGGGACCGCCGACGCGCCCGCGGTGATCAGCAGGCTTGGCCTGCCCCGGGAGTGGTTCCGGGTGATCGCGCTCCAGGCGCACATCGCCGAGGAACGGCATGCCGCGATCCTGCTGGCCTTCGAACGCGCGACCACCGGTTTCGGCTGGTCACGGCCGGGACGGAGCGCGCTGTTCGGCAACACCCTGTACACGGTGCTGCCCTGCGACAACGATGCCAGGCCCGCCCTCGACTGGCTCGCCGCGATCGCGAACGTCCTGCCGCGGCGGGTCACCGTGCTCGCCGGCGTCGGCGGCCCCGCGGGGCCCGCCCAGCTGGCCGCGAGCAGGCAGGAGGCCGACGAGAGCCTCGCCCTCCGGGCGGTACGGCCCGCCGGCGCCCCGGCGGTCGTCTACGACGAGGCGTGGGACGAGATCCTGCTGCAACGCCTCCGGGCCGCCGCCGCCGCGGGGCGCACCCCCGCCCGCGGGCCGGTCGCCGAGCTGACCCGGCATGACTCCGAGCAGGGCACCCGGTACATCGAGACGTTGCGCGCGTGGCTGGAGGCACAGGGGGATCTGGCCGTCGCCGCCGGCCGCCTCAGTGTCCACCCGAACACCGTCCGCTACCGGCTGCGGAAGATGGCCGAGATCACGAACCTCCAGCTCGAACTGCCGGAGAAGCGGCTGGCCATGATCATCGCATTGGCCGTCGGCCGGTCCCAGGCCCCGCCTGGCGGATCCCTCCGTGACGAGGACCGGTCGGACGGTGCCTCGTAAGGCGAGGAGGGAGCCTCGGCGAGGCGCCGTCCAGCCGGTCGCGGTGGGCAGCAGGCCCAACGGACAGGACCCAGCCGGTCGCGGTGGGCAGCAGGCCCAACGGACGGGACCCAGCCTCCCGGCGCTTGTCACCGCCCGACAAAACACACCATTGTGCTTGTCCAAAACGCACACCCCGTTCTCCGGCCGCGCCAGCGATGCTCAGGGCAGGCAACGAATGTCAGAGCGGAGAAATGGTCATGGGCATCGACGGTGGGCCGCGTACGGCCGTGGTGATCGGCGCCGGCGTGGTGGGGTTGTCCACCGCGTGGTTCCTGCAGGAACGTGGCGTGGAGGTCACGGTCGTCGACCGGGACGACGTGGCCGCGGGCGCGTCGTGGGGCAACGCGGGCTGGCTCTCCCCTGGGCTGGCCATCCCGCTGAACGAGCCCGGGATCCTCCGCTACGGCCTGCGCTCCCTGCTCGACCCGAGCGCCCCGCTGCACATACCGGCCACCCCCGACCCGGCGCTGCTGTCGTTCCTCACCCGGTTCGCCGTGAACTGCAACTGGAAGTCCTGGGGCCGTGCCGTGCGGGCCAACCTCCCGTTCAACGAGGAGTGCCTGGAGGCGTTCGACGTGCTCACCGCGAACGGCGTCGAGGCCCCCACGGTCGAGGCCCCGATCATGGCCGCCTTCGAGACCCCTCGGCAGGCGGTGGCGCTCCTGCACGAGCTCCGGCGCATCAACGAGTCCGGCCTGGAGATCAAGTACAGCGCGTTCGAGGGTGACGATCTCGGCAGGCAGGTGCCGCAGCTCTCCTCGCGCACGCGGGCCGGGATCCGGCTGGACGGGCAGCGCTACGTCGACCCCGGAGAGTTCACCCGGTCACTGGCCCGCTCCGTCGTCGCCCGGGGCGCCACGGTCCGGTCCGGCTTCCGGGTGATCGACGTCTACTCCCACTCCGGCGGGATCGCCGTCCGGTCGAGTGACGGGGACTCCGTCAGCGCCGACGCCGTCGTGCTGGCCACCGGTGCCTGGCTCAACCAGCTCGGCGCCTCCTGGGGCGTCCGGGTGCCGGTACGCGCCGGACGCGGTTACTCGTTCACCGTGCCGACGGACGAGCCGGTGCCCGGGCCGATCTACCTACCCGCCGTGCGGGTGGCCTGCACGCCGTACCAGGGCAAACTGCGCGTCGCCGGCACGATGGAGTTCCGGGACGCCGACGCGCCCCTGTACCAGAGGCGCGTCGACGCGATCATCGCGTCCGCCCGGCCGCTGCTCACCGGCGTCTCCTGGGAGGAGCGCACCGACACCTGGGTCGGCCCGCGCCCCGTCACCCCCGACGGCAGGCCGCTGATCGGCGCCACCCGCGCCCCCGGCAGGTACGTCGCCGGCGGCCACGGGATGTGGGGATTCACCCACGGGCCGGTCACCGGACGCATGCTGGCCGAGCAGATCACCACCGGAAAGCAGCCCGCGGCCCTACGGGACTTCGACCCCGTCCGCTGAGACGGGACGGTTCGGCCTGCGGGCGGTGATCAGAACGCTGCCCGAGGGGATCGTGGCCCAGTCGGCGATGCCGTCGCGGATCCAGGCCACGGTCCCGGCGCCGTACTCGGCCGCCAGCTCCGCGCGATGGGCGTCGAGCCGCTCCAGGATCCGCCCGTAGAACGGCTCGGTGTGCTCGGTGAGATCCTCGACGGCGTCGACGTCCAGACCGGCGGCGCGCAGGATCTCCACGTACGCCCCGGCCTGCTCGATCGAGACGACCTGGAACATCTCGAAGTACGTCGCCAGCCGTGGCCGCATGTCGTCGGTGACGGGAACGCGCAGGCACGGGGCCTCCACCACCAACCGGCCACCGGGCCGCAGCACCCGGACGAGCTCGGCGAACAGGGGCTCCGGCGCGAAGTGCGGCGTCGACTCGAAGACCAGCACCGCGTCGAACGCGCCGTCGGGGTAGGGCATGGCCAGCGCGTCGCACCGCTCGAAGGACACCAACGGCTCCACACCCCGCTCGCGCGCCCACGCCCGCCCTCGTTCCAGCGCGTGCTCGTTGACGTCGATCGCCGTCACCCGCGCCCCGGTGCGCTCCGCCAGCATCACCGCGGGACGCCCGTTCCCGCACCCCACGTCCAGCACCGGCTCGCCGGCCCGCGCGTCCAGGCGGCCGACCACGACCCCGGTCAGCCGGTCGGTGGCCTCCTCGACCGGCGTGCTGTCGCCGGGTCCGGACCAGTAGCCGTAGTGCAGGTCGAGCCCGCCGACCTTCTCCGTCAGCGAGGCCAGGTAGTCGTGGGAACCGGTCACGGGATACGGCGTGCTGGGCATCTTTCCTCCGTACGCTGATCTGACTCACCGGCTACCACGACACCGGCAGTGATTCGAGGCTGTAGGCCGCGTTCATCGGGGTGAAACGGAGTTCCTCGAACGGGACGTCCAGCCGTAGACCGGGGAAGCGGTTCAGCAGGCGGGGAACGCAGATTCGCAACTCCAGCCTGGCCAGTTCGGCGCCCAGGCAGTAGCGGGCGCCGTGCCCGAAGGCGAGATGGGGCAGCGGCTCACGGGTGATGTCGAACCGGTCGGCGTCGGGCCCCAGGCCGGCGTCGTGGTTGGCCGACGGCAGGGAGCACAGCACGTACTCTCCCGCCCGGATCTCCTGGCCGCCGACCGTGACGTCCTCCTCGGCGGTGAAGACCTTGCCGAAGGAGACCACCGACAGGTGGCGGAGCACCTCCTCGACCGCGCGGCCAACGTCGGCGGTGCCCTCGCGCAGCGCCGCCGCCTGGTCGGGGTGGCGCAGCAGGAGCAGGGCGCCCAGTCCGATCGCACCGGCGGTCGTCGCGTATCCCGCGAGCAGCAGCTGGGCGGCGATCCCGGCGATCTCGGTGTCGGAGAGGTCCGCGCCGTACGACGAGATCAGCCTGCCGACAAGACCGTCACCGTCGCCGGGATCGCGGCGGCAGCGGGAGACGAACGCGCTCATGTACGTGTCCAGCTCGGCGAAGGCGACCGCCTGCTCCCGCGGTCTCGGTGTGAAATCGAGGAGGATGTCGACGTCGCGCCGCAGCCTCTCCCTGTCGGGCTCGGGGATCCCGAGGAGCTCGAAGAAGATCCGCGCCGGAACCGGGAGTGCGAAGTCCGCGATCAGGTCGGCGCGGGGCCAGGAACGGCGTACCGCCTCCACCTGCTCGTCGGCGACGGCCTCGATGCGCGGGCGCAGTGCCCGCAGCCGGCGGGCACCGAACTCCGCGTTGAGCATCCCCCGGACACGCGCGTGCTCGCGGGGAGCGTACGTCGAGAAGAAACCGGGGCGCGGCGGCGGGAACCCTCCCGGAGGCTCCGGCGGCGGGATGGGGCCGTCGACCGCCGCCCTGGAACTGAACCGCCACTGGTCCGCGACCACGCGGCGGGCGTCGGCGTAGCGGGTGACCATCCACGCGCTCGCCCCTGTCGAGAGGGTGACCCGGACCACCGGCTCCTCGGCCCGCAACCGGGTGAACTCCTCGGCCGGGTCGAGGGGGCAGGCGCTGGAGCGGCGGACGAAGAGCGGGACCGGCGGGCTGTCGTCGATCACGATGGCCGCGCCCGCCTCACGCGTGCCGGGAGTCATCGCGACGCGCCGACGTCGCCGAGGCGCGTCACGATGTCGGTGACGAGTTCCGCCTCCGCGCCCACCGGATAGAAGTGGTCCCCGGGGAAGGTCCGCAGCTCGAACCCCTCGGCCGCGACACGGCTCCAGGCGCGCATCTCGTCGTGGCTCACGCGCCGGTCGTCCGTCCCCAGGTAGCCGACGATCGGAGCGGCGACCTGCGGGGTGAACGCGGGCCGGTAGGCGTGCAGGAGGTCGTGATCCGCGCGCAACGCGATCATCGCCAGGTCCATCAGCTCAGGGAAGCGCAGCAGCGCCGGATCCGCGGCCGCGGCCTGCTCGGCGAGCTGCTCGTCACCGATGGGAATCCTCCGCGCGTCGCTCGCGCACAGGTGCGGCGCCGCGTGCGCGGACACCAGCAGCGCCGCCGGGGAGATCCCGTGCTCTCCGGCGAGCCTGACCGCGACCTCGTACGCGACCACGGCGCCCATGCTGTGCCCGAACAGGGCGAGCGGCCGGTCCGCCAGGGTGAGGAGTACCTGGCAGACATGGTCGACGAGGGATTCCATCCGGTCGATCGGCCGCTCGTTGATCCGGTTCTGCCTACCCGGGTAGCACACGGCGGACAGCTCGACGTCCGCGGGCAGCCGGTCCTGCCATCCCCGGTAGACACTCGGGGAACCCCCTGCGTGGGGGAAGCAGACGAGGCGCAGCCGGGGCGCAGCGAGCACACGCTGCCGGCGCAGCCACACGCACTGGTCCGCCGAGATCGTCTCGGTCATGGGAAATCGCTCCTTTCGAGAACCGGGCGCGGACCACCCGCCCCGGTCTCTCCCCCGCCATCGGCCCGGGAGACTTCCTCTCCGTCCGCCCGCGTCGCGGCGAGTGCCTTCGCCAGGCCCTCGATCGTCGGAGCGACGAACAGTGCCTTGACGGAGAGCTGAACCCCGAATCGTTCCTTGCAGCGCTGGACCACCTGCAGCGCGCTCAGCGAATGCCCGCCCAGGAGGAAGAAGTCATCGCGCCTCCCGATCGTGTCGACGCCGAGCACGTCCTGCCAGACGGCCAGGAGCTCCAGCTCGCGAGGGCTCCACTCCTCGGTGCCGTCGGCGGGTGGCACGGCGGGGCGACGCGGCTGAGAAGGTCGTGGCCGGGCGGCGGGTACGGCGACCCGCCGCGGCGCCTTCCCCGCGCTCCCCGGCGGCTGGGAGGAGACGACCACCTGCCCCAGCGGAAGGGCCGCCAGGCACCTCTCGAAGGCCGCGACCCCCTCCTTGGGGCTCAACCCGCCGCTCAGACCCTCGCCGGTGAGCTCACGGTGGCGCCGTTCCATGTCACGGGCCATTCCCACCCCGTTCCAGCGGTCCCAGTTGATCGACAGCACCGGCATGCCGTCGCGCCGCGCGCAGAGGGCGAACGTGTCGAGGAAGGCGTTGGCCGCCCCGTAGCAGGTGAGGCCGGGAACCCCGGAGAACGAGGCCAGCGAGGAGAACAGCGCGACGAAATCGGGAAGCGCGCCGACCTCCCGCAGGACGGAGACCAGGGTGGCGGTCCCCTCGGTCTTGGCACGCAGCGCGGCGGCGATGTCCTCCTCGGTCAGGAACTCCGCCATGCCGCCCCCCGGCACACCGGCGGCGTGGATCACTCCGTGGATCTCGCCGAACCGCGACCGTGCCTCGTCGAGAACCTCCTTCAGGCGCCGGGCGTCGGCGACGTCCGCGCCGCGCACCAGGATCTCGTCTCCCCGGCCCGCGAGGAGAGCCGTCATCGCCTCGCCGTCCTGACCTCCGAAACCGTACGACGGAAACTCCCCGGACGCTCCGGAACCGTGCGACGGGAACTCCCCGGATACTCCGCGCCCGATCAGGACGAGTCGTGCCGAGTACGTGCCCGCGAGATGCTCGGCCAGCCGCAGCCCGATCCCGCTCGTCCCCCCGGTGATCATGTAGGTCCCGCCCCGGCGTATCCGGGTGCCCGTTTCCCGCGTCACCCGCAGCGGCTCGAACCGGCGCAGCCAGCGGTGTCCTGCCCGCAGGCCGGTCGGGTCCTCGCCCGAAGGGCGGCAGAGCTCGGCGAGGAGCTCCGCGGCTCGGGCTCCGTGGTCCTTTCCGTCACCGGGGTCCAGGTCCACGAGCCGGATGCGCGCGTCAGCCAGCTCGTGGCGGAGCGGTCCCGCGGCTCCGATCGTGAGGGCCTCGCGCGGGTCGAGCCGCTCGCCTCCGGTGATCTCCAGGGCACCCCTGGTGACAAGGGAGAGATCGGCCTGCGGCCGGCCGCTCAGGGCACGGGCCAGGCCGACGACGTGGCCCAGCGGCGGGCAGATCCGCGAGGGCAGCGACGCTCCCCAGAGGCAGACGATTCGCAGCGGTTCGGTCGCGTCGGCCTCCGCGGTCTTCAGGAGCCTTTCGTAGTCCTCCCCGCACCCGGGGTCGATCGTGATCCGGTCCGGGGCCGCACGCTGGAACGCGCGTCCCGGGGTGACGACGACCGTCGTGGCCCCGTGCTCCTCCAGCTTCACGATGATCGCCTCGGCGAGGGACGACGAGTCGGAGAGCAGGATCCAGCGGTGCTCCCGTACCGCGGGTCCCGGATCCGCCACAGGCACCTCCACCGCCCGTTTCCAGGTGATTCCGTACAGGCCGTCGGATGAGCGTTCCGGGTTGGAGGCCGCGGAGTCCACGGCGCGCACCGGGTCCGGCGGGCGCGCGACGGTGGGTGCGAAGGGGTAGGGCACCGCGGGCAGCCGGAGCCGCCGCTCCGGCCAGAGTGAGGGCAGGTCGACCTCGACGCCCGCCTCCCACAACCGGGCCAGCGCGCGGAGCAGGACCTCCCTGTCGGCCCGCTCCTCCATCGGGTGACGGGTGACGTTGACGACCACCGAGTCCGTGCCCGCCCGTGCCCGGACCGGCGCGCTCAGCGTCGTGCCGGGACCCACCTCGACGAGGATCTTCGGCCCTTCGGCCAGGACATGGTCGAGCGCGGCGTCGAACCTGACCGTCGCCCTCAGATGGGTGACCCAATACTCCGGATCGGCGAAGTCGGCGTCACCGGTCCCCGTCACGCCTGAGATCAGGCGCGCCGAGGGAGCGCGCAGCGTGATCCTGGCGAGGAAGTCGCGAAACTCCCCGAGTACGGGGTCGACCAGGGCCGAATGCGCGGCGGTGCTGAGCGGCAGCAGGCGGCCGGTGATCCCGCGCCGGTCCAGCAGCTCCCTGACCTCGGCGATGTACGCGGCGGGCCCGGCGAGCACGCAGGACTCCGGGCCGTTGACCACCGACAGGCACACCCCTTCTCCGAGAAAGGGCTCCACCTCCCGCTCGGAGGCGGGAACCGCCAGCATCGCCCCGTCGTGCAGCGAGGCCAGGAGCTCGCCACGTTTGCACACGATGGCGAGGGCGTCGCGCAGCGACATGACACCCGCGACGCAGGCCGCCGCGTACTCACCGAGGCTGTGCCCCATCAGCAGGGAGGGAGTCACTCCCCGCGCCACCAGGAGCCGGGCGAGTGCGATCTCCATGACGAACACGGCGGGCAGCGCCAGGGAGGGATCGCTCTCCCCCGCCGCGCCCGCTTCGACCACCTCGTTCACCTCTCCCGCTTCGACCACCTCGTCCGCCTCGACCGCATCGCCCGCCTCGACCGCCTCGTCCGGAACGGCGATCGGCACCGTACCGGGCTCGTCCGTCCACAGGGCACGCAACCGCACGGCGGCCGAACGGTCGGGCAGCAGGTCCAGGCACTCGTCCACGGCCGCGCGGAAGACCGGTTCCTCGCGGTAGAGCTCGCGCCCCATCCCGGGATACCGCGTTCCTCCGCCCGGGAACATGAACACCACGTCGCGGTTGCCCGTACGGACGGCGGAGGCGGGAGCGGACCCGCCGGTCGCGTGCCCGCGCAGCTCCGCCACGGCGTGGGAACGGTCGCGGAAGACTCCGGCGTGGCGGAAGGGGAGATGGCGACGGCCGACCGCGAGGGTACGGGCGAGATCGGCGAACTCGGGATCGGAGACGTCATGAAGGGCGTCCGCGCAGGATCCGGCCATCTCGGCGAGGGCGGTCTCGTCACGCGCGGACAGCGCGACGAGCTGCCACCCGGGAGCCGGGGCGGCGGGCGGGCGCGGCGGCGGCTCCTCAAGGATCACGTGGGCGTTGGTGCCGCCGATGCCGAAGGAGCTGACGGCCGCGCGGCGGGGGACATCCGTGAGCGGCCAGTCCTCCGCCGCCGCCGCGAGGCGGAACGGGCTCGTCTCGAAGTCGATCTCGGGGTTGGGGTGCGGCGAGACGACGGGGCTGGGCGGGATCCGGCCGTGGTGGACCATCAGCGCGGCCTTGATGAAACCGGCCACTCCGGCTGCCGCGTCGGTGTGCCCGATGTTCGATTTCACCGAGCCCAGCCGGCAGTACCCACTCCCGGTCGCCCCTGCCGCCCGGTAGGCCCGGGTCAGCGCGGTGACCTCCACCGCGTCTCCGAGCGCCGTGGCCGTTCCGTGCGCCTCGACGTAGGCGACGGTGTCCGGGTCGACGCCGGACACCGCGAGCGCGGCCTCCACCGCGGCCTGCTGGCCGCGGACGCCCGGTGCCGCGTAGCTGAGCTTGTCCGAGCCGTCGTTGGTGACCGCGCTTCCGGCGACCACCGCGTAGACGCGGTCGCCGTCGGCCAGGGCGTCCCCGAGCCTGCGCAGTGCCACGATCCCGAGGCCGTCGGCGGGGACGAACCCCGACGCGTCGCGGTCGAAGGACCGGACGTGGCCGTCGGCGGACCAGACACCGCCCTCCTGGTGGAGGTAGCCCTGCCGGCGCAGCGGCGTCCAGGAGACCCCGCCGGCCAGGGCCATGTCACAGTCGTGGGTGATGAGCGCCCGGCAGGCGAGGTGGATCGCGACGAGCGAGGTGGAGCAGGCGGCCTGCACGGTGATGCTCGGCCCGGTCAGGCCGAGCTTGTAGGAGGCCCGGGTGGAGAGGAAGTCCTTGTCGTCGGCGGCCGCCAGGAGGTCGGCGGAGGTGCCGAGGAAGGCCCCGCGATCCCTGTCGCGGTGCGTGCCGAGGGTCTGCCCCGCGTAGACGCCGATGGTGCCGGGGAAGTGACCGGGCGCGTGACCGGTGTCGTCCAGGGCGTGCCAGGCGGCTTCGAGGAACATCCGCTGCTGCGGGTCCATGAGGGCCGCCTCGCGCGCCGAGTAGCCGAAGAAGGCGGCGTCGAACCGGTCGGCGTCCCAGAGGATGCCGCCGGCGGGAACCAGCGCGGGATCGGCGAGGCGCGCCTCGCTCGCCCCGCCTTCCCGCAGCTCGTCCAAAGTGAGCTCGGAGATGCCCCGGCGGCCCTCGGCGATGAGGCGCCAGTATTCGGCGGCGCCGCGTGCGCCGGGAAAGCGGCAGGCGATGCCGACGACCGCGATGTCGGCACCCGAGACGCCGGCACCCGCGATGTCGGCGCCGTCCGCGTTCGTCGGTTTCAACTCTGTCGTCCTTTCCAGCGGCGTTCCTCCAGTGACCGGCTTCCGGCGAGCAGGTTCCTCCTGCTCGCCGCGGCCGTCGCAAGGTCTCGCTCGGACCGGTCACGGTCCCTGACGCGCATGAGGTCCCGCTCGGACCGGTCACCATCCCTGACGCGCGTGTCGAGAAGTGCCGCGAGCGACCGCACGTCGGGGGCCGCGATGAGGTCGGCGACGGGGAGCAGGACCCCCCGGCGTTCGTGGATGTCGGCCTGGAGCGTGATGAGGTCGACCGAGGTCCCGCCGAGCTCGAAGAAGTTCTCCTCCGCGCCGACCTCGTCGAGTCCCAGGAGCAGCCCCACCATCTCGGCCACCTCTCGCTCTCCCGGGCACGAGGGCACCGCTTGTCCGTACCGCGGCCGACTGCCCGCCGCGTTCGGCAGCGCCGCGCGGTCGACCTTGCCGTGGGAGGTCAGCGGGAGCCGGTCCAGCGTCACGAAGATCGACGGGATCATGTACGCGGGGAGCTGACCGGCGAGCAGGTCGCGCAGCTCGCCGGCGGGCACCCTCGGCCCCCGCGAGAGCTGCGCGTACGCGGTGAGCCTGGCGGTTCCGGTCTCCCCGCCGGTGGTGGTCACCGCCGCGCCCGTGACGCGCGGGTGGCGCATCAGGGCCGCTTCGACCTCGCCGGGTTCGATCCGGTATCCCCGGACGTTGAGCTGCTCGTCGATCCGCCCCACAAAGTCGATCTCTCCTCCGGGCAGCCGCCGGGCGAGGTCGCCGGTACGGTACAGGCGCGCGCCGGGGCGCCCCGCGAACCTGTCGGGGACGAACCTCTCGCGTGTCAGGTCGGGCCGCTTCAGGTATCCCCGCGCCACACCACGCCCTCCGACGCACAGTTCGCCGGTCTCCCCCTCGGCGACCGGGTCACCCGCCGCGTCGAGGATGTGGACCTCGACCCCGGCCAGCGGGCGTCCGACGGACGGCCTGCCGGTCCCCTGCCGGCAGCGCCCGGCCGTCGCGGACACGGTGACCTCCGTCGGGCCGTAGGCGTTGAACAGGCGCACCCTGGGCGCCCACCGCTCCACCAGGAACTCGGGCAGCGCCTCGCCCCCCGAGGTGAGGGTGGTCACCGGTACCGGGACGTCCTCGGGCAGGGTGGCCAGCAGCGACGGCGCGCCCGACAGGTGGGTGATGTCCAGCTCGCACAGGATGCGGCTCAGCTCGCGGCCGTACAGCGGCACCCCGGCCTCGGGGACGCACAGGGTCGCGCCGTTGAGCAGGCTCATCGCGAACTCCCAGACCCAGGCGTCGAATGTGAACGGCGCGAACTGCAGGACGCGGGCCCCTTCGAGGTCGCCGAAGAGCGACCGCAGCCCCTCCGCCAGGTTGGTCACGCCGCCGTGGTCCACCAGCACGCCCTTGGGGGCACCGGTCGATCCCGAGGTGTAGAGCACGTAGGCGAGGCTGTCGGCCCGTGTCGCCGACGCGGCGCTTCCCCGCGTCGCTCCCATGGCGGGATCCGACGTCGCTCCCAAGATGGGCCGAGGCCGGTGCCGGCCGTTGGCGGGATCCGGTCTTCCGAGGCCTGGCCGTACGGAGCGCAGGCCGTGTCCGGGCAGCAGTTCCTCCGGGTCCCGGTCGGCGACGACGATCCGGGCGCCCGTGTCGGACAGCACCAGCTCGTTGCGCCCCACCGGATGCGACGGCGGCAGGGGCACGTAGGCGCCGCCGGCCTTCCAGATGGCCAGGACCGCCGCGGGCAGCAGGAAGGAGCGCTCCATCAGCACCCCCACCGTGTCGCCCGCCCGCACCCCGGCCGCCACGAGCTCACCGGCCAGGGCCGTGGCGTGCTCCCGCAACTCCGCGTACGTCATCCGCCCGCCCGGGTGGACGAGAGCGTCACGCCCGGGCGCGGCCTCGGCCCATGCCTCGAAGAGACGGTCGGCACCGACCTCGGCCCATCTCTCGAAGAGACGGTCGACACCGACCTCGGCCCATCTCTCGAAGAGACGGTCGACACCGGCCTCGCCGCCAACCGGTTCAAACCCGTGCATGCTTCCCCTCAGCGGTTATGGACGGCCGCTCGGCGGCTGCGGAACTGTTCGGTGAGCACCGCCACGTGCTCGCGCCGGTAGCCCTGCTCCATCGCCCTCAGCACGCGCTCACGCATCACGCCCAGGTAGGACTGGTCGATCCCGGCCCGCTCCGCGATGCCGGTCAGGTTGTTGAGGACGTCCAGGTGCGAGGTCAGCGGAGCCTGCTCGAAGGTGTAGTCACGGCGCGCGATGAGACCGAGGCCGATGCCGATCGTGTTCTGGAAACCGGGGTCGTAGAGCGGCACGGATTCGGCGAAGTCGTTGAGGGGGACGCCCATGCTCTCCGCGATGGCCGAGCATTCGAGGAAACCGTTGACGAACGCGTAGTAGAAGGCGCTGGACACGACGTGGTAGGCCTTCGCGTAACCGGGATCGGCGCCCAGGCGCACCTGCTTGCCGGACAGTGCCTCGGTCACCCCCGCCATCTCCTTGAAATCCTCGGCCGCCCCGCCGTAAACGGTGAAGCAGTCCTCGGTGCCGATGGCGTCCGGGTAGTTGAGGATCGCGGCCTCCAGGTATCTGCCTCCCGCGGCCTCGACCCGCGCCCGCAGCGGGAGGACGTCGTCGGGGACGCCGCTGGCGTTCTGCACGACGAGCCTGCCCGAGAGGTCGGCCCCGGCCTCGTCGAGGACCTGGTGGGTGATCTCGTAGTTGAGCAGGCAGAGCAGCACGATCGGGGAGGCCTCGATCGCGCCGGCCGCCTTCGCGTGGGCGTGGACGTTCCTTCCCGCGAGCCTCTCCGACCGTTCGGGTGTGCGGTTCCAGACCGAGACCTCCAGACCGGAGTCGGCGCAGGCCCGCACCACCGCGGAACCGATCACGCCGGTTCCGATGACCGTCACGTCCGTCATGTCATTGCTCCATCCTGGTGAAGGTCATGACCACTCCGCCGACCTCGGTGGCGTCCGCCCACGCGGCGAAGGTGTCGATCAGCCGCGCGGTGTCGGACGTCCCGCCCCCGGTTTCAAGCCGCTCCCGGAGCCCCCCTACGAGACGGGGGAAGGAACCGCGCACGTTCTCCGTGATGTCGACGAGCTCGGTGACGACCATCCCCGCCTCCCGCGCCGCCGACAGGTGCTCCTCGGGCGCGTCGAGCGAAACGGCGTTCAGCATGGTCAGGTAGGGGCCGATGCGCTCGCGGATCTCCTCCGTCATCGGAACCCGTAGGTAGGGCGTCTCGACCACCAGGCGACCCTGCGGGCGCAGGACCCTGGCGATGCCCCGGTAGAGGTCGGCGACGTCGAAGTGCGGGGTGACCTCGAAGGCCAGCACCGCGTCGAACGAGGCGGCGGCGAACGGCAGGTCCAGCGCGTCGACGCGCCGGAACCGCACCCTCTCCGCCATCCCGTGCGCCGCGGCGTGCTCGGCCCCGTTGCGCAGCGCCTGCCGGTCGATGTCGATCGCGACGACCCGCGCCCCCAGGGTCCTGGCCAGGCGCACCGCCGGGCGGCCGTTGCCGCAGCCCACGTCCAGCACCTGTGAGCCGGGGCCGACGTCCAGCCGGGCCAGCACGAAGTCGGTCATCCGCTCCGTGGCCTCGGAGATCGAGGCGTCGTCGTCGGGGCCCGTCCAGAAGCCGTAGTGCCGGTCGGGTCCCGCCGTCTCGCCCACCAGCGCGGCGAGCTCGTTGTAGGTCGACTCGATCTCCGAGGGAGCCGTTCTGACATTTCCCATGTCCACCCGGAGTTCGGAGTCTCCATCACCCAGATCAGAAATGAGAAACCTCCCGAACCGGCACCAATAAGCATAAATTGCGGGTCGAATTAATTCCCCGGCCAAGCGAAACAGTAGCAGCGGGGGCCGACCCAGTCGACGACCTCGAATATCGGTTTCCGGCCCGCTTGAGTCAACATTCCCACGAACATCGGTGCCGACACGCCACCCTTTCGCCATAAAACCATTTATCGACAAAGGGCAATGAAAATCGGATCCGTCTTTCTTGGTTTTGCCTTTCCCGCTCCACGGGTAATCCCGGTACGGAAGCCGGACCGCCTCCGCGGATGGCGAACCAAACGACTAATCGGCGCCGTTGCCCACAAAACGGATAACCGACTCAGGTTGATGGGCGTCAACGGTGACGCCGAGGTCCAGCGCGGTGGCCGATTCCGGCCGTGAACCCAAGCCAGCGAACCGAGTCATTCACCGGAGAGACCGTGGACATCATTCCCGAGCCCGTCGACTACCCTTTCGGTAAACCCATTCGTCTCGACGTCGACTCCGAATACGCGCGGTGCCGCGAGCGGCCCGGGCTGACCAGGGTCCGCCCGCCCTACGGTGACGACGCCTGGCTGGTGACCCGCTACCACGACATGCGTTCGGTGCTGCGCGACCGCCGCTTCGTCCGGACGCCTCCTCCCGGCGGCGACGAGGCGCGCCTCACCGTCCTGCCGCTCCAGGACAGCATCCTCAACACCGACCCCCCACAGCAGACCCGGTTGCGCCGGGTGCTGGCGAGCGGGCTCAGATTCAACACCGAGCGGATCCACCTGCTCCGATCGATCGCCGAGCAGCACTCCCGTGCGCTGATGGCCGGGTTCGCGGACGCGCCTCCCCCGTACGATCTGGTCGGCGACTACATCAAGCCGCTGGTCGTGGAGGTGCTGTGCCCCCTGATCGGTATCCCCAAGCAGGACCTTGCGATCTTCCTGAACTGGTTCGAGGGGTTCGCGAGCACCGCACTGGCCGCCGACGTCGTGGAGGCCAGGGTCGAGGAGATCTCCCGCTACACCGACCGGCTCATCGCCGCCCGGCGCGCGGAGCCGAGGGACGACCTCGTCAGCGTCCTCGCATGCGCCCTCGACTCCGACGGCGGGAACACCGTCCACGCCCTTGACTCCGACGGCGCGGACGGTGTTCCCGCCGCGGACGGCGGGCTCGCCGAGGCGGAGATCAAGGAACTGGTCAACGACATCCTCCTGGCGGTCGACAACGTCTCGACACAGCTGACGAACGCCTTCTACCTGCTGGTCACCTCACCCGGAAAGCTGGAGGAGCTGCGCGCGGATCCCGAGCTCATCCCACAGGCCGTCGACGAACTCATACGCTACGCGCCGTTCCCCTCGCACGTCACCTTCGCCCGCTACGCCATCGAGGACGTGGAGGTGGGCGGCACGCTGGTGCACGCGGGAGAGCAGGTGCTACCCGCCCTTCCCTCGGGCAACCATGATCCGTCGGTGTTCGCCAACCCCGGCGAGCTCGACTTCCACCGTGGCGCCAACCCGCACCTCTCCTTCGGGTACGGAACGCACCACTGCATGGGGGCGCCCCTGGTGCGCATGCTGATAGGAGTCGCGATCTCCTCGCTGTCGGAGTGCCCGCCCATGCGCCTCGCCGTCCCGGACGACGAGCTGCCGTGGCGCTCTGACCTGCTGATCCGCCGCGTGGAGACACTGCCCGTCACCCGGTGACGCCGCGCCCGGTGCCCGGATCGCCGAAAAGGGACCGCATGGAAGGTACCTGAGCCACCGAAAAGGGACCCCATGGAAGGTACCTGGATCGCCGAAAAGGGACCCATGGAAAAGGGTGGCGGTCGCCAACAACGCGACCGCCACCCCACCACCCTGGCTATTTCACCTGACCGAAGACCTGTCCGGCACGCGCGGTGAGCTCGCCGACGAAGAAGTCGCGGCAGGCCCTGTAGTATTCCTCGCTGCTGATCCGGCCGTCGCGGTTGGTGTCGATATTGCCCGCACCCTTCTCCGCCTCGCTGCTGGACAGCCCCCAGGACTGCAGCAGCTTCGCGTACTCGGACGGGGACAGGAGCCCGTCGTCGTCGATGTCGGCCGCCGCGAACTCGGCATCGGTGATCGGGCGAAGGAGCTTCTCGGCGCTCTCCTTCTTGGCGTTCTGCTCCATGTAGGAGCGGAACTCCTCCTTGGAGATCTCCTCGTTTCTGTCGGCGTCCATGGCCTCGGCCATGGACGCCCAGGCCCGGTCGTACGCCTCTACGAGGCGGCGCCCCTTTGCGGATCCCTTGTCGTAGCCGAAGTGCTTGAGGGTCCTGTCTGCCAGGGCCTGAAGGTCGCTGTGCTGGATCCTTCCGTCGCCGTTGACGTCGACCAGCTTGAACCAGTGGTCCGACTTACGGGCAATAGTGTCGATGGCCATTATTTGCTCCATTCATATGGCGGCCGGCTTCCGTGGCTGGAATACCCGTCACAGGGCAATAAAAAACCAAAGAAAGGGAAAATCCGGTAGCCCAAAAAAACGTGCCGTCGGATTATTCATGAAAAATCACAGCTATTCATGCTTGATTGACTTGCGACCCTTCTCGCGCCGGAAGCATTTCCCGAGCGAATCCACGAGGCCGGGGTGGGGCGTCAATGCGGCGTCAGCGCCTCCGCCTTCCCGTCTGGACCCCGTATAGATCGCATCGAAAGCCGACCACCAGGAGGTAGCGCCCCTTTCGCACTAGTTCTCCCAGGAGGAAGTTATGTCGGAAATTCCACTATATGTCCCGGCCTGTGAAGGCGCCTTCAGCATGACGGTCGACCGAGTACCGGGCGCGAGTCGCTGCTCGGCGCCCCCGATAGCCGCCTCACCACCGCCGACGCGGATGGCCGCGCATCAGACCTCACCCGTCAGGCAAAATGGCACGGTGATTGACCTGCCCCAATCGAACCATCGAGATCCCCAGCCCTTCGCCCACCTGAGCGCGCCGAACGCACCGCTCTACCGCCAGGTACTGCGCGCGTTCGCGCGGGCGAAGGAGCGCTTCATCGTGCATCTGCGGCCCGAGGACGTCGCGGTCGAACTGGGTGCGGGCAATGACGACCAGCTCACCCAGGCGCTGGAGAAACTGACCGAATGGGGAAATCTGCGCGCGGACCCCGACACCGGCAGGGTCACCTCCGTCGAGGACTTCCACCGCAAACGGTTCCTCTTCCAGCTCACCGCGGCCGGCCAGGCGGCCGAGCAGGCCATCGCCTTCTACGAGGAGGCGATCGGCCGCCGGGGCGCGCTGCAGTCGGTGGCCCTCGGTGACATCGCCGAACAGCTCCGCTCCCTGTCGGCGCTCGCGCAGCAGTCCGATCCCGATCCCGCCAAGACGCACCTGCTGCTACTCTCCCTGGCCGAGCGCTTCGCCTCACTCGCCGACAACGCCCAGGCGTTCATGGCGTCACTGCGCCGCGCGATCGACTTCTCCGACGGCGACGTGGAGGGTTTCATCGCCTACAAGGAGCGGCTGATCGACTACATCAACCGCTTCATCTCCGATCTCGCCAACTCCGGCGCCCGCGTGGCCATGCTCCTGACCGAGTTGGAGGCGGGCGACCACGAGAGGCTGCTGCGGCTGGCCGCGCGGCGGGAGGCCACCGACGCCGTACCGGAGGGAACGGATGCGACCGATGCGTACGACAGGGCCGAAGCGGCGGCGCTCAACTCGTGGCGGAACCGCTGGCGCGGGCTGAATGACTGGTTCGTCTCTCAGGGCACCGGCCGCCCCTCACAGGCCCGGCTGCTGAGGCAGGCGGCGGTCACCGCGATCAAGCAGCTCGTCGACGCGGTCGGTCTGATCAACGAGCGCCGCTCGGGCCGCTCCGACCGCTCGGCCGACTTCCGTACCCTGGCCCGCTGGTTCGCCGAGGCGCCGGACGAGGCGGCAACGCACCGGCTGTGGCGCGCGGCCTTCGGCCTGTCGTCCGCGCGGCACCTCACCGTCACCGCCGAGACCGAGAGTTCCTGGCGGCAGGAGGACCTGGCCCCGAACACGCCGTGGCGTGCCGCCCCACCGGTCCGGATCTCCCCGCAGCTACGCAGGACCGGCTCCTACGAACGGCGGGGAAAGCCGAACCGGGTACAGGACCGCTCGCGGGCCCGCGCCTTCCTGCTGGAGCGGGTGGAGCGCGAGGCAGCGGAGACCGCCGAGGCCCGCGCCGTGCTCTGCGGCAGAGGACCGGCTCTCCTGTCCGAGCTCGGCGTCCTCGATCCGCGGGCGTTCCAGCTCTTCCTCGCGCTGCTCGGCGACGCCCTGGCCGCCCGCCCGCCAGGCGAGACCGAGGTCAAGACCATGACCGGCGACGGTTCGATGGAGGTACGGCTCTCGCTCGTCCCCGGCGGCGACCAGGTCGAGATCCACACCAAGGACGGGACGCTCACCGGCCCCGAGCACCTCATCGAGATCATCGATCTGATGGTGGCGTCGTGATCCGCGACGAGGAGCGGGCGCAACGGCGGGCCGCGCTCCGCGCGCTGCTGGTCAAGCCACTGCTCACCGCCGAGAACGACGCGGACAAGCTCGTGCTCGTCCGCCGCCACCTGACCGAGCTGCGTGACTGGCTGAACCGGGAGACCGGCTGGCGACTACTGGCCGACGCGGAGACGGCCCGGCTGTTCAAGACCGCCCCGGTTCTCTCCGACGCCACCCATCCGGCTCGCGGCCGGGCCAAGGAGCCCTTCGGCCGCCGCCGCTATGTCGTACTCTGCCTGGCACTCGCCGTACTGGAGAGGGCGGACTCCCAGACCACGCTCGGCCGGCTCGCGGAGGAGGTACTCAACGCGGCGGCCGAACCGGGGCTCGACTTCGCGTTTACCATGGAGAGCCGGGCCGAGCGGGCCGACCTGGTGGCCGTCGTGCGCACGCTGCTCGACTGGGGCGCGCTGCGCAGGGTGGCCGGCGACGAGGACGCCTACCTGTCGGCCACCGGCGACGTCCTGTACGACGTACGCAGACCCGTGCTCGCCACGCTCCTCACCGGGGCGCGTGGCCCCTCCACGATCGACGCCACCACCTTCGAGGAACGGCTGGCCGAGCTGACCGCCGAACCCGTCGCCGACACCGACGATCTGCGCAACCAGGCGATGCGCCGCAGGCTCACCCGCCGGCTCCTGGAAGATCCCGTCGTCTACTACGACGACCTCGACGAGGCCGAACGCGCCTACCTCGTCTCCCAGCGCCAGGCGATCACCCGCAGGATCGAGGAGGCGACCGGGCTGCTGCCCGAGATCCGCGCCGAGGGCATCGCGATGGTCGACCCCGACGACGAACTGACCGACGTGCGCATGCCCGAACAGCGCACCGACGGGCACGTGACGCTGCTGGTGGCCGAGCACCTGGCCGTCCACGGTGAGGCGAGCACCGCGGAGCTGCACGCCTTCGTACGGCGGGCCGCCGACGCCCACGCCTCCTTCTGGCGCAAGGGAGTGACCGAGCCCGGCGCCGAGGAGGAGCTCCTGGCCGTGGCGCTGGACAAGCTGGTGGCACTCCAACTGGTCGAGGTCCGCGCGGATCGGGTGCGCGGCCTCCCGGCGATCGTCCGCTACGCCCTCGAAGAACCGACCATCCGCGAACCAGGAAAGGCCCGGCGGTGACGCACCCGATTCCGACCTCGGAACGCTGGAAACCCCTCAGAGCCGGGCTCGTCGACATGTTCCACTACGACGTCGAGGAGTTCCGCTTCCACGACGGCCGGCTGCTGTTGCGCGGCAACAACGGAACGGGAAAATCGAAGGTTCTCGCCCTGACCCTGCCGTTCCTGCTCGACGGCGAGCTCGCGCCGCACCGCGTGGAGCCGGACGGCGACCGCCAGAAGCGCATGGAGTGGAACCTGCTGCTGGGCGGCAGGCACCCGCATCCCGAGCGGCTCGGCTACACCTGGATGGAGTTCGGCCGACGCGCGGCCGACGGCACCGTGGAGTTCCGGACGATCGGCTGCGGCATGAAGGCGGTGAAGGACCGCGGCATCGTCAGGCACTGGTTCTTCGTCACCCCCCAGCGGGTCGGCGCCGGGCTGGACCTCCTCTCCCCCACCGGCGTCTCGCTCACCAGGGAGAAGCTGCGCGATGCCGTCGACGGGCACGGCATGGTCTACGACCGGGCCTTTGACTATCGCAGGGCCGTGGACGAGGCCCTGTTCGGCCTCGGCGAGCACCGCTACGAGGCGCTGGTCAACCTCCTCATCCAGCTCCGTCAGCCGCAGCTGTCCAAGAAACCGGACGAGAGGCTGCTCTCCCGCGCCCTCACCGAGGCGCTGCCCCCGCTGAGCCCCTCCCTGATCAGCACGGTCGCCGAGGCGTTCCGCGGCCTCGACGAGGAGCACGACGCCCTGCGAGCACTGGAGGAGGCCCGCGGTGCCGCGACCGA
This sequence comes from Streptosporangium sp. NBC_01755, assembly GCF_035917995.1. NCBI lineage: Bacteria > Bacillati > Actinomycetota > Actinomycetes > Streptosporangiales > Streptosporangiaceae > Streptosporangium > Streptosporangium sp. NBC_01755. The sequence continues at coordinate 5,749,524 of NZ_CP109131.1, read as the reverse complement.
CTTCCTCTCCCACTACCGCAGGTACGCGCGGATCGCCGCCAAACGCAAGGCCGCGGTGCCCCGCACGGCCCAGAGCCGCTACGAACATCTCAGCCGCGACCTCAACGAGGCCGAGGGCCGCCGCGCCTCGGCCCAGGGCGCCCTGGAGGCGGCGCGAGAGTCACTGACCGGGCTGGCCGCGACGCGGACACGGCTGGAGGCCAGGAAGGAAACCCTGGAGAAAAGCCCCCGGATGCGCGACGCCGAACGGCTTACGCAGGTCAGCGAGGAGGCCGAGCGGCAGGCCGGACACTCACGTGTCCAGGAGAACGCCAGGGAGGACCTGGCCACCGAGATGCGCCGCCGCCAGGCCCGGGCGGAGGCCGCGGAGGCCAGAGCCGCCCAGGCCGCCCGCGAGCTTTCCGCCGCGCGGGAGTCGTCCGCGTCAGCCGCCCGTCAGGCCCTGTGCGAACGGGACCACCTCGACATCGTGGCCCGGTGGGAGGAGGATCCCGCCGGGGCCCGCCGCGCCGCCGAGACCCTGGCCGACCGGCGATCGCAGGCGGTGGCCGAGCTTGACCGCCTGTTCGAGGCCGTCACCCGGGCCGGTGCCCGGCTCGATGCCGCCCGCGCCGAGACGGACCGGCTGACCCACGAGCTCCAGGCCGCCGCCGAACGCATCTTCACAGCCGAGCGGATCACGGAGGAGCAGACCGCCGAACTGGCCGGCTCCTATCTCGGCTACCTGGCGGGGGTGGTCGAGCTGCGGATCGACGACCCTGACGCGGTGCTCGCCACGCTGGAGTCCTGGGCGGTCACCGCCGAGGGCCCCAACCCCGCGGCGACCGCCGTCGACGACGCCGTCCGGACGGCCACCGCCGAGCTGGGCCGCGGGCAGGCGGAGCTGGACACCGAGTCACGCGCCCGGCGGCAGGCCGCCGCGGACCTGGCAGAGGAGATCACCCGGCTGGAGGCGGGCGGCCACGACGCGCCACCCGTCCCGTACACCAGAGCACCCGGCGCGCGTGCGGACCGCCCGGGCGCGCCGCTGTGGAAAGTGGTCGACTTCACCGAGACGATTCCCGTCGACCAGCGGGCCGGGCTGGAGGCCGCGCTGGAGGCGGCGGGCGTCCTCGACGCCTGGGTGACCCCGTCGGGCACGCTCGCGGCCGAAGACGACACGGTCCTTCTCGCGGGTACGGCTGTCGCCGGGCCCTCCTGCTCCGCTGTGCTCCGTCCCGCCGTCGACCGCGCCGACCCGTGGGCGTCCGCGCTGCCGGACGCCGCCGTTCACGCGGTGCTCGCCGCCATCGGGCTCGGTCCCGGCGCGGCCACCTGGGTCGCGGCGGACGGCCGCTGGGCCAACGGCGTGCTCACCGGTTCCTGGCACAAGGAGACCGCCGAACACATCGGCGAAGGCGCGCGGGAGGCGGCCAGGCGGGCGCGTCTCGCCCGGCTGCGGGATGAGTTGGGCCAGGAGCGCGAGCGACTGGAGGAGCTGCGGCGGGAGCTGGACGCCGTCGCCGCACGACAGCGCGCGCTCGCTGAGGAGCACCGTGCGCTGCCGTCGGACACGCGGTTGCGCGAGGCGCACGTCAAGCTGGCGGGCGAGCACGAGCGGCGACGCGAGCTGGGCGGCGCGCACCGCGCGGCGCTCGGCGTGGTGAGCGCGCGGCAGGCGGAGGTGGAGAGTGCCCGGACACTGGCAGGCGAGTTCGCCGGGGATGTCGGCCTGCCCACCGAGGCCGCGGAACTCGCGGCGGCCAGAACCGGGGTGGCCGGCTACCGTCTCACCCTGGCCGGGCTCTGGCCCGCGGCCGAGGCGATGCTTGGCTCGCGCGAGGCCGCGACGGAGACGGCCGAGGAGCTCTCCCTCACTCGCGAACGACACTCCGAGGCCGTTGAGCGGGCGGCGCGGGCCCAGGAGGGCGCGGAGGCCGCGGCGGAGGCGTACCGGGTGCTGGTGAAGACCGCGGGAGCCGCTGTCGAGGAGCTCTACCGCCACCTCGACGAGGTGCGGCAGGCCATGCGGGAGCGGGACGCCGCCGAACGCGCCGCGCGGCGAGAGGAGCAGACCGCCCTGGTCGAGCAGGGCAAGGCCGAGGGCACACTCGACGCCCTGCGCGGCGAGATCGAGCAGGCGGGGCTGGTACGCGACGCGGCGATCGCCGAGTTCCGCGCGTTCGCCGCCACCGGCCTGCTGCGCGTCGCCGTACCCTCGCTGGAGGTTCCCGACCCCGGCACCGAGTGGGCCGCGACCCCCGCGGTTCTCCTGGCCCGCGCCGTCAACACCGAACTGGACGGCGTCGACGACGCCGACAACCCCTGGGACAGGGTCCAGAAGCGGGTCACCGAGGAGCACAAATCGCTCTCCGACGCCATGGCCAGGCACGGGCACTCGGTCGGCCTGACCCTGCGCGACGGGGTCATGGTCGTCGACGTGCTGTTCCAGGGGCACACCAGGGACATCCCCGGTCTGGCGGAGGCGCTTTCCGAGGAGACCGAGCACCGCGCCCAGCTGCTGTCGGCCAAGGAGCGGGAGCTGCTGGAGAACCACCTCCTCAACGAGGTGGCCGGAACCCTCCACGAGATGATCGCCGCGGCCGAGACCGAGGTACGGGAGATGAACGCCGAACTGGAGTCCCGCCCGACCTCCACCGGCATGCGACTGCGCCTGCTCTGGAAGATCGCCAGGAACGCCCCCGACGGCCTCGACCGGATACGCGAGAAGCTCCGCCAGACCGTGGACGCCTGGTCTGTCGAGGACCGCGCCCTGGTGGGTGCCTTCCTGCAGGAGCAGATCGCCGGGGAGTACGCCGACAACCCGGCCGCCGGACGGACCGAGCAGCTGACCAGGGCACTGGACTACCGGACCTGGCACGAGTTCGCGATCCAGCGTCTGCAGGACGGCCAGTGGCGCACCGCCACCGGACCGGCATCCGGCGGCGAACGGGTGCTCGCCGCATCCATGCCGCTGTTCGCCGCGGCATCGGCCCACTACAAGTCGGCGGGCAACCCCCATGCGCCGCGGCTGGTGGCACTCGACGAGGCGTTCGCGGGGGTGGACGACGACTCGCGCGCCAAGTGCCTGGGGCTGCTGGCGACGTTCGACATGGACGTGGTGATGACCAGCGAGCGGGAATGGGGCTGCTACCCGCAGGTGCCGGGGCTGGCGATCTGCCAGCTGTCCAGACACGACGGCGTCGACGCCGTGCTGGTCACCACGTGGCGGTGGGACGGCCGCGAGCGCCGCAGAATGGAACGGCCCGATCCGCGCCCCGCCACGGTCGTCCCTGAGCAGGAACCCGAAGGGCTGTTCACTTGAGCGACCGGCTGGAACGACTGCTCGGCACCCGGGAGACCGTGTGGCTCGTCGAACGGGTCCGCCGCCGCCTCGAACAGGGCAGGCCGCCGACCGGGACGGTCACCCTCGGTGCGGCCTCGCCGGAGCAGCGCCGCGCGATCGAGCTGCTTCTCGGCCGTCGCGCGGGCACCGGGACCTCACTGTCGGTCTCCCTCGACGAGGTCGACCGCGTCCTGCGCTCCAGCGGTGCCTGCCCCGACGGCTTGGCCGCCGCCGTCGTCCTGCTCCGCGGCCCCGTCCGCGACCTCCCGCGCGAGAACACCGAACGGGAGACGGCCTGGCGCGGGGCCCTCTCGGAGCTCGACGCGGTCGTGGCCGACCGCCCGGAGCTGCACGGCTGGCGTTCGTGGCTGGACGCCACCGGCCAGGTGCGGCGGAGCGCCCCCGGCCCGGACGAGGCCCGCGTCCTGCTGGACAGGCTGGCCGAGGTGCTGCGCCGCCTGCCGCATCCGGGCATCCCGATCGGCCGCCTGGCGGCGGAGAGCTGCGGCGACGCGCATGCCCTCGACGAGGGCCGGCCACTGGCCACGCTGGCGATGTCGGCCGCCCGCTCCCTGGCCGGCCTGCCCTATGCCGGTGAAGGCACGGCCGACGCCCGCAGGAGGGCATGGGCCGGCGTCGGAGTTCACCTCGACGACCTCTCCTCGACCGTCGTCTGCCTGGGGCTGCCCGGAGACGACCGCACCCCCACCGGGCGCATGCTGGCAGCCGCCCGCGAGGCGGGCGAGCCGTGCGTGCTCACCCTGCGCCAGCTACGTCGCCACGAGACACCCATCGCCGCGGGGCTGGTACGGATCTGTGAGAATCCGGTCGTGGTCGCCGCGGCCGCGGACGAGCTCGGACCGCTCTGCCCTGGCCTGGTCTGCGTCAGCGGCAGGCCGTCGGCGGCCGTCTGGCGCCTGCTCGACCTGCTCGCCGCCGGAGAGACCGCCTTCGCCTACCACGGCGACTTCGACTGGGGCGGCGTCGGCATCGCCGCGGCCGTCCACGAACGGGTCGGCTGGCGGCCGTGGCGCTACGACACCGCCTCCTACCAGGCGGTGTCCTCCCGAAACCCCCTCACCGGCAGCCCCCGGCCGACCCCCTGGGATCCGGGACTCTCCGCGGCGATGACGCGGCGGGCCGTGCGGGTGGAGGAGGAACTGGTGCTGAGCGACCTACTCGCCGACCTGGCCGCCGCCGCGTCCAGCAGCTCGGCCACACTACGCCGGGGAAGATGACCACTGTCCGCCTTGGGTTCGCCGCGGAAGCGACGCAGCAGTTCCATCCGGACCTGAGCACCCTGGTCCCGGACGACCCGCAGCAGCAGCCCGCTCTTCTCAGCCTCGGTCAGGTTCGCGATCCACGCGGCCAGCTCACGCTGGTTGTCCCGTACGACGGTCAGCTCGGGGCTCGCCTCGGCCGCGACCTCAAGCAGGTCGGCGTCAAGACGGAGGAAGTCGGCCAAGGCCTGCTGCCCCGCGCTCAGCGATCCCGGTCCCGCCGGAATCGGCGGCTCCAGCTCGTCCTCGGCCTGCTCGTGGGCGTCCAGTGGCCTCCTCGACCAGCGCGTCCAACTCCGCCTCACTCAGTTCTGCCATGACTGGCCGGCGTAGCCAGAACGGCACGACGTCATGGTCGTGATCTCGACTTCCAAGGCTGTTTCCATCTCACCGTGAGACGGTCGACATGCCGCCGTCACCGGTAGCGGAAGCCATCGAGAAAACGGCGGAAGACGCCGCCCACCCGGGGCAGCGGCTCGGCCGGGGGCGGGGCCACCGCGCGCTGCCTGGCGATGGGCTGGTCGTAGTCGGTCCGCGCTATGGCGTCGACGACCTGGGCCTCGTCGAAGTCCTCGGAGCCCTCGATCACCGGTACGAAACCGACCAGCATCCCGTTCCGCATCACCAGCGCTTCGAGGCCCGCCGTACCATCGGTGTCCCAATCCGCCTCACGCCCACCGGGCAGCAGGACCCGGACCCCGAACTGGTAGCCGCCTCTCGCCAGTTGAGCGTTTATGCCACGGTCACGCAACGCGTCGACCACCCGCCGGGCCCGATTCTCATCCACCCCTCCCACCGTAACCGGACCCGGCCACCCGCGAGCACCCGCGCGAAACGGGGAGGCAATTCAGCCGGCCGAGCGGCAGTGTCGGCGCGGGGACAAGGTTGTCGAGAGGGTAGTTTTCCCTGCTCATGGTGGATCGGGAGCCTATTCCCTGCCCCGAGGCCGGGTACAGAACCTCCTGTGCCCCGGTGACGGACACCGGGCCCGCTGAACCAGGCAGCCCGGAGCTTCCGGCTCTGCGGCGCTCGGCGAACCTGGGAATCCTCCGCCGATCTCGGCAGGGGCTTGGGAAGAAGGAACTCGAAGATGGCCGAACATACGGTGCCGCCCCCGGTGGATCTGCCCGCGCTCAAGCGGCGCCTTGGCAGCATCGGTGTGTGGCTGGGGTCGATCTCAGCGGTGCCCGCGGCCGAGGCGCGGCGCGCGGCCACGACGATCGAGCGACTCGGCTACTCCACGCTGTGGTTCGGTGAGACCCCGACCAGCAAGGAAGCCCTGGCCAACGCCGCGGTTCTGCTGTGCGCCACCGAGCGGCTGATCCTGGCCACCGGCATCGCCAACATCTACGGACGAGACGCGACCGCCGCCGCCAACGGAGCCAGAACCCTGGTCGACGCGTGGCCGGAGCGCTTCGTCCTGGGCCTGGGTGTGAGCCATGCTCCGCTGGTCACGAGTCGCGGGCACGACTACAGCAGGCCGGTGTCCACCATGCGCGCCTACCTGGACACCATGGACGCCACCGCCTTCAGTGCGCCTCTGGTGGAGGAGGCACCGAGGTTGCTGGCCGCGCTGCGCCCGAAGATGCTGGAGTTGGCCGCGACCCGCGCCCAGGGAGCGCACCCCTACTTCGTCACGCCCGAACACACCGCCCAGGCCAGAAGGATCCTCGGATCCGCCCCCGTCCTCGCTCCCGAGCAGGCCGTGGTGGTCGACACCGACTCCGAACGGGCCCGTGCCACCGCGCGCCGCTACATGGCCCTGTACCTGGCCCTGCCCAACTATCTGAACAACCTACGTGACCTGGGCTTCTCCGACGCGGACTTCCAGGAAGGCGGCAGTGACGCGCTCGTCGACGCGATCGTGCCCACGGGTGACGCGGACACCGTCGCCGAACGTGTCCGCGCTCATCACACGGCCGGCGCCGACCACGTCGCCGTGCAACCCCTTGCCCAGACACTCGATCGGCAACTGGACCAGTTGCGGTTGCTGGCTCCCCTCCTCACCGGCTGACCGCTACACCGTCAGTCGTTCCTCGTCGTACCTTCCCTTCAGCCCCTTCCCCCTTACGCCCTTCCGCCCCACTCACTCCAGACGGGCGACCAGATGCCTGGGCGCGACGGCCCGGTAGGCGTCGGCGACGATCTCGGCGAGCTCGGCCCAGTCCTGGGGAACGTCGAGGTAGACGCCCAGCCAGCCGCGGTGTCCAACGTACGGCGGCCGGAAGAAGCGCTGCGGGGCTTCGGCCTGCAGGGCCTCCTGAACGCCGGGCGGGGCTGCGCACCAGAAGGCGAGCCGGTCGTCGTGGTGATGATCGGCGTACATCACGAACATCTTCTTGCCTCGGACGAACCAGGCCGGCTCGCCGTGGCTGAGCCGTTCGGTGCTCTCGGGGAGCGCGAGACAGAGCCGGCGCAGCGACTCCAGCAGATCATCGGCCACAACCAGACGGTACTTCACGGTGGGAGGATCGTGGGCTGTGACCGACAACCGATTGTCCCCTCCCTTCCTCGGCGACGAGCGCGCCATGCTGAACAACTGGCTCGACTGGCACCGCGAGACCCTGGCCGTCAAGTGCGCGGGGCTCTCCGAGGAGCAGCTGCGCGAGCGCTCCGCACCGCCGTCGCCCCTGTCGCTGCTCGGCCTCGTCCGCCACATGGCACACGTGGAGCGCGTCTGGTTCCGCCACGTGCTGAACAATGAAGATGTCCCCCGCCTTTACAAGACAGACGATTCCGACGCCGAATTCAACGACGTGGACACCGCCTCCGCTCAGGAGGCTTTCGCCACCTGGCGGGCCGAGATCGAGCACGCCCGCAAGGTGTCGGCCGAGGTGCCGCTGGACGCCATCGGAAAGCGGCAGCGCCACGGGCAGGACTGCTCTCGCCGCTGGATCCTCGTCCACATGATCGAGGAATACGCCCGGCACAACGGCCACGCCGACCTGCTGCGCGAGCGGATCGACGGCGTCACCGGCGAATAGTCCCCCTTTCCCTACCCGGACCGGCACCGGTGTGGCGCCCCGGCCGGTTCCCTACCCGGACCGCACCGGTGTGGCGCCCCGGCCGGTTGGGCAGGACCTGCTCATGTAGGGAGATGGGCTGAATTCTCATGATGCTGGTAGGGACGTCCGGCTGGCAGTACGCCGACTGGCGCGGAGTGCTGTATCCATCCGGCACGCCCCAGCGGCTGTGGCTTGAGCGGTACGGCGAGTGCTTCGGAACGGTCGAGAACAACAACACCTTCTACCGGCTGCCGACGCACCAGACCTTCGAGGACTGGAAGGAGCGCACCCCGGACACGTTCGTCATGGCGATCAAGGCGAGCCGGTTCCTCACCCACGTCAGACGGCTGAAGGATCCGCGGGAGCCGGTTGGGCGTCTGCTGGCGGCGGCCGACGGCCTGGGGACCAAGCTCGGGCCGGTCCTCCTGCAGCTCCCGCCGACGTTGAGGGCGGATCCGGAACTGCTCGGCGCGTGCCTGGGGTGTTTCCCCGCCCGGGTGCGTGTCGCCGTCGAACCGCGGCACGCCTCCTGGTGGAGCGATCCCGTCCGCGAGGTGCTGTCGACGTACGGCGCGGCCCTGTGCTGGGCCGATCGGCTCGGCCGCCCGCAGACACCCCTGTGGCGGACCACCGGCTGGGGCTACCTGCGGTTTCACGAGGGCCTGGCCCGCCCGTGGCCCGCCTACGGCGACGGCGCGCTCCGCTCCTGGCTGCGCCGCCTGGGCGAGGCGTGGGACGACCGCTGCGATGTTCACGTGTACTTCAACAACGATCCGGGCGGCGCGGCGGTGCGGAATGCCGCCCGATTCGCGGAACTCGCACACGCCGAGGGGTGGCCGGTGAGCCGTACACCTGCCGGGAGCCTGGATCATGTTCCGGAGGAGATCGCCTCTCAGCCGGGTAGGCGATCAGCGGATTCGCCCGGATGGGCGGGCCGGCCGATGTGACATCGCCGACGAGCGCGGTGCCCATCTCTTTCATCGACGCGCTGGCCGGACGGTGGCCGTACGTGGCACGGTGTACCGGTGTCCGATCTCACCAGGCTTCCACGCTCGGTCGCCGATGCCGTCGCCGCCGAGCGGAACGGCGAACGGTTGCGTTACCTGTTCTTCTGGGGCCATCGGCCGGCGCGCGGCGGCGGGGTCGGCGCCGGATGCCTCAGCCAGTGGTGGGAGGTCACCTTCACGGCGGAGGGGCACGTCTTCCGGTCTGCGTGGTGATCACGACCTGGGCACGCTCGCTCGCCTCGGTCAGCGCGTCGAACAACGCCCCGGCGGCGGCAGGGTGGAGCGCGGTCTCCGGTTCCTCGATCACTACCAGTTTTGTCTGCCCATCCAGTACAACCAGTCGGCGTTCGGCGGTCGCCTGCCTCCCGTACGCCCCAGGCCGCCGGAAGGTCCCGTCAGCCGGGAAGCGGATCATCAAGCCGGGCGCGGTCGAACCGCTCGATGAGGCTGGTCTTGCGCAAGTGCTCCTGACGCAGGCTCGCGAAGCGCCGCGTGAAGTCGCCAAGACGGTCGGCACGCTCGGCCACCGCCCGCAGATCCTTCAGAAGCTCGACGGCCGCGTCGTACTCACTCGCCTTCTTCGCGGTGATCATCGTGTCGACACGCCGCCAGGCTCCGTTCTCGTCCTCGGCCAGCGTTTCCAGCCGCTTCTCCCTGGCCAGAGCCCGCTCTCGGGCACGACGGGCTTCCTCCTGGGCGCGCCTGGCCACGGCAAGGAGTTCGCGTTCCTGGCGCCGCTCCGCCGCCGCGTCCAGCAGCTCGGCCACACTACGCCGGGGAAGATCACCGCTGTCCGCCTTGGGTTCGCCGCGGAAGCGACGCAGCAGTTCCATCCGGACCTGAGCACCCTGGTCCCGGACGACCCGCAGCAGCAGCCCGCTCTTCTCAGCCTCGGTCAGGTTCGCGATCCACGCGGCCAGCTCACGCTGGTTGTCCCGTACGACGGTCAGCTCGGGGCTCGCCTCGGCCGCGACCTCAAGCAGGTCGGCGTCAAGACGGAGGAAGTCGGCCAAGGCCTGCTGCCCCGCGCTCAGCGATCCCAGTCCCGCCGGAATCGGCGGCTCCAGCTCGTCCTCGGCCGTGTAGTCAAAGGCGTCCTCGTCCCGCTCCCACCTGCCGAAGGCCGACAGCCAGGCGAGGTAGAGGGGCCGCAGATCACCCGCGGCGAGCTCGGCCCGGACACCGACGATGGCCGACAGGGAGTCCTCGGCGCCCTCGTCCCATTCGCCCGATTCGTCATCGCTGGTCAGGTCAAGAATGAGATGCTCACCCGAAACCCACATCGTCACCTGGTCCCCGGCACAGTACTGCTCCGCCACATTCCGATCGAGCAGCGTTCTCGGCAGCCGGAGCATGATCTGGTGGGTGCCCCAGTTGGTCAGATACAGGTGGGCGTCATAGAAGCGCTCCATCATCCGGCGCGGATCGCCGCGGAAGTTGCCCCAGTGATACTCGTTGGTAAAGCTGGTGGCGGTGACCCGGGCCCGGGTCGACAGCGCGCGGACCTCGGCCTGCTGGCGGGCGTCCAGGGGACGGTCCACCGCCAGAAACTCGTAGTACTGGTATTCGCTCATCGTCAGGGCACCCAGTGCCGATATGCCTCGATCCACTCCGAACCTCGGGGCGGCGGATCCGGCAGCGGAAGATCGAGAATGCCGATCGCCTGCCGGTATGACCCTCGGACGCAGACCGCGACGATCCCGCTCCCCGCGTACAGGTCGATCTTCTTGACCGTGACCTCGACCCCCAAGACCATCGTCTGGAACGGCGTCGCCAGGTGCTCGTCGAGCATGACGTGAAACCCGGACAGCTGCTCATCATCGTCGTAGGCGTCGACGGTGGCCTCCTCGACCAACGCGTCCAGCTCCGCCTCACTCAGTTCTGCCATGGCAGCCAATCCTAGAGATCTCTCATACGACCTCGCCAAGGAAACAGCCCAGGCGTGAATATTCACGTCTCCTCTCCCTGCACCGCATGAGCATGGTCCCGTACGTGGGATGACCTTCGGGTGACCGTGACCGTGACCGTGACCGCGGGCGAGCGGCCGTCGTATGGCGAGCTCGCGGCCTTGGTCGTGACCCTGACGGCCCGGCTGGATGTGCTGAAGGCCCGGGTAGCCGATCTGGAAGCAAGTGTTCGAGGAGAGGGGCAGCGGCAGGTCAGGCACCGTCCCGACCACCAGCGCCGAGGCGGGGAGCCATCACCACAACAGCAGGGCACGCCCCACTGTCAATGTCGGGCGGTGGTAGGGCGCAGCGGACCGTTCTTGGGGTGCATGAGCGCGCGGAAGTGCCTGACGAGCCTGCCTACCACGTCGGGATCGCGGAGGACCACGCCGACTTCGAGGTTGTGGGCGAGCGCCCGATCCGTGAGGTTCGCGCTGCCGAGCAGCGCGACGTCCTCGTCCGCGGCGATGACCTTCGCGTGCAGCGCGGGAACCGAGCCACCGGTCCTCGGCCTGTCCGCCCAGACCCAGAACGTGGCCAGCGGGCGGAGCGCCTCAAAGGGCGGGGTGGATGTGCCGCGCAGCGCGCCGCCGTCCTCGACGGTGCCCTCCAGGACCAGATCGATCTGGACGCCCCGCCTGGCCGCCCTGACCAGTTCCCGCGTCACCTCGGCGACGCCGAACGCGGCGAAGCTCACCACGAGCAGCGAGGTGCGGCTGGCGCGGATCACCTCGATGATGACCGAGCTGGTCAGCCGGACGGGGACCTCGTCACTGTGCGGCCCGCTGACCACGATGTCGGTCCTGTGGCGGTGGGTCTCGCCGTGCATCCGGGACGCGGTCTCCAGCGCCAGTGCCAGCGCCGAACCCGGCGGCGGCGGGTCCGCCGCCGACCAGGCGGCGACGAGCCTGGCCGCCCGGGCTCCCATGACGGCCCCGGTCCTGGCCTGGGTCAGCAGCCCTCGGATCGCGGGATGCGGTGCGGGGTGCCCGCGCAGGATCTGTGCCCATGCCCGTACGTGGACTTCGGGAAGCTCTCGCGCGAGCGCGGCGATCACGGCGGGCAGATCGCTCACCGGGCGGCCAGGAATCCGATGCCCAGATCGCTGACGGTGTCGACGAGCAACGCCCGGTCCAGGTAGTGATTGCCCCGCTCGCACGAGGTCTCTGACGCGAACAGGCAGGCGTGACACGCCGAGCCGTACAGGTGACCGTGTTCGCGTGGATCGCGTTCGGAGCAGAGCGGGTCGGAGCTGCACAGCCGTGCGGCGTCCAGTGCCTGCTCGATGAGCGTGCCGAGGCGGTCTCGCCGGCCCAGGGTCACCAGTCCGCCCAGCGTGCCCTCACTGTCCGGGGCGGCGGTGTACAGCAGGACTCCGGCCATGGGCCGCGTGCCGGTCCCGGAGTAGATCTGTTCGCCGATTCCTGCGGCGCTGTAGCCGCTCTCCAGGGCGAACTCCCGGATGAGCGCGTGCGCGAAGGTGTGCAGGAGCAGGTAGCGGATGCCCGGCCAGTGGCCTGGTTCGAGCCGGCGCTGTGCCCGCCACCTGTCATGCCCCTCACGGAGCTGCCTGCGACGTCCGCGAACGTCGGAGCGTTGTTCCCAGGCGGCCAGTTCCTCCTCCCGGAAACGCAGGAAGATGCCCTCGCCCCGCGTCTCCGCGCACGGCACCCAGGTGGGCAGGGCGACGGAGATCGGCGCGAAGCCGGTGTCGTCCCCGTCCTCTCCCCATTCGGGGGCGTCGATCCGGGTGAAGCCGTACAGGGCCGACACCTGACGTAACCGGGTGACCAGCACGACCTCCTCCAGCCACCGTTTGCCCTCGGCCGGGGGCCTTTCCTTCTCGGTTGTGAAGTCGGGCAGCCTGACCGGCAGCGCGCGGGTGAAGGCGTTCCATTCGGGAGTCCTCAAATCCAGGTCGTCCCCCTGGTCGTCGTCGCCGGACCTCTCGGCACGCCGCCGGATCGCCTTCCAGACCTCGTCGACCCCGTACTGCTCCAACTCCGGCCAGCAGCGCAGGTCGGGCAGCAACCCCTTGGCGTCGGCCTCCGGGAAACGGGCCACCCGCTCCAGCATCGTCCACAGCTCGGCGACCCGCTGGTCCACCTCCAGGTCGGCCTGCGGCAGGGTGAACGCCTTGAACTGCATCCCGAACCAGCTGTTGGTGGCGCCCAGACCGATCGTCCGGGTCTCCTCGCCGCAGCCGGTGAACTGGGCGGAGCGCAGGTGCGGGTGACGGCCCCGGCAGCGCGGCAGGTTCGGCACCATCTTCTCGCCGATCGCCTGCGCCATCGACCGAGGCTGGACACCGCACGAGCACCGGACCCACAGGCTCGCCGCGTCACCTGTGGTGCTCCGTTCCTCAAGGGTGAGGGTGTGCCCGCCGAACTCGGGGACGACCCCCTGGTGGGCGAAGAACAACCAGGGGAAGTCGTCAAGGTGCCCGTTGCCGCAGGCGAGGACGAACCGGGCCGGCACCGCGGTGGGCCGGCCGCCTCCGTTGCCCCGGCAGCCGTGCACGTAGCGGATCCGGTCCGGGGAGAACGCGTGCGGGAGAAGCTCGAACAGGCCGGTCTCCACCGGAGCCAGCAGCCCGCATTTGGGGTTGGTGCAGCGCAGCCAGCGCGGGAACAGGGTCACCGGCACACCCACCCGGGTCCACTCACCGAAGGGGTCGGCCGACTCGGGGACGTAGGGAGGGGTACGCAGCGCCTCCACCGGTGCCCGCAGCTTCGCCCGCACCGCCGCGAGCAGCCGCTCCTCCGGGACGACCCGGGTCTTGGCCGGATCCCACTCGTCCAGCCCGCACACCATCACCGACAGGTTGGGCATGTCGGCGACCGCCCCCACACCGTAGGTGTGCAGGAGCTGGTTGGGGCGCAACTCGCCGACCCGCAGACTCGACTCGGTCATGACGCGCTCCCTCCGGCGACGAACGGCGGTTCCTGGGTGATGGCGAGATTGTCGTCCTCGGGCAGCAGGAGCAGGCGTACCCCCGGCTCGACGTCGCGTAGCGAGGTCGGGCAGGTCATCGGCAGCCAGCTGCCGTCCTCCGGGCGGCGCAGCAGCCCCGCGGCGTCCCCCGGCGTTCCGGGCGCCCGTTTGTTGTAGGCCAGCCGCCGTCCCGGCACCCGCCGTTCGTTGTGCCACTGGTCGAGCCGGGCGTCCAGGTGGCGTTCGACCTCGACGCCCACCCGGTTGTCGGCGGTGACCTCCCGGGCCCGGCGCTTGAGGAACCGCACCACATGGTCGGCCAGCTCACCGGCCCGGTCGAACTGTCCCGCGCGCAGGTTGCCGTTGTAGGTGAATCCCAGGTTCCGCACCAGGGACACCAGCACCCCGGTCAGCCCTCGGTCGACCGCGCGATCGGCGAACGGGGTCACCGACAGCGCCTCCACATGCCGGTAGATGGTGGCGTGGAAATGCTCGAACGTCTCGTAGTGCGACAGATCGCGTGGCCGAGCCCAGTTGTAGACCGTGAACACCAGGCCCGGCGCGGCACGCCCGACCCGGCTGGTGGCCTGGATGTACTCGGCGGCGGACTTCGGCTGGTTGGAGACGACCATCACGCCGAGGCGGGACACGTCGACACCGACAGCGATCATGTTGGTGGCGAGCAGGATGTCGATCGGGCGGCGCCTGCGCTCCTCGCGGTCGTCGGTGAACGCCTGCTCCAGGTGGTCGAGCACGACCGGGATGTCCGAGGAGGACAACCGGGAGGTCAGCTCCTTGACGACCGGATCCCAGCGACGGGAGAACCCGCGATCCTCCGCCCGGGACAGGCGGGTGGAGACGTCGTCCTCCACCATCCGGCGCATCGCGCCCAGGTCGCGCAGGCTGTTGAAGTAGCCGACCAGGGTCATGTAGGGATCGGTGACCCGGTTGCGCCCGTACCTGTCGTGCAGGGTCTGGGCCGCGCCGAGCACCGCGACGTACACCCGGATCAGCACCGACTTGTTGCGGACGCCGTGTGCGCAGATGCCGACGTAGCGGCGGCCGGGCCGGTGACCGGGTTCCGCCGGATCCACCGGGCGCTGCCGGGAGAAGAAGTTGTCACCGATGTCCAACCCCGGGGGCGGGAAGACCTCGGTACGCCGGTCGAAGAGCGCCCCGATCTGCTGCTGTGCCCGCCGTACGGTCGCGGTCGAGGCGACGACCTTGGGCCGGACCCGCCTGCCGCCGGGCAGCTCCCAGGTGGCGAGCCGGTCGACCGCTGTCTCGTACAGACCGGCCAGGGACCCCAGCGGGCCGGAGATCAGGTGCAGCTCGTCCTGGATGATCAGGTCCGGCGGCCGGAGCCGCGACACGTCGACGATCCGCGCGGACGGCAGGGCTCCCTTGGCGGGATGCCGGGCGGACGCCGATGACAACTCCCAGTCGTTGGACCTGGTGTCCTCCGTCACGTATCCGTGCCGCTCGCACCGCTGCCCGACTCCGCCGAACAGCGCCTGGGTCTCACCGCGCCACGGGAGCTGGGCGAACTTGTCCACCGTCGCGATGATGAGGCTGGGCAGCAGCCGGTAGATCTCCTCGTCCACCAAGACGATCGGGATGCCCTCGGGGTCGACGAGGTTGCTGAACTCGCAGTAGAGGTTGGGGCAGAAGACCTGGGTCCGGCGCCGGGCCGGGTCGACCACGATGTTGACGCCCGCCTCCAGGACCTCACCGCACCACGGGCAACCGGTGAGCTGGTGCGGCGAACCGGTGGCCCGTACGAACCCCCGCCTTCCCGCCTTGCGGAGTTGCTTCAGCCAGTCGCCCGCGTCGTCGGTCCTGTTGGGCGTCACCCGCGCGCCGACCCAGAGCCCGATCCGGAACGGCGTCGTGCCCCACGTCGTCTCGTCGCCGCGGCGCAGGTGCTCGCACGCGCAGATCAGCGCGGTGGCGCGCTGGAACTGCTGGATGGTGAGCAGCCGCAGCGTGTAGCGCATCAGCACCGCCACGCCCGCCGACGGATCGTAGCCACCGAGTGCCGGGCTGAGCCTGCGAATCGCCAGCGTGAACGCGGTCAGACCGAGATATGCCTCGGTCTTGCCGCCACCGGTGGGGAACCAGAGCAGGTCCGCCACGGCGTCGCCGTCCCTCTCGTCGGCACCGCGCTCGGCATGCCCCGGGTCGGCCAGCGCGGGCAGGTTCAGCAGGATGAACGCCAGCTGGAACGGGCGCCAGCGGTGGTTCTTCGGGACGCGGACCTCCTCCAGCGCCTCGTCGAGTGTCCGATCGGGGGTCTTCCGCCGCACGGCCGCCGCCAGTGTGTGCACCCGCTGCAGGTACATCGCCTCGTTGGCGAAGCGGAATGCCCGGAGCGCGTTCTCGTCGCGTACGTTCTCGTCACCGGTGAGCAGGTCGATCCCTGCCTCGATCCGGTCGGCCGCCCTGCGTGCCGTGGCCAGCACCTCGCTCGGCGCCCTCCCGTACCTCACGAGCCCCTCGCCGGAATCGGAGAGGCGCCTCTCCTGCCGGGCGATCCAGGCCCGATATCCGGTGACCAGCGGCGACAACCCCCTGCGCAGCGCGTCCACCGGCAGGCTTCGGAGCACCTCCATGTCCAGCACCAGATCGGCCGACTCCGGATCTCCGTCCGGATCGGGCACGTCGGTGTACGGGATCTCATAGGTCGGCACGGCCCGCGTCTCGATCCGGACCGCCCGCGTCGGGTCGTCCGGTGCCTGCCGCGCCGTCACCCCCACCCCGTGGCCGACGGCGAACTCCGGATGGAACCGGTAGGCCATGGCCAGCCGCCGTTGCTCGACGCGGTCGATCTCGTCACCGCCGCCGGACGTGTCCGGCCGGGCCCGGAAGATCGGCCCGCCGTCCACGGCGGTGACGCCGATGCGCGCCTGGAACAGCCAGGCCGCCCCCTCCAGCCGCTGCGGCCGGGGCGTGGTGTTGACCAGAAAGACCGAGACCAGCCAGCCGCCGTCATGACGGCGCGCCCGGCCACGGACCACCACGTGCTCGTCGGAGGACATGCGCTCCGGATCGAGCCGCCCCTCCCTGAGTGCCAGCCGCACGCTCCCCGAATCGGGCACCCGGCACCACACCCGATCACCCCTGACGCTGTCGAGGCCCTCGACCCGCTGGTAACGTGCCCAGTGACCGGTCACCTTCAGCTCGGTCACGTCGCCGTCCACGAAAACGGTGCAGCCCAGGGCGGAGGGCATCAGGCTGGCGGTGGTCAGCACGGACGGCTCGGCCTCGTCCTCACCCACATCGGCACCGCCGGTGTCGGCGGCGTCGTCCATCAGATCCGGCTCGATCAGCTCACCGTCCGGGGCGAGCCTGCCCAGGATGTAACGATCCATCGGGCGCTCTGCGAACTCCTCCTCCTCGTCGTCGAAGGGGCCGTGGAGATCGCGGACGACCAGCCTCTCCAGTTCATCCCGGATCCGGGCCTCGTCGGGACGTGCGAGCACCGTCTCACCGCTCATGCCGATCACTGTAGGGGCAGACCATGACATTCCACAGGCGCTCCCCGGAAGGCGAGCGGCAGGACTCACGGGCCGCCGCCACGGTCCTCCGGCTGCTGGAGGCGCCGGATCTGGAGGCGCAGCTCTCGTTCACGGTACGCGTGCCGCTGCTCACGCCGTAGTTCCAGCTCTTCGGCGGTCGCATCGTCCCAGCGCGTCCGGGTCGCCCAGATGTGATGCAGGGTGATGCGGGACAGCCACATGACGCCGATCGCGATGGCCATGAGCACGGTCACGTGACCGGCGAAGAGCAGCGCGAAACCGGCGACGAAACACATCCAGTACGCGGTCTTGACGGCGATTTCTATCGCGTCGATGTGCTTTTCGAACAGCGTCATCCGTTACTCCGATGGTGTTGGGGGGAGTAGTCGCTCCGGCACGAGAGGGAATGACCGAAATATCGGTTTCGCCCGCTCGGGTGGTCACGGCCCCACCGGCGGAAGCGCGATGCCGGCCGGGTACCGGACTTGCCGATTTAGACGATCAATACCTACTCTGGTATGCGACTTTTTTCCTTCATCACGGGGTCATGAAAAGGACGGGGGTGGCGTGGCCGAGCGGATGGTGCCCAGTCCCCGGCACGAACGGCTGAGGCAATTGCTCGTCGAAGCCGAAGACAGGGCTCATGAGGTGCGGCAGGCATACCAGCGCGCCTCCTCGGCGATGCGGTCGGGACAGGTGTGGACGGGGCCGACGGCCACCACCTGGACCACCGAGCTGGAAGACCGGCATCAACGGCTCGGACGGCTCGCCCAGCGCGTGGTGGATGCGGTCGAGGAGGAGCTGCGCCGCTCTCCCCCGCTGGTGACCGAGGCAGAGGCGAACGCCATGCGCCGGGAGATGGCCGGACGCACGTGACCGTCATGACCATGAGGGGGAACGTTCCATGGCACCGACCGCCGAGTTCTGCGGCATCGACCCCGAACAGATGGGTCAGCTCGCCACCTCCCTGCGCGGCGCCGCCGACCGGCTGACCGCGTTCAGCAGGGAGTTCGAGGAAAAGCTCGGCCGACACGGGATCAGCACCCCCGTGCTCCGGGAGATCACCGACATCGCCGATTGGGGCGGGAGGCAGGTCTCCATGCTGCACGGCCGGATCGACCTGATCAAAACCCTGGGCAACGGCGCCCCGGAGCTGGGCGGGGCGGGGGGAACTGGCGGCGTGGGCGGGTCGGGGGGCGCGGCCTCGATGGCGGCGGGCGGACAGGGGCTCATCCGGCTCCCCGACGAGCTGAAGGACTTTGATATCGCCCAGGGCCTGGCCAGGATGTACGGCGAGGACATCCTGGTGAACTTCCACGGCGAGTCGCAGGCCAAGCTCATCCACGAGCACATCGACGAGGTCGCCAAACTCGCCGACAACCCCCAGGCCGCCGCCGCCTTCTTCGCCCTGCTGTCCCCCAAGGTCCGGGACAGCCTGCCCAATCTCATCGCGGTCACCGGCAGCAAAACCGCCAAGCAGGACCTGGCCGCCTTCAGCAAGGCCCTCGGCGCGGCTCTGAACGCCCCCACCCTCGTCCCGGCCTTCGCCAAGGTCAGAGCCGACCTGGTGAAACCGGCTGGCAGCAAGGTCGCCGCCTGGAACCGGCTTGCGCTGCTCAGCGGTGCCAAGGCCCCCTCGTCCGTCCGCAGCGCGGCGGCCCGCGCGCTGGTCCTGGACGAGTTCGCGAAGAAGCCCCGGCAAGACTGGCGCGCCGGCGGGCCTGCTGAGACGGAGGCGTATGACCTGCCCGAAGACCTGGTCGCCATGGGGCTGGAGGTGCTCGCCGGAGACGGCGCGGCCGTGCGAGACGCCTTCGCCAAGATGGGCGGGGCCGACGTCAAGCTCAGCCAGGTCGACAAGATGAAGCTGTTCCTCGACCGTGCCAAGAGCACGGGCACCGGGGACGAGGTGGCCGATGCCCTCGGCCGGGCGATGGAGGCGGGCAGCGAGGCCACGACCGAGAAGGCCGGACAACACAGCCCGGAGGCCGCGGCCTTCGCCCTGGACGCGATAAAGGCCGCGGGCTCCTTGGGCAGCGACCTGCCCAAGGTCGCCTGGGACTCCATGAGCGTGATCGCGAAGTCGTACATCCACGAAATGGCCTCGGGCGCCCGCTTCGACAAGGCCGTCTACCGCGATTCCGGAATGGGAGTCCCGGAGAACTGGGTTCACCTTCCTCCCGTGACCCCCGCGTTCTACCTCAGTCCGGGCGACACCTTTCGCTTCCTGAAGACCTTCGTCGGAGACAAACAGCTCACCGGCGACTTCGACGCGACGGCAGCACAGTTCCGTCATGACATGTTGACGGCAGCAGCCAACTTGGACGCACACGACGGGACCCGACATTTCGAGAGAACAGCTAGGGCATTCGGCGACCTTGGTGGCATGGAGTTCAAGGCGACGCTAGACGTGCGCGGGGAGCAGGACGCCATCAACGAAATAGTCGTTAACATCGTCAAAAACACCGTCTCCTTCGGGATCGACGGGATTTCCCCCATGGGTAGGGGGGTCATAGCGGGGTGGGAGTTACTCAAGGCCCATGGTGTCAGCAACTTCCTCGATGGTGTGGCTGACGACATCGAGACACGGGTAGAGCAGGCCACCGGAGCTCGGGCAGACTTCGTTCTGCGCTTGAAATACGATATGGCTCGTCTCCTTCACGAGGCCGAATACCCGGCGAGTAACCCACCCACCGAAGCCATGAACACGAACACCGGAAAACTCAAAACCTATGACGAACTCGTGGCTGAAGCAAAGAAAGAAGCCGGCGCCAACAAGGAATGGGAACAGGTGTTGAAGGAGAAGCTGACACCCTACGAGCGCTGGATGGACAGCAATAGAAAATTCGACGATAAGGCCGAGGATGCCTCAACTTTCCAGGCCAACGAGCGATCCAGGGAAGAGATAAAAATCTGGGACTAAGCTGGCTTCGTCACCGCGGTAGACAAGCTGTCATCGCATGCAGCCGCCAGGTGGGGGCCTCGGGAGCTACATATACGGTCACCTTTACATCTGGGTCTATCTTCGTACCGTAGATGAACCGCCCCTCCTTGGTCTCCGTCTGACTGAAGTCGAACTCCAGTTTATAACCGAGAACCTGGGCAATGGTGTTTTCCATTAGCGTTTGAGCTTGATCCAGGTGAACATCCAATGATTCGTCGACACGTTCGTAATCGGCCGTGGCTCGCAGCGCTCGTTTGAACTTGTCCTTGCCACAGCGGATGTCCTTGTCCGGGCGCTGTAGGATGCGCAGCTTCTTGAGCGGATTCTTGAAGATGCTGTTGGTCTCTAGCTGCTGGGTGTCCTTTTGTAGCTCCGCCGCCGCTTCTCCCAGGGAGGGCTCGGAAGTGCATCCCGAGGTCAGCATCACCAGCGCCAAGCTGACGGCCAGCAACCGGGCGACGCGCATTCAGTACCTCCGGAGGGGTTGACGCCGGGACCTATCAATCCTTACCCACCCGGCCCGCTTTCGCTACACCCCTCCCATACTCGTTTGTCAGCCAAGGGGAGTTGCCAGGTCACGCCGACCGCTGTCATCAGCCAGGGCAGGGGCATGTCCTCGCGGTTCAGAGCCGTGATCCGTTCGGCCAGCGGCTCGCTCATCGTCATAGTCTCACCTTTCGAATACTTTCCGGTGCTCGCGATGGGAGACCGAAAGAGGACTATCTAATTCATGTCCGACCCGATTCGTCTCCGGCCAAGAAAGTGGTTTACCGCTTTCTTGACAACACTTTCGCGAGCAGGATTTCTGTGCCTAGACTGCCTTACCGGTAGTTGACCTGCTACCGGATCGGCAATCCAGGCTAGAGCGGATGATGACAGCCGTTGGTCTGCCCGGGCTGGATTCGATATCACCGGCTGGACATTAAGTCCGTTTTTTCCAATTCGAGAGGAAATACGATGGACAGTGCGCCGTCTCTCGACCCTGGATCCCCCCGCGTGCGGTTCGGCGCCGAGATGCGCCGCCTGCGGCTGGCCGCCCAGCTCTCACAGACCGCAGTGGCCAGACGCCTCGGCTGCACCCAGACCCAGATCAGCCGCCTGGAGAGCGCCAGCCGGACGCCATCCAAGTCCGATGCCGAGAGACTGGATCTGCTCTATGGGACCGCCAACGGCATCTCCTTCACGGGAATTCGCGAGCACATCGTCGCCCAGCCCGGCGGCCCGACCTGGTTCTGGAACTGGGCCGAGGAGATCGAACCCAGAGCCACCGTCATCCGCTCCTGGGATCCCCTCCTGGTGCCCGGCCTGCTCCAGACGGAGGCATATGCCCGGCAAATCTTCAATCTGGAGCCCCAAACCACTCCCGAGGAGGTCGAGGAGCGGGTCGAGGCGCGGGTGCGGCGGCAGAGGATCCTCGATAGAGAGAATCCTCCACGTGTCGTCGTGCTCTTCGATGCAGGGGTGCTACGCCGTAAGGTCGGTGGAGCCGAGGTGATGCGCGAACAATTCGATCACCTACTGGAGGCCGCCAGGCGCCCTTCTGTCTCTATCCAGATCGTCGACCCGGAATGCCTTCCCGGCCTGGCGGGCGCTTTCATGATCGCTGAACTCCCCGACGGGCAACCCGCCACCATTCACACGGACTCGCCGGCCAAGGGATACGTTACGAACGACCACGAACTTATGACTTCCATTCAAGAAAGATATGAGGCGATACGGCTATGGGCTTATCCTGAGCGTGTATCCCTCAAGATGATCGAGGAAGCGAGACGCGAATGGACCTGAGCGCTGCCATCTGGCGGAAATCATCGCGATCTTCAGGAAATGGTGGCCAGTGTGTCGAAGTAGCCGCCAACCTGCCCGGAGTCGTCGCGGTCCGTGACAGCAAGGACCCCAACGGCCCCAAACTACTCTTCACCCCCACCGAGTGGAGAACGTTCGTCGGCGGCATCAAAACCGGTAAGTTCGACCACTAAACCGGTTCCGGTCAGGAGAAAACACCCCTTCAGACTGTGAAAGCGCCGTGAGGCAACACGACTCTGGCCCTATCCTGAGCCGTGTTGCCTCAAAAAGATCAAGAAAGGAAAGCAGCAATGGACCTGAGAGCTGCCATCTGGCGGAAATCATCGCGTTCCTCAGACAACGGTGGCCAGTGCGTCGAGGTCGCCGCCAACCTGCCCGGAGTCGTCGCGGTCCGTGACAGCAAGGACCCCAACGGCCCCAAACTACTCTTCACCCCCACCGAGTGGGGCACCTTCGTCCACGGCATCAAGACTGGAGACTTCGACCGCTGATCCTGTCTCGGTCGGGGACCCCCAGCACGCATCCCTCAAGAAGATCGAGGAAGCGAGACGCGAATGAACCTGAGCACTGCCATCTGGCGAAAATCATCACGTTCCGGATCGAACGGCGGCCAGTGCGTCGAGGTCGCTGCGAACCTGCCCGGGATTGTCGCGGTCCGGGACAGCAAAGACCCGAACGGCCCCAAACTGCTCTTCACGCCCACCGAGTGGGGCACCTTCGTCCGCAGTATCAAGACTGAAGACTTCGACCGCTGATCCTGTCTCGGTCGGGGACCATCAGCACG
Source organism: Streptosporangium sp. NBC_01755 (assembly GCF_035917995.1). Taxonomy (NCBI): domain Bacteria; kingdom Bacillati; phylum Actinomycetota; class Actinomycetes; order Streptosporangiales; family Streptosporangiaceae; genus Streptosporangium; species Streptosporangium sp. NBC_01755. The sequence goes on along the minus strand of NZ_CP109131.1, from coordinate 5,726,978 downwards.
CATCCCTCAGGAAGATCGAGGAAGTGAAGCAGGAATGGACCTGAGCGCCGCCATCTGGCGGAAATCATCACGCTCCGGTGGAAACGGTGGCCAGTGTGTCGAGGTGGCCGCCAATCTGCCCGGGGTTGTCGCGGTCCGGGACAGCAAGGACCCGGACGGCCCCAAACTGCTCTTCACCCACGCCGGGTGGGGAGCGTTCGTCGGCGGTGTCAAAACCGGCGAGTTCGATCGTTGACCTGGTCTTGGTCCGGAGAAACCGTCCTTTCAGACCGGGATGGTGGTCCGGACCGAGACCAGGGCAGAATCGCTCTCTTCGCCGATATCGGCCGATCAGAAGAGAGTCCCGTCCGGTGGGAACAGGCCGTCCTCGAAGGGGTCGGCCTGTTGCGGCACCGGGTCTGAGCCTTGCGTACGGCCCACTGCCGGTGCGCTGGGAGTCGCCACGGTGGTGGCGCGTGCCTTCTTGGCCTGGCTGCTCTTTCTGAGCTTGCGGACGCCCGTCTCCGGCTCCTGCCGGTGGCGGTAGTGGTTGAGCGCCAGCAACTTGTCGAGGATGTCGAGGCGGGCCTGCGGGCCGACCGTCCAGCGAGTCCCCTGGCCGTGGTCATGGAACCCGTGGTCCAAGACCACATCGGACCACGCGGGCAAAGGGGCCTTCGCCTTCCGAGCCTCATAGTCATGAATGGCCGGTTCCCGCTCCTCATCCAGCGCGTACGCCTCCAGGACCGCCTCGTCGATCTCGACGTGTAGCTCCCTGATCCGCTGGATCTTCGGATCGAACTCGGCCGGGTCGTTCACCAGGTTGTAGAGCTTGGTCAGCCCGAGATCGCACTCCAGCATGAGCTTGCTTCGGAGGCTGTGCAGTTCTTCTGCTATCTCTTCCATCCGCTTTGTGAATGTTGGTTGAGCGAGCGTCTCGCAACAGTCTGAAGGAGCGAACACCGGGTCGGCCTTCATCGTGGAGCTTCGGGTCACCGTCCAGAAGTACTGAAATGCGCTTGTTCGCAAGGCCATCGCTGCAGCCGAAGATGCTGGGAACACCACAAGCTTCTGATCGAAGACCTGCCCGCTAGGAACTAGAACAGGTATCTGAGTCCGACTTGTTTGTGCAATGACGAGCACCCGGTCAAGGTCCGCGATGGCCTCGTACAGGCCCGGTGCCCGCTCTGCGTACTGCCACCACCGTTCCCGACGAGCCTGCCGTTTGTTCCGTTCTCGAAAAGGCTTGACCTCGCGTTCAACGATGGCGAACAGCTCGGGATATTCCTGAGCCCGCTCAACCGGCCAGTCCCGAAAGTTGATCACCCAGCGGCGGCCCGAGCCGTCCGGCCGGGAGTTGAGGTCCTCCCCGTTGAGGTAAGGGAACAGCACCTCCCGATTGCGCGGGTCGGCCTCGATCACGGCAGCGGCCTCCTCCGGAGACATGGTGAAGCCAAGACCGAGGACATTCGACCCCTGAAACGATTGGCCGGTATTGGCCGCCAGTCGGTATGGCAGTCCCTCCATCCGGCCTTCCGGGTCGAGAGAAGAGGTGATCGAAGGCACCTCCCGGCCGTCACGAAGCCGCCGTTCTCCGGCCCCCGGGTGCCCGGCCCAGACCAGCGACACCTCCAGCGACGCCGTACCCGGCCACGGCTGGGACTTGACGGTCCGGTAGACCCGCCAGTCCCGCTCGTACGCCTGGTCGAGACCGACCTCCCGGGTGCCGCCCTGGGCGATCGTGTTGGTGGCGATGATCCCCACCCGCCCGGCCGGGGCCACCGCCAGGTCGCGGAGCAGGAAGTACGAGCACAGGTCCGCGCTACCGCGCCTGCCCCCGGCGACGTACGTGACGAGGAACTCCCGGACGTCATCGCCGATGGCCCCGGTGAGCCGCTGCCCGCCGATGAACGGCGGGTTGCCGACCACGGCGCTGAACCCGCCGTGCCGCATGACCTCGGGAAACTCCAGCGGCCAGTGGAACGGCCTGATCGGCTCCGGTCTGCGTCCGCCGCCGGTGAGCATGGGCGTGATCAACCGGCGGACCCGGTCTTCGGCACCCACGGCCGCGAGGACGGCCCGATACAGCTCGCCGTCCTCCACCACGTCGAGACTTTCCACCAGCCCGGCGAGCCGGGAGCCGTACCCCTCCTCGCCGGGATCGCCCGCCAGCGCGATGGTCATGACGAGCGGGGCGAGGACCTTCTCGACGTCCTCGGCGAGTTCGGCCAGAAGTTCGCCGTACTCGTCCTCGTCCGTCTGCTCCTCCCAGTGCGGACGGCGGTTCTGCTTCTTGCTGTCAGCGGCGGCGAGCGCGGCGGCGACAACGGCGTCCGCCGCGAAACGGAGTCGCCCGGTGAGCGCCTCGGCGGTGGCGAGCCTGGCCTCCAGCTCACGACCGTGGGCGGTGTCACGAACCGGCTCCCGCTCGATCTCGACGCGGAGCCGCTCGGCCTCATCGAGGATCGACGTGACCGTCTCCGCCAAGGTGTTACTGAGCCGGGAGTTCTGAAAATTCCCCGCCTCCGCGTCGAGGTCGAAGGCGACGAGCTGCCGGTCGTCGACGACGCCGATCAGGGAGTCACCGCAGCGCAGCGCGTGGTCGAGGAAGGAGAACGGCCTGTTCTTGGCCAGCGTGACCAGCCAGAGCGACAGCTTCGCCAGCTCAACGGCCTGGTCGTCGCGGTCCACCCCGTAGACGCAGCTCGCGGCCACCCGGCGGCGGGCCTCCAGCAGCAGGCCGTCGCGGTCGTAGCCGGGTCCGACCGCGTCCAGGATCTCCCCCGGCACTCCGTTCCGGTCCCAGTCGTCGACGATCCGGTCCGCGATGTACCGGCAGGCGGAGACGAGGAACGCGCCCGAGCCCATCGCCGGGTCGAGCACCTTCAGCGCCAGCAGCTCGTCCCAGCGCTTGGCCTGCCACACGTGCGGCTCGGCGCCCTCGGCGGGGCCGGGAGAGAAGCAGAGCGGGGCCAGGGTGTGCTCGACGACCTCCTCGGCGAGCGGGCGCGGCGTGTAGTGGGTGCCGGTGGAACGCCGGTCGCCGACCTGGGTGATGATCAGTGATCCGGTGGGGAAGACCGTGGGCCAGCCCCGCAGGTCGCGGCGGAGCAGGCCGAGGAACGGGGCCGCCCGGTCGGCCAGCGCGTCATCGTTGTCACAGGCCGTACGGAGTCGTTCCAGATCGTCCGGCTTCGCTGCGGCGGTCAGCGCCTTGGCGGCCCGGTTCGCCGTCGTGTCGCAGGTCCGGACCGCCCAGGCGGCGAGGTCCGCCTCCTCGCGGCGGGCACGTTCCAGCTCGGCCAGCGGGAGCTCGGGCTCAAGTCTGCCGAACAGCCCGGCGTACGGCTCGGTCACCCGGACGCAGGAGAACTCCAGCAGGCCCTCGTAGACATGGCCGATCTGCTCGACGTTGAGGCCCTTGTAGCTGAGCCGTTCCGGGGCGCCGCTCTCGCCGACCAGGATCAGCAGCGCCCGCAGGATCTCGTGCACGACCCGGTCGGTGACCTTCATATCGGCCAGCCAGCCGAAGCGCTCCGGGTCGAAGAGCGCGCCCCCGTACGGCGGGATGCGCATGTCGTCGTGCTCGCACCCGCCGTACACGGCGCCGAAGAGGGCGAGCAGTCGAGGCCAGGCGGCCCTTCGCCGGTCGCCCACCGCGTCACCGTGCCTGCTGCGCGCCTCCTCCAGCTCGTCGAAGAGGCCGCCGACCGAGTAGGAGTGGGCATACAGCTCGGAGTCGACGGGCAGCAGGCGCTGGTCCTCGGCGTAGAGCAGGAAGACCAGGCGCATCATCACGCTCAGCGTGCCCTGGTAGACCTGGCGTTCGGGCACGTGTACGAGGAGCCGGCCATCGGCCTCCCGGTCGAGCCGGGCGAGCTCGCCGACAAGCAGCTCGACGGCGCGCAGCACCTGCCTGCCAAGGGTGGTCGTGACCTCGGCCTGCGCGTCGGCGCTGCGGGAGAACAGCGCGGCCAGGCTGTCGGTGGGGTCACCCGCCGCGTCGAGGGCGGGCCTGAGCACACGGGTCGCGCCGAGCAGCGTGACGAAGGCGCGGAGCAGGTCGCGCTCCTCCAGCCACAGGTCCGCGTCGAAGGTCGCGACGGTGGAGGGTTCCTGAACCCGGGCGTGCACCAGGATCCACAGCCGCCCGTTGGTGAGCAGCGCCAGCGGCACGCCCCGCCGACGGCAGAGGTCGGCGGCCTCCTCGACCGCGGAGCGGCGGTCCCTGGTCGCCCTGGTGAGGGGTTCGGCCCAGCCTCGCCGGTAGATGTGCAGCCGTTCGGCCCGGCCACCGGCGCCGTCCGGGCCGAAGGCGACCCCGTCCGGCCTTACCCGCGTGTCGGCCGGGCCGTACCCGCGCACCTCCTCGGGCAGCTGCGCGCCTTCGGCGATCAGCGGACCGGTCAGGCCGAGCACCTCGCGGAGGATGAAGTCCTGCCAGGCGGGGTTCAGCTCGTCGGGAGCGGCCTGGACCTCGTCCCACGCCTGGATGAGGCGTTCCAGTTTCCGCTCGGGAAGCACCTCCAGCCCCTGGGGCAGTGCTCCGGCGAGCACGCCGACCGAGACGAACGGGCCGTCCGGCCGGAGCAGGCTGATCCAGTCGGCGTGCTGGCGGGCGATCGACGGGGTCGCGATTCTGCGGCGCGGTGGCATCAGGCCCCCCGGTGGGCGATCGAGGCGGGCACCAGGAAGGTGACCGCGGCCGGGAACCAGCGGACCGTCGGATTGGCGTAGCGGCGGGTGATCGCCTCGATCTCGTCGGCGAGCTGCCGGGGAATCGACTCGCGCCGCTCGACGAGGGCCTCGCGGTCCCTGGCGAGCTGCGTCCGTTCCTCGTCGGCCTCGAAGAGGCTGGGCTGCCAGTAGCCGTCGTCGTCGAGGGCGGCGGTGATGGTACGGCGCAGCTCGTCGAGGACGGCGGTCATGGCGGCGATGTCCTTCTCGCAGCGGGCCTGAAGGTCGGTGGCGTGCCGGTTGGTGCGCCGCCTGGCCCGGTCGGCGAGAATGCCCGCGACCTTCGGCTCCAGCTCCAGCCGCTCCCAGACCTCGGTGAGCCGGTCGAGCACGTGCCGGGGCGGCGGCTCGTCGGTGGCCGCGGCGAGCCAGCTCTCCAGACTTTCGGCGTTCACCCGGGTCAGGCGGCCCTCGTCGAGGGTGCCGCCGCCGAGGACGACCTCCTCGTGCAGCCGGGTGCCCTCGTCCCCGGTGACGACGATGCGCATGTGCGCCACCACGGCGGGGGAGGTGATCAGGTCCGCGGGCACGACCCGGGCGGTGACCCGTGCCAGCTTCGCACCCCCGCCGACCCCGGATGCCCACAGCTCGGCGCGGAGCAGGTGCAGGCACATCTGGACCAGGCGGCTGCCGAGGTGGAGCAGGACCACGTTGGTCCGGTCGGCCGCCGCGTCCTGGTCGAAGGTGACCACCCGCTCCGCGTGCGTGACCGGGTGCAGCAGCCCGTCGTTGCGGGCCTCCGCCCACGCGCCGGACAGCGGGGGCAGCCGGAAGCAGCGCGCTTTCAGCCCCTTGGGAGGGTCGGCGTCGAGCAGGTCCCTGTTGTGGGCCAGCCGGAGCGCGGTGCGGACCACCCGCTCCACCGTCTGCGGGGTGAGGTTCAGCTTCGTCCGGCTGCCGCGTAGCGTCTCGGTGAGCTTCTCCAGGTCGGCGGCGAGATCACGGCGGATCTTCAGCTGGGCCGTACCGCTCCGCTTGGTGATCTCGGTCTCGGCGGCCTGCCAGTCGGCGGGCCGCCCGAGCATCTTCCGCTCGACGTTGGCGGCGATCACGTCTCCCGCGCTGCCGAGGTCCTCCCGGATCTGGTCGACCTTCCTGACCGCCACGGTGAGGAACTGGAGTTCGTCCTCAAGCGAGCCTTCCCGAGCGTCCCGCCAGTCCGACGGGACGAAATGGAAGATGTCCACCTGCGGTGCCGGCTGGCCGTGCCGGTCGATCCGGCCGTTGCGCTGCTCCAGCCGGTTGGGGTTCCACGGGATCTCCCAGTGCAGCAGCCGGTGGCAGTGGTCCTGCAGGTTGATGCCCTCGCTGGCCGCGTCGGTGGCGAGCAGGATCCGCATCGGGTCGAGATCCGGGGAGTCGCGGAAGACCTTGCGGATCCGGTCCCGCTCGGCGTCGTCCATTCCGCCGTAGAGGCAGGCGATCAGCCTGGCCGGGTAGCCCGCGTGGATGAGCTGATCCCGCAGCCAGTTCTGGGTGTCGCGGTACTCGGTGAAGATGATGACCCGCTCGCCGTTGTCGTCGTTCCACTCCCCGTCCGGGCGGACGATCGGGTCGAGCCAGGCGCGCATCGCGTCGAACTTCGCGTCCGGCTGCTTCTTCGCCTCCCCCGCCCAGTCGCGCAGCTCGCCAAGGAGCTTCTTCTCCCCGGCGGTCAGCGGCGGCAGCAGCCGGCGGGCGGCGGTCAGCGCGCTCGTCTCCGCCTCGCCGTACGCGGCGTCGTCCTCGGCGGTCTCCTCCAGCCGGTCCACGAGCGGTCTGAGCACGCGCGCCTGCGCCTTGGCGGGCAGGGGCCGCTCGCCGTCCTCGCGCCGGACCATGGTCTCCAGGTGCTTGTCGACGGTGCTGAAGAACGCCTGCGGAGAGGAGAACAGCCGCTTCTTCAGCAGCATCGTGACGAAGTCGGCGGCGCTCCGCTGGGCGTTGCCGCCGGAGGTCCGTCTCCGCGACTCGGCGTACTCGGCCAGTCTCAGGTGCGCCTGACGTTCGAGCTCCGAGTAGCGGACGTCCACATCGTGGATCTTCCGGGTCGCGAACCGCGACGAGCCATCCCACTTCGGCGGCAGCTCGCTCTTGAGCCGGCGGATCATCACCTGGGCGAGCTGCTCGTCGCTGGGCGGGACACCCCGCGCGAATCGCTGGTCGTCCAGCAGCTCCAGCAGGGCGGTCCACGAGTTCTGGTAGCCGTTGTGCGGGGTGGCGGACAGGAACAGCCGGTGCTCGCAGTGCGGTGCGAGCTCACGGATGACCTCGGTCCGCTGCGAGTCGACCGCGTACTTCCCCCGGGTCGCCGGCGCGCAGGTGTGCACCTCGTCCACGACCAGCAGGTCGAAGGCGCGCGGGTAACGCGGAACCGGGGGGAGCACGTCGCGCAGCAGCCGCCGGGGACGGTCGCGCTTGAGCCAGTCGACGCTCACGATCAGCCGCGGGAAGTGCGTCCACGGGTTCGCGTAGAGCCCGCGGGTCCGGCGGAGCTCCTTCAGCAGCCCACTGTCGACGATCCGGAAGTCCAGCCCGAACTTGTCGCGCATCTCGTCTCGCCACTGCAGGGTCAGGCCCGCCGGGCAGACGATCAGCATGGTGCGGGCCCGGTGCCTGAGCATGAGCTCCTGCATGACCAGCCCGGCCTCGATCGTCTTGCCCAGACCGACGTCGTCGGCGATCAGGAGGTTGGTGCGCGGCATCGACAGCGCCCGCACGACCGGGTCGAGCTGGTACTCCTCGATCTGGATGCCCGAACGGAACGGCGCCTGCAGCACCGTCGTGTCCGCCGAGGCGATCGCCCCCCACCGGACCGCGTCAAGGAACGCGTCCAGATGGCCGGGCGGGTCGAACCCCCGCGCGGGGCTCGGCAGCGCGTGCTGCTCGTACGCGGCGGCGCCCGGCTCCAGCTCCCAGACCACCCGGAGCCGCTCGTCACGGGCGTCGTCCTCGATGCTCACCAGGCTCACCACGTGGGGAGCTCTGGACGTGAGTGCCCTGTCATCGGAGCCGGCCACACTGCCCTGGCGGACGTCGGCGACGACCCACGGCCGGTTCCGGACGGTCACCACCTGGCCGATGGCGGGCAGCGCCGGGGTCTCAGCCGCCACCTGCGTCATCGCCGCTCCCCACCCGAGTCATCATTTTCAACTGTCTTGCCTCATGGCATAGATCGGCGACTACGTCCTACCACGATCCACCAATGTTCCAGAGCGTATCGATAAGGATTCGCCCCGGCGAAAAGCAGAGGCAGGGGCCACGGCGTCGCCGCGTTTGGGGCTCACGGCGCGGCCACCTCACCGTGATCCTCATCCGGCAGCGCGCGGGTGAGCCGCGCGGTCAGCTCGGGATCGGCCAGGATGCGGGCGGTGGCGCGCCACTCGACGATGACCCGGTGCAGCGTGGAGTGGACGTCCAGATCAACCGAGTCCCGGGTGGCGTCGACGAGTTCCCGGACGAACTCCCGCGTCTCCTCCACGGAGAGATGCCGGACCCATGGAAAGACCTGGGGCAGCGCGTGCAGGACGGCGCGGGTGCCTTCATCGTTGGCCGGCAGCGCGGCGATCATGCGGGCCGCGACGTCCGCGGTCTCTTCTCGCTGATGGTCATGCCGGGCTATTGAGATGAACAGGTCCTCTCCGTCGCGGCGTGTGACGCGCACGCGATGGAAGCAGTCGATGATCTCGGCGACCCGTTTGGAGTGCTTCGACAGGTCGGAGAACAGCACGGTCGGCATTGCCATACCCAACCGTACTTCGGAACACGTTCCGAAGTGACCGCCGCCGTTTCTCCAACCAGACCAGCAACTTCACCAGGCTCCGCCTCCCGGTCGAGGACACCCTGGTGACCGAGGTACTTCCTGGCCTGCAGAGCGCCCTTGAGGTCACGCACCGCGCCGGGGCCGACTGCCCGGCACAACACCATGGAGTGATAAATCCGCATAAATGCCGACCAAATCTTCTTCTGATAAGTGCCGTTTACAGTTTTTCCGGTGACCAATACCAGACCGGCTACCGACAGCGGATCCCGCAGGGTGACCGGTGTTCGCGAGCAGGAAGAACTCCTATAGAGGCCCCGAAGCCATCTGGACAATACCGACCGTTTCCTATTGCCTTCAGAGTTGGAAACGGGAAACACCGGAACAGGTCTTGTCTGTCCGACATCGGCTAACACAGTCTTGCAAACGATGATTCACGGCTGCTCGGACAGGCAGTGACGGAGGTTCATGTGGTCCAGCAGCCAATCACCTTCGGAAGGGAACTTCGGAGGCGGCGTCTCGCCGCCGATCTCACCCTTACCGATTTATCCAGGCTGGTTCATTACAGCAAAGGCCAGCTCAGCAAGGTCGAGCGAGGTATCAAAGCGCCGAGCCGCGAGTTGGGCCGCCTCTGCGACGTCGCACTCGACGCCGGAGGCGAGCTCGCAGCTCTGGTCCGCGAACGGCCTCCCAAAGAAGGACTCACGCAGGAGAGCGGTGACGAGGATGAGGTGTGGCTGATGCGGTTGTCCTCAGACGGGCAGAACCGGTTCCAACCCATGAGCCGGAGACAGGCGCTGGCCACGGGGGCGGCTTCGATCGCGGGAATGAGCATCGGCGGCCCGGCAACCCCGTCCGGCGCCGAGGACACGACGCTCCTGGGAGTGTCCCGATCGCTGTTCGACCAGTATCGGCAGCTCGGTCAGACGGTCAGTCCCGGGCTCCTGCTCCCCGTACTCATCGCGCAGACCCATACGCTCCGGGAGCTATCCGCCAATGCCGGTTCCCAGACCCGTCAGGGGTTGCTGAGGCTCGGTTCCCGGTACGCCGAGTATGTCGGCTGGCTGGTGCAGGAGACGGGAAACGAACAGGCGGCGCTGTGGTGGACGCAACGCGCCGTTGACCTGGCGGCTGTCGGCGGTGATCATGACCTTGCCGCCTACGGACTGGTCCGCCGGGCACTGGTCACCCTCTATCGCGAGGATGCGCCCCAGACCGTTGAGCTGGCCCGGCAAGCGCAGAACGGCAAGGTCCCGCCGCGGATCCGCGGCCTGGCAGCGCAACGGGAGGCACAGGGCCACGCGCTCGCAGGTGACTACGACGCCTGCATGCGCAGCCTGGACCGGGCGCGTGCGCTGCTCGTCGGCCACGCATCCGACTCTGACGCGCCCGTCATCGGTACCACCAACCTGTCCGACCCGGTCGCGATGATCACCGGCTGGTGCCTTTACGACCTGGGACGGCCGGCCGAAGCCGCCGAAATCATGGAAACACAGCTGGCGCAGGTGCCGCCCCGGGCACTGCGCACGCAGGTCCGTTACGGAGTGCGCTGCGCACTCGCCCACGCCGCTGCCGGGGAGATCGACCACGCGTGCGATGTGATCAGCCGACTGCTGGGCAGCGCTGTCACGGTGAGTTCGGCCACCATCGCCGCGGACCTGCGCAACCTCGCCCGTGCCCTGGCTCGTCACCGACGGAACCGGTCGGTGCGCGATCTCAATCCTGAACTCAGCGCGACCCTGCAGATCATCGTTTCGTAGAGAGGGAACCCGCTATGCCCGACGTGTTCATCAACTACCGCACTGGAGACGGCGAGAAGACCGCTCTTCTCCTCGAAAAGGAACTATCCGCAATTCTCGGGGGAGAGGAACGGATCTTCCGTGCCACCAGGTCCATCAAACCTGGCCAGCGCTTCCCCGAGGAACTGCTCGGCAACGTGCGGCGCAGTACCGTCCTCCTCGCCGTCATCGGCCCCAACTGGATCCAGCCCCCCAGACTTCGTGACGAGGACGACTGGGTCCGCCGGGAGCTCCTTGAGGCGTTCACCCTCGGCATACCGGTCGTGCCGGTTCTTGAAGGGCACAGGACAAAACGGCTGGACCGGGCGGAGTTGCCGGTGGAGCTGGCCTGGCTCACCGAGACCCAGTCGGTGCACGTGGATCTGGAGGATCTCCAGGCGGACCTCACGCGTCTCGTCGCCAGGCTCGCCGATTGGGTGCCGTCGTTCAGAACGACGAAACGCCCGGCCCCTCAGCCTCCGCCCCCTGGCTCCATCACCAACTCGGCGGGCGACGTTCATGGCACGGCCATCCAGGGCCGCGACATCACCACCGGCGATGTCGGCACCGTCATCAAAGGCGACCACGGAACTATTCACGCTGGTAAGGGCGATATCTACCGCGACTCCCAGCACTTCTCCGGCGATGGGGCGGCATACGTCGCCGGAGACAACCACGGAGGGATCAATCACCGGTTCGGCGGCTCCCGCAAGGACAAGAAGGGCGACCGTTGAGCGACCAGATAAGGTCCTCCGTCTCCGTCGGCCACGGAGCGGCGGTGCACGCGGGCAGCGGCGACCAGATCGTCTTCTCGCTGCTGGCCGAAGCCGCGGGCAAAGATCCCCGGCGCATTGCCGATGACCAGCTGTCGTGGCTCCGGCGGCGCTTCCTTTCCCCCGGAGGCTTCGCCAAGGCGGCTGCGGCCCTGGAATCCCACGGCACCGTATTCCTGGATGGAACGCCGGGCACCGGAAGAAGGACCGCCGCCTGGATGCTCCTGGGTGAGCTGCACTCCGGGAGCGAGACGTTCCACGAGCTCCTACTGAAGGACAAATCCCCCTACCTGAACACCAGCCAGGTCGGCGAAGGCGCTTTGGTGCTGGTGGATCTGTCCGCGATCCCCAATGAGCAGGTCTGGGCCGAGGTCCAAGGCGAGCTTCCCGACCTCCGCAAGGTCGTGCACGAGCACAGCGCTCATCTGGTGGTGATACTCCCCACCGGGAGAGTCGAGCGGCTCGGAGCGGATCTTGGTGCCTACCGCGTCAAAATCGTCCGTCCAGCAGGACAAGTGGTACTCCAGCGTTATCTTCGCATGGAGCGAATCCCGGTAGCCGAGACTGATTCGGCGCCTCAGGCCGCCTCAGACTTCCTGGCCAAGAACCCCTCGATGCAGGAGATCGCCGACTTCGCCGCCCTCGTCGTCGAGGCACGGGCAACGGCGGAATCAGCAGGTGGATTCGCCGGCTGGTGTGAGAGCGCCCTGGCCGCATTGGACAACCACCAGGGCAAGCTCGTCACCGACGATCTCGTCGAACTGCGCAAGGGGCCACAGCGAGCACTGCTGCTGGCCACGGCCATGCTGCACGGAACCCATATCGACGTCATCCACCGGTCCGCTGTCGCACTGCTGGAAGGGGTGCGACATCCCCACGACGAACGTCCTCTCCTAGAGCAGGCGGACCTCGCCGTGCGCTTCCAGGAGATCAAGGCGACACCCGACGCCTCCGGCCGGGTGCGGTTCGACAAACTCGGATACGACTCGGCGGTCCGGGCCCACCTATGGACTCACCGCCCGGAACTACGGGAGCCCATCCAGCGATGGGTCGGTGACACCGTGGGCCTGACGGACTTGGAGACGGACGACCGCGACAAGCTGATCAAGCGGTTCGCCGAGCAGTGCCTGCACGACAGGTACCGAGACCTCCTGCTGACTCTCGTGTCTCAGTGCGCGAAGGACACTGGGAACGGCTTCCGGATGGGCGCGGCCATTCAGGCACTGCGGCACGGGCTCCAGCACGAAGAGCACGGCCGGTTCTTCCGACAGAAGATCTACGACTGGTCGCGTGAGACGAACCTGCCCAGGGGCCTCACCCAGGTGATCGTCGTGGCGTGCTGGAAGGTGATGGCCGTGCGCCACCCGGACCAGGCCATGATCCGGCTCCATCACCTGGCGCGCAGGGAACGCGGAACCACACATGCCCGCGACGCGCTCGTGCAGTTGGTGGGCGCCGACGCCCAACTCCGGGTCCGGATGCTGGAGCGGTTGGTTCAGCGGCTCCAGCTGGAAGAATGGCCGATCGATGCCGACCTGTTCGTGGAGTTCGCCGATCCGGCAGCGCTCACGGCCACCGGACCACACACGCGCGCGCCTCTGTCCGACCCCGACCTGAGAGAGCAGCTAATCATCGGCTGGAGCATCGCCTTCCACCGGCGTCCGTACGAGGTCTGGCGCACACAGGTGGAACGCTGGATCCAGACAGCCTTCGCCGATGAAGCACATCGTGAGCATCTCCTCGACACGCTCGTCGCCGGTGGCGGGCAACATGCGGACCTCCTGGCCCGCCTGCACGTCATCACCCGAGACCTGGCCCGCCCTGGGACGGACGGACAGGAACACCACGCCTTTCTCGTCGATCGCGTCCTACGGAAGATCAACTTTTCCATGGGTATCTGGGCCGTGTGAGCCGCCATCGTGACAACAGATCAGGGAGACAACACCATGGGTTCTGGCCACAGGACGGTGACGGTCTACTTTGTCGCCTTCGCGGGATTGATTCTCGCCGGTCTTATCCTGTTCGCTCCACTACCGCCCTGGGCATGGGTGGTGGTCGCCGTGGTAGCCGGGATCGTCGTGGTCCTGGCCATGAGAGTACCCAGCCGCGGAACGGATTCCGCGCCACCGGTGGAGACGACGTACCTTCCACCGCCACCCATAGAGCCTCGGGAGCAGCGGGTCGTCGAAGTCGCGCTGCCGAGCATGGAGGATGACTACGACTTCCTGTTCTCGGCGACAGTGCGATGGTCTCCGGATGGCAGGACAGTGGATGAACCGGTCGCCAACCTCGGCGGTCTGGCGGTCGACACGATCCTGGAACGTGCCATGGATGTCACGAAGAACCGGCTCCCCGGCAGGGCCTCGCTCGTTCAGCACGAGTTGAACGGTGCACTGAGCAGGATGCAGTCGGACGCCAGCGGATGCGTGCGGGCGATGGCCGAGTCGGTCACGCTCACTCTCTCCGATCACGATCGGCAACGCCTGAAAAAGCTCGCCGAGGTGCGTAAGGACAAGGCGGTCTGGGAGCACGAGAGGAAGTACGAACAGAGCAAGCGGGAGTACCTCGGAGAGGACGTACTGAAAGACCCGGGCAGCACCGTGGTCTGGTGGCTCGCCAAGAACGACGACCGCGTGGAGAAGGTGGTGCAGGACCTGGGCATCCTCGCCCAGCTCTCCTCCGCCGCGAACAACGAGGACATACCCGAATGCTTCCGGTACCTGGTGCCGGGGCCGTCCCCCTCACAGCCAGCAGACGACGAGCCGTCCACACCTGATCCGGGACACGGATCATCCGCCGTCGACCACTTCGAGGCGTTCCTGGGGGCGACGGATTTCCCGGACGGTGACCCGCAACGTGCCCTGTTCACTCGGCAGGTGGCCGACTACCTCGTCAAGCACGGCAGGCAGGACGCGGCTGACGACCTGGAACGCCGGTTCGACGCGCCCAGTGCCTTCGTCCCTGAGGATGCGATTCCTCCCTCCGACCAGCTCGACGAAGAGCCGTACACCGACGATCCCGGATGAGCGAGTCGTGATGTTCACCATGGTGATCCCGAATACCTTTCTTGAAGGCAGATCGAGGACATGGCGGGTCTTTCTGTCCACTACCGGACTGACGCCGGCACTCCTCAGCTCCTGCTCAGCAAGGGTACGTTTCTGATCTGTACCGGCACGCTGATCTCCTTACCCCAGAGGGAGCGCGATGACAGGCACGCAGCAGAGACCCTTTCCCGTCGACGATCTCTTACGGGCCGTACGCCTGGAGATCACCGCCGAACTCCGCAGCGACGGCGATGGGGAGAAGGTCTCACTGACCGCCGGACGCAGGATCGGAGGCGACGGGGAGATCCAGGAGTACCTGTTCTCCTGCAGAAGCTGGAAGGACTCGTTCTCCGGGGAAAAACTACTCGTCCGGCTCTCACGTTCCCGCGACCTGTGGGTGAGCGCCGAGGCGGTGCGGATGCCCGACGGCAAGGTCACGGTCCGCACTGCGGCCGATCTGAGCAGCCGGCCCGACAACGCTCAGCTGCGCAAGGACGAGTCGGCGGGTATGGAGGCCCTCGCCGAGCGGCTGGAATCCGCCGGTGCGAGCGATGGTCTGGTCAATCTCACCACGGCGGGCTGGATGCTCGGTCAGGGAAGTCCGCGCGTCGACCGCTGTGCCACCCCGGAACGTTTCATCCGGGGGTATCGCGAACGCGAACTCAATCCCCGGCAGCGGCAGGCGATCGAGCAGGCTCTCGACAGCGAGCTCACCTTCATCTGGGGACCACCGGGAACCGGCAAGACCGACGTCGTCGCCTCCATCGTCGAGGGCTGTTACCGGCAGGGGATGCGGGTGCTCTTCGTCGCTCCGACCAAGGTCGCCGTGGACCAGGCGCTGGAGCGGATCTGTGACCTGCTCTCCGGTGAGGAGGGTTTCGACACGGGGCTCGTGCAGCGCGCCGGAGACATCGAACTCGCCTCCCTGGCCACCAGGTTCGGCGACCAGATCAACGCCGGACGGATAGCCGGACGACTTTTCGCCGCCGTGACCGCGAGGATCACCGAAACGCGCGAACTGTTGGACGCGGCGCGTCAGGACCTCGCACTCCACGCCGAGGCCGAGCGCGTCTCAGGCGAACTGCGGGACCTGAGCGCGCGACGCGACGAGGCCGGGCGGCACGCCGCCGCCCTGCGCCGGCAGATCCAGGCCGGGCAGGCCGCCCTCGCCAGGACCGAGCAGCAGATTCACAAGATCGGCACCCCTTCCGGGCTCTTCGCCAAGAAGAAACAGGCCAAGCTCGACGACCTCGGCCGCGTGCACCGGACGCATCGGAACGCCGTCGCCGCGCTCGACCAGCAGCTGCACACCGCGCTGACCGTACAGCGAAACCGTGCCACCGAGGTCGCCAAACGTGAGCCGGAGCTGGCCGTGCTGCACGGTCGGCTGCGGAGAGTTCCCCCGCCCGGTCCTCTTCGAGACGCCGTTGAGAGGCTTCAACGACAACTCAGCGCGTTGGAGCAGGAACAGCAGAAGATCACCGAAGCGGTCCGGAGCAACTGCCGCGTCATGGGCGCCACCGTCGCCAAGGCGGTACAGTCCCGCACGTTGCTCGACTCGATCGACGTGGTGGTCATCGACGAGGCCGGGATGGTGAACACCCCTTCGGCCTGGTGCGCCGCCGGACTCGCCGCCCGGCGGGTCGTCGTCGCCGGTGACTTCCGGCAGCTACCCGCCGTGACCAAGTCCTCCGGCGACCGGGAGGCCTCCCCCGAGGACAGGCAGCACGCTGTGCTCTGGATGGACCGCGATGTCTTCGCCACGGCCGGGCTGGTGGACCCGGTGGGCTCGGCCCGTCAGGACCGGCGGATGGTCTGCCTGGACACGCAGTACCGTATGCGCCCGTCGATCTGCGAGGTGGTCAATGTCGTCGCCTACCCCGACGCGCCCTTGCGCACCGGACGCGGTGACCGCAGCCGTCTCCCGTACTCGCCGCTGATCGACGGCCCGCTGATCCTTGTCGACACCACTCCGCGCCGCCTGCCCAACCCGAAAGGCCGCCGCAACGGGCACAAGACCAACCCGGTGCACGAAGCGGTCATTCATGAGCTTGTCCGAGGCCTGCAGTACGACGAGGTCCTGCCCGCTCGCAAGTGGACGAACCTGGCCGCCGGAGAGCGGCCGGCCGACCGGCTGGCTGTGATCGCTCCGTTCAGAGACCAGGTGAAGGCGCTGCGGAACAGCCTGACCTATCGGTTCGGCGAGAGCTACGAGGGGCTGGTGGACACCGTCCACCGATTCCAGGGCAGCCAGCGCCCTCTTGTGGTGATCGATACCGTGGCCGGGGCGGGCGACAGGCTCGGCTACTTCTACGAGGGCTCGGGCCTGTCATCCTCCACCTGCCGATTACTCAACGTGGCCCTCAGCCGGGCGCAGGACCATCTCGTCGTCGTCGCCGACACCCTGTTCCTGCACGACAACCTCAGTCCGGGCAGTGAGGCCGCACAGATGCTCGCCCACCTGGAGCGCCATGCGCGGTTGCTCTCGGTGGACGAGCTCGTGCCGTTCCGTTGCGCGGCCGACCTGGCCGGGCTGGACAAGGACGAGCTGGCCCGGCCTGCGTTCTTCCCCGCCGACGAGGTGTCCCGCGCCATCGCGTGGGACATCGAACAAGCTCAGCGCAGCATCGAGATCTACTGCGCCTTCCTGGACCCGGTCCCCGTCGGCAGATGGCTGCGGCATCTCACCCCGCGCATCGAAAACGGAGTGCAGGTGACCGTCCACACCCGGGACCAGGCCGACGATCCGCGCAGGCGCGCTCTGGTACGAGACCTTGAGGCCGCCGGTTGCCTGGTCGCGGTACGCGAGCGCATGCATGAGAAGGTCATGATCGTCGACGACACCGTGCTGTGGCACGGCTCGCTCAACCTCCTCGCCAACACCGGCGCCACCGACCTGATGATGCGAATCACCGACCCGTCCTCCTGTCGGCAGGTTCGTCACATCGTCGACCGCGCACGGATGGAACGTCCTGCCCGTACCTGGAAACAGACGTCGCCGGAGCCGGATTCGGCTCCCGATGTCAGAACCGGCGACGTGCTGGACGGACGCCTTTACATACAGGTCCCCTTCGACAAGAAGGACGAGTTCAAACACGCGCTACAGGCCGCCGGGATACGCCCCCAGTGGCACGGGGCGAGGAAGCTGTGGCATGTCGATGCCACCGTCCCACGGCACCTGGTCCAGCGTTGGCTTCCTCCGGCCCGGAACTGACAGTGCCGGCGCACTTGAGCAGCTCGCTGGTGTAGCCATCCAGGTCTCCGCCGTTCCCCCACTTGTCCCCCGAACGAACCCACTGGAAGTCAAACAATGAGACACTCCTCAGCTGCTGCCTGCCCTTACGATCATGTTTCATGATGATTCGCACATTGGCGACCACCGCTGGGGTATTCGTCCTGTTGTTCGCCGGTACGGCCACCGCATCGGCCGGTCCCATCGTCGGGGCTCCCGAGCTGACCCACAACCCGCTCTACAAGCAGGGCAGCCTTCCCACGGTCTCCTGCAAGGTGACCAAGGGCACCACCAAGGCCTCCACCACGAAGTACTTGACCAAGGTCGTCGGCTGCCTGAACTCAGCCTGGCGCAAGACCATCAAGGACTTCGTCCCGGCCGGGGTGAGCATCAAGGCCAAGGTCGAGAACGGTCTCTGCCTCACCGGCCTGCAGGTGTCCGGCTCCTTCGCCGCCTCCTGTTACGGCTCCATTCAGGTGCAACTCGGTTCCGACTGGATCAACGCCAAGTCCGACCAGGCCATGCTCGTCGAGGTCACCCGGGCGTACGCCGGATTCATCCAGGCGCAGACAGGCATCAGCGAGGCCTGGTGGGCGTTGCCGGCCAGCCGGGAGGAGGTAGGTGACGGCGACGAGCAAATGCACCGCTACTACCTGCAGGCCGACTGCCTGGGTGGAATCTCCATGAAGAGCCTGGGACGTTCGGCCAAGAACTGGAAGCCCCTCCTCACCGCCGAGACGCCAAAGGAGTACGCCAGGTTCAACTGGTACGGCAAGCCCGCCAACCGTCTCCACTGGTTCAAGCAGGGCTACGCGTCGAAGAAGCCGGGCGCGTGCAACACCTGGAAGGCCCCCTCCTCAAAGGTCGCCTGATCCGTGCCGGCACGTCTCAGAGGATGAGCACGGCCCCGCCCGGCGGGCGAGTACAGCGGTTGCCGTCGACCTGTGCGTGGGCCGCGGGTTCATGCCCAGGGAGACGGCGTACGAGTGGGCGTCACCGCCATGCCTTCCCTGACATGGTCAATCCGTACCCGAGGTGCTACCGGACGGGGGGCACAGGTCACGACCGGGACAGGGACGGCGGAAGCCCCTCGTTGGATGAAGGTCTGCCGGACCGTGGCGTTCGGCTTCACGGGATTCCACGACCCGTTGCTGTCCACGGTCACATCGGCCCCCGACTGGTCCATCCGGCCGGCCAGATAGATGGTGACCTTCTGGTCGCCCGGCCACGTCCAGGTCAACTGCCACTCGTTGATGGTCGAGGTGCCGGTGTTCCTGATCAATATCTTGACCATGTTGTCGGTCACCCGGGCCCCGTTCTCCCAGTAGGACCAGGAGTTGATCTCCTTGTACGTCGCCGCGCACGTGGGGGCCCCGGCCGTCTCGGCGGTCGCGGCCCCTGGGATCGCGACGACCGTCGGCACCAGAACCACCGCGGCCAGGGCGCCGACCAGTCGACTTCGCATGTTCGAGCTCCTCCATCCGGGTTTACGGAGCTTTCTACTGAATCCTTATAGTTTTGGTCAATAGGTGCGTTGACCAGGTCATACAATCCTTGATTTCTTTACCGAGAGTTGACTCTGGGACCGATCACCTGTTCCCCCCGGTCACGAGATCAACGACCGTACCGAGCCGTCCACGGTTTGCCCTACGTGCATCAGGCCCCGGGTCCGGCCTGGTGCCCCTTGCGAGGGAATCGATGATCTTCGTCGAGCTTGGGCACACATTCGGCACGGTCAGCCGCAAACGATCAGCGACAGCCGGACACGACGAAAGCGCCCCCGACCACGAACCTTCCGTTCTAGTGGTCGTCGCAACACCCCAGCTCGGGGAGTGCGATGGACTTCGAGATCCGCAAGATCCGGTCATCAGTCTCGGACCGTTCGTCAACGCCGTCATCACAAACGGCGACCTCCCCGACTTCCTCAACCGAGTCCGGGCCGCCGCCGAACGCCGCGCCGCCTACGCCCCCGCCAGGCCCAGCCGCCGCCCGTCGTCCCTGAGCAGGCTCCGGCCTCCGACGAGCCCTCGGTGACCCCCGAGGAGCGCGAGGCCGCCATCGCCCGCCGTCCGGGAAGCCTTGGGCAGCTTCCGCGTCCGCAGAGGCGAGAAAGGCCCCGCCCGTGTCCTCCGTCCCCGAGGCGCGGCCCTGGAGGCCCCGCCCGCCGCACAGACCGCCCGCGACTACCTCAACCGCCGAGGCGACTTCGCCGAGTGGATGACCATCGCCCGCGAGAAGCTCGGCGGGGACGCTGTTCGGGATGAGGTGGTCGTCCTAGCGGCCGAACTGGCTCGCGCCTGCGACGGCAAGGGACACTTCGTGCGCTGGGGCGCCCGGTTCCTCGGCCACAAGGACTGACCGGGTTGCCCGCGACGTCCTATCCTGAGTCCATGCCGTACATCGAGGAGCGCGTCTCCACCGTCGAGACCGACATCGCCGAGATCTTGAAAGCGCGCATTGCGGACGGCACCTACCCTGCAGACACCCAACTCCCGTCGCAGCATGAGCTGGTCCGCGAGTTCGAGATCGCCCCGAACACCGCCCAGAAGATCCTCACTCGGCTCCGCGAGGAAGGCATCGCCTACTCAGTGCGTGGACTCGGGACGTTCGTGGCTCCACCGGCCGACCAGTAGTCCAGACGCATGAGAGCCCCGGCGCCGGGGCTCTCATGCGTCTGGACTACTTGGAGCAGGATGTTCACCGGCGACCCGGCAGCAGCGCACAGAGTGCGTACGTAGCCGAGAGGGGGTCAACCAGGTCCACCACTACGTTCAAGATCATGGCCGTTGATCACTTCGACCCGGAACCAAAGTACCGCCAGATCGCCCGGATCACCCGCGAGCAGATCCGCACCGGAGAGCTGGAGCCGATGACGCCGATCCCGAGCGAGGCTCGGATGGTTCAGGTGCACGGTGTCGCCCGGGAGACCGTCCGCCAGGCCGTCCGCTTCTGCGTGAGGAGGGGTGGGTCTTCACGATTCAGGCGCGGGGCACCTTCGCGTCGCCTGCGGATCGGTGGCCTGAGACCCCATGATCAACACGCATGGTCCGGCAATGGTCCACCTGGAGATCATCTCAGAGCCGGACCGGCGATGGTCCGGCAGACCGGCAAGGTCATCTAAGATAGAAACCGCAGGTCAGAAGCCTGATCAGGGCTTTCTACGAGGGTAGGGCGGGCGGGACTCGAACCCGCGACCCAGGGATTATGAGTCCCCTGCTCTAACCAGCTGAGCTACCGCCCCTCGTGCACACCGTACTGCGGCATTCAACCAAACGTGGGCGCTGTTCGCACACTTGCCAGGCGGGACGGTTCAAGATGTGACCTTTGGCGAAACCCGGCTCCAGGGGACTCGCTACCCTGACGGTGGACCTTGTTGAGGAGTGTTGGATCATGCGCGTTATTGACGCTTTCCGGGAGTCGTGCGGAACGGAGCCCGCCGGGGTGTGGCACGCGCCGGGGCGGGTCAACCTGATCGGGGAGCATACCGACTACAACGACGGGTTCGTGCTGCCGTTCGCGGTGCCGTGGGGGGTGACCGCGGCGGCCTCGCCGCGCGAGGACGGGGTGATCCGGCTGCGGTCGTTGCAGGCGGGCGAGCCGGTCACGCTCGCGACGCTCGACGAGGCCGAGAGCTGGGCCCGCTACGTGGCCGGGATGTTCTGGGTGCTCCGCGAGGCCGGGCACCGGGTCGGGGGCGCGGACGTGGTGATCGGCGGGGACGTGCCGCAGGGAGCGGGGCTGTCGTCGAGCGCGGCGCTGGAGGTGGTCGTCGGCACGGCGCTGAACGAGTTGTACGGGCTCGGCCTCACCAAGATGGAGATCGCGCTGGCCGCACAGAAGGCCGAGAACGACTTCGTGGGCATACCGTGCGGGATCATGGACCAGGCGGCCTCGGCGCTCGGCGAAGAGGGGAAGGCCCTGTTCATGGACTGCCGAAGCCTCGGCACCAGGAACATCCCGTTCGACCTGGCGAGCCACGGCCTCCAGTTGCTCATCATCAACACCGGAGTGCACCACGAGCTCGCCGACGGGCAGTACGCCCGCCGCCGCCGTGACTGCGAGAACGCCGCGAAGCACCTGGGCGTCGACGCGCTGCGCGACGTCACCGACCTGGGTGGCGCCCTCGCCAGGCTGAGCGGTGACGAGCGCAGGCGCACCCAGCACGTGGTGACCGAGAACCACCGGGTCGAGGCGGTGATCGGGCTGCTGCGGGCCGGGGCGGTACGGGAGATCGGCGCCCTGCTGAACGCCTCCCACCTGTCGCTGCGCGACCAGTTCGAGGTGTCCTGCGCCGAGTTGGACGTGGCCGTGGAGTCGGCGGTCAGGGGTGGTGCCCGGGGAGCTCGGATGACCGGCGGCGGGTTCGGCGGCTCGGCGATCGCACTGGTCACCGACGAGCGGGTGGAGTCCGTGCGGGAATCCGTTACCCGCGCCTACGCCGAGCGCGGCTGGGCCGCACCGGAGATCTACCCGGCGACTCCGGCAGCGGGAGCCCGTCGTCTGATCTGACCCGCACGCGAGCACATGCCCCCGTGCTCTGCCTCGGCATCGTTCCCCAGTGCGGTGACCGCCGCTCCGGCCAGGCCCGTATCCGTGGATCGCGGACCGCTCAGCCGGGTGAACGTTCCCGGCCGTTGCTAGCCCGCGACTCCCGCGACTCCCGCGACTCCCGCGACTCCCGCGACTCCCGCGGCTCCCGCGGCTCCCGCGGCTCCCGCAACTCCTGCGGCGGGGGCTCGAGCCGGGGCGGGACCCCGGGGGCGGTGGCGGGGGAAGAGCGGGACCGGGTCGGCAAGCCGCTCTCCCCTGCACTGGCCGGCGATCCGCGCCGAGGCGTCCGGGAGGAAGGGGGACAGCAGGTCCGCCAGCTCCCTGCAGGTGGCGACGAGGGTGCCGAGGACCTCGTCGAGCCGGGGCGAGCCCTCGCGAGCGAGGCGCCACGGCTCGGTGCGGTTGACGTACCGGTTGGCCTCCTCGGCGACCGCGTAGACGGCGGCGGTGGCCGCGCGGAAGTCGAACACCTCCAGAGCCTCGATCACCGCGCCTCGGGCATGACCTCTGACCTCGTCCAGAGCCGTCTCACGCTCTTCGGGCACGATTCCGCCCCGGTATCGGTGGACCATGCTGACCACCCGGTTGACGAGGTTGCCCAGCCCGTCGGCCAGTTCGCCGTCGTGGCGGGCGACGAGCCGCCTCGCGGTGAAGTCGACGTCGCCGCACCTGGGCACCTCGCGCAGCAGCCACCACCTGACCGCGTCCACGCCGTACACCTCGACGAGCCCGATCGGGTCGACGGCCGAGAGGTCGGTTCCCACGGGGCCGCCACCGGAGTGGCCGGAGACATCGAGGCCGCCCGGAACACCGGAACCGCCCAAGACTCCAGGGCCGCCCGGAACACCGGAACCGCCCGGGACGTCGAAGGCTCCGGTGGAGACGCCCACACCGCGAGGAGCAGCGGAGGCACCCTGCCCGCCGGCGACACCGTAGCGGGCCGATTTACTGATCTTCCGGCCGTCCACGGTCAGGTAGTCGTGGACCAGGATGTCCGTCGGCGGCAACTCCCCCGCCGACAGCAGCATCGCCGGCCAGTAGACCGCGTGGAAGCGCAGGACGCCCTTGCCGAGCACGTGGATCCGCCGGTCGGCACCGGACCACCAGCGGCCGTGCTCTCCCTTCGCGTAGTCCAGCGCGGTCAGGTAGTTGCCGAGCGCGTCCCACCACACGTAGATCACCTGTCCGGGGTCGCCCGGCACGGGGATGCCCCAGCCACGCGCCCGCGCCTGGGATCGAGAAACGCTGAAGTCGGACAGCCCAGCCGCGATGAAGGTGAGGATCTCGTTGCGGCGCTCGGCGGGCTCGACACGAATGCGGCCGCTGTCGATGAGGCTGTACAGCTCGTCGCGGTAGCGGGACAGGCGGAAGAACCAGTTCTCCTCGGACACGTGCTGGAGGGGGGCGTCGTGCTCGGGGCACTGTTCGTCGGGCGGGTAGAACTGCTCGCAGCCGACGCAGTAGAGGCCCTCGTAGTGCCTGCGGTACAGGTCGGCGGAGCAGGCCCGCCAGAACCGTTCGACGCCGGGCCGGTGCCGGGGGTCGGCGCTGGTACGGATGAAGTCATCAAAGGAGAGCGAGAGCGGTCCCGCCAGCCGGGCGAACTCGGCGGCGTTGCGGTCGACGAGATCCCGTACGGAGATCCCCTCGGCCTCGGCGGCCCGCACGTTCTTGAGCGAGTTGTCGTCGGTGCCCGTCTGAAGCCTGACCTCGTCACCGAGCAGGCGGTGGTGCCTGGCGAGTACGTCTGCCTGGACGAGCTCCAGGGCGAAGCCCAGGTGGGGGCGCGCGTTGATGTACGGGATGGTCGTGGTGAGCAGGATTCGGGACATCGGAACCTCCGCTGAAGCCCGAAAACAGATCGAGGCCCCGTTTCAGGGCCTCGAGAAGACGTCAGGCGACCCCGGTTTCAGGGGGAGAGCATCACCAGGAAAGTCATGTTCTCATGCTAGCGATCCGTTCCCCGGTTCGACATGCGGTTTTCCGCGCTCCGAGCCCGTCCCGGCCTCCGAATCCGCCTCCGGCACGGACCTCGACCTCGACCTCGACCTCGACCTACGGGCTGATGACCGGCGGTCTGGCGTTCATGTCCCCGCTCTGGGAGACCGCCGTGCAGGAACACATCCCCACCGAGGCGATCTCACGGGTGTCCGCGTACGACTGGCTGCTCTCCATCGGGCTGACGCCCCTCGGCATGGCCCTGGCCGGGCCGCTGGCCGGCGCGGTGGGCAGGTAGCGCAGCCCGTCGCGCGCGGCCAGGTCGGCCAGCGCCCGCTCCTCCCCGTTCGGGATCACGTCGCCGTGCCCCTGAGCCAGGATCACCGCGTCGGCCTCGATCGTCCGGCCGTCCTGCAGCAGCACCGCCTGACCGCCGGGGATGTCCGCGAGATCGACGGCGCGGGTGGGGTGCACGTGCACCCGGACCCCGCGCGGTGCGGTCGCCACCGCGTGCCTGAAGACGTGGGAGAGGTAGCCGTTCTGGGCCGGACGGGAGGCGAAGGTGCCGGGGTCCCCGCCGAGCCACTCGGCCAGCGTGGGGCCTGAACGGATCGGCCCCTCACAGCGCACCGACTCATCGGTGAAGAGCGTCACGTCGGCGGCGGCGGAGTTCATCCAGAGCAGGTCGGGCTGGTCACGGCGCCAGACGCGGCCGCCGCCCGGCGGGTGGGGGTCGATCACGTGGACGTCCAGCGAGGGCCAGCCGAGCAGGTCGGCGGCGTTGGCGCAGATGCGCTCCACCAGGCAGGTGCCCGTCGGGCCGGCGCCGACGACGGCGATCGAGGCGCTCATACGGCGGCTCTGCGGTGCCACTGCCCCGGCTCGGCGGGAATCCCGGGGAAGGGGCGGCAGGTGTCGAGGCCGGCGGGGCTCGCCTGGTTCGATGTGCTGATCTTCGACATGTGGCTCTCCCGGGCATGTCTCGGTGACCCCGGTGAGGGGGTCCGCGCTTGCGGCACGCCGACCGTGCCGCCAGGTCTCCCCCGGGGGCACCCCGCCGCGGTGCGAGGGTTGCCGGTCAGCCAGCCGGGGCTCCGCACTGACGCTCGTAACCTACTTATAAAGTAGGAAATACATAGATCTCTGTCAAGCCTTATTGTCGGGGAATGCCCTATGAGACGGTGAATGTGGTCTACCGCAAGTACGACGGATCGCTGCACTGGCACCACCGCGGCCTGCTGCTCGGCGAGGACGAGCACGGGGTATGGACCGGTTGCGTGGCCAATTCCAGCGGTCGCAAGGGGGACGGACCCGAGATCGCCTGGCCTCACCCGTTCGTGATGCTCTTCCCCCACGACGCCTGGTGGACCGCGGCCTTCAACACCGCCCCGCACAAGCACGAGATCTACTGCGACATCTCCACGGTGCCGATATGGGGAGACGGCGAGGTCACCATGATCGACCTGGACCTGGATGTGATCCGGACGCGCCGCGATCTGGCGAGGGGCCGCACCAGCCGGGTCTTCCTGGACGACGAGGACGAGTTCGAGGAGCACAGGGTCAGGTACGCCTACCCGCCCGAGGTCGTCCGGAGCGCCCGCGCCTCGGCCGCCTGGCTGATGGAGGCCGTCGCCGCCCGCACGGCCCCCTTCGACACCGCCCCGCACTGGCTCACCCTGGTCAGCTGAGAGCGCCGTAGCGACTACAGCTGAGAGCGTCGTAGCGACTACAGCGGCGGGAAGCCGGCGACGCCCTCGGCGAAGTCCGGCCGGGTGAAGGAGTCGACCATCGCCTCTCCCTCCCGGAAGCCCTCGGGGCGCTCCCGCACAGGAGCTCCCCATCCGGAGAGCCACAGGAGCTCCCCATCCGGAGAGCCACAGGAGCTCCCCATCCGGAGAGCCACAGGAGCTCCCCGCCCGGAGAGCCACAGGAGCTCCCCGCCCGGAGAGCCACAGAATGTCGTTCTACACCTTTTCCTTCCCAGGTGTCAGCATGTGCGAGCGGACCAGGTCCTCGACGGTGGCGCGCAGGCCCAGGAAGAGGGAGGTCCGCTTGACGGCGAGGGCCCGGTAGGCGGGCAGGTCGATCGGGACCTCGGCGGCGACCCTGCCGGGCCCGCAGGCGAAGACGAGGACCCGCTGGGCGAGCAGGACCGCCTCCTCCACGTCGTGGGTGACCATCAGCACGGTCGTGCCCGTGTCGCGCCACACCTCGCGCAGGAAGAGCTGCATGTCCTCCTTGGTCTGCACGTCCAGCGCCCCGAACGGCTCGTCGAGCAGGAGCACGGCCGGCTCGCACGCCAGCGCCCTGGCGATCGCCACCCGCTGGCGCTGCCCACCGGACAGCTGCCGGGGCAGCGCGTCCGCCAGGGACGACAGCCCGACCTCGCCGAGATACCAGCGAACCCGCCGTTCCCGGTCGGCCCCGGAGATCGGCAGCAGCCGCAGTCCGAAGGCCACGTTCTCGGCGACGGTGAGGAAGGGGAACAGCGCTCCCGACTGGAAGACCAGCCCGCGCTCGGGACCGGGGCCGACGACGGGTGCCCCGCCGAGCGTGATGGAGCCCGCGCTGGCCGGGGAGAGCCCGGCGATCAGCGACAGCAGCGTCGACTTGCCCGAGCCGCTCGCCCCGACCACGCACACGAACTCGCCCGGCTCCATCGACAGGTCGATGCCGTCCAGGACGCGGGTGGTCCCGTAGTCCTTGGCCACGCCGCGCAGCACGAGGGTCATGCCGTCCACCTTCCGAGACGGTCGCGCAGCACGCGCAGCACGACGTCGATCAGCAGGCCGACCACCCCGATCACGATGAGCACCGCGAAGATCTTGTCGGTCTGCAGGAACCGCTGGGCCCGGATGATCCGGTAGCCGAGCCCGGACTCGGCGGCGATCAGCTCGGCCACCACCACGAAGTTCCACGCGGCGGCGGCGTTGATCCGCGCCGCGTCCACCACCGCCGGGAGCGCGTACGGCCAGATCACCTTCCTGAGGATCTCGCCACGCCGGGCGCCCAGGGTGGCTGCCGCCTGGCCGAGCTCGCCCGGCACCCGCCGTACGGCGTCGGCGACCATCAGCGTGTTGAAGAACACCACGCCCAGCAGCAGAATCGCGACCTTGGACGGCTCGCCGAGGCCCAGCCAGATGATCAGCAGGGGAATGAACGCGGCGGCCGGCATGTAGCGGAGCAGGCCGACCGCCGGTTCCAGCAGGGCCAGTGCCACGGCCGAGGTGCCCATCGCGACGCCCACCGGCACCGAGATCGCCACCGCCAGCCCGAACCCGGCCCCGACCCGGCCGAGGCTGGCGAGGGTGTCGTCGAGCAGCAGGCCGGTGCCCAGCATCTCCGCGAACGCCTCCAGGACGGCCAGCGGGGACGGCAGGAAGGTCGGATCGACCAGTTCCGCCATGCTGACGACGGTCCAGAGGGCGAGCGGGACCAGTACCGAGGCCGCCCGCAGACCCCAGCGGGCACGGACGGACACCCCGGAGCTCCGCTTCCAGGCCGGACCCGGCCGGCCCGCGCGCCGGGGCAGCGGCTCCCAGGCTCGCCGCCCCACCTCGGGGGGCGCGACGGACTCCGCGGTCCTCACGCTCATGACTGCCGCGACCTTCCTGGTGGCGAGCAGGGCGAGCTGAACCCGCCCCGGCCACAATCGGTCGTCGCCCGGTGTGCTCTCCATATCGGCGCTCCCGCACTCACGGCTTGAGGCTCCTGACGAACCTTGGCTCGAAAAGACCGTCCAGCGACGGCTCGGTGTCGGCCAGGCCCGACGCGACGAGGAACTTCGCGATCAGGGCGGCCTGGTGGTCGAGGTGGTCGTCGGTGTCGCCGGGCTCGAAGGCGGCCAGGTTGTCGGCCAGGGAGAAGATCGTGGTTCCCGCGTCGTAGCTCGCGTAGTCGGCCTCGTTCACCCCCGCCCGCCTGGCCATGATCGCGGTGGCTTCCGCTCTGTTGGCCGCGATCCACTCCAGGGTCTCGAACCAGGTCTTCACCAGTGCCTGCACCTCCTGCGGCCGCTCGGCGACCAGCGAGCCGGCCACCACCAGGTGGTCGGGGATCGCGCCGGGGAAGTCCTTGGAGGTGGCGATGGCCGTGGAACCCGGCAGCCCCAGGGCGGTGGTGGTGAAGGGCGCGAACACGCCGACCGCGTCCACCTGGCCCGCCTTGAAGGCCGCCGCGGCGGCGTCCGTCGGCAGCGGCTTGAAGGTGACGTCCTTCTCGGTCAGCCCCGCCTTCCGCAGCGCGAGCAGCAGCAGATAGTGGTCGACGGTGCCCTGCTCGGCCGCGACGGTCCTGCCCTTCAGGTCGGCCACCGTGGAGATGCCGGACCTGGCGATGATCTGGTCGTTGCCGGTGGAGTTGTCGTTGACCAGCACGATCGTCTGCTTCGCCCCGCCGGACACCGAGGCGAGGGTGTCGTTGAGCGTCTGGCTGTTGGCGTCGACGTTGCCGGTGGCCAGCGCGGTCAGGCTGTCGGTGTAGCTGTCGAAGTACTTCAGCTCGACCTTGATGCCGTTCTTGGCGAACAGCCCCTTCTCCTGGGCGACCTGCCAGGGGAACCAGCCGGGCCAGGCGGAGAAGCCCAGGGTGAGAGCCTTCTTCTCGCCGGACGCGGCCGGCCCGGCGGACCCGCCGGGGGTGGACGCGCACGCCGCACAGGCGGCGAGCAGGCAGAGCGAGACGAGCAGGCGGCGGAGCATCACGCGGTTCCCTTCCTCTTGGGCAGGTGCCCGGAACGGACCAGGCAGCCGAGGGTGTCGCAGATGACGCGGGCGGCGATCAGCGAGGTGATCTCCGCGTTGTCGTAGGGTGGCGAGCACTCCACGACCTCGATCCCGGCCAGCGGCGCCGCGTCGGCGATGATCTGGATGAACTTCAGGACCTCGCGCGGCAGGAAGCCGCCGGGTTCCGGCCAGCCGGTGCCGGGGACGAACGCGGCGTCCAGGCAGTCGACGTCGAAGGAGAGCCACACGGCCTCGGCGTCCTTCCAGGCGACCTCCAGCGCGCGCTCGGCCGCCGCCTCGATGCCCATCTCCACGCAGTCGGTGACCGTCATGATCGTGGTGCCGCGCTCACGACCGACCTTTACCCCAGGTCGGGGCGCCTGCCACCCGCCGATGCCGATCTGCACCAGGTTCTCCGGCGGCACGTTGGGAATGTCGGTGGCGTGGAACCACGGCGTGGTGTGCATGCGCTCGTCGAGGTCGGTCTCCTGGGTGTCCACGTGCCGGTCGAAGTGGATGATCCCGAGGTTGCCCGACAGGTGCTCGGCCACGCCGCGCACGGTCGGGTAACCGATGGAGTGGTCGCCTCCCAGCACGACCGGGAACGCCCCGCTGGAGTAGACGTGCGAGACGGCCTTGGAGATCTGGTCGAAGGTCTTCTCGATGTTGCCGGGGATGGTGAACACGTCCCCGAGGTCGGCCATCGTGATCGACTCGCGCAGATCCACCCCCAGCTCGAAGCTGTAGGGGCCGTACAGGGCGGAGATCTTCCTGATGCCCTGCGGGCCGAAGCGGGTGCCCGAGCGGTAGGTCGTGCCGCCGTCGAACGGCGCGCCCAGGATCGCCACGTCGTACGCGCCGCAGCGCCGCACGTCCTCGACGTACGGAGCCTTGAGGAAGGTGTTGATCCCGGCGAAGTGCGGCAGTTCTCCGCGGGAGAAGGTCGGGATGCGCCGGTCGACGATGGAGTCGGCGCCCTGCAGGCCCACCTCCAGGGCCCAGGCGACCTCGCGCTCCCAGTTGGTGGTGGGCAGCTCGGCCTCGCGGTCGACGGCGAAGCGGGCCTCGGGACCGTACCTGTCGGGGCCCGAGGGGGCCGCGCCGGAGGGGCCCTGGCGGGCGGGGTCGGAAGCGGACGGGTGCCAGTGCATGGGAGCTCCGATCAGCTCGGACCCCGGCTGGAGGACAGCCGGGATCGGCCGGCCTCCCGGGCTTTTGTCCCGCCGTGGAACGGCCACGCGGCCGCCTGCACCTCTCGGACCAGTCCCGCGCCGTCGCCGTACGGCCTCACGGTCGTGACGCCCGGCGTCGGCGGCGGCGGAACCCTAGATGCGCCCCACCATGCGGTGGGTCACTGCAAGTGCACCGCCGGCACGTTTCCCCTGGATTAACCTCCCGTTGCAGTCCGGTGACCAAGCGCACACCTCAGGGAGTCGGCGTGGTGGACGAAGTTCGGTGACAGCCGCCTGTCCTCGTAGTAGCGGTGGAAGACCGGCGTGGCCGAGGCCGACATGGGCGGCACGATCCAGGTCCAGTCCGCGGGGCAGACCCGGCCTGCCCGCTCCTCGCGCTCCAGGTGGATCAGGAAGTGCCTGGCCTCGGTGTGGTGGTCCGTCATCGTCACCCCCGCCCGCTCGAAGGAGTGCAGGACCGCCACGTTCAGCTCCACCAGCGCCTGGTCCCGCCAGAGCGAGCGGTCGGTGCCGGTGTTCAGCCCCAGGCGCTGTGCGATCAACGGCATCAGGTCGTAGCGGTCGGCGTCGGCCAGGTTGCGGGCGCCGATCTCGGTGCCCATGTACCAGCCGTTGAACGGCGCCGCCCGGTAGCAGACGCCGCCGATCTCCAGGCACATGTTCGAGATGACCGGCACGGCGTGCCAGCGCAGCCCCAGCTGCTCGAACCACGGGTGGTTGGGGTGCGAGAGCGCGACCTCCAGCACGGCGTCGCCGGGGATCTCGGACAGCAGCGGCGGCCTGTTCCCGACCGAGATCGCCAGTGGGAGGACGTCGAAGGGGCTTCCGGGGCCGCCGGGCCAGCCCAGCTCGCGCAGCATCGCGGTGAAGCCGATGTAGCGGGGGTCCCCGACGACCGAACCGTCCGCCGTCGGGTACCCGGCGTATCTGATGAGCTGCTCGTTCCAGATCCGCGGTCCCGGCGCCCCCGGTCGGTCCTGGGGGAACACGGTGATCGTCGGGCGGATCCGGCGGGCGGGCGCCGCGTCCCGCAGGTGGTTCACGCACTCGACGGCGACCCCCTCGGCGGTGGTGACGTGCCGCCGGTCGCGCACCCGCAGCGAGCGCCAGTACAGCCGCCCGATGCATCTGCCGCTGTTGCGCCAGGCCACCCTGGCGCCGAAGATCAGCTCGCCGGTGGTGTGCGTGTACGTTCCCGTGTCGGCGATCTCCCGCCGGATCTCGCGCAGGCGCTCCCGTAGAACCCCCGTGCCGGGATTCTCCGCGTGAAACAGCCTCAGGTAGTCCTCGGCCGCCGCCATCACGTCGACTGGAGGCGTCTCGGGGACCTTGGGGACCTCGTGGGCCGGATCCGGCGCACGCCGCCGGGACCTTCGCCAGGTCAGCACAGAAAAACCACCCATTGTGGCTCACGAGCACGACTACCGTTCCGGGCGGCGTGGTGCCCTGAACGCGGCGGCCCTTCCCCGCTGCGATCGCTGTTGTCCGCGGCGACCGCGCACCGGTTCACTCGCCACGATCGCGGCGACACCGGGCACGGCCTCCCCTATTTTCTGTGATTCACCGTGGTTTGTCCGCCGAATCAGGGCATGGGGGGACGCCAAACCCAGGCGTGAGACGCCAAACCTGGGCGTGAGACGCCAAAAGCCCCGGAAGCTGGGCTTCCGGGGCTTTGACGCTGGCTCCCGCGATAGGACTCGAACCTATAACCTGCCGGTTAACAGCCGGCTGCTCTGCCGATTGAGCTACACGGGATTGCGCTTTGCGCTGGTCGGGCCGGGTGCTCCCCGTTCCTTGCGGCGCAGGAATAGATTAGCGCACTCCATGGGTGTGTGTCGCATCGATACTCCGGGGTAGGTGCGAGACGAGTGGCTATCCGCAGGTGATCACAGGACGGCGGCCGGCGGAACATGGTTGTGGAGGTGGACATGCGTTATCGGTTGATGTTCGGGGTGGGATTCGCGTCCGGCTACATCCTGGGGAGCCGCGCCGGACGGGAGCGTTACGAGCAGATCAAGAGGATGGCCCAGCGGGTCGTCGACAACCCCACCGTGCAGGAGACGGCCGGCCTGATGGGCGCCAAGGTCTCCAGGGCCACCGGTGCGGCGAGGACCAAGGTGGGCGACGCGGCCAGAAACCGGCTGCCGTTCATGCAGTCGGCGAACGGCCGGCACGGCGACGAGCACGACGACACGGGCACCGGCTGGCCGGAGAACCAGAGGACCGACGCACCCCACTGATCCCGCCGGTGCCGCCCGGCCGGCGCCCACGGGCAGCGCGGCCCTCCGGGCACCCACGGGCAGCGCGGCCCTCCGGGCACCCACGGGCAGCGCGGCCCTCCGGCGCGAAAGGCCCCGCCAGGGGCCTTTCGCGTGTCCGGGCACCCCGGCCCCCCGGCTCAGACGCCGAAGCTCCTGCGGGTCTCCTCAAGCGCCTGCTCCGCGAGAGCGCGCAACCCGGCGTCGTCCGGGTCCAGACCCGCGTCGAAGACGAACTCCCAGACCAGCCGGTCGGCGTCGGCCTTCCTCGCCACCAGCCGCACTCCCCCTCGCGCGTCCAGCGGGACGTACTGGTTGACCACGATCGAGGCGGTCACCCGCTCCCGCACGGCCTCGGGGACCCTGCCGGGCTCGGGCAGCAGCGCCCGGTGCGACCGCCCGTCGGTGGTGACGACGGTCAGCCCCTCCTCGTCCCATGCTCCGCGGTCCACCTGGAACCAGGGCAGGCGCTCGCCGCCCAGGTAAAGTGCCCTGTCCGCGGCGATCACGTAGCCGTCCGGGCCTTCGGCATAGGTGAGCACCCGGTCGCCGGGATCGACGGCCCCGCGGACCTCGGCGGGCAGGCGGTGGAAGAGCTTCATCTGAATCCTCACAGCGTGGAGAGCTCGGGCGCGGCGCCCACGAGGAGACGCGGCGCGACCCCCCGCAGGTTCGGTGTCGTGTCCGGCGATGGCCGTACCTCAACACTCCACGGTATCCGCGAGCAGGTCGAGGGTGAGCGCGGCCGACCAGGAGAAGTCCCGGCTGCCTCGCCCACTGCCGTCGAAGGGGTCGAAGCACTCGCGGAAACCCGCCTGCCGTACAAGGCGCAGGGTCTGCGAGCCCAGCACCCGCGCCAGCCCCGCCAGGCCGTGCACCGCCGCCGCCCGCCGCAGCAGCCAGTTGGTGTTCACCCAGGACGGCCCGCGCCAGTAGCAGGACCGGTCGAACTGCGGAGCGCGGATCTCGCAACTCGGCACCGGGTACCCCGCGGCTCCCATGAAGCCCGCCGACTCCAGCACCCCCACCAGCTCCGCGACCCTGTCGGCCGGCAGCCCCTCATCGAGCATCGGCCCGAAACAGCCGACCGTGCGGATGGAGCTGAGCCGCCCCGCGCGCAGGTCACGGGCGTGGAAGACACCGTCGGCCCAGAGCCGGTCCAGCAGCGCCGCGCGGATCCGCTCCACCGCCTCCCGGTGCGGGCCCGCGTCCGCGCCGGCCACGGGGGCCAGCTCGGCGAGAGCCTGGCAGGAGGCGAGCCAGATCCCGTTGAACATCGGGTCCTCGACCGCGAACGGGTGCTCGTCTCTCAGATAGGCCGGATCGTAGCCGGAGTCCCGGTAGCCCAGGACCAGCGCCATGTAGCGGTCGTGTTGGCTGTCGGGATGCCGCTGGGAGGGATCCTCCCGCCGGTAGGCGTGGCGGACCGGGGGCAGCGCCTCCAGCGGGGCGTCCCAGACGGGGCTGTCGTCCATCCCC
Organism: Streptosporangium sp. NBC_01755; assembly: GCF_035917995.1. NCBI lineage: Bacteria > Bacillati > Actinomycetota > Actinomycetes > Streptosporangiales > Streptosporangiaceae > Streptosporangium > Streptosporangium sp. NBC_01755. The sequence continues at coordinate 5,693,553 of NZ_CP109131.1, read as the reverse complement.
GACTCCCATGGATGCACGATCGCGGCCAGCCCTCCCCCGCCAAGGTCCCTGGACGTGGCGAGGTAGTCGTGCTGGGCGACCAGCATCGGGTAGATCCGCCGTACGAGGGCCGCGGCCGTGTCACGGTCGACCGCGTGCCTCCACACCCACCACAGGGCCAGCGCGTGCAGCGGCGGCTGCGTCAGCCCGGAGGTGCACACCCCGTTGGGAGAGGCTCGGTGCTCCTTTGAGCGCCAGACCGACGGGCCGGGGAAGTAGACCTCCGCGTGGGCGGGCTGGAAGACGATGTGCGGCACCATCCCGGTGTGCCACTGCCCCGCCAGCAGGCTGAGCAGCTCGGTCCCGGCCCTACGGGTGTCCCAGCGGGCCAGGCCGATCGCGACGAAGGTCGAGTCCCAGTTCCACTGGTGCGGGTAGAGGCCCGGCGCGGGCACGGTCGCGGCCCCCGTCGAGTTCGCGTCGAGCACGGACCACGCCTCGCGCCCGAGCGCGGCATCGTCGACCGCCGCTCGCGACTCCATTCGCCCAGTCTGCGCCTGTATCGGCCAGGAGAACAGTCCAGCGTCGCCCCGGCCTTTCCGAATGCGGGGAAAAGGCCCGCGAAACGATGCGGGAAAAAGGCCGCGAAACGGCGCGGCCCCGGGAACCTGGGTTCCCGGGGCCGCGCCGTGTGGCTCCTCAGTCGAGGTAGTCGCGAAGCATCTGCGCCCTCGTCGGGTGGCGTAGCTTGGCGAGGGTCTTCGACTCGATCTGGCGGATGCGTTCACGCGTCACGCCGAACTCCCTGCCGACCTCCTCCAGCGTCCGGGGGTGGCCGTCCGCGAGCCCGAAGCGCAGCTGGATGATGCGCTGTTCACGATCTGAGAGCGTCGCGAGGATGTCGTCGAGCTGGTCCTGCAACATGATGAAGGCCGCCGCCTCCATCGGGACCACCGCGTCCGCGTCCTCGATGAAGTCACCGAGGTCGGAGTCCTCCTCACCGATCGGCGACTGGAGCGAGACCGGCTCCTGGGCGATCCGCTGGATCTCGATCACCCTGTCGATCGGCAGGTCCATCTCCAGGGCGATCTCCTCGGGCGCCGGCTCGCGGCCGAGGTCCTGGTGAAGCTGACGCTGGACGCGCACCAGCTTGTTGATCGTCTCGACCATGTGCACCGGAATCCGAATGGTGCGCGCCTGGTCCGCGATGGCCCTGGTGATCGCCTGGCGAATCCACCAGGTGGCATATGTGGAGAACTTGTAGCCCTTGGTGTAGTCGAATTTCTCGACCGCCCGGATGAGCCCGAGGTTGCCCTCCTGGATGAGGTCCAGGAACAGCATCCCGCGTCCCACATATCTTTTGGCGATTGACACGACCAGCCGCAGATTGGCCTCGATCAGCCGCTGTTTGGCCCGTGTGCCCTGCCAGGCGAGCTCCTTGAACTCCGGGAAGACCAGACGCGAGACGACGCTGGTCAGCTTGTCCTCGGCGAACAGGCCCGCCTCGATGGACTTGGCGAGCTCCACCTCCTCCTCGGCCGTGAGCAGGGGCACACGGCCGATCTCCCGCAGGTAGATCCGGACGAGATCGCTGGTAGGAGCCCTTTTTCCGACATCCTCCTCATCGGACCGGGCGGGCTCCTCGTCGCTCTGGGGCTCAAGGACCTCCACTCCCTGCTCGGCGAGCATGCGAACGACGCGCTCAAGCGCGTCGGACGGCAGCTCGGACTTGTCGAGAGCGGCGGCCACGTCATCGACCGTGACGCTTCCGCGCTCTCTTCCCTTCGTGACGAGGTCGGCCACCTGGTCTACCGATGGCGGCCCACTTGGCAGCACCGATGCACCCACGGGAGACAGTCTGCTGTATTGGGTCCCCTAAATGGCAGACCTATTTTTGTCACCGAAGGTAAGGCCGCGATCATTATCGGATCGAGACCTTATTCGGGTTTGGTGGAATCGCCTCGCGGATATTAAAGCCAATTACGCGGTCAGCTCGCGGCGGCGCGTTCCCTCAGCACGCGCCGCTGCTGCTCGAGCGCGACCAATTCCGCGTACAACCGCTTGTAATCCTCCGGCGCCTCGACGGGATTGGTCCGCTCCATGCGTGATTTGAGCTGATCGAGCACCCGAGTGACGGTGATCAACTCAAGTGCCACCAGCAGTCCCGCCGCGTACCGTTCCTCACTTGTCAGGTCGGCGCGGATCTCCTCGACCGCGAAACGCGTCAGGAGTCCCCGCAGGGAGTCGTTCACGCCGCCCAGCAACCGGTCCACCCATTCCCGCCCGCCGGCTCCGGCCGCCGCCGTGCCGCCCGCGTCGGCGATGAGCTTGTAGAGGGCGAGATGTTCGGGAAGGGTGAACGCCTCCCCGCCCATCACGTCGAACTCCGGGCCGAGCAGCGCGGGACGTTGCACCGCCAGTTTGAGAATCTCGGCCTCGGTCCTGACCGTGGGGTCGGTCAGGTCGGCGATCTTCCTCGGCCTGGCCTTCTGGCGGGGACCCGGTTGTGCCCGCAGGGACACCTCCATGATCCGGTCCAGCACGAAGCCCTCGTCGTTGAAACCGAGCCAGCGGTCCAGGCTCACCGCGTACAGCTTGCGCAGTCCCTGGTCCTTGATCCGGGCCACGATGGGTGCCGCGGCGTCGAGCCCGGCGAGCCGCCCCTCGTTGGTGCTCGCGTCGTAGCGGGAGATCACGCTGCGAATGGCGAAGGCGAACAGCGGTTCCCTGCCGGCGATCAGGTCGCGTACGGCCGCATCGCCATGCCTGATGCGCAGGTCGCACGGGTCGAGCCCGTCCGCCTGCACCGCCACGAAGGTCTGGGTGGCGAACTTCTGCTCGTCGGCGAAGGCGCGCAGCGCCGCCTTCTGCCCGGCGGAATCGCCGTCGAAGGTGAAGACCACCTCGCCCTGGGAGCCCGTGTGGTCGAGCAGCAGCCGCCGGAGCACCTTGATGTGCTCCTCGCCGAACGCGGTGCCGCAGGTGGCCACCGCCGTCGGCACGCCCGACAGGTGACAGGCCATCACGTCGGTGTAGCCTTCGACGATCACGGCCTGGGAGCGCTTGGAGATCTCACGCTTGGCCAGGTCCACACCGTAGAGGACCTCACTCTTCTTATAGAGCGGGCTTTCTGGAGTGTTCAAGTATTTCGGCCCGTCTTCGGCGTCATTCAACTTCCGCGCGCCGAAACCAATGACATCACCGGTTATATCGCGAATAGGCCAGACCAGCCGTCCCCGGAAGCGGTCGATCGGACCGCGCCGCCCCTCCTTGGCCAGCCCTCCCTTGATCAGCTCCGCGCTGGTGAACCCCCTGGCCATCAGATGCCGCGAGAGCGCCTCCCACTCGGCCGGGGCGTACCCGACGCCGAAACGCTCGGCGTCGACCCTCTCGAACCCGCGCTCCGACAGGAACCTGCGCCCGATCGCGGCGTCGGGCGCGGCCAGCTTCGAGACGTAGAACTCGGCCGCCGCCCGATGGGCCTCGATCAGGCGGGTGCGCTCGCCCTGCTCGCGCCCCGGGACGTAGCCGCCCTGCTCGTAGCGGAGCTGGATGCCCGCCCGGACGGCCAGCCGCTCGACCGCCTCGCCGAACGACAGGTGCTCCAGACGCCGGACGAAGGTGATGACGTCACCTCCCTCGGCGCAGCCGAAGCAGTACCAGTAACCCCGGGTGGGGGTCACGTTGAACGACGGGCTCTTCTCCTCATGAAAGGGGCAGAGCCCCTTCAGGTTGCCGCCGCCCGCGTTGCGAAGCTGGATGTGCTCGCCCACGATGTCGGCGATCGGTGAGCGCTCCCGTACGAGCGCGATGTCCTCGTCACTGATCCGGCCTGCCACGCCGCGAGTCTAGTCCGGCCCCCTGACAGGTCGGAGCAGTCGGCCCGGTCCGCCTTCCGACACGTGGGAGCAGTCGGCCCGGTCCGCCTTCCGACACGTGGGAGCGGTGCCGCCGGGACGGGACGGACAGGAGGAACGATGACTTTCCCAAAGAGGTCGTGACCAACCATGACGTCGGTTACAAAGGTAAAGGTGGATTTTCGATAATGTACGCGGGTGGAGATCATGCGATCGGGGCAAAAGACACGATTGGCCGCTGTGACAGGTGCGGTGCTCGTTACCGGAGCCTGCGCGTCGCCAGGTGGGGTGGCGGGCATCGGCACGGTGACTCCGAGCTTCGAGGCCGCCGCCGGGGCGCCGGCCTCGGTCACCGCGACCATGCCCGAGGCGACGCCGACTCCCGCCCCGCAGACGGCGGTCGACCGTCCCAAGCCCGACCCCCCGGTGCAGATTCCGCCGCCGAAGGTTTCCGAACACACCTACGTCTTCCCGGTGAAGGACTGCTCGGTCGACTACCAGCGCAAGCTCCTGGTGCTGCCCAAGACCACGATCTGGGCGGCCAAGGGCTGTTCCTTCGTCTCACCGGTGGACGGCGTGGTCGACGAGGTCAACGTCAAGAACCGCTGGAAGCCCTCCACCGATCACGGTGCCGCCCGTGAGGGGCGCTTCGTCACGATCATCGGCGACGACGGCGTGCGCTACCTGGGCGGTCACCTGGACAAGGTCGCCCCGGAGATCAGGCCGGGGCTGCGCGTCAGCGCCGGCCGGCTCCTGGGCCAGATCGGCAACTCGGGCAATGCCCGCTCCATGGCCAGCAACCTCTATTTCGCGATCTCCTGGAAGACCGACCCCTCGCTGTGGTGGATCCGCCGGGGCATGGTCAAGCCGTGGAACTACCTGGACGCCTGGTCGAAGGGCAACCCCACGTTCTCCCCGGCCGACGAGATGCGGGCCGTGATGAAACGGACCGGGGCGGCTCCCAGGTGCGTCACCCTCTGCGCGTCGAAGCCGGCGCCGACGAAGAAGCCCTCCAAAAAGCCGGAGAAGCCGCCGGAGCCGGAGCCGGAGCAGGTCACGCTGGGCGGTGGCTGAGCGCGACGGCGACCGCCCTCAGGAGGTCAGCGACCCGCCAGGTGTCGGTGCCAGGCGACCGCGGAGGTGTCGGTGAGCGAGGCGATCTGGTCGATGACCACGCGTAGTCGATCGGCGTCCCTCTCGGCCCTGGTGAAGGCGGGCCTGAACGCCGGTTCCAGGGTGCCGGGGGCGCCCAGCATGATCTGGTGGGCCAGATCGTGGATCAGCTCGCGCTGCCTGGCCTGGTTGGCGTTGTGCGCGTCGCTGGCCATCACGTAGTGGGCGGTGACCCCCTTCAGCAGCGCGCACTCCAGCCGGGTGGCTCTGGGCACGATCAGGTCGGCACTGTAGCGCCCGGCAGCCGGGCCGTACGCCTCGCGGGTGGCCACCTCGGCGGACCTGCAGAAGTGGCCGATCAGCGAGCTGGTGAGCCCCTTGATCGCGGCGAGGTCGGTGAGCGAGCGGTCGAAGTGGCGGGGCCAGAGCGGCTGGGTGATCAGGCGTCCGAAGAGATCCTCCAGCTCGCCGGGCTCGACGTCGGGGGCGTACCACTCGCGGGTGGTCGCGCAGACCTCGCGGCGCTCCGCCGGGTCGCGCATCGCCTCCAGCACCACGTTGCCGGAGTGCAGGGCGTCTTCCAGGTCGTGCACGGAGTAGGCGACGTCGTCGGCCCAGTCCATGATCTGGGCTTCGAAGCTGACCCGCCCCTCGGGCGCGCCCTCCCTGATCCACTCGAAGACCGGCAGGTCATCGTCGTAGACGCAGTACTTGGCACTTCTTTCCCTGGTCCACGGATACTTGACCGCCGCGTCCAGGGAGGCGCGGGTGAGGTTGAGGCCGGCGCTACGGCCGTCCTCGGTGACCACCTTGGCCTCCAGCCGGGTCAGCAGACGCAGGCTCTGCGCGTTGCCCTCGAAGCCGCCGCACCCGGCGGCGAGTTCGTTGAGCGCCGTCTCCCCGTTGTGACCGAACGGCGGGTGGCCGAGGTCATGGGCCAGGCAGGCGGTCTCCACCAGGTCGGGATTCCGGCCGAGCGTCTCGCCCATCTCCCTGCCGATCTGGGCGCACTCCAGCGAGTGGGTCAGGCGGGTACGGGGGATGTGCTGGCCACTGCCGAAGGTCTCTCCCGGGCCGACGACCTGGGTCTTGGCGGCGAGCCGCCGCAGCCCGGCGCTGTGCAGCACCCGCGCCCGATCCCGCCCGAACGGGTTTCTGCCGGGGTTGCCGGGCGGTTCCGGCACCCATCTGACCTGGTCGTGTTCGTCATAACCATGCATAAGTGCAGTGATTTTATCCGCGAAAAGAGCGTGCTATGCGGAACGGCAAGAAAACACCTGGTTACCGGGCCGGTGACCTTCATCCTCGGCTCGTACCGGACCCCGCGGCCGCCCCGGTGAGATGGGACGACCACGGGGCCCGGGCTTCACGGGTGTTCCCTCCGGCGGTGCCGGAGGCGAAACACCCGTGAAGCCCGGGCGGGATCCGAAAGGTCACACACCCGTGAAGCCCGGGCGGGATCCGAAAGGTCACACACCCGTGAAGCCCAGGCGGGATCCGAAAGGTCACACACCCGTGAAGCCCAGGCGGGATCCGAAAGGTCACACACCCGTGAAGCCCAGGCGGGATCCGAAAGGTCACACACCCGTGAAGCCCAGGCGGGATCCGAAAGGTCAGCGAGTGTCGGATCCGTCGCAGACCAGGGAGGCGCGGGCGGCCTCCAGGCGGGCTACCGGAACACGGAACGGCGAGCAGGACACGTAGTCCATACCCACCTGGTGGCAGAAGTGGATCGAGTCCGGGTCTCCGCCGTGCTCGCCACAGATACCCAGCTTCAGGTCGGGCCGGACCTTGCGGCCCTCCTCGGCGGCGATGGTGACGAGCCTGCCGACACCGTCACGGTCCAGGGTCTCGAACGGGGAGACGCCGAAGACACCGAGCTCAAGGTATTTGGAGAAGAACGCGGCCTCGACATCGTCGCGGGAGAAGCCCCAGGTCATCTGGGTCAGGTCGTTGGTACCGAAGGAGAAGAACTGGGCGGCCTCGGCGATCTGGCCGGCGGTCAGCGCCGCGCGCGGCACCTCGATCATCGTGCCGATCAGCGCCTCGACCCCGGCCTCGGCGAGGATCTTCCGCGCCTCGTCCTTGACGTGCTCCAGCTCCTGTACGGCGGCCACGAGCGGAATCATGATCTCCGCGCGACTGCCCGGCACGGCCTTGGCCGCCGCCGCGATCGCCCGGACCTGCATGGCGAACACACCGGGGATGACCAGGCCGAGCCGTACACCGCGCAGGCCCAGCATCGGGTTCTGCTCGTGGAGCCGCTTGAGCGCGGCCAGCAGCTCGCGGTCCTTCCGGTCGGCCGCGTCGCCCGCGAGGGCGACCTTCACCGACAGCTCGGTGAAGTCGGGCAGGAACTCGTGGAGCGGCGGGTCGATCAGGCGGATCGTGACGGGCAGCCCCTCCATCGTCTGGAAGATCTCCGTGAAGTCCGCCCGCTGCAGCGGCTCCAGCGCGGCCAGCGCCCGCTCACGCTCCGCCTCGGAGGTGGCCAGCACCAGGTCCTCGACCAGGCTGCGGCGCTCGCCGAGGAACATGTGCTCGGTACGGCAGAGCCCGATGCCCTGGGCACCGAACCTGCGCGCCCTGGCGGAGTCCTCGGCGTTGTCGGCGTTGGCGCGCACGGCCAGCCGGCGTACCTCGTCGGCGTGGGACATGATCCGGTGCACGGCGCCGACGAGCTCGTCGTCCTGGTCACCGGAGCCCTCGAAGTACTCCACGATCGGGGAGGGGACCACGGGCACCTCGCCGAGGTAGACGGCCCCGCTGCTACCGTCGATGGAGATGACGTCTCCCTCGGAGACCACAACGCCGGAAGACGTGGTGAACCTGCGATTCCTGACCGAGACCTCCAGCTCCTCGGCCCCGCAGACGCAGGTCTTGCCCATGCCCCTGGCGACCACGGCGGCGTGCGAGGTCTTGCCGCCGCGACTCGTCAGGACGCCCTGGGCGGCGATCATCCCGGCCAGGTCGTCGGGGTTGGTCTCCCGGCGGACCAGGATGACCGCCTCTCCTTGCGCGGCGAGCTCGACGGCCCGCTCGGTGGAGAAGACGGTCTTGCCGACGGCCGCGCCCGGTGAGGCGTTCATCCCCTTGGCGATCATCTCGGCGCCGGATTCGCTGGTGAAGCGGGGGAACATGAGCTGGGCCAGCTGGTCGCCGGTCACCCGGGTCACGGCCTCGTCGAGGTTGATCACACCCTGGTCGACGAGTTGCACGGCGATGCGGAAGGCCGCGCCCGCGGTCCGCTTGCCCACCCGGGTCTGGAGCATCCAGAGCCTGCCGCGCTCGACGGTGAACTCGATGTCGCACAGGTCGCGGTAGTGGTTCTCCAGCGTCTCCATGGTGTGCATGAGCTCGTCGTAGACGGCCTTGTCGAGGCTCTCCAGCTCCTGCAACGGCATGGTGTTGCGGATGCCCGCGACCACGTCCTCACCCTGGGCGTTCTGCAGGTAGTCGCCGTAGACGCCCTGCTGGCCGGTACCGGGGTCACGAGTGAAGGCCACACCGGTGCCGGAGTCCATGCCACAGTTGCCGAAGACCATCGAGCAGACGCTGACCGCCGTGCCCAGGTCGGCCGGGATGCGTTCCTGACGGCGGTAGAGGACGGCTCGCGGGGCGTTCCACGACTTGAACACGGCCTCCACCGCCATGTTCATCTGCTGGTGGGGATCCGCGGGGAAGTCCTCACCGGTCTGGGCGCGGACGATGCCCTTGTAGGTCGCGACCAGGCGCCGGAAGTCGGCCGCCTCCAGCTCCAGGTCGTGGCGGCCGGCCTTGAGCTCCTCCAGGGCCTCGTCGAAAAGCTCGCCGTCGATGCCCTGGACGGTCTTGCCGAACATCTGGATGAGGCGCCGGTAGGAGTCCCAGGCGAAACGCTCGTTGCCGCTCGCCTGCTTGGCCAGTCCGTGGACCGAGTCGTCGTTCAGACCGATGTTGAGAACGGTCTCCATCATGCCGGGCATGGAGAACGCGGCGCCTGAGCGCACGCTCACCAGGAGCGGGTTGTCAGCCTGGCCCAACCGGCGCCCCATCTTGGTCTCCAGCGCGGCCAGGTGCGCCGAGACCTCCTCCTGCATTCCCCCGGGAATCACCCCGTCCCGCAGGAAGCTCTGGCATGCCTCGGTGGTGATGGTGAAGCCGGGGGGCACCGGCAGCCCGAGATTGGTCATCTCGGCGAGGTTCGCCCCCTTACCGCCAAGCAGACCTTTGAGATCTTTGTTGCCCTCGGTGAAGTCGTAAACGTACTTGGGCACGGTTGCTCCTTCTTCGACTTCAGAACGGCGTCCAGTCCCGCCTCCCTGCGGACTCTACCGACGAACAAGGCGACGAAACAGTACCCAATGCGCAACACTGCATTTTCCCAGTTCAGAGCAGATAAACTGGTCTAATCCAATTCAAATCTAGATCAAATACACGAGGGTATTGACCGCTTCGAGAATCGGCTTATATCAATTGATGTGGGCTGGTTTCCCTAGTATTCGACCCTGTTCACGGCGGGTTCAGCGACCGGCCCGGCATCGCACGCCGCCACCCGGGGCAGGCTTCCGGTGCAATGCCGCAGGGCACGGGGAGCGGCCTTTACGAACCTTCCCGCAGCCGATACCCCCTGCTGATCACGGTCTCGATCACGCCCTCGGCGCCGAGCTTGCGCCGCAGATTGCCGACCGTCACCCGTACGGTGTTGCTGAGGGGGTCGGCGTGCTCGTCCCAGACATGCTCAAGCAGTTCCTCAGCCGAGACCACGTGCCCGTAGTGGGCCATCAGGTAGTGCAGCACGCCGAACTCCTTGGGGGTGAGCCCCAACTCCCGGCCCCTCGCGCGAACCTGCGCCCTGGAGACGTCCAGCCGCAGGTCCCCCACCTGCAAGATCGCGGTGCCGCCGCTCGGCTCCCCGTGCGGCAACGCGCTCACCCTGGCCAGCAGTTCGGGAAAGGCGAACGGTTTGACCAGGTAGTCGTCGGGTCCCTCGTCCAGTCCGAGGACCCGGTCGTCCAGCCGGTCCCGCGCGGTCACCATGATGATCCGCGCGGCCCCGCCGTTGGCGGTCCGCCGCAGCGCGCGGCACAGCTCGAAGCCGTCGCGGCCGGACAGGTCGAGATCGAGCAGGACCACGTCGTACGGGTCGAGTTGGAGCCGCTGTTTGGCCTGCGCCGTGTCGCGGGCGACGCAGACCGTGTAACCAGCCCGGACGAACCCCACTCGCAGGGCTTCGACCAGGTCTTTCTCATCCTCGACAACGAGCAGTCGCATGGTACGAACCTAGATCGTGCACGGCCCGAAACGCGGCTGCCACCGCCGTCCCCGCCTCCGTCGCTCCCGTGTCGTCGCGGAGCGGGTCGTTTCTCAGTCGTTGAGGTGCTGGCGGAGGTAGGGCTCGACCTGGTCGAGGGCCACGCGCTTCTGGGCCATCGAGTCACGCTCGCGGACGGTGACCGCCTGGTCGTCGAGAGTGTCGAAGTCGACGGTGATGCAGAACGGCGTGCCGATCTCGTCCTGGCGGCGGTAGCGGCGGCCGATCGCACCCGCGTCGTCGAACTCGACGTTCCACCGGCGGCGGAGCTGGGCCGCCAGGTCCTTGGCCTTGGGCGACAGGTCGGCGTTGCGCGACAGCGGGAGCACCGCGACCTTGACCGGCGCGAGCCTGTGGTCGAGCCGCATGACCGTGCGCTTCTCCATGACGCCCTTGGCGTTGGGCGCCTCGTCCTCGGTGTAGGCGTCGATCAGGAAGGTGAGCGTGGCGCGGTCGACACCGGCGGCCGGCTCGATCACGTACGGGACGTAGCGCTCGCCGGTGTCCTGCTCGAAGAAGCTGAGGTCGGTGCCGGAGGCCTTGCCGTGCGCGGTCAGGTCGAAGTCCGTGCGGTTGGCGATGCCCTCAAGCTCGCCCCACTCGCTGCCGGTGAAGTTGAAGCGGTACTCGATGTCGACGGTCCGCTTGGAGTAGTGAGAGAGCTTCTCCTGCGGGTGCTCGTAGATGCGCAGGTTGTCGGGGGTGATGCCCAGATCGGTGTACCAGCGGAAGCGCTCGTCGATCCAGTACTGGTGCCACTCCTCGTCGCTGCCCGGCTTGACGAAGAACTCCATCTCCATCTGCTCGAACTCACGGGTGCGAAAGATGAAGTTGCCCGGAGTGATCTCGTTACGGAACGACTTGCCGATCTGGCCGATGCCGAACGGGATCTTCCTGCGCGCCGACTGCTGCACGTTGAGGTAGTTGATGAAGATGCCCTGGGCGGTCTCCGGCCGCAGGTAGGCGAGGCCCGACTCGTCCTCGACCGCGCCGAGGTAGGTCTTCAGCAGGCCGCTGAACTGCTTGGGAGTGGTGAATGAGCCCTTGTTGCCACAGTTGGGGCAGGTGATGTCGGCCAGGCCGTTGGCGGGCGGCTTGCCGTGCTTCTCCTCGTACGACTCTTCGAGGTGGTCGGCGCGGTAGCGCTTGTGACACGACTGGCACTCGGTCAGCGGGTCGGTGAAGGTGTCCACGTGGCCACTGGCCTGCCACACCTCGCGAGCCAAAATCACACAGGAGTCGAGACCGACCACGTCGTCACGGCCCTGCACCACGGTCTTCCACCACTGCCGCTTCACGTTGTTCTTGAGCTCCACGCCCAGCGGACCGTAGTCCCACGACGCGCGCAGGCCGCCGTAGATCTCGCTGGAGGGATACACAAGACCACGCCGCTTGGCGAGGCTGACGATGGTGTCCATGATGTCCGTACGGCGTGCCATAAGGGAAAATCTCCATCCGGCTGGAGGTCGGCGAGGAATTGATTGAGTCTCCAGCTTAGGGGAGACGGCCCCTCGGGACGTGCGCATAAACCATGACGCCCGCCTCACTCCGGCAAAGCTTCCACGGAACCTCAGGGACGGCCGACGTCCTCGAACGCGCTGGGCTCGTTGATCATGAGCGTCATCAGCGGATACATCGCCATCCGCGCCGCGCCCAGCGCCCTGCGGTAGAACCCGGCGCCCTCCCACTCGCTGACCAGCGCCCACAGCTCCGGCTCGTCCACCGATCTCGACACCCTGCCGCGCAGGTAACCCGGCTGCTCCGCCAGCGTGTCGATGATCTCGTGGGCCCCGGCCAGAAACTCCTCGGTCCGGCCGGACGGTACCGAATAGCGGATGAGAGCAAGCATCCGCCCAGCATGTCAGAGCCCGCCCCCCGCCCCGCGACATCCCGTAGGGCCACGATGACGTTAGGCTCGACTCGTGGCCGACAAGCGTGGGAAACGCCCCGCACACCCGCTGGCACAGTCCCGCCCCAGGCAGGGCAAACGCCCGCTGCCGGCGGGTGAGCAGTTCTTCACGCCGGGGGCGACCGGGCTGCGAAAGAAGGCCGAGCGGCGCAGCGCGGCCCCGCTCGTCTTCCTGTTCCAGCTCCCCCGGTGGATCGCCCCGGTGGTGCTGGTGATCCTCCTGTTGACCGGCTTCGCGGTGCCGTCCTTCTGGGGTGGCATCGCCGTGCTTCCGGTGATCGGGTTCGTCGGCTGGCTCGCCTACATGTCGTGGCCGTCCCTGGGGGCCGGGGGCCGCCTGCTGCGTGTCGCGCTGCTCACCTTCCTGATCCTGCTCGCCGCCGACCGCTTCGGCGCCTTCTGACGCCACCTCGCCCTCGCCCCGGGCGTGGCGGCGCCCGTACGTCGCGGGCACCCGGCGCGTGGAGCCGTCACACCGGGGGTGATCGGGCTGACGTGGGTGTCCCCCCCGTCCGCCGGGCCGGCGGGTTCCCTGACCTCGGCGCCGTCGATCACAGGGTCGGCGATCACAGGGTCGGCGATCACTGGGGCGGCGATCACTGGGGCGGCGATCACGGAGTCAGTGATCACAGGGGCGGCGATCACGAGGCCGACGATCATGGGGTGGCGCACGGTTTTGACAACCGTTTTCATTTGCGCGCATACTGGGTGACATGATGTCCGAGTCCTCCCGACGTATCCGCATACGTAACGCGAGCCTGGTCGCGTCCGCCGCCCTTGTCGCCGCCACCACCGCCTGCGGCGCCGAAATCGGCTCAACCGATGAATCGCCCGGGGGGGCGTCAGGCGCCTCCGCGACGGGCAAGCCCGTCGTCACCGCGGCCATGTATCCCCTGCAGTGGCTCACCGAGCGGGTCGGCGGCCCCGACGTGGCCGTCACCGGCCTGACCAAGCCCGGCGTCGAGCCACACGACCTGGAGCTGTCCCCGCTCCAGGTGGCCGGGTTGCAGGAGACGAGGCTCGTCGTCTACATCAAGGGCGTTCAGCCGGCCGTGGACGAGGCGGTCGAACAGCACGCCGCCGACCGGGGCTTCGACGTGGCCTCCTCGGTCCCGACCCTGCCCGCGACCGAGGAGGAGGGCCACGACGGCGAGGAGGGACACGGCCACGAGGAGGCCGGCCACGACCCCCATCTCTGGCTCGACCCGGCCCGCTTCGCGACGGTCGCCACCAAGCTCGGCGAGAGGCTCGCCGTCGTCGACCCCGCGCACGCGCCGGGCTACCGGGAGCGTGCCGCCGGAGCCGCGGCCGACCTCACCGCCCTGGACGGCGAGCTGGCCAAGGGCCTGGCCACGTGTTCCTCACGCGCGATCGTCACCAGCCACGCCGCGTTCGGCTACCTCGCCAACCGCTACAAGCTCCACCAGATCGGCATCAGCGGCATCGATCCCGACGCCGAGCCCTCTCCCGCACGCCTCGCCGAAGTGTCAAAAGTGGCTAAGCAGGAGAAAGTGACTACGATTTTCACCGAGACTCTCGTCAGACCGAAGGTCGCCGAGGTTCTCGCCCAGGAGGTCGGCGCGAAGACCGCGGTCCTCGACCCGGTCGAAAGCCGGCCGGCGACCGGCGACTACCTGTCCGCCATGCGCCAGAACCTCACAGCCCTCCAATCGGCACTCAGCTGCTCCTGAAGGCCAGACGTGACATCCAGCAAAACGGTTTTCACCATGAACGGCGGCAGGGTCAACCTGGACCGCCGCCCGGTGCTCCGCGGGATCGACCTGTCCGTCGAGCCGGGTGAGGCGGTGGCGGTGCTCGGTGCGAACGGGTCGGGGAAGTCAACCCTCATCCGCGCCCTGCTCGGCCTCATCCCCCTGTCCGGCGGCGAGACCCTCCTGTACGACAGACCCCCCGCCCGGTTCCGCGAGTGGTGGCGAATCGGCTACGTGCCCCAGCGGCTCTCGGTGGGCGGCGGCGTGCCGACCACGATCCGCGAGGTCGTCGCCTCGGGACGGATCGCCAGGCAGCGACGCCTGCGGCCGGCCCGCGCGGCCGATCGGGAGGCGACGGACAGGGCGCTGGCCGCCGTCGGCCTGGCCCATCGCGCCTCCGACCCGGTGCAGACCCTGTCCGGCGGCCAGCAGCAGCGGGTGCTGATCGCCCGCGCCCTCGCCGGGGAGCCCGACACCTTCGTCATGGACGAACCCACCGCCGGCGTCGACTCCGGGAGCCAGATGCTCCTGGCCGAGACCCTGTCCACGCTCGTGGAGCAGGGCAAGACGGTCCTGCTGGTCGCGCACGAGCTCGGCCCGCTGGAACCCCTGATCACCCGCGCGGTGGTCCTGCGGGACGGGTACGTCTGCCACGACGGCCCGCCGCCCCAGGCGGTCGGCACTCACGCGCTGCCCGGCCACGACCACGTGCACCCGCACGCCGAGGAGGAGCCCGTGAGCCCGCTCGACTGGAGGCCCTCGTCGTGATCGAGCTTCTGCAGTTCGACTTCATGCGGCGGGCGCTGATCGCCGCCCTCCTGGTCGGCCTGGTCGCCCCCGCCATCGGCACGTTCATGGTCCAGCGCCGCCTGGCCCTGCTGGGCGACGGCATCGGGCACGTCGCGCTGACCGGCGTGGCCCTGGGCTTCCTAACCGGGACCGCCCCGGTGCTGACCGCCGTACTGGTCTCCGTGCTCGGCGCCGTGGCCATCGAAGTGGTCCGCGCACGCGGCAGGACCAGCGGTGACGTGGCGCTCGCGCTGCTGTTCTACGGCGGCATCGCCGGAGGGGTGCTGCTCATCTCGCTGGCCCCCGGCGGCAGCAACGCCACCTTGATGTCCTACCTGTTCGGCTCGATCAGCAGCGTCCCCGTCGAGGACGTGTGGGTGATCGGCCTGCTGGCGGCGGCGGTCCTCGGCGTGCTGGCCGTCTTCGGGCGGGAGCTCTACGTGCTCTGCCAGGACGAGGAGGTCGCCAAGGCCAGCGGCCTGCCGGTCCGCTTCCTCAGCCTGCTGATCGCCGTGACCGCCGCGCTGACCGTGGTCATCGCCATGCGCGTCGTAGGATTGCTTCTGGTCAGCGCGCTGATGGTGGTGCCGGTGGCGACCAGCCAGCAGCTCACCCGAGGTTTCGTGAGCACGATGCTGCTTTCCATGCTTTTCGGGATGATCGCCACGGTCGGTGGCCTGACCTCCTCCTTCTACGTCGAGGTCCCGCCGGGTGCGATCATCGTGATCGTCGCTCTCACCGGGTTCGTCCTCGCCCTCGGGCTCGGTAGATTCATACGCCGAAGCCGACCCCAGGAGTCCAGCTCATGAGCAACAGGCGTGATGCCGTCCACGCGGTCCTCCGTCAGAGCGAGGGTTTCCGCAGTGCGCAGGACGTCTACGCGGAGATGCGCGCGGAAGGCGCCAAGATCGGACTGACCACCGTCTACCGGGCGCTCCAGGCGCTCGCCGACACCGGTCACGTCGACATGCTGAGAACCGACGACGGTGAGTCGGTCTATCGGGCGTGTGCCAGCGGCGACCACCACCACCATCTGGTCTGCCGCATGTGCGGCCGTACCGTGGAGGTGGCCGGACCCGCGGTGGAGCGCTGGGCCGAGGCCATCGGCTCCGAGCACGGGTTCACCGAGGTCACCCACACGGTGGAGATCTTCGGGACCTGTGCCTCCTGCTCCACAGCCGCCAAACCGGCCCATGCGCCGAGCCGCGTCTGAGCCCGCCGGATCCTCACCACCCGGGGAAACGCACCGGGCCGCGTC
The DNA here is from genome assembly GCF_035917995.1 of Streptosporangium sp. NBC_01755. Taxonomy (NCBI): domain Bacteria; kingdom Bacillati; phylum Actinomycetota; class Actinomycetes; order Streptosporangiales; family Streptosporangiaceae; genus Streptosporangium; species Streptosporangium sp. NBC_01755. The sequence continues at coordinate 5,677,643 of NZ_CP109131.1, read as the reverse complement.
TGAGCCCGCCGGATCCTCACCACTCGGGGAAACGCACCGGGCGACGGGGGCGTACCGGACGTGGAGCCGCTGAAGATCATGCCGGCTGGGTGTTCACAGGGCGTGCCACGGCGATGTGCGCGAGAGAGAACGAGAGAGAGAAGGCGCGAAGGTCCGCCGGAGAGATACGCTTCCGACACGGCAAGCCACCGCGAGCCTCACGCTGTAACCGCTTTCTACAGGAGTCAACATGCCATTCGGACATGACATGGTGCACTCACTCGCCACCGCGGTCGACCTGGTCAACACCTCCCCCTCCACCGGAGGCGAGGACACCCTGACCGATCTGCGGGAACTGGGCGACTTCGTGGCACGCTGGGAGGTCAGCGGGATCGGTGAGCTGGACGCGGGCGACCTGGCCGAGGTGCGCGCCCTGCGCGAGGCCTTCCACAAGGTCTTCACCGCCCCGGACCAGCCCACCGCGGTCATCCGGCTGAACACCCTGCTGAGCGGGACCCGCATCACCCCGCGCCTGGCGGAGCACGACGGCCACCCCCTGCACGTCCACTACTTCGCGCCGGACGCCTCACTCGACGAGCACCTGGCGGCCGACATCGGGGTCGCCCTGGCCCACCTGCTCGTCGAGGACGAGTGGGAGCGCCTGCGCACCTGCTCGGCGCCCGACTGCGACCATGTCTTCGTGGACGAGTCCCGCAACCGTTCGCGGGTCTACTGCGACAGCCGCACCTGCGGGAACCGCATGCACGTGGCCGCCTACCGTGCGCGACGCCGGGCCTGAGGTCACTCGCCGCCCGTACCCGCTCCGGCGTTGGACCGGGCGCGCCTCCTGGCCCGTCGAGGGCGCCCGGAAGACACCATTGTCATTCCGCGGTCGCGTTCGGCACGGCTCCGCCGTACCTCCTGTCGCGCTTGGCGTATGTCTCGCAGGCCTGCCACAGATCACGGCGGTCGAAGTCGGGCCAGAGACGGTTGAGGAAGACCATCTCGGCGTACGCCGTCTGCCAGATCAGGAAGTTGGAGATGCGCTGCTCGCCCGAGGAGCGCACGAACAGGTCGACGTCGGGGATCTGCGGCTCGTCCAGGTAACGGGCGAAGGTCTCCTCCTTCACCCGGCCCGGCTTGACCCGCCCCTCGGCGATGTCCTGCGCCAGGCGCAGGGCGGCGTCCACGATCTCGGCGCGGCCGCCGTAGTTGACGCAGAACTGCAGGGTCAGGGTGGAGTTGCCCTCGGTCATCTGCTCGGCGTCGCGCAGTTCCTGGATGACGCTTCGCCACAGCCGTCCGGGGCGGCCCGCCCAGCGGACCCGCACGCCCATCGCGTGGAGCTGGTCCCTGCGTCGGCGGATGACGTCGCGGTTGAAACCCATCAGGAAACGGACCTCGTCCGGGGAGCGCTTCCAGTTCTCCGTGGAGAAGGCGTAGGCCGACAGGTAGGGGATGCCGAGCTCGATCGCGCCCTCGATCACGTCGAAGAGCGACGCCTCGCCCGCCTTGTGGCCCTCGGTACGGGGCAGGCCGCGCTGCTTGGCCCACCGGCCGTTGCCGTCCATCACGATCGCCACGTGCCGCGGCACGAGGTCACGCGGGATCGGGGGCGAGATTGCACCGGAGGGGTGCGGGACGGGCGGGCGGACGTTCACGTGGCGAGTTCCCTTTCTACGTGTCGAAGAGAGCGTATGCCGTGTTCGAGGTGCCACTGGAGATACGCGGCGACCAGGCCGCTGCACTCCGCGCGGTGCCTGGCCCCCGATGCGTCGGCGGTGAGCCAGTCCCCCTTGAGCAACGCCACCATCAGGGCCAGGGTCTCCCCCTCCGGCACCGCCGCGCCCGCGGGACGGCAGGCCCCGCACACCACACCGCCGGCCACGATGGCGAAGGCCCGCACCGAGACCGCCTTGCACCGGGCACAGGCCTCCAGGGCGGGGGCGTAACCGGCGACCGCGAGAGAGCGCAGGAAGTAGGCGTCCAGGACGAGCCTGGCCTCGTGGGCGCCCGAGCCGAGCGTGCGCAGGCCGCCGACCAGCAGCAGGAACTGGCGGAGCGCCGGTTCCTTCTCCCCCATGATCAGGCGGTCGGCGGTCTCCAGCATGGCGATGCCCGCCGTGTAGCGCGGGTAGTCTGCGACGAGTGGCCGGCCGTACGGCTGGATGGTCTCGGCTTGAGTGATCACGTCGAGGGTGCGGCCGGTGTGGAGCTGGAGATCGACATGGGTGAACGGTTCGAGCCGACTGCCAAATCGTGATGTCGTGCGCCGGACGCCCTTGGCGACCCCTCGGATCTTGCCCGTCCGCCGGGTCAGGACTGTGACGATGCGATCGGCCTCGCCCAGCTTGTGGGTGCGCAGCACGATGCCGTCGTCACGGTACAGACTCACCCGCACAGTGTAGTGGGGGCGTGGGGCGATTCACTTGGCAGAGGTGCAACCATGATCAAACGACACGGATAGATCACTGGTGCGTGTTGTTCACCTAAAACTCACTAAACTTTGGCCTCTGGCGAAATACATCCCCCGCTACACCGCCTCACACCCGTCTCCGCATGAAAGGGTGCCATGCCCCGCGTGGTCCTGCTGGGCTCATCGCCCGGCCCCGATGCCGCTACCGGCCAGGCGACGCCGCCCGCCGCGTTGACCCTGCCCGCGCTTCCCGGTTGCCCCACGGTGATCGGCAAGCTGCACGGCCAGCTCGCCTCGATCGACCCCGAGCCGGTGACGATCGCCCGATCGAGTGAGGCCGCCGCCTACCGGGGCTTCCCCGGCAGCCTCGTCGAGACCTCCGACCTGGCCGGTGACCTGCGCGCCGTGGCCGAGGCGGCCGAGGCCGCCACCGAGAACCTGCTCATCCTGCCCGCCAACTCGCTGATCCACGACGAGCTGATCTACCAGATCACCAAGTCGAAGCGCGGGGCGCTCGCGCTGATCGTCAGGGAGCCCCGGGAGGAGGACGAGAACGGCGACGCCGTCGTCCCCGACGTCCCGATCGAGGAGGCGCAGCCGGAGATCGGCGACCGGACGCTGGAGGACCTGCCCGTCCGGGTACGCGCCCGCAGGTCCCGCATCATCTCGGTGGGTTCGGCCTTCCATGCGGTGACCAGGCCCAACGCGGTCCTGCTCGGCCCGCTGCACCTGCACCACAAGCACGCGCCGGTCCTCGCCGAGGCCGCCCGCGAGCTGGCCGACATGGCCCACCTGCTGGGCCCCGACGACGACCTGGTCCAGCTGCTGGTCCTGGGCCTGGTCCGCAAGGGCGTCTCGGTCGGCGTCCGCGGCCGCCGGGACCTGTTCTTCCGCCGGGTGTCCACTCCCGGGCAGGCCATCGAGGCGCCGGCCGAGATGGTCACGTTCAACGAGGACAGTGCCAGGCTGAACAACGCGGTGAAGGGCGCCGACGGTTTCTTCACCACCTATTTCGTCAGCACCTACTCCCGGTTCATCGCCCGCTGGGCGGCCAAGCGGGGGCTGACCCCCAACCAGGTCACGCTGATCTCGATCGCGCTGGGCGTGGCCGCGGCGCTCTGCTTCGCCACCGGTGAGCGGGCCGGGATGGTCGCGGGCGGCGTGCTGATCTACTTCGCGTTCGTGTTCGACTGCGTGGACGGCCAGGTCGCGCGGTACGCCCGCAAGTTCGGCGTGCTCGGGGCGTGGCTGGACGCGACCTTCGACCGGTTCAAGGAGTACGTGGTCTTCGCCGGTCTGGCGGTCGGCGCTGCGGTCTCCGGCGTGGGCGACGTGTGGACGCTGGCGCTGATCGCGCTCGGTGTGCAGTCCATCAAGCACCTGCTCGACTTCTCCTACGGCGCGGCGAACCGGCGTAAGCCCCCGTCGCCGCTGCCCTCGGTGCCGCTGTCGGTCAGCGCCGACACCGGCCTTCGCCAGGCGCTGGAACAGCGCAAGGCCGCCCAGACCGGCGGGATCCGCAGCCTGCTGAAGATGTGGGGCAGGGCCGGCAGGTTCCGGGCCGTGCACTGGGCCCGCAAGATGATCGTGTTCCCCATCGGTGAGCGCTTCGCCGCCATCGCGATCGTCAGCGCCCTGTTCGACGCCAGGATCACCTTCCTGACACTGATCATCTGGGGTGGCATCGGTGCCGCCTACTCGCTCACCGGACGCCTGATGAGGTCTCTCGCATGATCACCCAGCCGCAGACCATCCCCGCTCCGGACCCGTACCAGGAGCGGCTGCGCATCCAGACCGCGCGACTGCTCGCCTACCGCGACGACGGCCCGCTGGTGACGCTGCTGCGTGAGCGGGTCGGCCCCGGGCTGCCCCCGGTGCCCGCCACGCTCGCCGCGCTGCTGGCGATCATCGCGATGGCGGTGACCGGGATGCTGGTGGACGGGCCGATCCTGCTCGTCCCCGTGCTGATCATGATCGTCCTGGTGCTGCCCACCGCGGCCCGTGATCACCTCGGCAAGCTCGACTGGCTGGCGCCGCCGCTGATCCGCGGGGCCGAGTTCCTCACGATCATCCTGATCGGCCTGGCGGCGGACGCGCCCAAGTGGCTGCTGTACGTGCTGATCTACGTGATCGGCTACCACACCTACGACACGGTGTACCGGACACGGCAGAGCATCTGGCCGGCCCCCTGGGTCTTCCGGGCCGGCCTGGGCTGGGAGCTCAGGCTGCTGCTGATCGGCGCCGGTGCCGCGCTGGGCGTGCTGACCTGGGTGCTGGCCGCGCTCACGATCTACCTCGGTGTGCTGTTCGCCGTCGAGAGCGTGACGAGCTGGGTCCGCCTGGACAAGCAGACGGCGCTCGCCCAGGCGGGCGACGACCTGGAGGCCTCCCCCGAGGAGGCCCAGGAGCAGGCCACCGGCGAGGCCGAGCAGACCTGACCGGAGACCGCACAGATGGCGGATGCCGCCGGACAGGTCATCTGTCCGGCGGCATTTTCATTGATCACAGGACCGGGTGCGCGGCCGGACGCACGGCGACACGGATTCACCTCGGGTCGCCGCCGTCCGCCGTGAGCGCGGGTGGACCGCTCGTCGCGAGCCCGGACGGACCCGAAGCGATATACAGGTCAGCGTGGAACTGGACAGGCTGGATCGCGACATCATCGGGGCGCTCGTCGAGGACGCCCGAGCCACATACGCGGAGATCGGACAGCAGGTGGGCCTGTCGGCGTCGGCGGTGAAACGCCGGGTGGACCGGCTGCGCGAGACCGGCGCCATCACCGGGTTCACCGCCAGGGTGGAGCCCGCGGCGCTCGGCTGGACCACCGAGGCCTACGTGGAGCTGTTCTGCGCGGGGAAGACCTCGCCGTCGGAGATCGGGGTGGCCATCGGCCGCCATCCCGAGGTGGTCTCGGCGTGCACCATCACCGGCGAGGCCGATGCGCTGCTGCACATCAGGGCCACCGATGTGCGGCACGTGGAGAGGGTGATCGAACGCATCGCCTCGGAGCCGTTCGTGGTGCGGACCAAGAGCTCCATCGTGCTCTCCCGGCTGATCGAGGCGCCGCTCATGACCTCGCGCGACGAGCCGTTCATCGCCCCGCACAACGAATCACCGTTCATCGCCTGAAGCGCGCAAGAAACCCGCGCCAGAACGCAAGAGCAAGCTCTTGGCCTGCGAGAACACCGTTTCCTAGGCTGATGACGCCGCCACTGAGCCGGCGTTTTCACCACGACCTTCGATACGGGGTTATTCATGACGAGGCACTACCTCATGTGTCGGCCCGACCACTTCGCGGTTGAGTACGCGATCAACCCGTGGATGCGTCCCGAGGCCGGTGCCGACCGCGAGGTGGCGATCAGGCAGTGGGAGACGCTCAGGAGCGCCTACGAGGATCTCGGGCACCGCGTCAGCCTCATCGATCCGGTGAAGGGTCTGCCGGACATGGTCTTCGCCGCCAACGGGGCGCTGGTGGTCGGCGGTCGCGTGTACGGCGCGCGGTTCACCCACCCGCAGCGGGCGGCCGAGGGGCCCGCCTACCTGAAATGGTTCGCCGACAACGGCTACCAGCGGGTCCGCGAGGCGACCTTCACCAACGAGGGTGAGGGGGACTTCCTCACCCTCGACCACCTGGTGCTGGCCGGCACCGGCTTCCGTACCGACATCACCGCTCACGCCGAGGCCCAGGAGTTCCTCGGCCGACCGGTGGTGACGCTGCAGCTGGTGGACCCGCGGTTCTACCACCTGGACACCGCCCTCTTCCCGCTAAACGGACACAACGTGGCATACTTCCCGGGGGCTTTCTCCCCTGGAAGCCAGGAGGTGCTCCGCGGCCTCTTCCCCGACGCCGTCATCGCCGGTGAGGACGACGCCGCCGTGCTGGGCCTCAACGCGGTCAGCGACGGCAGCAACGTGGTGATCAACGTCGAGGCCGCCGATCTCCAGCTGGAGCTCAAGCGCCGGGGCTTCGAGATCATCCCCGTTGACCTGTCGGAGCTCCGCAAGGCCGGGGGCGGTCCGAAGTGCTGCACGCTGGAGATCAGGGGATAGTGCCGGGCGAAACGGCCACGGACCAAAAGGGGCGGACATCAAATGACCAGCACTGACGACTTCATCGAGCTGAGCGAGCGCCGCAGCGCTCACAACTACCATCCGCTGCCCGTCGTGATATCCGAGGCGCAGGGCGCCTGGGTGGTCGACGTGGAGGGCAGGCGTTTCCTGGACTGCCTGTCCGGCTACTCCTCGCTGAACTTCGGGCACGGCAACCCGAAGATCATCGCAGCGGCCCAGGAGCAGCTGTCCAGGCTCACCCTGACCAGCCGCGCCTTCTTCCACGACCAGTTCGCCACCTTCGCCGCCGGGCTGGGCGACCTCACCGGCAAGGACATGGTCCTGCCGATGAACACCGGCGCCGAGGCCGTGGAGACCGCGATCAAGGTGGCCCGCAAGTGGGGCTACGAGGTCAAGGGCGTCGCCGCCGAGCAGGCCAACATCATCGTGATGGAGGACAACTTCCACGGCCGCACCACCACGATCGTCAGCTTCTCCACCGACCCCGACGCCCATGACGGCTTCGGCCCGTACACCCCCGGCTTCAAGATCGTCAAGTACGGCTCCGTCGAGGCGATCCACGAGGCCATCGACGCCAACACCGTCGCGGTGCTGCTGGAGCCCATCCAGGGCGAGGCAGGCGTGCTGGTCCCGCCGGACGGCTACCTCACCCAGGTCCGCGAGCTGTGCACCGCGGAGAACATCCTGATGATCGCCGACGAGATCCAGTCGGGTCTCGGCCGTACCGGCGACACCTTCGCCTGCGACCACGAGGGCGTCGTCCCCGACATCTACGTGCTGGGCAAGGCCCTGGGCGGCGGCGTCGTCCCGGTCTCGGCGATCACCGCGAACGAGGACGTGCTCGGCGTGATCAGGCCGGGGCAGCACGGCTCCACCTTCGGCGGCAACCCCCTCGCCTGCGCGGTCGCGAACGCGGTCATCGAGATGCTCGGTACCGGCGAGTACCAGGCACGGGCCAGGGATCTCGGCGAGGTCATGCACGAGAGACTGCGCGGCCTGATCGGCCAGGGCGTGGTCACCGTCCGCGGGCGCGGCCTGTGGGCGGGCGTCGACATCGACCCGTCCCTGGCCGGCGGGCGTGAGGTCTCCAAGGCGCTCATGGCCCACGGCGTCCTGGCCAAGGACACTCACGGCTCGACCGTCCGCCTCGCCCCGCCGATCGTCATCTCCGAGGAGGACCTCGTCTGGGCGATCGACCAGCTCGGCGCCGTCCTCGCCGAGCTGGCGGAGTGAGCCACCGGCCCGGACGGGCCGGCAGAGCCCCGACATGACGGAGCCGGTGCGGCTCACGCGTCACGGACGCGTGAGCCGCAATCGCTCCGGGTACGGACAGTGGTTCCGCACCGGGCGTCGACCGGAGAACTCCCGGCGAGAGACAGCGGCCCCGCCCCGCTAAATCCCCTTCAGCTCCACCGTGGCGATCTCCGAGACATCGGTGCCGGTGGCGGTGTCCCAGCGGGCCGACATGGGAGCGGTGTCCAGGGACAGGACGGCCACCGCGTTGGAGAACCACGGGCCGTCGGTGATCCGCCACGTGAAGGGCGTCCTGGGGATCCTGGCCAGGCGGGAGAGCGAGCGTCCGATCAGGCCGGCGACGCCGAACTGGGCGACGATGTTGGCCAGGCGGAGCGTGCGGCTCAGCGGGTTGCGGATCGGCGAGCAGACCAGCTGGTAGATGGGGAGCCCGCGCGCCTTTGAAACGTAGGAGTAGTGCACGTCTCCGGAAAGTATGATCACCGGCTTCCCCAGCCCGGCCAGCAGCCTGGACAGATCCTCGAAGGAGCGCCGGAAGGCCGCCCAGTGCTCCAGGTCCAACGCCTGGCGCAGCGCCTCCGACCAGCGAGCCACCCTGGCGCCCCATGCCCCCTGTGCCAGGGCCTCGTTCCAGTTCTGGATGTGATGGATGCCCGCGGGAAGCAGGAACGGCACCGAGGAGCCGATCACGAAGCGCTTCGCGCCGTCCCCGCGGAGCCGCTCGGTGAGCCACTCCCACTCCACCGGGTCGATCATGCGCCGGTCTGTTGGGGTGAGCCGGCGGGAGCAGCGGGAGTCGAGCATGATCAGACGGGTGTCCCCGAGATCGCGGGCGTAGCTCCACCGGCTGTCGGCCGGAACGTCATAGGCGTGCTCGGCGAAGGCGTCGAGGACCTCCGCACCGTCCCCCTCGGCCGCGCAGACCTTGCTGAGCAGCTCGTCGGCGGCGCGCTCGGCCGGCGACATGTTGCCCAGGTGCTGGTAGACCCAGTAGGCGCCGATCCCGGAGATCACCCGGTGCCGCCACCAGGGGACGCGCTCCATCTGCTCGCGCCAGGTGCTGGAGGTGTTGAAATCGTCGCGCAGGTCGTGATCATCAAAGATCATCGCGGTGGGCACCGTGGAGAGGATCCAGCGGATCTCCGGGTCGGTCCACGCCCGGCGGTAGATCTCGGCGTACTCCTCGAAGTCGGCGATCTCCTTCTTCGGCTCGCTGTCCCGGCGACTCCCGATGAACTCCAGCATCTCGGCGGACGGCTCGTCGGCGTAGACCTGGTCGCCGAGGAGCAGCAGCAGGTCGGGCCACCGGTCCTCGGGAGTCTCCATCAGGGTGCAGCCGTACGCGCGCAGCATGTCCACCCCGTGGGAGATCGTGTGCAGGGTGTCGTGCGGCACGCTGGTCCGGCAGGAGCCGAACATCACCCGGTTCGGCCCGCCGGGGCCGAGCAGGCGGATGCGGCTGGGCGGCCGGCCGGGCGGCGGCCACACGGCCTCGGCGCCCAGACGCACCTCGTAGGCCCCGCCGCCGGCCACGTCCACGATCGCGTAGTGGTGACCGTGGACCGTGAACGTCCCGGCCTGCGAGCTCACCCCACCGACCTCGACCGTCACCTCGCACGGCTCGCTCGTCTCCAGCCATACCGACGCGCTCGTCTCGTCGACATAACGCAACATCGGCCCGACCACAAGTTCCGGCACGTTCAACCCCTCCGCCACTGCACGACGGTAGGAATCCTTTATCGGAGCCCACCGGATTCGTACGTTCCTCCCAGATTGCCCGGAGAGGCCGCCAGATAACAACGCATCATCAGGTCAAGATGGCGCGACCGGGCCCGGGAGCGGTCACGAGAACGAAACACTGCCTGTCCCCGCAGGCAAAAAACCGCACCTACTCTGAGCGTGACCATGTGCTCCGTACGGAGGTTTCCTTTGAGGACGCTCACGGTGCCGTCGACGACGCCGGCCACCACCGCTCCCGCCAGCCCTGGCCGGCAGGCTCTCGACTCCGCGCTCTTCCAGCTCGACCAGGCGGCCGACCGGCTGGGCCTGGACGACAGCCTGCGTGCCATGCTCGCCACGCCCCGCCGCTCACTCACCGTGTCGGTTCCGGTCCGCCGCGAGGACGGCCGGATGGACGTCGCGCAGGGTTTCCGGGTGCAGCACAACATCACCCGCGGCCCGGCGAAGGGCGGCATCCGCTTCCACCCCCGCACCGACGTCCACGAGGTCACCGCGCTGGCCATGGGGATGACGTGGAAGTGCGCGCTGGCCGGCCTCCCGTACGGGGGCGCCCAGGGCGGCGTCTCGGTGGACCCCGCCTCGCTGAGCACCCGCGAGCTGGAGCGGGTCACCCGCCGCTACGTCAACGAGGTCCTGCCGATCGTCGGCCCCGAGCGGGACGTCCCGACCCCCGACGTCGGCACCGACAGGCGGACCATGACCTGGATCATGGACACCTACTCGGTGAACGCGGGCTACCCGGTGCCCGGCGTGACGATCGGCGGACCGACGACCTCCGGCGGCGCACCGGAGCGGGTGGAGGCCACCTCGCGCGGCGTGCGGATCGCCACGCTCAGGGCCATGCGCGGCTCCCCCCAGGGCCGCACCGTCGCGATCCAGGGCTTCGGCAAGGTCGGCGCCCCCGCCGCGCGCCACCTCGCCGACGCGGGCTGTCTCGTGGTCGCGGTCTCCGACAGCACCGGGGCCGTGGTCAACCGCTCGGGCCTGGACGTCGACGGCCTGCGGGCGTGGTCAAAGGAGACCGGCGGAGTGCGCGGCTACCCCGAGGCGGACCCGCTGTCCCACGACGACCTGCTGGAACTCGACGTGGACGTGCTCGTTCCCGCGGCCCTGGAAGGGGCGATCACCGAGGAGAACGCCCCCCGGATCAGGGCAGGTCTGATCGTGGAGGGTGCCAGCTGCCCCCTCACGCCCGGGGCGGACCGCGTCCTCGCCGACGCGGGCATCACCGTGGTACCCGACATCCTGGCCAACGCGGGCGGCGTGATCGTCTCCTACCTGGAGTGGCTGCAGGAGGCGCAGGGTCGCTCCTGGAGCGCACGCGAGGTGGACGCGAGGCTCCGCGGTCTCGTGGAGAACGCGTTCGACACGGTCACGGCGGTCTCGGCCGAGTGCGGGATCACCCTGCGCCAGGCCGCCCACGTGATCGGCGTCGGCCGGGTCGCCGAGGCGCACCGGGCCCGCGGGCTCTGACCCCGAAGCGGCTCGACGACCTCTCCGTGCGCCTCCGTCGCGACGTGCACGAAGGCCGCCTCGACCCCCGCGCCACCGCACGCGCCGTACGGCAGGCGACCGCGTCCCTACGCCGCCGCGGCCAGACGGTCACGCCACCACGCGATCGTCTCGGCCAGCGCCTCGTCCATCGGGGTCGGCGCGATGCCGAAGGCGGCCTGGAAGTCGCCCGAGTCCAGGACGAAGGGCCGGACGAACTGGTAGCGCAGTTCCTCCAGCTCACCGAGCATCGGGGAGAAGGCCCCGACGGTGCGCAGCAGCGACGCGGCGAGCGGCGGCCAGTCGCGCGCCCACCGGTGGTAGGGCGGGTTGACGCAGTTGTAGAGGACCGCGGCGCCCTCGGTCAGGGCGGTCAGTCCCGCGCGGTCGCCCGCGTCGGCGGCGACCCTGCGGATGCCCGGCACCTCGGGTCCCGAGCCCGAGCGGCTGACGAGGACGACCTCGTGTCCCTGCCCGGCCAGCAACCGGGCGACCTCGGAGCCGACCTGACCGGCTCCCGCGACGACGTGCTTGGCCATGATCTTCCTCACTGATTCCAGACGAGCCGCAGGGCGGCGTTGACGACGAAGACGGCGGCGAAGGCGACCCCGGGGACGACGCGGCCGGCCATGACCAGCGCCACGGCGCCGCCGCCGAACCAGAGCACCTCCAGGACGGCGCGGGCGAGGCCGGTGAGCGGGATCAGCGCGCCGTTGGCCGCGCCGAAGATCGCCCAGGCCGCGATGAACAGCGCCGGCCCGCCAAGGCCGAGGAGCAGTCTCACCGGCCAGTTCGAACCGGTGACGAAACCCCAGTAGCCGACCGAGGCCAGTACGCCCAACTCCAGCAGGAACATGACGAGCAGGTTGGTGTTCTTGGCCAGGGACATCATGGGGGGCTCCTCAGAGATTACCGCTCCGCTATGAGAGCAATGCTCTCGCCAAAGAGCACCAGTCGTCAAGAGCAGTGCTCTCGTTTCTTTCCAGTGCTCTGATATGGTCACGGCATGACTTCGAGGCTCACCGCACGGGAGAGGGTCAGGGCCGAGCTGACCCGCGAGATCACCGACGTCGCCCGAGAGCAGCTGGCCGTCGACGGCGCGAGCGGCCTGTCCCTGCGCGCGGTCGCCCGCGAGATGGGCATGGCCTCCTCCGCGATCTACCGCTACTTCCCCTCCAAGGACGACCTGCTCACGGCCCTGATCATCGACGGCTACAACGCCCTCGGCGAGGCCGTGGAGAACGCCGACGCAGCCGTCCCGCACACCGACCACACGGGCAGGTGGATGGCGGTCTGCCACGCCGTACGGGACTGGGCGCTGGCCCACCCGCACGAGTACGCCCTGCTGTACGGCTCACCCGTCCCCGGCTACCAGGCTCCGCAGGACACCGTCCCCGCCGCGGTCCGCGACACCGTCGTCTACGGCCGGATCGTCTCCGACGCCCATCGGGCCGGAACCCTGAACCCTCCCGGCGACCATCCGCCCGCCCCGCCGTCCTTCCGCGAGGACGCCGCGCGCCTGCGCGAGCTGATGCCCGACGTCCCCGACGACGTGATCGTCCGCGGCCTGATCGCCTGGACCGGCCTGTTCGGCTGGATCAGCTTCGAGCTGTTCGGCCAGTTCAACAACGCGATCCTGGACCGCACCGCGGCCTTCGACCACACCATGCGCTGCCACGCCCGCACCCTCGGCCTGCCCGCCTGACACGTCACGACTTAGCGGCGATCGGTAACGCTTGTGGGTCTGGCGTGATAAATGAGATGAATGGCTCTTGAATGAGCCGTTCCCCCCCCACAGGCGAGAGGCGCTGCCGACTTCATGGTGGACAGTCCCATCCACGGCGAGGGTGTGACGGTCCGCACCCTCTTCGAGTGGAACTCCTTCGCGTTGGACTACTACCAGCGTGAGTACACCTGGACCCGGCACGAGGTCAGCACCCTGATCGACGACCTCAGCCAGCGCTTTCTCAGCCAGTGGAACCCCCTGCACGACCAGGAGGAGGCCAGCCGCTACGCCCCGTACTTCCTGGGCCCCTACGTCTACCACGAGAGCAGGGGCCGCACCTTCCTCGTCGACGGCCAGCAGCGCGTCACCACCCTCCATCTCGTGCTGATCTATCTCCGGCAGCTGCTGCTCGACCAGGAGATGTGGATCAACGTCGACGAGTTGGAAGGGCTCACCTACACGGCGCGGCACGGCAGGCGGAGCTTCAAGGTCGGCAGCTCCGAGGAGCTGTCCCGCGCGCAGCTGCTCAATTCCCTGGTCACCGATTGGAACGGTCTCAAGGGGTTCACCCTGCCCGACGACGCGCACATCTCGGTGCGCAACCTGCACGACCGGAGCAGGGAGATCGACGGGGAGTTCCCCGAGGTGCTACGGGGCGAGGCCCTGGTGCCCTTCGTCCGGTGGCTGCTGGACCGGGTCTGCCTGGTCGGCATCCGGGCACTGGACCAGGAGAACGGCCGCGAGATCTTCGTGTCGATGAACGACCGGGGGCTCCGGCTGAGCCACGTGGACCTGCTCAAGGGCCATCTCTTCCGGCGGGTCGGCGAGCAGCCGCGCGAGGAACTGGGTAGGGAGTGGGCCGATATGCTGGCCCGTCTCACCACCTCGGAGACCGACTCCCCCGAGGCCAACACGCCCAGCGCGTACGTTCGCTCGTTCCTGCTGGCGCAGTATGCGCACCTCGACAAGGACTCCAAAGACGCCGCCGAGATCGGGCGGGCCGTCCATGAGTGGATCCTGCGCAACGACGTCCAGCTCGGCCTCGGCCGCCCGGCAGAGGCCGAGAGGTTCGTGCGGAGGCTCACGGACGTGTCGAAACGCTACTGCGAGCTGCTCCGCGCCTGCCGGGAGTTCACGCCCGCCCTGGCAGCCGTCTACTTCAACGGCTACAACGGCATCGACAACCAGTTCACGCTGCTGCTCTCCGTCGTCTCTCCCGAGGACCCCGACGAGGTGTTCGTCCGGAAGACCTCGATGGTCGCCTCCTTCCTCGACCTCCTCTACGTGCGCAGATGCGTCAACAACCTGCCGGTGCAGCGCCGTGACCTCGACGAGGTCATCCACCGGCTGATTCCGCTGCTGCGAATCTGCCGGACCGCCGAGGACATCGCCACGGTCCTCGGCCGGGAGACCTCCCTGCTCGACCACGACTTCCGCGAGCTGGCCTCCTTCGGGCTGCGGGCCAACAACCGCCGCGTGGTCCGCTACCTGCTCTCCCGGATGACCGCCCACGTCCAGCGCGCCTGCGAGGGAGGGCAGCACGAGTACGCCTTCCTGCGGGGGCGGCGCGACTACGAGATCGAGCACATCTGGGCCAACCGCTTCGAACGGTACCGGGACGCCGTCAAGACCACCGCGGAGTTCTACATCCGGCGCAACCGCCTCGGCGCCCTGCTGCTCCTGCCCAAGTCGATCAACGCGAGCTTCCGCGACGACCCCTACGACAGGAAGATCGAGCACTACTACGCGGAGAACCGGCTCGCGGCCTCCCTGCACCCCAAGAGCCGCCTGCGCAACACCCCGTTCACGCACTATCTCAAGGACTCGGGGCTGGACAAGGCGTTCCGGCCCTGCCCCAGTTTCGGGGTACGGGAGATCGAACAGCGCCAGCACCTCTACCGGCTGCTCTGCGAGGAGATCTGGAACCCGGCCAGGCTCGGCTTCCGCCTGCCGGTGATCCCGCTCCCGACTCCTGTCGAGTCGCCCACGGCCCGCCGCCACTACGGCGTCGAGGTCGCCGACCTGATCAGGAGCGGCCTGATAGCGCCGAACACCAAGATCTTCCGTACGGTCAAGGGCGAGGTCCACCACGCCACGATCGAGGAGGACGGAAGGATCAGGCTGGCGGCGACGGACCAGGCGTACCACTCCCTGTCCGCCGCCGGGGCCGCGGCCGCGGGGAGCAAGGCGTGCGCCGGCTGGGACGTCTGGCGCATCGACCGCGACGGCGCGGCGATCCCGCTGAAACGCCTCCGCGAGGAGGCCATCACCCGCGGCCTCGTCTCCACCCCCTGACGCTCCGGCAGCCGGGGATGAGACCTACTCTCTCACCGCCGGACCGGTGGCCGGAAGAGGAACGGGCCGGGTGGGCGTTCGTCGCACCGGCGCAGGTGGAATCGGAATGCTTGATCGAGTTTTTTACCAGCTCGGAAGTCGCCAGTACGATGTCGTCGACCATTGGATGATCGACACCGAGCCATTCGCGCACTTCAGAGCGGGCTCGTGAGACGGATTCACGAACGCTGGGCAGATCGATGCTGCCGAGAATCCTCGGCTCCGGAGTCGTCGCTTTCATGGTTTCACCCGCTTAGAAGAATCATCTCCGATCAACCTCCCGACCATCCCAAGTTTCGGCTACATCCGGTACCGGATCACCATTCAGGTTCTTCCCTTCAAGGCATACTCAACGACCGGCCTCGCCGGTGGGTTCGCCATCGCACAGGCTCGGGGAACCTTCGACACCGCATACGTCGAGTCTGCTGGGGTCATGAGCCGAGTAACAGAGCGACCAGAGGACGTGAGCGTTTTAACATACAGATACGAGGGGATTCGTTCCGAAGCACTGTCCCAGCGCGAGTCCCTAGAATTGATCAAGGAGACGACGCAGCGATGGACGAGTTGACCCAGGAACTCAACACTGCCGTCTGGCGCAAGTCCTCCCTGTCAGGACCCGACGGCGGCAACTGCGTTGAAGTCGCCGAGTTGTCCGGCGGCCGTAAAGGCGTCCGAGACAGCAAAAATCCAACCGGCCCCGCACTGGTCTTCACCCCCGGCGAATGGGACGCGTTCGTCAAAGGCGTGAAGGGTTGCGAATTCGACTGACCGCTCCCCCTGTTTCCGAGGTTTCACCGGCGTGAACTCGGCACGAGCACCGGATCCTGTCTCCCTCCTCCTAACGGGACGCCCATGATCCCCGAGGCGTGCCACGACCCCGCGGTGACGATCATTATGGAGCCGTCGACAGCCTCTACCGGGAGAACGCCTTCTGTGCGGCACCGCGGATGACCTCGCCCAGGCGCTACCGTTCCCCGTGCAGTGAGATGAGGGCGACGAGTGACCCGGTGACGGCAGGAAGGACCCGCTGCAGGACGCGCAGCTGCTGCGTGCCGGCAACGTCGTCGGGAGTCTCCTTGCCGGGCTTCACCGCGTCCTCCATCGGCACGTCTCCCGCGCCCGCGAGCTTGGCGCCGAGTACTCCGGTGTAGGCGGTCGGCCGACGACCAACCCCGGAGGTTGCGCTCGGCATGCTCACGCCCCATGCGTGAGCCCCATCCAGCAGACGACCCTCATGGCGCAACTGTTTCATATATGAAAGAGTTGCGCCATGACTAGAAGTAGCGCAATGGCCACCCTCGGCTCTATCGGCGAGGCACAATGGGGCCTTGTAACGACGAGGCAGGCGGTCCAGAACGGCGTCTCCAATCTGGACATGACCCGGCTCACCCAGGATGGAGTGCTCAACCGTGTCGCTTATGGTGTCTACCGCGTTTCAGGTTCACCCGCCGGTCCGCTCACCGAACTGCGTGCCGCATGGCTCATGCTCGAACCACAGACCGAGGCCGATCTTCGGGGCATCGGCGCCGGGGTCGTCTCGCACGGTAGCGCCGCCGTCGTTCACGGCGTCGGAGACTTCACCGATGAGGTCCACGAGTTCACCCGAGAGAGGCGCGGAAGATCTCGTCGCCCCGATGTCCGGATCCATTCACGGCCGATTGGCCCGGAATCCGTCGTGTGGGTGGATCAACTTCCCGTCACCTCGATACCGCGACTGATCGACGACCTGCTCGCGGATCGCCATGACGGCCAGCACGTGGCGCACGTCCTGACGGACAGCCTCGACAGGGGCCTCTCAACGCCGGAAGAGGTCGCCGAAACGATAAATCACCATGCCGCGGCGTACGGCGTCACTCCGGCTGAAACATTTCTAGATCATCTGATTGGCCTGGTCAGACCAGCATCTCCCGGGAGCCCTCATCACAACTAACATGCCGTACGCCTCTCCCCGTGCGTTTGAGGCGGCGCTCACTGCCCGATTCAAAATGCTCGCGTCGCAACGCCCTTACTCGATGTCGCAACTGCGCCGCCAGTTCGCCTATGACCGAGCGCTTGCCCGCTGCTTCTCCGGGCCATCGAGCGATCGATGGGTACTCAAAGGGGGTATATCCATCCTCGCTCTCCTCCAGGCAGCACGACACTCTTCGGACCTTGACCTCTGTACAACGGCCCCCAGCAGCTCTGAGGCATTCCACGCTCTCCAATCGTCCCTGAGCCAGGACCTTGGCGACCACTTCTCCTTCCATCTTCAACAACCCTCACTACTGATCCAAGGCGTGGAGGGGGTCCGAGCTTCCGTAACAGCGTTTCTCGGACGTCGCCCCTACGAACGTTTTCACGTAGATCTGGTAACCGGCGTGATCTCCACCGGGACAGTGGAACATGCTGATCCACTCGTTGCACTTGGCATTCCTGGGCTACATCAACCGCGATATCGCCTCTACCCGCTGTGCGACACCCTTGCAGACAAGATCTACTCGATCGGGAAATGGCACAGTGATCGTCCCAGCACGCGCTTCCGCGACCTCGTTGACATCGTGCTGATCGCGGTCAACCGCCCTGTGGACGCCGCCCGGATGCACTCCGCGCTGAGCTGTGAGCGGCTACTGCGGAAGGGGATCCAGCCGACGACCGTCACTGTGGCCGACGAACCCCTCTGGGAAGCCGGATACGCGAAAGCCGCGGCATCAGCCCCCGGTCTGGCCGGATACCGTGACCTGCACTCCGCACTGCTCCTGGCGAGAAGGTTCGTGGATCCCGTGCTCAACGGGGTGGTTACCTCGGGGACGTGGGAACCGACCACACTGCGTTGGCAGTAGCCGGCCATCCGGCGGATCCATGCTGTTGTGGCCCTACCGAACCCTTACCTGGGCTCTGCTCCCGCGAAGAGACGATCGTTCCCGAACGGGTTGCGGAACTTGCCCGTGGGGTCGTGGTCGGCGGCCAGCCGCCGGAAGTCCGGTAGCCGGTCGTACAGGGACGCCAGGCGCTCGGGGCCCATCAGGAAGAGCTTGCCCCAGTGGGGCGGGCCTCGAAGGGCTCCAGGAGCCCGGCACGAGTGCACCATGAGTACCGCTGACCAGTGGATAATCTTCAACCGTGCTGTATGGGAGAGATCGGGAGACCGCGGTCCTCGACCGTCTTCTTGACGGGGCCAAGCGAGGGCAGGGCGGGGCCCGCGTGCTCTGGGGCGATCCAGGCATCGGCAAGACGGCGTTGCTCCGGTACATCGAGGATCGCGCCGAGGGGTTCGTCGTCCTGAGCGGCAGGGGAACCCGATCGGAGTCCGCCTTGGCCTTCGCCGCCCTGCACGAGCTGGAGCGCGGCCGCGCTCCCCGAGCTCATCGAGGCCGCGGTGCTCACGGGGCGGGCGGACCTGGCCATCCCCGCTGTGGACGAACTCGCCGCACTTACCGAAGCATCTGGCACCGATTGGGGCTTGGGCGTCCTGCTGCGCAGCCGCGCCCTGCTATCCGACGACCCGGACGACCTCTACCGGGAAGCCTGCGCCCGGCTGGGCCGAACCCGCGTGAACGTGCAACTGGCCCGGACTCACCTGCTGTACGGCGAATGGCTGAGCCGCACCGGCCGTCGCGCCGAGGCGCGTGCCCGGCTCCAAGAGGCGCATCGGCTGCTGGACGCCATGGGCGCAACGGGATTCGCCACCCGGGCCGCCCGCCGATTGCGCGCACTGGGTGAACGTCCGGCCGGCGGCACCAGGCCGGCCATCGACGTCCTCACCTCGAAGGAGGCGAACATCGCCCACCTGGTGACGAGAGGCCGGACCTCGAGGGAAGTGGCCGCCGAGCTCTTCCTCAGTCCACGAACCGTCGAGGCTCACCTGCGTAACATCTTCCGGAAGCTGGGCATCAACTCGCGCAGGCAGCTGCGAGACATGAACCTGCGAGTGTGACCGGCCCGGCCCCGGTCACACTCGCAGCGCTCATTTAAGGCCGAGGAGCTGGAATTCCCAGGCGAGGGCCGCCCCGAAGCTGCCGCCGTGCGCGAAGAAGATCTCGGCCATGCCCGGCACGGTCTCTTCCCTGGCCCAGTCGCGCTGCCACTCGCCGAGCATGGTGACGGCAGCGCTGGGGATGACACCCGCCTGCACCATGCGCTGTACCGCGCGCTAGTGCGCTTCCATCGAGGTGGCGCCGGAGGCGTCCGTCACGGCGATCACCCGATATCCGTCAGCCATCGCGTGCACCGCGGGGAAGACCACACAGATGTCGGTGTAAAGGCCGGCGATGACGAGGTCCTTACGCCCCGTCGCCGCCACCGCCTCCACCACTCGCTGGTCCTCCCAGCTGTTCTGGGTGGTGCGGTCAATCGGCTCCTGATCGGGGAAGACGTCCTGCAGCGAACGGAGAAGACGGCCACCCCGATCGGCGACCACGGTCGTCAAGATGGTGGGGATGCCGAACAGCTTCGCCGCCTTGGCCAGGGCGAGAGTGTTGTTGATCACCAAGTTGCCGTCATGGCTCTGCAGACCTGCAAACTGGGCACCCTGATGGTCGATCAGCAGCAGGACGGCGCTGTCGGGGGTGGATAGAGCTTCAAGGCCGATGTACGGGTTAGTGGGCACTTTCTGGCTCCTTTCGAGCGACAAGGTGATGCTTGCATCGATCGGAGCCCCTCCGCCTCTGCGAAAACTACCTATTGCTCTTGCCAGGTGAACGCGCCGGGACGGGACACCGCCGTTCGATCCATCGCCCGGCGCCGACCGTGACCGTGCCGCGTACCGGGTCGAACTCGGGTGGCCGTGCGGGGCACGGGTCAGGACCGGTGGTCGGGTGGGGCACGACGGCGACATCACCGTGCCAACGGTAGGTCAGGCTCGTACGGTGGCGGGAGGCCCGCCACCGTACGAGCCGATGTTCCTTGGATCGACGATCACCTCTACCGGCGATCAGGTCGCCGACGGCTCCCGCCGTTTCGCGGCGAAGGTGCGACGGGGCCGGCCTGATCCTCTCCAGGCGCCGATGAGTGACTGCTCTCCTGTCCCGGATCCGCAAAAGTCGGGTCTAGAAGTCGAAGACCGGACCTGTGGCGGCGTGCATGTCGCACTCGTTACTGAAGGTCCGCCGGTACTGGATGTACTGGCCGTCCCACATGCCGGTCGCGCTCGCCGTCGTGGGGTCGTACACCCGCGCGCACCCCATCCACGTCGGCCTGACCCGGGCCGGGTCGCCCTGCGCCGGGTAGAGCGCCGCACACGCGTCCGCCGCGCGCGGGTGCGTGCCGAAGACCGGCGAGCAACTGAGCTGAACGCTACGGGTGCCCGACCTGCCCGCGATGGTCAGCGATAGATCCCTGCCCAGTGGTACGCCCACCGTCACGGGCCACGGCGGAATCGGCCACCCGGTCGGGCGGGGCGGAATCGGGCGCGGCGGCCACGGAGTCGGCCACGGCGGAATCGGCCATCCGGTCGGCCTGGGCGGGAACGGGCGCGGCGGCCACGGAGTCGGCCACGGCGGAGGCGGGATCGGGCGAGGCGGGATCGGCTGACCCCACGTTCCGGGCGGCCACGGGAGCGGAGGCCGTGGCGGGAACGGGGGTCGCGGGGGTGGAATCATCGACCCGGGCCCCGGAGGAAGCGGCCCGGGCCCCGGAGGCGTCGGCGGTCGCGGGGGCAGCATGATCGATCCGGGCCCCGGCGGCATCGGCCGCGGCGGCCACGGAGGTGGATCGGCGATCGGCCGGCCCGCGGCCGGGGCGGGCCCGCGGCCCGGCGGTTGCGGCAGCGCGTCCGCGGCGGCCGTCGTGCCGCTGAGAAGGACGAGCCCGGCGGTGGCCAGGCCGAAGATACATCGCATGAATTCCCCCGATGAATACGAATTTCGTACATAGCCGAAAATGTCGCTTTCGGTTTGTTCGGGGGGAGCGAATTACACCCTGAGCTGCAAAGATGCTATGTCGCTAACGATGGGGTACCTCGGAGCGACTCGCCGTGGAATGCCATGAATTCACCAGTTTGGAAAGGCCTCGGCCGTCGATCGAACCCGGTTCGCACCGCCGGTCGCCGCCACGGAAGGGTGAAACGACTCGACCGCGCGTCCGCGGGTTACGCGGGAGGCGCGGTCGAGTAGGCGACAGATGACCTTGTGGGTCGTTGTCAGGCGCGTTGCCCCGGCGGATCGTGCCGGGGACAGCGCGGAAGGCCGTCCTAGCGGGTGGCGCGGTTGACGGCGGAGATGACGGCCTTGAGGGCGGCGGCGGTGGTGTTGGCGTCGATGCCGACGCCCCACAGGGTCTGGCCGGCGATCTCGCACTCGATGTAGGAGGCGGCCTTGGCGTCGGTTCCGGCGCTCATGGCGTGCTCGGCGTAGTCGAGGACGCGAACCTCGACGCCGACCCTGGCCAGCGCCTCGCAGAAGGCGGAGATGGGGCCGTTGCCGACACCCTCGATCTCCCGGATCTCCCCGTCGACCCGCAGGTCGACGCTGATCGCGTCCTTCTCGTCGCCCCGGGAGACGGTGCGGTGGGCCAGCAGGCCCAGCCGGCCCCACGGGCCGGCCGCGTTCGGCAGGTACTCGTCGGCGAAGACCTCGAACATCTGGGCCGGGCTCACCTCGCCGCCGAGGGCGTCGGCGCGGCCCTGGACGACGCGGGAGAACTCGATCTGCAGGCGGCGCGGCAGGTCCAGCTGGTGGTCGGCCTTCATGATGTAGGCGACCCCGCCCTTGCCCGACTGGCTGTTGACCCTGATGACCGCCTCGTACGTGCGTCCGATGTCCTTGGGGTCGATCGGCAGGTAGGGGACCGCCCAGGTGAACTCCTCAACCGGGACGCCCGCGGCGGCCGCGTCACGCTCCAGGTGCTCGAAGCCCTTCTTGATGGCGTCCTGGTGGGATCCGGAGAAGGCGGTGTAGACCAGCTCGCCGCCCCACGGGTGGCGCGGGTGGACGGGCAGCTGGGTGCAGTACTCGGTGATCCGGCGGATCTCATCGATGTCGGAGATGTCGACCTCCGGGTCGACGCCCTGCGAGAACAGGTTCATGCCCAGCGTGACCAGGCAGACGTTGCCGGTGCGCTCGCCGTTGCCGAACAGGCAGCCCTCGATCCGGTCCGCCCCGGCCATGTAGCCCAGCTCGGCGGCGGCGACGGCGGTGCCCCGGTCGTTGTGGGGGTGCAGGGACAGCACGATCGAGTCGCGATAGGCCAGGTTGCGGTGCATCCACTCGATCTGGTCGGCGTAGATGTTGGGCGTGGCCATCTCGACGGTGGCGGGCAGGTTGATGATGACCTTGCGGTCGGGGGTGGGCTGCCACACGTCGTTGACGGCGTCGCAGACCTCCACCGCGTACTCCAGCTCGGTGCCGGTGAAGGACTCCGGGGAGTACTGGAAGTAGATCTCCGTGCCCTCCAGCTCGGCGGCCAGCTTCTTGCAGAGCTTGGCGCCCTCGACCGCGATCGCGGTGATGCCCTCGCGGTCCTGGCCGAAGACGACCCTGCGCTGGAGGGTGGAGGTGGAGTTGTACAGGTGGATGATCGCCTGCTTGGCCCCGCGCACCGACTCGAAGGTCCGCTCGATCAGCTCGGGCCTGGCCTGGGTCAGGACCTGGATCACCACGTCGTCGGGGATCAGATCCTCTTCGATGATCTGTCGTACGAAGTCGAAGTCGGTCTGGGAGGCGGCGGGAAAGCCCACCTCGATCTCCTTGTAACCCATCTTCACCAGCAGCTGGAACATCTTGAGCTTGCGGTGGGAGTCCATGGGGTCGATCAGCGCCTGGTTGCCGTCACGCAGGTCGACGGCACACCACCGGGGTGCCCGCTCGATGACCTTGCCCGGCCAGGTGCGGTCGGCCAGCCGGATCGGGGTGAAGGACTCGTAGCGCTTGAACGGCATGGGACTGGGTTGCTGCTGCGGATACATGCAAAGGCTCCTCGACTGGAAAACAATCGTGGCCGACACGCATGGCTCGCTCCGCGACGAGGGAGCCGGCCCTTACAGGCCCTCGTCGCGGCAGCTAAGAAGAAGCCCGCGCAGCATGCACAGCACGCTATCAGACGGTTCCGAATGCCCGGGCCACGGTCTCACATGGCGGGACTCGAAGATCTTCGACGCGAATCACGCCACCGCCGTCGACTCGGTTTCCAACCGTGCGATCACCCGCTGATTGGATACAGTCCAGATGAACTCTGACAGGGGGAACCGACATGAGGGACGGCGACATCCTCGCCCACATCAACGAGCTCATCGTCGAGGAGCGGGAGCTCCGGAAGAAGCTGACCTCGCACTCGATCTCCTCGCACGAGGAGAACAACCGGATCAGACAGTTGGAGGAGGCTCTCGACCAGGCATGGGACCTGCTCAGGCAGCGCCGGGCACGCCGCGAGTTCGGCGAGGACCCCGACTCCGCCGCTCCCCGCCCGATCGACGAGGTCGAAGACTACCGTCAGTGACCGTCCGGATCGAAAGACCCAGCCGAGGCCGGAGGCGGTGTCGAAGACCACCGTCGGTGACCGTCCGGACCGAAAGACCCTGTCGGGGTCGGGGACGGTGAGGCGGGGGCGGGTTCCTCCACCGGGCGGCCATCGCAGCGCGAGTCGGCCGAGGCCCGCTGCGAGACCGGGGCGAGCCAGGAGATCACACTCTGCTCGACGTACCAGCCGTGCAGGTTCGCCCACGTCCTGGGCACCTCGCCGGGGTCGGGGCAGAGGACCTTCGACCGCAGCCGGTCGTTGGGGATGAAGCTCACGGCACCGTCACGGTGCAGGACCGTGGTCATCAGGTCGTCGCCGGCGACCATGTAGCCCACGACCACCTCGGGGGACTTCTCCCCGGTGATCTCCAGGGCGATCAGCGGGAGGATCGGCGCCCTCATCACGACCGCGCCGACCAGGAACGGGGTGAACACCGCCATCGCGATCGCGATGCCGTGGGTCAGCACCCTGGCCGACGCCGCGGGCACCGGGCCGGTCAGCAGCGGCGCGCACACCGGGGGGAGCGTCAGCAGGATCGCGGTCGCCACGTCCCGCTCGGCGAACGCGGTGACGACGGCCGGCCACAGCAGCACGTACGACAGCACCGCGGCGATCAGCGGCAGCGCGTAGCAGAACGTGACCCGCAACTCCTCGTGGTCCGGGAACCGCTCGCGCACGATCAGGCCCGCCAGCGCGAGCGACAGCATCATCAGCGTCGGCAGGAAGCGCAGTTGCCAGGTGCCCACGCCCACCACGACGGCCAGGCCCGCGACCCAGCCGGGCAGCCGCTGGGCCGCGCGCACCAGCCATGAGGAACGGCCCGTGCTGATCCAGCAGAGGGTGCCGAGGAGCCGGCCGCCGACGACGACGACGGGCAGCACCCACACCGTGGTCAGCAGGATCGCGCTCAGCATGCCCAGCGGGCTGATGGTCTGCACGAGCAGGAGCAGCGTCTGGGTGTCCTGTCGGCTGGCGTACCACAGCCGCATCACCAGCAGGATGATCGGGAACACCGGCAGCAGCGTGAGGAACCACTCCTGGTTCCTCGGCGCGTTCCTGACCCGCCTGTCGGTCTTCAAGGGGCGGAGGGACAATCCCGGGCGGGGAGGGTCCGCTCCCATGGCCAGCGGCGCACCGGCGGGGGAAGCGCGCACGGCTGCTCCGCCTGGGCCACGTTCACCCCCGGGTTGGTCTTCAGCAGCGGTTCGATGTGGGCCTTGTACGCCTCCTCCCAGCGCTGGTTCTGCGGGTCGGCGTAGGAACGGTAGAGCGCGAGGTCGACCAGGGTGCGCAGCGCGGCGTTGGGACCCGCGTTGACAGCCCACATCTCCGTCTTCTCCAACGCGATGTCGTGGTGGCGCAGGTTCCTGTCCTGCGTGACGAACCCGGCCAGGAGTGCCGCGTCGGTGGTCACCGCGTCGATGTCGCCCCTCCGGAGACGTTCCACGCATTTGCTGATCAGGCCCTCGGCGATGGGGTTGCCCCTTATCGCCTTGCTCAGCTCGGTCAGGGAGGTCGAGGTGCCGAGCGAGCAGACCTTCCTGCCCTCAAGCTGCCCCAGGGAGGCGACGTGTTCGTCCTGGTAGTCGGATCTGGTCACCACCGACTGCTCGGTGAAGAGGTAGGGCGTGGAGAAGCCGACGGAGGGGTCCGCCTTGCGGGCGGGCGTCACGCTGAAGGTCGCCACCACGAGGTCGACCCTGACGAATTCCCCGTTCCCATTCCGGGCCTGCATCCGCGCCCTGTCCTCGGTCTCGATGGACATGAACTCGACCTGGTCGCGCCGGAAGCCCAGATCCGCCGCGATCAGGTAGGCGATGTCGATGTCGAAGCCCTCGAAGCCGGACCCGTCCTTCGACCGCAGGGCGATGCCCGGGGTGTCGTCCTTCACGCCGATCCGGAGCCTGTCCTTGCTGAGGAGTCCCGCCTTCTCCCGGAGCTCGGCCTCGGTGGGCGGCCCGTTCACCCACGTGATGGACACCCCGACCACGACCGCGGCGACGACCAGCGCGATCCAGGCGGTCAGCCGGAACCGCCGGAACCCGCGCCTGGCGAACGGCCCGGCCGGCATCCCGGGGTACGCGTCCTCGAAGACCCGCGCGTCCTTGGGCCGTGGGTCGTGACCGTGCCCGTCGTCGTCCCACCGGTCACGCTCGTCGGACCGCCGCTCGTGACCGTGCCCGTCGTCGTCCCACCGGTCACGCTCGTATCGGCCGTCGAAGCGCCGCTCACGGTCATGTCGATCATCGGACCGCCGGCCACGGTCGTCACCTGACTGTCGATCATGCTCATCGACATCCCGGCCTCGGCTCTCGTCACCGGGCGACCTGCCGGTCCCGCCGCCGGATCGCCCCTCGCGCTCGTCGCCGGCCGGTCCGCCGCCCCCGCGACCGCCCTGCCGGTCGGAGCGACCGTGGTGCTCGGAAGGGGTCGGTGTCCCCTCCGCTCGCGTTCCCGCGTCCGCAGGTTCCTCCGCCATGACCCCCCCGGACTCCCTTTTTGCTGGGTAGGTTATGTCGCCATCGCCCACAGTGGGAGGTTCTTCATCAAGAAGAGATCAAGCACGACCTTCTTGATATGGATAGTCCGTTTCATACAGCGAGAAGGCGGTGAATCTCCTCCCCGTGTAATTCCTCCACCGCCCCCGAGTGGACGACGTGCCCGGCGTCGAGGATGAGGAAACGGTCGGCGAGGCGGAGCGCCAGGTCCAGATACTGCTCGACCAGCAGGAGCGACAGGCCGGAGGCGTGCAGCCGCTCGATCGCCTCCTCGATCTCGATGATGATCGAGGGCTGGATGCCCTCGGTGGGCTCGTCCAGGATGAGCAGCCTGGGCCGGGTGACGAGTGCGCGGGCGATCGCGAGCTGCTGCTGCTGCCCGCCGGACAGGAATCCGGCACGCCGCTTGAGCAGCGGCTTCAGGCGGGGGAAGGTCTCCAGCGCCTCCTCCAGCGCCTCCTGCGGGCCGCCTGCGGCCTCCAGCGTGACCTGCAGGTTGGCGAGCACGCTGAGCTGGGGGAAGGTCTCGTGTCCCTGGGGGACGTACGCCATGCCGAGCCGCACCCGCTCGTGCGGCGGCAGGCGCGTCACGTCGCGGCCCTCGAAGACGACCGAACCCGCGGTGGCGGGCAGCACGCCCATCACGGTGTTGAGCAGGGTGGTCTTGCCCACCCCGTTGCGGCCCATCACACACACCAGTTGCCCTGGCTCCACTTTCAGGGAGACCCCGAACAGCACGCGGGCTCTGCCGTACCCGGCGTCAAGATCCTGTACTGACAGCATCGTCGCGCTTCCTTCCGAGATAGACCTCCTGCACGCGCGGGTCGTCGCGGACCTGGTCCACCGAGCCTTCGATCAGCACCTTGCCCTCGTGCAGGACGGTGACCTGCGAGGCGTACCTGCGCAGGAACTCCATGTCATGTTCGATCACGATCACCGTGTGGTCGTTGGCCACGGACGTCAGGAGCTCGCCGGTCCGTTCCCGCTCGTCCTTCGACATCCCGGCCACCGGCTCGTCCAGCAGGAGCAGCTTGGGGTTCTGGGTGAGCAGCATGCCGATCTCCAGCCACTGCCGCTGCCCGTGGGAGAGCACCCCCGCGGGCCGGTCCGCCAGCTCCCGCAGACCTGTGGTCTCCAGCGCGTCGGCGACGGCCTCGGAGATCCCGCGCCTGCGCCGGGCCAGCGACCAGAGCGGGCGCCGGAAGGAGGCCGCCAGGTCGAGGTTCTCCAGGACCGTGAGCTCCTCGAAGACCACGGAGGTCTGGAAGGTGCGCCCGACACCGAGCCTGACGATGTTGTGCTCGCGCAGGCCGACCAGGTTACGGCCGTCGAAGACGACCTCACCGGTGGTGGGGCGGGTGAGGCCGGTGATGACGTCGATGAGCGTGGTCTTCCCCGCGCCGTTGGGCCCGATCAGGAAGCGCAGCTCCCCCTCCTCGACGGTCAGGTCGATGCCGTCGATGGCGCGGAAGCCGTCGAAGACCACCGACAGCCCGCGTACCTCGATGATCGGACTCATCGGACCTCCTCCATGACTCTCCTGCCGGGGGCGTCGTCCGTGGGCGGGGGTTCCGGGGCCGTGGGGCGCTTCGACCGCCGGGCCAGGGCGTCGCGGGCCGATGCCGCCAGCCCGAGGATCCCCTTGGGGGCCAGGGTCATGACGAGGATGAACAGCGCGCCCTGCAGGTAGAGCCAGCCGTCGGCGAACTGCTCGCTGAAGGACGTCTTGGCGTACCCCATGACGACCGCGCCGAGGATGGCCCCGGCGAGGGCGAACCTGCCGCCGACCGCGACCGCGACGACGAGTTCGAGCGAGGGGACCACCCCCAGCAGCGCGGGAGAGATGATGCCGACCAGCGGTACGAACAGGGCGCCCGCGAGCCCGGCCATGCCGGCGGAGATCGCGAAGACGACGGTCTTGACCCTGGCCGGGTCGTAGCCGAGGAACCTGACGCGGTCCTCGCCGTCCCTGATCGCGACGAGCAGCCGCCCGAAGCGGCTGTTGACCAGCTGGCGGGCACCGAGGTAAAGCAGCCCGGTGACGATCGCGACCACGAAGTAGAGCCCGCGCTGAGTGGAGTCCGCCGCCAGGTCCTGGCCGAACAGGTCGAAGAAGTTGGTCAGGCCGTTGGTGCCGCCGGTCAGGCCCTGCTGTCCGACGAGCAGGATGACGAACGCGGCGGCGAGCGCCTGGGTGAGGATCGCGAAGTACGCGCCGCGCACCCGCTGGCGGAACACCAGCAGGCCCAGCACGGTCGCGATCAGCATCGGCCCGAGTACGACCATGGCCAGCGCGAACACCGGGTTGGCGAACGGTTTCCAGAGCGCGGGCAGCTGTTCGACCCCGCTCCAGACCATGAAGTCGGGCAGGTCTCCCTGGGCGTCCACCAGCTTCAGGTGCATGCCCATCGCGTAGCCGCCGAGCCCGAAGAACACGCCCTGGCCGAGGACGAGCATGCCGCCCTGCCCCCAGGCCAGACCGATGCCCAGGGCGACGATCGCGAAGCAGAGGTACTTGGCCAGCAGGCCGAGGCGGAAGGGTTCCAGCAGCAGTGGTGCGACGACCAGGGCGAGCACGGCCACCGCCGCGAAGAGCGCCGGCCCTCTGAGGCGGGTGAGATTCACGTGAGCGCCCTCGATCGGAGTACGAACAGGCCCTGCGGGCGGAACTGGAGGAAGGCGATGATCGCGGCGAACACGATGACCTTCGCCAGGCTGGCGTCGCTCCAGAACTCGGCGTAGGAGTTGAGCAGGCCGAGGCCGGCGGCGGCGATGACGGCGCCGCGCAGCTGGCCGAGCCCTCCGGCGACGACCACCAGGAAGGCGTCGACGATGTAGTAGGTGCCCAGCGCGGGACCGACGGGGCCGATGAGGGTGAGCGCCACCCCGGCGACTCCGGCCAGCCCTGAGCCGATGAAGAAGGTCCGCTGGTCCACCCGGGCGGTGTTGATGCCGCTGACCGCGGCCAGTTGCCGGTTCTGCATCACGGCCTGCATCCGGCGGCCGGCGCCGGTGCGGTTCATGTAGGCCCAGATGCCGATGACGGTGGCGATGGCGAGACCGAAGATGAACAGCCGGTTGTACGGCAGGGAGGCGATGCCGCCCTGCAACCAGGTGGGCGCCTGGACCTGCACGTTGGGTGCCCCGAACAGGTCGCGGGCGAGCTGCTGGAGCACGAGGCTGACGCCCCAGGTGAGCAGCAGGGTGTCGAGCGGGCGGCCGTAGAAGTGGCGGATCGCGGTCCGTTCCAGGATGAGCCCCATCAGCCCGGCGACCAGGAAGGCGACGGGCAGGGCCACGATCACGGCCATCCGGCCGGTGAGGTCCTGGAGCAGGTAGGCGGTGTACGCCCCGGCCATGATGAACTCGCCGTGGGCCATGTTGATCACGCCCATCTGGCCGAACGTGAACGTCAGGCCGAGGGCGATGAGCAGCAGCACGGCACCGATGGACAGGCCGATCGGGAGCTGGTTGAGAAAGGCCTCCACCGAAGGTCCCCTTCCTACGAGTGTGTGGCTCCGGAGCCGGGCCGCGCCGCGTCGTGGACGCGCCACGGTACTTTCCGCGATCTGGTCACGGCCCGGTCCGGAGCCGGTCTTGAGGGGGATCAGCCGGTGGCCAGGTCACTCGCCCAGGGGTAGCCCTTGAGGTAGGGGTCGGGCTTGATCGGCTTGCCGGAGTTCCAGACCTCCTTGATGAGACCGTCGGGCTGGATCACCCCGATCCTGGCCGTCTTGTACATGTGCTGGTTCTCGCCGTCGATGGTGACGAGGCCCTCGGGACGGTCCAGCGCGATGCCGCCCGCCGCCTTCCTGACGGCCTCGACCTCGACGGTCCCGGCCTTCTTGGCGGCCTCGGCCCAGAGGTAGACGGCGTTGTATCCGGCCTCCATCGGGTCGGAGGTCACCTTGTCCGCGCCGTACTTGGCCTTGAACGCGGCGACGAACTTCTCGTTGGCCGGGTTCTCGGTGGTCTGGTAGTAGTTCCAGGCGACGGGGTGGCCGGCGATGTTGTCGACGCCGATGCCCTTGACCTCCTCCTCGGCGACGCTCACCGACAGCACGGGCATCTTCTCCGCGGTGATCCCGGCGCTGTTGAGCTGCTTGAAGAAGGCGACGTTGCTGTCGCCGTTGAGGGTGTTGAACACGGCGTCCGGCTTGGCCTGGACGACCTTGTTGGTCAGCGTGCTGTACTCGGTGTGGCCGAGCGGGGTGTACTCCTCACCGAGGATCTCCATGTCGTTCGCCGCCGCGTACGCCTTGATGATCTTGTTGGCGGTTCGCGGGAAGACGTAGTCGCTGCCGACCAGGAAGATCTTCTTCTTGCCCTGTTCCTTGAGGTAGTCCAGGCCCGGGATGATCTGCTGGTTGGTGGTGGCACCGGTGTAGAAGATGTACGGCGAGCTCTCCAGGCCCTCGTACTGCACCGGGTACCACAACAGGGCCTTGCTCCGCTCGAAGACCGGCAGCATCGCCTTGCGACTGGCGGAGGTCCACCCGCCGAAGGTGGTGGCGACCTTGTCCTGGCGGATGAGCTTGGTGGCCTTCTCCGCGAAGGTGGGCCAGTCGGACGCGCCGTCCTCCACCACGGGTACCAGCTTCTTGCCGAGCACTCCCCCGGCGGCGTTGATCTCCTCGATGGCGAGCAGTTCGGCGTCCCTGACGGTCACCTCGCTGATGGCCATGGTGCCGCTCAGCGAGTGCAGGATGCCGACCTTGATATCGCCGTCACCGCCACTCGCGGCGGCCGCGTCCTTGTTCGCAGGGGCTTCAGTGCCGCAGGCGGTCAGTGTCGCGGTCAGCGCCGCGACGGCCACCACGGAGCACCATGCTGTCTTCCTCAATGAACTTTCCTCCTTGCCGGTACGGCCCCCGCACCGATCTATCTGCCGCCAAGGTGACTGAGTGAGATTTCCCGTCTAGTTCGCGATTGTTAATTGCGGTTTACCGGAATATCACCGCCGTGACAGGACGCGGCGCCGCGGATAACCGCCGCCCACTTATCCAGATAAATCGACAAATTTCGTGGTACCAGCGTCAGAACGCCTCGGCAGACCCACGAGAAAGGGGCGCCGATGGACGGCTCTCCCCTCTCACACACCTCACGTCACCTGGAAACCCGCATGACATCGACGTGCAACGTCGCCGAAACCATCGGTTCCTATGGTCCGGGAATGCGGCTCACACCACACGAGCAGGAACGCCTGCTCATCCACGTCGCCGCCGGTCTCGCTCGCGACCGCAGGTCACGGGGCCTCCGGCTCAACCATCCCGAGGCCACCGCGATCATCGCGTCCTTCCTCATGGAGGGGGCCAGGGACGGACGGACCGTCGCCGAGTTGATGGAGGCGGGGCGCGAGGTGCTCTCCCGCGACGACGTCATGGAAGGGGTGCCCGAGATGCTGTCGTCCGTACAGATCGAGGCGACCTTCCCCGACGGCACCAAGCTCGTCACCGTCCACCAGCCGATCCCGTGAACCCAAGGAGCGGTGAGCGCCGATGACACCCGGCGAGATCCAGTACGGCGACACGCCCATCCCGCTCAACCCGGGCCGCGAGCGCGTCACCGTCCGCGTCGTCAACACCGCGGACCGGCCGATCCAGGTCGGTTCGCACTACCACTTCTCCGCGTGCAACCCCGGCCTGGAGTTCGACCGCCAGGCGGCCTGGGGCACCCGGCTCGACGTCCCCGCGGGTACGGCGGTGCGGTTCGAGCCCGGCGTGGAGCGCGACGTGCCCCTCGTGCCGATCGGCGGGCTGCGGATCGTCCCCGGTCTCCGCCCCGAGTGGGCCGGACCTCTCGACGGGAGCCCCGGTGTTCATTGAACGATCCCGCTACGCCGCGCTCTACGGCCCCACCGCCGGCGACCGGATCAGGCTGGCCGACACCGACCTGCTCATCGAGGTCACCGAGGACCTGTCGATCGGCCCCGCCGGAGCGGGCGACGAGGCGGTCTTCGGCGGCGGCAAGGTGATCAGGGAGTCGATGGGCCAGGCCAGGGCCACCAGGGCCGAGGGCGCGCCCGACCTGGTGATCACCGGCGCGGTGATTCTCGACCACTGGGGAGTGGTCAAGGCGGACATCGGGGTCAGAGACGGCCGCATCATCGCGATCGGCAAGGCCGGAAACCCCGACACCATGGACGGTGTCCATCCCGATCTGGTGATCGGCCCCTCGACCGAGATCCTCGCGGGCAACGGGAAGATCCTGACCGCCGGGGCGATCGACTCCCACGTCCACCTGATCTGCCCGCAGATCCTCGACGAGGCCCTCGCCGCCGGGGTGACGACCATCGTGGGCGGCGGCACCGGACCCGCCGAGGGCACCAAGGCCACCACCGTCACCGGCACCTGGTACCTCGCCCGGATGCTGGAGTCCCTCGACTCCTACCCGATCAACGTCGCGCTGCTCGGCAAGGGCAACACGGTCAGCCGCGAGGGGTTGCTGGAACAGCTCCGCGCCGGGGCCTCCGGTTTCAAGCTGCACGAGGACTGGGGCACCACCCCGGCCGCCATCGACGCCTGCCTGTCGGTGGCCGACGCCACCGGCACCCAGGTCACGATCCACACCGACACCCTCAACGAGGCCGGGTTCGTGGAGTCGACGCTGGCGGCGATCGGCGACCGGATGATCCACGCCTACCACACCGAGGGAGCCGGCGGCGGTCACGCGCCCGACATCATCCGGGTCGCCTCCTACCGCAACATCCTGCCGTCCTCGACCAACCCGACCCGCCCGCACACCGTCAACACGCTCGACGAGCACCTCGACATGCTGATGGTCTGCCACCACCTCAACCCGTCCATCCCCGAGGACCTGGCGTTCGCCGAGTCCCGGATCCGGCCGTCCACGATGGCGGCCGAGGACATCCTGCACGACATGGGCGCGATCTCGATGATCGGCTCGGACTCGCAGGCGATGGGCCGGGTGGGCGAGACGATCATCCGAACCTGGCAGACCGCGCACGTGATGAAGCGCCGGCGGGGGGCTCTGCCGGGCGACGGCCCCGCCGACAACCTCCGGGCTCGACGCTACGTCGCCAAATACACGATCTGCCCGGCGGTGGCCCACGGCCTGGACGGCGAGGTCGGCTCGGTGGAGACCGGCAAGCTGGCCGACCTGGTCCTGTGGGACCCGGCCTTCTTTGGTGTCAAACCGGACCTGGTGGTCAAGGGCGGTGTCATCGCCTACGCCCAGATGGGCGACGCGAACGCCTCCATCCCGACCCCGCAGCCGGTCATGCCGCGCCCGATGTTCGGTGCCGCCCCGGTCACCGCCGCCGCCACATCCGTCCACTTCGTCGCCCCGATGGCGATCGAGGACGGTCTCGCCGACCGGCTGGCCGTACGCAGGCGCCTGCTGCCGGTGGCCGACGTCCGCCGCAGAGGCAAGGAGAGCATGCCGCTCAACGACGCCATGCCCAGGATCGACGTCGACCCCGACACCTTCGCGGTCAGCGTCGACGGCGACCTGATCGAACCCGCCCCCGCCGAGAGCCTGCCCATGACCCAGCGCTACTTCCTGTTCTGATCTCCTGCCCGGCCGAAGGGAGGCCTCGGATGAACGCCGCGCTGCTACTGCTGGCCGACTCCCGGCTGCCCGCCGGGGGGCACGGTCACTCCGGTGGTGCCGAGGAGGCGGTCAGGATCGGCGCGATCCACGACCTTGTCGGCCTGGCCGCCTTCCTGCGGGGCCGCCTGGCCACCGCGGGCCTGGTGACGGCCGCCCTCGCCGCCGCGGCCTGCGATCTCGGCACGTCTCCCCCCGTGGAGACGTGCCGTTCGGAGTGGACGCGGCTGGACGCGGAGGCCGACGCCAGGATCTCCTCTCCCGCCCAGCGGGAGGCGAGCCGCACCCAGGGCAGGCTGCTGCTGCGGACCTCGCGGAGGATCTGGCCCTCCCCGGTGCTCGACACGCTGGCCGGGGCCCTGCCCCAGGGTGCCCACCACCCCCTCGCGCTCGGCGCGGTGGCGGCCTCGGCGGGGTGCTCCCCCGCCGAGGCCGCCCTCGCGGCGGCCTACACCTCCGTCACCGGACCCGCCACGGCGGCGGTACGGCTGCTCGGCCTCGACCCCGTCGCCGTCCACCGACTGCTCGCCGATCTCGCCCCGGCCCTGGAAAGGGTCGCGGCCACCGTCCCCGCCGACTGGGAGGCGCTGCCCGCACATGCCTCCCCCGCGCTCGACCTGCTCGCCGAACACCATATTCGTGCAGATCTGAGGCTTTTCGTCTCCTGACGGCCACCTGAAAGGACGGTGACCCACGTGGGCGCCAACCACGACGACCACCACCACGCGGCCGACCCGCACGGCCGGGCGTTACGCCTGGGCATCGGAGGCCCCGTCGGCAGCGGCAAGACCGCGCTGACCGCGGCACTGTGCCGGACACTGGGCCCGTTCATGCGCCTGGGCGTGGTCACCAACGACATCTACACCACCGAGGACGCCGACTTCCTGCGCAGGGCGGGCGTGCTCGCCCCGGAGCGGATCGTCGCCGTGCAGACCGGCTGCTGCCCGCACACCGCCATCCGGGACGACATCGCGGCCAACCTCGACGCGGTGGAGACCCTGGAGGAGCGGTTCGGCCCGCTCGACCTGGTGATCGTGGAGAGCGGCGGGGACAACCTCACCGCCACCTTCAGCAGGGGGCTGGCCGATCGGCAGATCTTCGTGCTGGACGTGTCGGGCGGCGACAAGGTCCCGCGCAAGGGGGGCCCCGGCGTGACGACGGCCGACCTGCTCGTGATCAACAAGACCGATCTGGCCCCGATGGTCGGTGCGGACCTCACGGTCATGTCACGCGACGCGGCGGCCGTACGGGACGGCAAACCCGTACTTTTCACCTCGATCAGGGAGGATCCAAGCGCGTACGCGGTCTCCGACTGGGTCACCGGGCTCGTCGAGTCCTGGGCCTACGAGCACTCCCACGCCTGACCCATGCCCCTCACCAACCCGGCTCCCGCCCCCGCCGGTGCTCCGGCGCCGGCGGGGTCCGTCCGACGGCCGCAGCGGGCAGGACGACGGTCGATGAAAGCGCGGGCGGCCATCGCCACCCGGCGGGACGCGGCCGGCCGGACCATCCTCGCCACGATGCGTTCCGACCCACCGCTCACGCTGCGGGCGACCGCGCCCGGCCGGGTGCATCTGGTGTCCACCGCGGCGGGTCCGCTGGGCGGCGACGACCTGGCCCTCGACATCGAGGTGGCGCCGGGAACCGCGCTGGAGGTGCGGTCGGTCGCGAGCACGCTGGTGCTGCCCGGTTCCACGGGGGCCGAATCGCTGATGACGATCACGGCGCGGGTCGGGGCGGGGGCCTCGCTCAGGTTCGCACCGGAACCGACGGTGCTCGCGGCGGGCTGCCTGCACCGTATGGTCGTCCGGCTCGACCTGGCCGAGGACGCGCGGGTGCTCTGGCGCGAGGAGATCGTCTTCGGCCGGTACGGCGAGCGCCCCGGACGCTGCCACTCACGCTTCGACGCCGTTCTCGGCGGGGTCCCACTGCTCCGGCAGGAGTTCGTGACGGGCGACGCGGAGATCGACGGCAGTCCCGCCGTCTACGGCGACGCCCGCTGCGTGGGCAGCACCCTGATCACCGGCCGGGCACCGGAGACGGTGGTCGGGGCGGGCTGGGCCGTCCTGCCCCTGGCCGGACCGGCCACCCTGGTCTCCGCGCTCGGCCGGGACGCCGTCGAGCTGCGGCGACGGCTCGGGCACGGAGAGGAGGCCGTCACCGGCCGCCTCTGAGGGCCACGGCCCGGCTCCCATGGAACAAGACAGCGTCCCGGCCACGGCCCGGCTCCCATGGGCCAGGGCGGCCGTCCCGGCCACGGCCACGGCCCGGCTCCGATGAACCAGGGCGGCCGTCCCGGCCCTGGAACCGTCAGTCGTAGAAACCCAGGCGGCGGAGCTGCTTGGGGTCGCGCTGCCAGTCCTTGGCGACGCTGATGCGCAGGTCGAGGTAGACGCGGGTGCCCAGCAGCGCCTCGATCTGCCCGCGGGCCCGGCTGCCGACGTCCTTGAGCCGGGAGCCCTTGTGCCCGATCACGATGGCCTTCTGGGACGGACGCTCGACGAACATGTGAGCGTAGATGTCGAGGAGGTCGTCACGACCCTCCCTCGGCAGCATCTCGTCGACGACCACCGCGATCGAATGCGGCAGCTCGTCGCGAACCCCTTCCAGGGCCGCCTCCCGGATCAGCTCACCGACCAGCACCTGCTCGGGCTCATCGGTGAGCTGTCCTCCCTCGTACAGCGGCGGGCTCACCGGCAGGCGCTGGACCAGCACGTCGGCCAGCACGTCGAGCTGCTCGCCCGACTGCGCGGAGACCGGCACGATGTCATCGAACTCGGCAAGCTGGGAGATCGCGAGCAGCTGCGCGGCGATCTGCTCGCGGGTCGCCAGGTCGCACTTGGTCACCACGGCGACCACCGGGGTCTTCTTGATGCCCGCGAGCTTCTCGGCGATGAACCGGTCGCCCTTGCCGATGGACTCGTTGGCGGGCACGCAGAAGCCGATCACGTCGACCTCGGTGAGGGTGGAGAGCACCAGGCTGTCCAGCCGCTCGCCCAGGAGCGTGCGGGGCCGGTGCAGACCCGGCGTGTCGACGATGACGAGCTGGGAGTCGGGGCGGTGCACGATGCCGCGGATGGCCCGGCGGGTCGTCTGGGGCTTGGAGGAGGTGATCGCCACCTTCGTGCCGACCAACGCGTTCATCAGCGTGGACTTGCCGACGTTGGGCCGGCCGACGAAGCAGGCGAAACCGGCATGGAAATCAGCAGCTGAGGAACTCACGTCAACCATTGTCGCCGATGCCGGACTCAGCTCTGACGCGGTGTCCCGTCAGGGCCGGCCACGAGCAGGGTCCCACCGCCCAGATCGCGGACCGTCCGCGTGTCGGCGTCGGAGGGTCCCTCACCGGCGGTGACCAGCGCGGCGGCCTCCAGCGACTCCGCTCCACCGGACACCGCCATCGCCACGGCGACCTGGATCGCCGACAGGGTCAGCGACGGCAACGCCACGTTGGTCGCCGAGTAGGTCCGGCCGGTCTCGTCCCGTACGGCCGCGCCCTCGACGGCACCGTTGCGTGCACGGGCGGAACGGGCCAGCACGATGATCTTCTTGTCCTCGGGGTCGAGGCTCGCGTCACTCACAGCACAAGGGTATTCAGCTTCCCGCGTCCAGGACGACACCGGTGCGGCCCCGGCACCAAAACGACACGGCTGCCGCCTCGCTCAGGCGGAGACCTCGTCGACCAGCAGGCGGGCGAGCTCCCGGGTGCGCTCGGTGTCGACGTCCCTGACACCGGCGTGCACCAGCGAGATCAGGGTGTGGCCGCTGAGGGCGAACACCAGGTGCATCTCGTACGGATATCCGTTCAACCTGCCGTTCAGCCGCCTGGCCTGCACCTCGCCGCCGACCTCGTCCAGGTCCAGGGGGGAGACCCGAAGAGCGGTGCCGCGGCCCGCCAGTTGGGCGCGTGCGACCGGACAGCCGCTCAGCGCCGTTGTGAGCTCGTTGAAGTGAAGCTCGGCGTCGTCACCGTGGTAGGAGGCCAGGCCGAACCCGGCCAGCTCCCCGACCCCGTCCCCCTGGTAGGTCACGGCCGCCCGCGCCCCCAGCGCACGCTGCGGCGGCCTGCCTCCGGCGGCGTCGAGAACGAGCCGGCAGTCCTCGTTCACGGGCTGGAACGGGGCGCGCCAGCCGTCACGCGGGCGGGCCGAGAACCCCTCAGGCAGCGCCCGTGCCTCGTTGAGCAACCCCCGCAGCCGGTTCAGCTCCGCGGTGCCGTCCATGGCGTCGCCGGCCCCCGCCCCGCTTCCACAGCCGGCCGCCCCGCCCACCATAAGTCCACATAACACTGTAAAAACGACAATATTTATCCCTCGCGTCATGACCATCCCCCCGATGTCATGTGCGAGGCGTCTCGTCCTCGCCGACTCGCTTTCTTCCCCGTCGGCAAAAGCGGCAATCATTAAGAAACGCCTAAGGGTGCCCTCAACCGTATTTCACGGTCGAGAACACCCTCAAGCGAGTAACACAGGACAGCCTCCAGCCCTGCGTGACTCTTCTCCCCCACGGGGCCGACCCCTCGCGCCGCGAACCCCTCCGGACGCCGGGGATCCTCCCCACCGACTCCCGCGCGACCAGGTGCCGTGAGAGAAGCATCACCCGCACCACTTGCAGGGCGCTTGCGGACGACTTGGGACGAATCCACCACCCGAGCCCGTCACTGATCGGCGGAGGCCGAGACCGAGTCAGACTCCGCGGAGGCGATCCTGGTGACGAGGACCGTGCCGATCCGGTTGCGGCGCCCGGCGAGGCTCTCGGCCGTCAGGCTGAGCCCCTCCACCACCGCCTGGGAGCCGGCGATCGGCACCCGGCCCAGCGCGTGCGCCAGCAGCCCTCCGACGGTCTCGACGTCGTCGACCTCCAACTCGATGCCGAACAGGTCTTCCAGATCGTCCACCGGGAGCCTGGCGGTCACCCGGACCGCACCGCCCTCCAGCGGCTCCACCCTGGGGACCTCCTGGTCGTACTCGTCGGTGATCTCACCGACGATCTCCTCCAGGATGTCCTCGATGGTGACCAGGCCGGCCGTGCCACCGTACTCGTCGATGACGATGGCCTGGTGGATCTGGCGGGCCTGCATCTCGCGCAGCAGCTGGTCGATCGGCTTGCTCTCCGGCACGTAGGTGGCCGGACGCATGATGGACTCCACCGGCTCGGCGCGCCCGTCGTCACCGGTGTCCTGCACCCGGCGCGCGATGTCCTTGAGATAGGCGATGCCGATGACGTCGTCCTCGTTCTCACCGACCACGGGGATCCGCGAGAAGCCGCTGCGCAGGGCGAGCGACAGGGCCTGGCTCAGCGTCTTGCCCCGCTCGATGAACACCATGTCGGTACGGGGCACCATGACCTCGCGGACCAGGGTGTCGCCGAGCTCGAAGACCGAGTGGATCATCTCCCGCTCGTCCGGCTCGATGACCCTGCGTTCCTCGGCCAGGTCGACCAGGTCGCGCAGCTCGGCCTCGGAGGTGAACGGGCCCTCGCGGAAGCCCTTGCCGGGCGTCACCGCGTTGCCCAGCAGGATGAGCAGCTTGGGCAGGGGTCCGAAGATCCGGGTCAGGCCGTACACCAGGGGCGCGCTGGCGAGCGCGATCGGCTCGGCGTGCTGACGGCCCAGCGTGCGCGGGGAGACCCCGACGATCACATAGCTGACGACGATCATGACCGCCGCCGCGGCGGCGTAGGCCCGGCCCTGGTCGCCGAGCCAGTCGATGAAGAGCAGCGTGCCGATCACCGTGGCGACCAGCTCGCAGCTCAGCCGGAGCAGGAGCAGCAGGTTCAGGTAGCGCGGCGGATCGGCGACGATGGCCTGCAGGCGCACCGCTCCCCGACGGCCGTCGCGGACGAACTCCTCCGCGCGAACCCTTGAGATGCGGGTCAGGGCCGTCTCCGCGCTGGCGATCAACCCACCGACCACAACGAGGACGACAGCGGAGAACAACCACCCGTTGGCAAGGTTCACCGCTGGGGGCGCACCTCCCGCCACGATTCCAGAAGCTCGCCCTGAAGGCCGAACATCTCCTTGTGCTCCTCGGGTTCGGCGTGATCGAAGCCGAGCAGGTGGAGGATGCCGTGCGTGCACAGCAGCTCCAGCTCCGCCTCGGTGCTGTGCCCCGCCTCGGCGGCCTGCTTGGCCGCCACCTGCGGGCAGAGCACCACGTCACCGAGGAGTGCCGGGTCGGTGGGCGTGTCGCCCTCCTGCCGGGCTCCCGCGCCGGGACCGGGCCGCAGCTCGTCCATCGGGAAGGCGAGCACGTCCGTGGGGCCCGGCTCGCCCATCCACTGCTCGTGCAGCGCCGACATGGCCTCTTCGTCGACGACCAGGATCGACAGCTCGGCGAGCGGGTTGATGCCCATCCGCTCCAGCACGTGCCCGGCCAGCGAGACGATGAGCCCCTCGTCGATCTCGACACCGGACTCGTTGTTGACCTCAACGCTCATGGGTCACCCCCTGCTTCTCACGTGCCGCGCGACCGGCTCGTGCCCCGCGACCGGCTCGTGCCCCGCGCCGGAGTCGCTCCGCGCTCATGTTCTCTCCCGGGGACGCTGCTTGACCACGCCCTTGATCTGCTGCGGCGCGCTCTGGCGCTGCCTCTCGTCATAGCGCCCGTACGCGTCCACGATGTCGCCCACCAGCTTGTGGCGCACCACGTCGTCGCTGGTCAGACGGCTGAAGTGGATGTCAGAGATGCCTTCGAGGATGCCCTGGACGACCCTGAGACCGCTCTGCGTGCCGTTCGGCAGGTCGACCTGGGTGACGTCGCCGGTGACGACGATCTTCGAGTTGAACCCCAGCCGCGTCAGGAACATCTTCATCTGCTCCGGCGAGGTGTTCTGCGCCTCGTCCAGGATGATGTAGGCGTCGTTGAGCGTGCGGCCCCGCATGTAGGCGAGGGGTGCCACCTCGATCGTGCCCGCGGCCATCAGCCGGGGGATCGACTCGGGATCGAGCATGTCGTGCAGCGCGTCGTAGAGTGGGCGCAGGTAAGGGTCGATCTTCTCGTAGAGCGTTCCCGGCAGGAAGCCCAGCCGCTCGCCCGCCTCAACCGCGGGGCGGGTGAGGATGATCCGGTTGACCTTCTTCTCCTGGAGGGCCTTCACGGCCTTCGCCATGGCGAGATAGGTCTTGCCCGTGCCGGCCGGGCCGATGCCGAAGACGACGGTGAACTTGTCGATCGCGTCGACGTAACGCTTCTGGTTCACGGTCTTCGGGCGGATGGTCCGGCCCCGCGAGGAGATGATGTCCAGGGAGAGCACCTCGGCGGGACGGTCGGAGGTCATCCGCAACATGGCGATGCTGCGCTCGACCGCGTCGGCCGTGAGCTGCGCGCCTCCGCGGACGAGTTCGGACATCTCCTCGAAGAGCCGCACCACGGTGCTGCTCTCCTCCGGGCTGCCGGTGACGGTGATCTCGTTGCCCCGGACGTGGATGTCGGCGCGGAAGGCGCCCTCGATGACACGCAACAGCTCATCGCGCGAGCCCAGCAGGCTGACCATCGACTGATCGTCCGGAATCACCACCTTCGCCTGAGTCCGGCTGGCACCCCTGGACCTCGGCGACATTCTGCTGGAATCGTTTGTCTCGGACATGAGCTGGCCTTACGGCCTGTTCGCCTCCAGATATAGGCGCGGAACTTCAACGCCATCGTATCCGTGATCGACGGGATCGCGCCTACCGGTTTTCAGCCGGGCGGCCACTTCAGACCGCGCCCCCCGATCACGTGTCCGTGCACGTGGAAGACGGTCTGACCGGCCTCGGGTCCGGTGTTGAACACCAGCCGGTAGCCCGATTCCGCGACTCCCTCCTGCCTGGCGACCGCGTGCGCGGTCTTGAGCACCTCGTCGGCCAGTCCCTGGTCGGCGGCCGCCAGTGCCGCGGCGTCCCGGTGGTGCTCCCTGGTGACCACCAGCACGTGGGTCGGCGCCTGGGGGTTGACGTCACGGAAGGCCAGCGTGCGATCGGTCTCATAGACGATCTCCGCGGGAATCTCGCTGGCCACGATCTTGCAGAACAGGCAGTCGGCTTCGCTCACCATGCGGGCACCTTACCGCTTGAGGACGTTGTGAATCGGTGATGGTTCCCGTCGGCAAACA
The DNA here is from genome assembly GCF_035917995.1 of Streptosporangium sp. NBC_01755. NCBI lineage: Bacteria > Bacillati > Actinomycetota > Actinomycetes > Streptosporangiales > Streptosporangiaceae > Streptosporangium > Streptosporangium sp. NBC_01755. The sequence goes on along the minus strand of NZ_CP109131.1, from coordinate 5,636,044 downwards.
AAGATCCACCCAGATATGGTGGGTGTGCAAAACTTCAACCAAGACAGCCTTTGCGCATAGCACCATATGGCCGCCTGGCGAGGACACGACTGGGTCATGCCCCTTAATGAACCGGAAGAGCGTAAACCCTCTGGGAAGGCCGAGCGTCCCACTGATGTGATCACCGAGACCCTCGTGGCAGACAGATCGCTCGGGGCGGTGCCCGTCGGGTGGGATGCCGACATGGCCGTTACCGCGCTCTACAGCGCGCACTATCGGTCTCTTGTCCGTCTCGCCGTACTGCTCGTCCGCGATATGGCAACCGCGGAGGAGGTCGTGCAGGACGCGTTCGTCGCCATCCATGGCGCCTGGCGTCGCCTGCGCGACACCGACAAGGCACTGGCCTACCTGCGGCAGTCGGTCGTGAACCGATCACGTTCGGTGCTTCGGCACCGGGCGGTCGTCGAGAAGTACGCGCCCAAGGGCATGCCCGACGCGCCGAGCGCGGAGAACGGGGCGATCGGCGAGTTCGAGCGCTCCGCCGTCATCGAGGCGCTCCGCGGGCTGCCCGCGCGCCAGCGGGAGGCCCTGGTCCTGCGCTACTACGGAGACCTGTCCGAGGCGCAGATCGCCCACGCGATGGGCATCAGCAAAGGCGCGGTCAAGAGCCACACGGCTCGCGGCATGGCCGCCCTACGAACCTCACTGGAGCAACTGTCATGACCGACTCCCCGGATGAGTACGGCGAGCTGCTCCGCCGTGCGCTCAGCGCGGAGGCGAACTCGGTCGTTCCCTCCCCTGACGGGCTGGAGATAATTCGCGCCCGCATCGAGCGACGCGGGTTTCGCTGGCTGACGTGGTGGCGGACCGGAGCCTCCGTCGCCGGCGCGCTCCTCGTCGCGGCGACCGTCGTCATGGTGGTTCCCCAGTTCCGAGAACAGGTGATCCCCCAGGTGAGCACCGGCACGGTCAACTTCACCGAGTCGACGCCTCCTCCGGACGGATCCGCCACCTCAAGACCCCCGGCTCCGCCCCAGCCGTCGTCCGGCCCCGCCCAGCTCCCCACCATCGGCAGGCCGGAGGCAGGCGGCACCACGCTCCCGCCGACGCCCACACCGTCCAGGAGTACGACGCCCAGCACGAAGCCGACCTCCAAGGCGACCTCGGCGCCACCGACTCCCAGTCCGACGCCGACGCCCACCTGCCCCACGCCTCTCGACGATCCACCCGTCGACCCCAACGGGATCTCCAAGCAGTGTGAGGAGGCCGAGGCGACACCCGCACCGACGAGGACGCGGCCCCCGGCTCCCTCGGAGAGCCCGTGCTCGGCCGATGAGTGCGACACGTCGGACGACGTGTCGCCCCCGATGCCGACGGAGGCGAACGTCCCCGCGCCGATCCCGGTCAGCAGCTAGGGCACCGTCCGGCGGATCCTGCCGTGGCGAGGATCTGCAGGGTGGCCTCTCGGCGCGCAGATGGGGGCCTCGGCCTACCGTGGTGGCCGGCGGCAACGCGGCGGGGCGCCGTCCGACCGGCCGCGGCAGACAGAAGACCCAAGGGACCCCAAGGGACCCCAAGGGACAGGGCCAAGGGGCGCCGTCCGGGGATCACCAGCGGCCGCTGCGCGTCTGGAGCACCGCCGCCGCGACGACACCGGCCGTCGAGGTACGCAGCACCGTCGGCCCGAGCAGCGCCGGCACCGCCTTGACCTCGCGGAAGACGGCGATCTCCTCCTGCGACACCCCGCCCTCCGGGCCGACCACCACGACGATGTCGCCGCCCGCGGGGAGCGGAAGGCCGGACAGCGGGGAGGCGGCCTCCTCGTGCAGCACGACGCCGAGCGCCGCCGCCGACAGCAGGGCGGCGACCCCGGCGGTGGAGACGAGCTCCGTCACCTCGGGCAGGCGGAAGCGGCGTGACTGCTTGCCCGCCTCACGCGCCGTGGAGCGCCAGCGGGCCAGCGCCTTGGCCGCGCGCTCGCCCTTCCACTGGGTGACACACCTGGCCGCGGCCCAGGGGACGATCACGTCCACCCCCGCCTCGGTCATCATCTCCACGGCCAGCTCGCCCCGGTCGCCCTTGGGCAGTCCCTGGACCACGACCAGGCGAGGGGACGGCATGGGCACCTCGTGACGGCGCAGTACCTGGACCCGGAGCGAATCCCTGCCCGCCTCGATCACCACGCACTCGGCGACGGAACCCGCCCCGTCTGTCAGGTCAAGCCGCTCCCCGGCCCGCAGCCGCCGTACGGCCGCCGCGTGACGCCCCTCGGGGCCGCCGAAGACGAACTCCGGCCTGACCAGGTCGGCGGGTTCGGCCAGGAAGACCGGAACGGTCATGGGCCGTCGGGGCGGGCCGTATCGTGGCGACACGACCGGGAACGGGCCGCGTTGCCGCGGCGCGGCCAGGAACGGACCGCGCCACGCCCACGCGACCCGGGGCGCTCCGGGTCAGCGGCCATTGAAGGCATCCCGCAGCCGGGAGAAGAAACTCTGCTGCCCGGGGGCGAACTTGCCGGGCGGGCGCTCCTCGCCGCGAAGCCTGGCGAGCTCCTTCAGGAGGTCCTCCTGGACCGTGTCGAGACGGGAGGGGGTCTCCACGTTCACATGGATCAGCAGGTCGCCGCGGCCGGTCTCGTTCAGGCGCTGCACGCCGCGGCCGTAGAGCGGGATCGTCTGCCCCGACTGCGTGCCGGGACGGATGTCCAGATCCTCGGCGCCATCGAGCGTCTCCATGGTCAGGATGGTGCCGAGCGCCGCCGCGGTCATCGGGATCTGCACCGTGCAGTGCAGGTCGTCGCCGCGCCGCTCGAAGATCTCGTGAGGGCGCTCGACGATCTCCAGGAACAGGTCGCCGGGCGGGCCGCCACCCGGGCCGATCTCGCCCTCGCCGGCGAGCTGGATGTGGGTGCCGTCCTCCACCCCGGCCGGGATGCGGACCTTGATGGTCCGCCGGGTGCGGACCCGGCCGTCGCCGGAGCACTCCTGGCAGGGGTGGCGGATGATCGACCCGAAGCCACCGCACTGGGGACAGGGCCGGGAGGTCATCACCTGACCGAGGAAGGAGCGGGTGACCTGGGAGACCTCGCCCCGGCCATGACACATGTCACAGGTGTCGGGGTGGGTGCCGGCGGCGGCGCCGGAGCCCGTGCAGACCTCGCAGACCACCGCGGTGTCGACGACCAGCTCGCGGGTCGTGCCGAAGCCCGACTCCCGCAGGTCGAGCTCGACCCGGATTGTGGCGTTGCGCCCGCGACGGGCGCGCGAGCGGGGGCCGCGGCCACCGCCGCCGGCCGCGCCGAAGAAGGCGTCCATGATGTCGCTGAACGGGAAGCCCGCGCCGAAGCCACCGGCCCCCGCACCACCCGAGGCGAACGGGTCGGCACCCATGTCGTACATCTGCCGCTTGCTGGAGTCGGACAGGACCTCGTAGGCCTGAGTGATCTCCTTGAAGCGCTCCTGAGTCTCAGGGTCGGGGTTGACGTCGGGATGCAGTTCGCGCGCCAGGCGTCGGTACGCCTTCTTGATCTCTTCCGCACTGGCGTCACGGCGCACCCCGAGGGTGCCGTAGTAGTCGCTCTTAGCCACTTTTCGTTGACCTCTTATGATGCAGCCAGGATCTGGCTGACGTAGCGTGCCACCGCGCGCACCGCGCCCATCGTGACCGGGTAGTCCATACGCGTCGGGCCCAGCACACCGAGCCGGGCCAGTTGCTTGTCCCCAGAACCGTATCCGGCGGCGACGATAGACGTGCCCTGGAGTCCGGTGTAGGGGTTCTCCGAGCCGATCCGCACGGTCAGCGCCGACAGGTCGGAGGTCTCACCGAGCAGTCGCATGAGCACGACCTGCTCTTCCAGAGCCTCCAGCACATCGCGGAGCCCGACGGTGAAGTCGGCTCCCGCAAGGTTGGCGGCCCCGGCAAAAACAATCTTTTCATCGTGCCTGTCCACCAGGGACTCCAGCAGCACCGACAGGATCGTGGCCGCGAGCGGCCGGTCCTCTGCGGGCAGCCGCTCAGGCAGGTCGGCGACCTTGTCGGGGACGCTGGTGAGCCCGCACCCGTCGAGGGAGGTGTTGAGCACCGCTCGCAGATGGGCCACACGCTGCTCGTCCGCGACGTCGGGCAGCTCGACGACGCGCTGCTCGACCCGGCCGGTGTTGGTGATGAGCACGAACATCAGCCGGCGCTCGTTCAGCGGCACCAGCTCGACGTGCCGGACCGTCGAATTGGTCAGCGTCGGGTACTGCACCACGGCGACCTGACGGGTGAGCTGGGCAAGCAGCCGCACCGTCCGCATGACGACGTCGTCGATGTCCACCGCACCCGCGAGAAAGCTCTCGATGGCCTTACGTTCCGCGCTCGAGAGGGGTTTCACCTGCGAGAGCCGGTCGACGAAGAGCCGGTAGCCCTTGTCCGTGGGCACCCGGCCGGCGCTGGTGTGAGGCTGGGCGATGTAGCCCTGCTCCTCCAGCACCGCCATGTCGTTGCGGATCGTCGCCGGGGACACCCCCAGACTGTGCCGATCCGCGAGGGCCTTGGAGCCCACCGGCTCGTTGGTGGACACGTAGTCCTCGACGATGGCGCGAAGCACGGCGAGCTTCCGGTCGTCGACCAACGTGGTCACCTCCCTGCCTGCGTTCAAATGGGAAACACGAGGCCTGGCACTCTGTGTTCCCGAGTGCCAAGTGTACGGCCCCCGTGCGGAAGGCGCGATAAGCAAGAGCTGCGGATGATGATGCCAAGCCTTTGGCAAGTCAACTGCTATCGCGCTTCAAGCGGCCCCCTGCACAATTCGTACATGTCCAACGATTTTGGTTCTTTTCCGGGCGACGCCCCCCGCGGCCCCGGTTACGGCTCCCCCCAGCAGCCGTATGGCCAGCAGTCCCACCAGGGCGGCCCCTCCTACGGTTACGCACCTCCCGGCTACGGCGCCCCGCAGGGACCGCCGCCCACCGGGAAGATCAAACCCGGTATCGGGTGGATCGTCGGCGTGTGGCTGCTCGCCCTGCTCAGCATCATCGTCGGCATCGGCGGCTTCGCCGGTGGCGTGCTGGGTGCGGTCAACAGCGCGGCACCGACGAAGACGTTCGCCCCCGGCGAAAACGCGACGGTCACGCTCAACCCGGCGGACAAGCCGGCCATCTACGTCTCCACCAGCGGACCCACCAACTTCGAGTGCACGCTGACGGGTGGCACCGGCACGCCCCGCCTGCAGAAGCCGACCATCCAGCAGACCGTATCGGGCTCCAACGGCGTCGTCTGGGAGATGGGCCTGCAGATCGGCGTGGACCAGGCAGGCGACTACCAGGTCACCTGTACCGCCGACCCCGCGGAGGGCACCACGTTCGGCGTGGGCCGCGAACTCGCCGCCGAATCACTGGTCGGCGGGACGGTCGCCCTGTTCGCAGTGCCCTCCGCCGGGATCCTGCTGGCCATCATCGTGACGATCGTCGTACTGGTGAAGCGGAGCAACGCCCGCAAGCGCCGGGCCGCCGCGTCGGCGGGGCAGTGGGGGCAGCCGGGACCCTACGGCAGGTGACGCCCGCGTTTGCTAGCGTCCCAGGTGATCCCTGGCGAGAGATGGTGGGCGGTCGGTGATGTACGAGCGTGATGTTCTGGCGGGAGACTGGCGGCGCCCCCGCAGGGGGAGGATTACCCAGGTGCCCGCCGAGCTCGACCTGGTCGTCGAGGACGCCGACGGCGGCTTCTGCGGTGCCGTGGTGGCCTGCGACAAGGAGGCCGTCACCCTGGAGGACCGCTTCGGCCGCCGGCGGATCTTCCCCCTGGAGCCGGCCGCGTTCCTCCTGGAGGGCAAGACGGTGACGCTCGTGCGACCGGCCACCGCGCCGCGCGGCCCCCGGCGGAGCGCGTCGGGCTCCATCGCGGTGGAGGGCCTGCGGGCCCAGGTGGCCGGGGAGAGCCGGATCTACGTGGAGGGCGTGCACGACGCCGCGCTCGTGGAGAAGGTCTGGGGCCACGACCTGAGGGTCGAGGGTGTGGTCGTGGAGTATCTGGAGGGGATCGATCACCTGCCCTCCGTCGTCGAGGAGTTCGGCCCGGGCCCCGGCCGCCGCCTGGGTGTGCTCGTCGACCACCTGATCCCCGGTTCCAAGGAGAGCCGGATCGCCGCGCGGATCTCCTCACCTCACGTGCTGATCGTCGGGCACCCGTTCGTGGACGTCTGGCAGGCGGTCAAGCCGCAGGCGCTCAAGATCTCCTCCTGGCCGTCGGTGCCGCGCGGCGTGCCCTGGAAGGAAGGCGTCGTCGCCGCGCTGGGATGGCGGATGGAACCCGGCGACGCGTGGCGCCGCATCCTCGGATCGGTGACGACGTATACCGATCTGGAGCCCGAGCTGCTCGGTCCGGTCGAAGAGCTGATCGACTTCGTCACGGTTCCCGGCGAGGATGGCTAGTGTTCTGTTCCTCAACGGAGGGTGCGCACGCGCGGCCGAAAACCTGATGCTGTCAGGGTGGCCTCCCCGGCCGCCTGGGCCGGTGTGGATCTGTGCTTCCGATAAGGACGTCGCACTAGGCCGTCAACCCGTCAGGAGGGCCATGAGCGAGAATCTCGGGGAATCACCGGGCGAGGACCGGACAAGGCGCTTCGGCGCCCCTCCACCCGGCCAGTACGGTGGCCCCGGCCAGTACGGCGGGTACGACCAGTACGGCCAGTATGGCGGGTACGGCCAGCCGGCGGGTTACGGCTACCAGGCGCCGCCGGGAACCTACGGCCCGCGGCCCGACAGCGACGACACCACCATGGCGATGCTCGCCCACCTGCTGGGCCTGCTGACCAGCTTCGTCGGCCCGCTGGTGCTTTACCTCGCCAAGAAGGACGAGTCACCCTACGTGCGGGACCAGGCCGCCGAGGCCCTCAACTTCCAGCTCACGCTGTTGATCGCCTATTTCGTCTGCATGATCCTGGTGCTGGTGCTCATCGGCGTCGTGCTGATGTTCCTCCTCTGGATCGGGTCGATCATCATGGTGGTCATCGCCGCGGTGGCGGCCAACAGGGGGGAGAACCACCGCTATCCGATGAGCATCCGCTTCGTCGGCTGACCGGGGCCGGAGCTCAGGTGAGGTCGCGGACCAGGGCGTCTGCCAGCAGGCGTCCGCGCAGGGTGAGCACCGCCTGGCCCGCCTTGAACGGCCCCGTCTCCAGCAGGCCGTCGGCCAGCGCGCGGGCGACGACCCGGGGACGTTCGAGCTCCCTGAGCGGGAAACCCTGGGCGAGCCGCAACTCCAGCATCAACCGCTCCACCGCCCGGTCCTCGGGCCCCAGCACCTCTCGGGCGTGGGCGGGCGAGGTGCCCGCGGCCAGCCTCCTGGCGTAGGCGGCGGGGTGCTTGACGTTCCACCAGCGGGTGCCGCCGACGTGGCTGTGCGCCCCGGGACCGACGCCCCACCAGTCGCCGCCGGTCCAGTAGAGCAGGTTGTGCCGGCATCGCCCGGCCTCGGAGGTCGCCCAGTTGGACACCTCGTACCACTCGAACCCCGCCTCGGCCAGCATGGCGTCGGCGATCAGGTAACGGTCGGCGGCCACGTCGTCGTCGGGCATCGGGAGCTCGCCCCGCCTGATCCTGGCGGCCAGCCTCGTCCCGTCCTCGACGATCAGCGAGTACGCGGAGACGTGGTCGGGTCCCGCCTCGATCGCCGCGGCCAGCGAAGCGCGCCAGTCGTCGTCGCTCTCCCCCGGCGTGCTGTAGATCAGATCAAGGTTGACGTGCTCGAACCCCGCCTGCCTCGCCTCCCGTACGGCCAGTGCCGGGCGGCCGGGGGTGTGGCGGCGGTCCAGCACCGCGAGCACGTGCTCGCGGGCGCTCTGCATCCCGAAGCTCATCCGGTTGAACCCGCCCGCGCGAAGCTCCGCCAGGTAGGCGGGATCCACCGACTCGGGGTTGGCCTCGGTGGTCACCTCGGCGCCGGGAGCGAGCCCGAACTCCTCCTCGATCGCCCCCAGGATCCGTACCAGGTCTCCGGCCGGCAGCAGGGTCGGGGTGCCCCCGCCGAAGAACACGGTCTCGACCGGGAGGCGCGCGGCGCCGAGGTTCGCCCGCGCCCGCCGTACCTCGTCGACGGCGGTGTCCCCGTAGTCCCGCTGCGAGGCACCGGGGCCGAGCTCCGAGGCCGTGTAGGTGTTGAAATCGCAGTAACCGCACCGGGTCACGCAGAAGGGCACGTGGACGTAGAAGCCGAAGGGCCGCTCGCCGAGCCCGGCGAGCGCGCTCTCGGGGAGCTCGCCCGAGGCGGGTACGGGATCCCCGTCGGGAAGTGTGGATGGCACGCCCCAAGTCTGCCGCTCCCGGCGCGATGCCCGGGACGTCGCCCCGGTCGCGGAACGCCTGCCGTTCCATGTCCTGCCGGGTGATCCGAGGCGCCCGGCCGTCCACCGGTCAAAACGCCGCAGGCCGTTGACGGCCGGATCGCACAGGTCTACGATCCGGGAAAACTTAAAGGAAAGTTTCCTATAAGTTACTATTCCGACGCCACGGTCCAGGGCTATGACCTGCACGGCCCGTGGGAGAAGATCACCGGCCACAACGGCAACCTGTTCAACGACCGGCGCGACCCCAACCCGGTGAAGTACAGCGTGGACCAGACCGTCCGCGACTACCTGACCCGCGGCGCCCCGGCCAAGAAGATCGTGGTGGGCGTGCCCGCCTACGGTCAGGGCTGGACCGGCGTCACCGGCGGCAGGAACGGCCTGTACGGCACCGCCACCGGTCCCGCGCCGGGCACCTTCGCCGCCGGGAGCGAGGACTACAAGATCCTGGTGAACAAGCCGGGCAAGCGCTACCGCGACCTGCTGACCGGGTCCGTGTGGCTCTACGACGGCAACGAGTTCTGGTCCTACGACGACCCGACCTCGCTGCTCCAGAAGGCGGCCTACATCCGCCTGAAGGGCCTCGGCGGCTCGATGATGTGGTCCATCGACCAGGACGACACCTCGGCGTCGCTCACCTCGGCGCTCTACAAGGTCCTGCGCTGAGCGACCCTCTCATACCGGGCGGGGCCGCAGGATCTGGGTCACCGGCGGCCCCGCCCGCGCGTCCGTTCCCCCGGTGCCGGCCCCGAACGCTCATCCGCGCTCGCGGCCCAGCACCCGCTCACCGACCCTGTCCCACCGCTCGGGGTGGCCCGGGTGAGCGAGCAGGCGGCGCAGCAGGTCCCTGTCACCGTGATAGGCGCGGAAGGACTCGGTGACCGTGACACTGGCCTCGGGGCGCGAGACGACCTTGACCTCGTCGCCCCGGCCCAGCTCACCCGGCTCGACCACCCGCAGGTAGGCACCGACCCGCCCGGCCTGGGTGAAGCGCTTGAGCCAGCCCTGCTCCCCGATCCAGCCGCGGAACACCGAGCACGGCACCCTCGGGCCGGTCACCTCGGCCAGCACCGTGCCCATCCGCCAGCGCTCCCCGATCTTGGCCCCGTTGACGTCGAGCCCCGCCGTCGTGAGGTTCTCCCCGAACATGCCGTCACGCAGTTCCCGGCCCATCTCGGCCTGCCACCAGTCGTAGTCCTCCCGCGCGTAGGCGTAGAGCGCCTGATCGGAAGAGCCGTGGTGCTCAAGGTCGGCCCTCTCGTCTCCGGCCAGGCCGCTCTCCGACACCCCGACCCGGCCCTCCACGGAGGTCTTGTCTATCGCGGTGCGCTTGAGACGGCCGGCCCACTCCGCGTCGACGGCGCGGCCCACGTTCACCGAGACGATGTGCATAACCGGACGGTACCGGAGCCCTCGATCGGAAGGCGAACCGGTATCCACCGCCTGACCTGGCTTGGCTTGAACTAGTGGCCCCACACCGAACGTTGACCGGGAAACCCGCAGCGGGGAACAGGCGTTCCGGCCCGGAAAAGCCCGGCAAGGTTCGGAGACGCCCCACTAGCCCGACCTGGCTCGGCCTGACCTGACCTGACCTGACCTGACCTGACCAGGCCTACCCCTCGGCCGGAAGTCGCCGCTACTTCTTGGGCTTGTCCGTGGAGGACTCGGTGGACAGCGCGGCGACGAACGCCTCCTGGGGCACCTCGACGCGGCCGACCATCTTCATCCGCTTCTTGCCCTCCTTCTGCTTCTCCAGCAGCTTGCGCTTGCGGGAGATGTCGCCGCCGTAGCACTTGGCGAGGACGTCCTTGCGGATGGCGCGGATGTTCTCACGGGCGATGACCCGGGCGCCGATGGCCGCCTGGATCGGCACCTCGAACTGCTGCCTGGGGATGAGCTCGCGCAGCTTCTTGGCCATCTCGACGCCGTAGGCGTAGGACTTGTCCCGGTGAACAATGGCGCTGAAGGCGTCCACGGCCTCGCCCTGGAGCAGGATGTCGACCTTGACCAGATCGGACTCCTGCTCGCCCGAGGGCTCGTAGTCCAGCGAGGCGTAGCCACGCGTGCGGGACTTGAGCTGGTCGAAGAAGTCAAAGATGATCTCGCCGAGCGGCATCGTGTAGCGGATCTCGACGCGGTCCTCGGACAGGTAGTCCATGCCCTGCAGGTTGCCCCGGCGGTTCTGGCAGAGCTCCATGATGGCGCCGATGAACTCCGAGGGGACGAGCACCGTCGACTTCACCATCGGCTCGAAGACCTTGTCCACCTTGCCGGTGGGGAACTCCGAGGGGTTGGTGACAACGATCTCCTTGCCGTCCTCCATGATCACCCGGTAGACCACGTTGGGCGCGGTGGAGATGAGCGAGAGGTTGGACTCGCGCTCAAGCCGCTCGCGGACGATCTCCATGTGGAGCAGCCCGAGGAAGCCACAGCGGAAGCCGAAGCCCAGGGCCGCCGAGGTCTCCGGCTCGTAGACCAGCGCGGCGTCGTTGAGCTGGAGCTTGTCCAGGGCCTCGCGGAGCTCGGGGTAGTCGTCGCCGTCGATGGGATACAGGCCCGAGAAGACCATGGGCTTGGGGTGCTCGTACCCGCTGAGCGCCTCGACGGCCGACCTCGTCACGGAGGTCACCGTGTCGCCGACCCGCGACTGGCGGACGTCCTTCACACCGGTGATCAGGTAGCCCACCTCACCGACGCCCAGCCCCTTGTCGGCGATCTTCGGCTCGGGCGAGATGACGCCGATCTCCAGCGTCTCGTGGGCCGCGCCGGTGGACATCATCAGGATGCGCTCGCGCTTGCCCAGGTGACCGTCCATGACCCGGACGTAGGTGATCACACCGCGGTAGGTGTCGTAGACCGAGTCGAAGATCAGCGCGCGGGCCGGCGCGTCGGCGTCGCCGACCGGGGCCGGGATGTTCGCGACCACGTGGTCCAGCAGTTCGCGAACGCCCACACCGGTCTTGCCGGAGACCCTCAGCACGTCCTCCGGATCGCAGCCGATGAGGTGGGCGATCTCCGCGGCGTACTTCTCCGGCTGGGCGGCGGGCAGGTCGATCTTGTTGAGCACCGGGATGATCGTCATGTCGTTGTTCATGGCCAGGTAGAGGTTGGCCAGGGTCTGCGCCTCGATGCCCTGTGCGGCGTCGACCAGCAGGATCGCGCCCTCGCACGCCTGGAGCGACCGGGAGACCTCGTAGGTGAAGTCGACGTGCCCGGGAGTGTCGATCATGTTGAGGACGTAGTCGGTCTCGCCGACCTGCCACGGCAGCCTGACCGCCTGCGACTTGATGGTGATGCCGCGCTCGCGCTCGATGTCCATCCGGTCGAGATACTGAGCACGCATGGAACGGTCGTCGACCACTCCGGTGATCTGCAGCATGCGGTCGGCTAGCGTCGACTTGCCATGGTCGATATGCGCGATGATGCAGAAGTTGCGGAGCACCGCGGGGTCGGTCTGGCCAGGCTGAATGCGCACCGGGGTCCGTTTCAACAGATTGATGACGATCACACGGCTGGCATGCCAGCCGCCTTCCATGGTGACATGTCCGGGTGATTGCCCGGACCAGAGCACGGCGCGGCCTGCGTTTTCTCGCCACGGTGGTGGCCCTGCTCCTTGCGCTTCCAGGGGTGGCCGTGGCCACCCTCACCCTGCAGTTTACCGGGACACCCGCCCCATGGGCGAAGACGACCGGTCATGACGCCCTGTGGCTCGGCCACGCGTGGGTCGACGGCCGGAAGACCGCCGACGACGTCCGAACACTCGCCACCAAACTCCGCAAGACCGGCATCAAGGACGTCTACCTCCACTCAGGACCGTTCGACCGCGACGGGACGCTGCCCATCGAGAAATATCCCAGGGCTGTCGACTTCCTGAAGTGGTGGCGCGAGGAACTGCCCAAGGTCAGGGTGTCCGCCTGGCTCGGCCAGAAGGTCGACGGCACCCTGGACCTCGACGACGCGGCCTCCAGGCAGCGCGTGCTGGACGGCGCGCGCGCGATCATGGCACTCGGCTTCGACGGCGTCCACTACAACTTCGAGCCGATCGGCGACGGCGACACCGAGTTCCTCGATCTGCTGACCCAGACCCGCGCGATCGTGGGCAAAGGCCTGCTCTCCACCTCGACCCCGCAGATCGAACCGTTCCCGCTCACCCGCCCGGCCGCGCGCGCCGTCCTCGGCCACGACAAGTACTGGTCGCCCGACTACTTCCGCCAGGTGGCGAACCTCACGGACCAGGTGGCGATCATGACCTACGACTCGTATCTCCCCTTCCCCGCCGTCTACGGCGGCTACGTCGTGCGGCAGAGCACGCTGGCGCTGGAACTCGTCCCCGAGGAGAAGACGCTGCTGATCGGCGCCCCGGCCTATCACGACCACGGCCCCTCCTGGGCCGATGAGGCCGAGAGCGTCGAGAAGGCCGCCAGGGGCGCCCGGCTGGCGCTCACCTCGTACGGCAAACCCCGCGAGCGGTTCGGGCTGGCACTCTACGTCGACTTCGCCGCCACCAAGGAGGACTGGGCGGAGTACGACAAGTTCTGGTTCAAGCCATGAGGATTACGGTCCGAGCGATCGAAATCACACGCTAAACTGATCAGGCATCCCTCTGCCCGGCCTGTCGATTTGAGCGACGACCTCGGCAGTTGGTAGTCTAGTCAACTGCGTGTGGCGCGCCCTCTCTGCCCGCGCGCCCCATCCAACGACATTCACCGAGGCTTCTTCGTGGCGAACATCAAGTCCCAGATCAAGCGCAACCGGCAGAACGAGAAGGCCCGGCTGCGCAACAAGGCTGTCAAGTCTTCCCTGAAGACGGCCATCCGTAAGTTCCGCGAGGCCGCCGACCAGGGTAACGTCGAGCAGGCCGCTGTGCTCCAGCGCGCCGCCGCCCGTCAGCTGGACAAGGCGGCCAGCAAGGGCGTCATCCACAAGAACCAGGCCGCCAACCGCAAGTCGGCGATCGCCCAGCGCGCCGCCGCCCTGCCGGCGGCCGCCAAGTAGTTTCAGGTTTCGCGTAGTTTCAGGTTTCGCGGACGCCGCACCCTTCACGGGGTGTGGCGTTCTTGCGTTTCATCGACCCCGTGACGCCTGGCCCATCGAGGTTCTCACCCCCGGCGCTCCGTGATACGTCGCCACCGGCGCACCCCTGCGGGCACGCCGAGAGGCCCAGGCAATGCAGTACCGAACGCGCCCCTTTACCCGGCTAACATCCGACGCAGTACCGAACGCGCCCCTTTGCCCGCCTAACGTCCGGTACGGCTGGCGACCACGGTCTGGACCATGTGCTCCAGCGCGTACCCGGGGTCGGCACCGCCGCCCTTCACCTGCGCGTCGGCGGTGGCGACGGCCTGGATCGCGCGGGCGAGCCCCTCGGGCCCCCAACCGTTCAGCTGCCGCTGGACCCGTTCGATCTTCCAGGGCGGCATGCCGAGGTGACTGGCGAGTGGACCACCCCTCAGGTTTCGGGGAGCTCCGCCCACCTTCGCCAGCGAGCGCAGGCCTCCGGCGAGCGCGCTCACCAGCAGAACCGGTGCCGTACCGGTCGAGAGCGCCCAGCGCAGTTGCTCCAGGGCGTCGCCCAGGCGTCCCTCGACTGCCGAGTCTGCCACGGTGAACCCGCTGACCTCGGCCCTGCCCCGGTGGTAGCGCGCCACGGCGGCCTCGTCGATCGCCTTGCCGGGGGTGTCGAAGGCGAGCTGGCTGCACGCGGCGGCAAGCTCGCGCAGGTCGTTGCCCACGGCTTCGAGGAGCGCGGCGGCCGCGTCGGCCCCGATGGTGCGCCCGGCCCGTTTCAGCTCCGCCTTGACGAACGCCAGCCGCTCGGCGGGTTTGGTCACCTTGGTGACGGTGACCACCTGAGCTCCGGTCTTCTTGACCCCGTCGACCAGGGCCTTCCCCTTGACGCCTCCCGGATGGACGAGGACCAGCACGGTCTCGTCGGCCGGGTGGGCCGCGTAGGAGACGACTTCGGCGATGACGTCCTTGCCGAGATCCTGGGCAGAGCGGACGACCACCACGGACCTGTCGCCGAACAGCGAGGGCGACGTCATGCGGGTGAGCTCCCCGAGCTCCATCTTCGCGCCGGGGAGGTCGTGCACCTCGGTGGTCGGATCGGCCGCCCTGGCCGCCGAGGTCACCTCGCTCACCGCGCGGTCGGCCAGCAGTTCCTCATCGCCGAGTATCAGGATCACGGGTGCCGGATCGGTTGCCGCCATGCCGAGCAGCATGCCACGTCTCGGTGGCGGGAGAGGCATCGGCAAGTCGTTCGCAATTGGAATGCAGGTGCCGTGGGGCACTCTGGGAACATCACAGGAGGTGAGAACAATGACAAACTCCGCCATTCGCCGCCACGCCTGCCCCCGCTGCGGAACATCCCTTGACGAGGGCCCGATCATGTACCGCTGCGCGCGCTGCAGCCGGTCGGTCTACGCCGCCGACGTGGACACCGAGTTCCGCCGCCCCGCCAAGATCACGTCCTAGGCCCCGGGAGAGACCCACCGGCCGGAGCGGCTCTTCCGGGGACGACCGTCAGGGTTCCCCCGCCGTCCACCACGGCGAGGTCCCCCGACAGGTCCGTCCGGTGGACGCGCATACCGAGCCGGTGCAGCGTGGCCACGGTCGACGGAGCGGGATGGCCGTAGTCGTTGTCCGCCCCCACGCTGATGAGGGCGGCACGAGCACCGGTCGCGGCGAGGAAGGCCGGATCGTACCTGCCGGACCCGTGATGCGGAACCTTGAGAATCTCGGCGGGCGGCAGGCCCCTGCGGAGCAGCTCCGCCTGAGCCTCGGTCTCGATGTCGCCACTGAGCAGCGCCGACCCCGCGGCCCAGCGGACATGCACCACGACGCTGGCGTTGTTGACGGCCGCCCCCTTCCCCGCGCCGGTCAGGGATGCCTCGGCCGCCGGGCCGATGACCGTCAGCTCGGAGGGTCCGAACCGCCAGCTCGCCCCCGGACTCGCCGCCCACTCGACCACGCGGCGGCGGGCGAGATCCTCGCTCAGCCTCGCCTCCTCGTGCTCTCCGGCATCGCCTCCGGTACCGTGCGGGGTCACCAGCACCGCGCCCACGGCACGCCCGCGAAAGACACCGTCGAGCCCTCCCACATGGTCGAGGTGCGGATGGGTGAGAATGACCAGTGGCACCTCCCTGACTCCCATGGAACGCAGGCAACGGTCCACCAGGACGGGATCGGGCCCCGCGTCCACCACCACGGCTCGCCCCGGCCCCGCCGCGACCAGTAACGCGTCTCCCTGGCCGACGTCACAGGCCACCAGTAGCCATCCGCGAGGCGGCCAACGAGTCACGATCGGCACGGCCACCGTCACGGCGAGAACCAGCCCGGCGACGGCCGCCAGGGCGATCAGGCGTGCCCTCCGGTGTCGCAGCGCCAGCACGGCGAGCGGAACGGCGCCGGCCAGCAGGAGCAGCCCGGTGACGCCGCCCGGCCACGGGAGCACGCCCAGCGGGAGCCCCGCGGTGTGCTCGGCCACCTCGATGATCCATCCGGTGGCCAGACCCGCCGGCCGGACCAGCAGCTGGGCGAGCCCCATGTGCAGGGGGGCGACCAGCGCCACCGCGAAGCCGAGCAGGGTGGCCGGGGCCACGGCCGGACCCGCGAGCAGGTTGGCCGGGATCGCCACCGGTGCGAGCTGCCCGGACATGAGGACCAGGACGGGGGTGACAGCGGCCTGGGCCGCGGCGGCCACGGCGATCGCCTCCGCCGTCCATCGGGGCATTCGGGCCGAGAGCCGGTCGCGCCAGCGCGGGGCGAGGACCAGAATGCCCGCGGTGGCGAAGACCGACAGGGCGAAGCCGTAGGAGCGGGCGAGGTCGGGGACGAAGAGGATCAGCCCCAGGACCGTCGCCGACAGGGCCGCGACGCCGTCGCGCGAACGGCCCGTACCGAGCGCCACGGCGGCGACCCCTCCCATCAGGAGGGCCCTGAGCACACTGGGCGAGGGCCGGGCGACGACCGAGAAGGCGACCATGGCCGAGATCGCCAGCACCGCCCGCACCGCGAGTGGCAGACCGGCCATCCTGGCCATCGCGACCGCCGCGCCGGCCACGATGGCGAGGTTGGCGCCGGAGACGGCGAGCAGGTGACTGAGGCCCGCCGCCTTGAAATCGGCTCTGACCTGATCGTCCATTCGGGACACGTCACCGACCACCAGGCCGGGTAGCAACCCGCGTTGCGCCGGTGGCAACACCTCGGCAGCCTTCCTCAATCCCGATCTGAGCGCCCCGGCCGCGCGTTGCTCCCAGGAGGGCCCGCTCAGGACTCGCGGTGCTCCCCTGACCAGCACCACCGCCGCGAGCAGCTCACCGGGGTCCGCCGGGCCGAAGCGCCCGCTGATCTCGACCCGCTGGCTGGGCAGTAGCGAGCGCCACTCCGCGCCGGAGACGAAAAGCACCACCGGAGCCCGCAGCGTCACCCTGCCCGCCCCCGTCCCGACCGACTCGACCCGGGCGGGCACCACGAAGCTCTCCCGCCGGAACAGCCCCCCACGCCGGGCCACCTCCCGGGGGTCGTCGGTCACCACCACCTCCATCACCGCCGAGGCGTGCCTCCCTGCCAGCTCGGCGACCGGTCCCGTACCGGCCGCGTGCACCCGGAAGGCCACCGACCCCGCCACCGCGGCCGTGCACCCCAGGACCGCGATCACCGCGTTCCGCCGGCCCGCGGTTCTCCCTGTCCGGACCAGGAGGGCCACGGCCAGGGCGCCCACGGCCGTGAGGGCGGCCACCACGGCGCCCGTCGCCGCCGGGCGGCCCAGCAGGACAAGAGCGGTCACCCACGATGCCGCCGCGGGCAGGACCAGATACGCGGCGTGCGCCCCCCGCTCCTCTCCTGAACTCCTGAAACCACCGACCTCCCCGAGAACACCGGAACCGCCAGGGCCCTCGGTCTTCCCGGCGCACTCGACCGTGCCGGTCCGCATCGTGACCGGCTTTCGCAACCGGCGGGTCACACGCGGACCCTGTCGCGCATCTCGGCGTACTTACGGTCACCTATGCCACTCACGTCGCGGAGCTGCTCAACGGTGCGGAAGCCGCCGTGCGCGGCGCGGTATTCGGTGATGCGCCGGGCGAGCACCTCGCCCACGCCCGGTAGCCGATCGAGCTGCTCGGCCGTGGCCGTGTTGAGGTCGACGGCGGCGGTGGCGGGGTCCGCTGGATCCACAAGGGCGGGTGCCGCCGCGACGGCGGAGCCGACGACGATCTGCTCACCGTCGACGAGCCTGCGCGCGAGGTTGAGAGATCCCGTGGCGGCTGCCCCGCGAACGCCTCCGGCCGCCCGGACCGCGTCGGCGACCCGGGACCCCCCGGGCAACGTGATCACCCCGGGACGACGGACCTTGCCGGTCACGTGAACCGTCAGCTCGATGGCCGGCCTGGACAGCGGCCGTGAGGCGTTGACAGGTTCCGACAGCGGAGACCCGGAGATCGGCACCGGCGGGGCCAGGGGCTCGGGCTCCGGCTGGGATCTCCAGGCGTACACACCACCGGCGACGGCGGCCGTCAGGGCGACGAGCAGCAGGAGACGCAACCCCGGCCTGCCCGGGCCGAGAGCCTGTCCCTGTGCGGCCACGACCTTACGCAGTGCCTCGAAGGCCGGGGGAACCGGCGCGGAACGCGTGTGCGCGGCGGGCCCGTCGAGGGAAACGGCATCCTGCGGCCCGCTCTGACCACCTGGCCACACATCTCCCGCCGAACAGGGCATACCAGCCGGATCGGCCACTCCGCGTGAGAGGGACGGAACGGCCGTGCCGCCCGGCGGAGGCGGGTGACGCGGATCTCCCGAATCGGCAGGGCTCGCCGGCCGGGACAGACATAACGGATCAATCTGCCGGAATGGCGAGAACCGATCGTCCAGCAGCGGCGGCGCAAGCGAATCGGTCGCCCTGCGAGGGAGCGGAACCGCGTTCGGCGATCCACGCCCCGTCAAGATCCGCAGCCGCGACTCGGCTCGGAACCGCTCGATGTTCTGGCCTGTGGTCCGCACCCGCAGGACGCTACGGCGGCGGCACCGGGAGGATCCTCACCGAATTCCGTTCTGTGGATATCCGGCCGGTCATACGGCCAGGCTGTGGACGGCGATCCGGCGGACGGGTTCCCGGACGTCGGAGAGGCGCGGGCCGGAGCGCCCGCAGGTGTCAGGAGTGCGGGAGGGAGACGGTGATGCCGAGCATCCCGGGGCCGACATGGGCGCCGATGACCAAGCCGACCTCGACGACTGCGACCTTGACGAGTGCGGGGATGCGCCGGGGCAGGCGCGCTGCCAGTGCCTCGGCACGGGCCGCGGCACCGAGATGCTGGACGGCGACCTCCACCGGGGCGGTGCCCGCCGCCTCGACCGCGAGGTCCTCAAGACGGGCGATGGCACGGCTCGCCGTACGGACCTTCTCCAGGGGAACGATCGCCCCATCAGAGATGTGCAGGATCGGTTTGATCATCAGTGCCGAGCCGAGGAGGGTCGCCGCCGCACCGATCCGGCCTCCCCTTCGCAGGTATTCCAGGGTGTCGACATAGAAGAAGCTGCGGATCGACTCCGCGCGGCGGCGGGCGGCGTCCGCCACCTCCGTCCGGGTCGCGCCCGCGGCGGCGGCACCCGCGGCGGCGAGGACGGGGAATCCGAGGCCCATGGCGATGGATCTGCTGTCGACGACGTCGACCGGAACGGGCGAATCCTCGGCTCCCGCGCGGGCGGCCTCGACCGTACCGGACATCTCCGAGGACAGGTGGATGGAGACGATGCCGGTCGCGCCCCGGGCCGCCGCCTGCCGGTAGGCGTCCGCGAAACGCCGCGGGGCGGGCCTGGAGGTCGTCACCGGGGCCCGCTCCCCGAGCATGTCGTCCATGCTCGCGCCGTCGGGCCACGCCGTGTCGTCGAGCGACCTGCCTCCCACGACCACCTGGAGCGGTACCACGATGATTCCCAGGCCGGAGACCTGCTCTCGCGGGAGGTAGGCGGTGGAATCCGTGACGACGGCGACCGGTGGCGACATGTCCAGAGGTTACTCGGAGAAGATCAGACGAAGGAGGCAGGAGGCAGGAACGCTGGACCTACTGGACAGGGGTGCCTCCGCGCCAGACCCGGCGGGGCTTGAGTCCGAAGGCCCAGGCGAAGGCGCCCTCGTGGTCGGCGTCCCACTGGACGATGTCGGCCAGGCGTCCGGGGGCGAGAACACCGCGGTCGGAAGCCCCGAGGACCGTGGCGCCACCGAGAGTGGCGGCGCGCAGGGCGTCGCCGACGCTCATCCCGAAGGCCGCCACCGCGAGGCTGATGACCAGCGACATCGAGGTGATGCCGCAGTGGCCCGGGTTGTGATCGCTGCCGAGGGCCACGGTGACCCCCTGGGCGAGCATCCGGCGGACAGGAGGCAGGCTGCCGCGCTGGAGGGCGGTTCCGGGGCAGACCACGGCGGGGACTCCGTAGCGGGCCAGGATCGCGATGTCCTCGTCGGTGGTGTGGTGGAGCAGGTCTGCGGAGGCGCAGCCGAGTTCGGCGGCGAGCTGGACGGCACCGCGGCGGGTGTAGGCTCCGGCGTGCACGCGGGGCTGCAGGCCGACGTTGCGCCCGGAGGCCAGGACCCAGCGGGCCTCCTCCGCGGTGAAGTGGCCCTCGTCGCAGTAGACGTCGACGCCATCGGCTCCCGCCGCCGCGGCGTCGGCGCACCAGGCGCCCACGGCCTCGACGTAGTCGCGCTGGCGGCCGAAGTATTCGGGCGGGACGACGTGCGCGGCCATGAAGGTCACGTGCACCCGCGGCATCATCGGCTCCTTCTCCAGCTCGCGCAGGAGCCGCACGTCGGCCAGTTCGCCGTCGCGGGTGAGGTGGTAGCCGGTTTTGGCCTCGATGGTGGTGGTGCCGCTGAGCAGCCAGTCCCGGAGTCGCTCACGGACACCGTTGCAGAGTGTCCAGGGGTCGGTGCCCCGGGTGACCGTCACGGTGGAACCGATGCCGCCGCCCGCCGCGGTGATCGCGGAAGGGGTGGAACCGCCGGAGCGCATCGCCATCTCGGCGTAGCGGTTGCCCGCGTAGACCGGGTGGGTGTGCGCGTCGATCAGGCCTGGGGTGACCAGCGCGCCACCCAGGTTCTCGACGTGGTCGACGTCGACGATGTCGTCGACGACGCCGGGCACACTCTGCGGCAGATCCGCGGCTCGGCCGACCCAGGCGATCCGGTCGTTGTGAACGAGGATCGCCGCGTTGCTGAACACATCGTTTCCGGTCCAGAGCCGGCCGATGTTGGTCAGAAGGCGGACCGTCATCGCATCACCGCCTTGTGTTCAGGGGAAGACGCTTGGAGGAGGACCGCCCCCGGACGGGGCGAGTCGCCCCTGACACTGCCGGGCACCGTGCCCTTCAAGCCCGCTGTGAGTCCGGACGGCATCGGGGGTCTCCTGCTCTCATCCGCTTATCTGTTGTGCGGCGACAGTATCGCCAGGATCATGATCGGGCGATTTCAGTTCAGTTACGTTATTTCACAAGTCGGCCCGTTGTACAGGCTAATTGGGAAGAACGCCGCCTCGCCGCGACCCTACCTCGCCTGCCGGCTCGACGATCACGCGTGGCGTTGAGCACCTTTCCACAGCTCAGACTACTTCTTCATCATCCGTAACAGTAGTCACCAGAGCAACTCGCGTCATAACATCTCGCTAGATTTGCCTTATGGTAGCAATCTAAACCCCGGTCGACCACTGCAGTTTTCGCGGCTTTTGTACGTTTTCGCGACCACAGTGCACCTCACCGAGCCGTCCAGCGCAAGCCCAGCCATTGAAACGCGATTCGCGATCAACGTAGGCTGGTAATCGGGAGCCCTGGGCCGTGATCCTTGACCGCCTCCGCATCGGCGGCGGGCGACTGCGGCACCGTGAGGGCACCTGGGATGGGGCCGCGACATTGACCCGACACTTGCCGACCGAAACCTCAGAAAAGGCCGTAAGCAGGACGCTCCATGTAGCCTTTCGTGCGAGTTGCCCGCAGGTCACACGCATAGGAGTTGCCTTGCCCGTCCACGCGGACGTCGGCCGGCGTCGCATTGAAGAACTCCTCCAGGCGACATCACCGCCGTGGAGATCGTCGACTCCTTCATCGGCCGGATGCCGGCCACCATCGCGGCGATCTTCCGTATGCCCGACGCCGAGACGATCGTCGTCGGCATGCGACCGACGGCGGCGATCACCCTCGTCGAGCCGAGCCTCTCCCCCGGTGGCGTGCGCACGGCGCCAGGCCCCGGAGGGAGCACACATGGTGATCTCTAGTGACCTCCTGCCGGAGGCGATCGGAAGCGTTCCTGGACACGCCCATGGGTAGCGGCGGGGCGACGGTGCTGGTCGTGGACGACACCCCGACCAAGCTGTACATCCTGTCGAGCTGGCTGCGCCGCTCGGGACACCAGGTCGTGCAGGCCACCGGCGGCATGGAGGCGCTCGCCAAGGTCAGGGAGCTCCAGCCGGACCTGGTCGTCCTCGACGTACGGCTGCCCGACATCAGCGGTTACGAGGTCTGCGAGCAGATCAAGGCCGACGCGGCGACGTCGTCGATACCGGTCATCCAGATCTCCGGGGCGGCGATCACCCCGGCCGACCGTGCCCAGGGGCTCGAACGCGGAGCCGACGCCTACCTGGCGGAGCCGGTCGAGCCTGACGAGTTCGCCGCGACGGTCGAGGCCACGCTGCGCTACTACCGCGCCCGGCAACGAGCCGAGCTGATGGCCCGGCGGCTGGCCGCCCTCACCGAGGTCACGCTCTCGATGAACTCCGCCGAGACGTTCGACGAGCTTCTCACCACGGCCGTCGAGGGGACCTCCCGGATCCTGGAGCGGCAGGCGGGCACGCTGGCCCTGCCTCCCGACGGCCGGACCCGCAGGTTCGTCGCCATGCCTCCGGAGAACGTCGCCGTCGCCAAGGTCGCGGCGCCGGAAACGCTGGACAGGTTGAGCGCGATGTCCCTGGGCGACTCCGCGGGCACCCAGGTTTTCACGGTCCCCACCGCCGACTGGATGGGGCTGATACCCGACGCGAAGATCGGCGGTGATGTCTCGGCCGTGGTCTGCCGCACCAAGCTGGGCAGGCCCCCCGTCTACCTCGGGGTGGAGGGGGTCCCGCCGCTCGACACCGACGAGTCCAACGTGCTGCGCCAGCTCGGCCAGGCCCTCGCCCTCGCCGTGGACGCGCTTCGGGCGTACGCCGAGGAGCACGCGATCGCCCTCACCCTGCAGCGCAGCCTGCTGCCGGCGCGGATCCCCGAGATACCCGGGCTCACGATCAGCTGGCGGTACCAGCCGGCGGTCGACAACGTCGAGGTCGGCGGCGACTTCTACGAGGTCCTGCGGCCGGACCACCGGGTGCTCATCGCCATCGGCGACGTCCAGGGACACTCGCTGCTGGCCGCCACCGTCATGGCGGAGCTGCGCCACGCACTGCGTGCCACCGTCATCGGCACCTCGGACCTCGGCACGTCGACGGCCCTGCTCAACGATGTGCTGCGGCGCTATCACCCCGGTATGACCGCCACCGTCTGCCTGCTCCTGCTCGACCCGGTGAGCGGGGAGATGGAGGTCGCCAACGCGGGGCACATCCCGCCCCTGCTCATCGCCGACGGCCAGGCCCGCTACCACCGCCTGGGCAATCTCCTGCTGGGCGTGACCGAGGAGAGCTACCGGGTCGACCGGGTGAACGTGCCGCGGGGAGGCTCGGTGCTGATGTTCACCGACGGACTCATCGAGGACCGCGACAAGCTGCTCGACGAGAGCCTGGAGATCGTACGGCAGCTGGCCGAGGGGGCGGAGGAGGACCTGGAGGTCTTCTGCGACCGGCTGATCGAGAGGTTCGGCGCGAGGGAGGACGACGTGGCGCTGGTCATGTTCCGCCGCGAGAGGTGAGCGGTCCGCGCGGCGGGGGAAGGCGCCACCGTCCCGCCGTACCGCTCCCCAAGGAGGCGGTACGGCGGGAGGAGTCGATCAGACGGTCTCGACCGGCTTGGCGGTCTTCTCCAGCTCCGCGAAGAGGCCGGGCAGGACCCTGGCGTGCAGGATCGTGCCGTCCTCGGTGTGCTCGATGCCGAGGACCTCACCCTCCCCGTGCACCCTGGAGATCAGGTCGCCGCGCTCGTACGGCACGAGAAGCCTGACCTCCTGGTCGAACCGGGGCAGCTCCCGCTCGATCACGGCTCTCAGCTCGTCGATCCCGGCGCCCGTGCGGGCCGAGACCACGACCGTGTGCCTTTCCCGCGCGGTCAGCTGGGCCAGCACCACCGGGTCGGCGGCGTCGGCCTTGTTGATGACCACGATCTCCGGAATGTCGCGGGCGCCCTCGATATCGGTGATCACCTCACGCACCGCGGCGAGCTGCGACTCGGGGTCGGGGTGCGAGCCGTCGACCACGTGCAGGATCAGGTCGGCATCGCCGACCTCCTCAAGCGTGGAGCGGAATGCCTCGACGAGCTGGTGCGGCAGGTGCCGGACGAACCCGACGGTGTCGGCCAGCGTGAACAGGCGGCCGTCGGGCGTGTGCGCCCTGCGGACCGTCGGGTCGAGCGTGGCGAACAGGGAGTCCTCGACCAGCACTCCGGCGCCGGTCAGCCGGTTCAGCAGCGAGGACTTGCCCGCGTTGGTGTATCCGGCGATGGCCACGGCGGGGACCTCGCGCTGCAGGCGTCGTGCCCGCTTGGTCTCGCGGGCGGTGGTCATCCCGCCGATCTGGCGGCGCAGCTTGGCCATCCGCTCGCGGATCCGGCGGCGGTCCAGCTCGATCTTGGTCTCACCGGGACCGCGACCGCCCATGCCGACGCCGCCCGCGGCACGCCCGCCGACCTGGCGGGACAGGTTGCCACCCCAGCCTCGCAGGCGCGGCAGGAGGTAGTTGAGCTGTGCGAGCTCGACCTGGGCCTTGCCCTCGCGGCTCTTGGCGTGCTGGGCGAAGATGTCGAGGATCAGCATGGTCCGGTCGATGACCTTGACCTTGACCGTCTCCTCAAGCTGGCGGAGCTGGCCGGGGCTCAGCTCACCGTCGCACACCACGGTGTCGGCACCGGTGGCGGAGACGATGTCGGCGAGCTCCTGCGCCTTGCCCGCACCGATGTAGGTCGCCGTGTCGGGCTTCTGGCGGCGCTGGATCAGCCCCTCCAGCACCTCTGAACCCGCGGTCTCGGCGAGGAGCTTGAGCTCCAGGAGGGAGTTTTCGGCGTCGATCGCCGTACCGGAGGTCCAGACGCCGACCAGGACGACCCGCTCAAGTCGCAGCTGGCGGTATTCGACCTCGGTGACGTCTTCCAACTCCGTGGAGAGGCCCACCACCCGGCGGAGCGCCTGGCGCTCGGCCAGGTCCATCTCGCCGGTGTCGAGCAGGTCGTCGAATCGATCGATGTCCAGCGGCTCACGAGTGTCTATGTCGTCGCTCCATTCAGATGGTGGGTCCGTATGCGTCCTTCTCATATGAGTGAACGCCCGACCACCCCGGGTCTCTTCCCTTCGATGGTGCCATGGGAACCGCTCCGTCATCACCTGGTTATCACCGCTCCGTCCGCCGACCGGCGCGGCCCTGATCTCAGGATCGGTACCGGGGTCAGGGGACCAGGACCCGGGCGTCGCCGGAGCCGGTCTTCAGCGTGATCTTGCGCGGTGCCGAGGGGTCCCTGACGACCTCCACGGTCTCGTCGCCGGAGCCGGTCTCGGTGGTCACGTCGTAGCTGCCCTTGGGAAGGTACGCGGCGACGTCGCCCGAGCCGGTCTTGATCTCCACCCTGTCGGGCATGGCCGCGAACCTCGCCTCGACGTCGCCGGAGCCGGTGTCGGCGATGAACTCCTTGGAACCCAGGTTTCCCGCCTCGACGTCGCCGGAGCCGCTCGCGGCGTTCACTCCCCCGGTCAGGCCGCGCAGCGTGATGATGCCGGAACCGGTGTCGAGCTTGGCCGTCAGGCCCGGCGGGACCTCGACCTTGTAGTCGACCGAGCAGCTCATCCCATCGCAGCTGTGACGCAGGGTGAGCGTTCCGCCGTCCACCGGGTGCTCGGTGGTGGGCCTGTCGCCGCCACGCCAGTGGATGGTCTCGGTCACGTGGACGGCCGGCCGGTCCGACTCGGTGACCACGATGTCACCCGAGCCCGTGGCGACGTCCAGGGCCGTCACCTTGCCGGTGACGTCGTAGGAGACGACGTCCTGCTGCCGGCCACGGAAGTCCAGGGCGAACTCGCATCCCGAGAGCATGAAAACCGCCCCCAAGAGCCCCCCGGCGACGAGCGTGTTCTTCTTCATGCGCTCATTCCTCGACTTTCCGGGAAGTTTCTTCCCGCTCGCGACTGGATCCGCCCTCTCCCGCTGCCGAGAGACGCTGATCCAACTGTCTCCGAGTACGTCCCCCGGATCATCGGGGAATTCCCCGGCCGAGCCCTGAGGAGAACCCTGCCTTTGACCGAGAACTGGCCGTCGAGTAGCGTCTATTCCACAATTCAGAAGTGATTTTCCACGATACGGAAAGAGGCCTCATGGACGGCGTTGAGATCAATGGCCCCGGCCAGGACCGCTTCGACGAGATCCTCACGCCGGAGGCACTGGCCTTCGTGGCCACCCTCCAGCGCGAGTTCGACGGCCGGCGGCTGGAGTTGCTCCAGGCCCGCCAGGCCCGCCAGGCGGAGCTGTCGGCGGGCGGCACCCTCGACTTCCTGCCCGAGACCAGGCACGTGCGCGAGTCCGAGTGGCACGTCGCCTCGCCCGCGCCCGGCCTGGAGGACCGCCGCGTGGAGATCACCGGCCCGGTCGACCGGAAGATGACGATCAACGCACTGAACTCCGGCGCCAAGGTCTGGCTGGCCGACTTCGAAGACGCCAACGCCCCCACCTGGGAAAACACCGTCAACGGCCAGCTCAACCTTCGCGACGCGCTCGACCGGACCATCGACTTCTCCGCCGGGGAGAAGAGCTATGCCCTCAAACCCGACACCGAGCTGGCCACCATCGTGGTCCGCCCCCGCGGGTGGCACCTGGAGGAGAAGCACCTCACCCTCGACGGAGCCCCGTTCTCCGCCTCCCTCGTCGACTTCGGGCTCTACTTCTTCCACTCGGCGCAGCGGCAGATCGCCAAGGGCAAGGGCCCCTACTTCTACCTGCCGAAGATGGAGTCGCACCTGGAGGCCCGCCTCTGGAACGACGTCTTCGTCAGGGCCCAGGAACTGCTCGGCATCACCCAGGGCACGATCCGGGCGACGGTGCTCATCGAGACCTATCCGGCCGCGTTCGAGATGGAGGAGATCCTCTACGAGCTCCGCGACCACTCCGCCGGCCTCAACGCGGGCCGCTGGGACTACCTCTTCAGCGTGATCAAGAAGTTCCGCACCCGCGGCCGCGAGTTCCTGCTGCCCGAGCGGAACGCGGTGACGATGACCGCCCCGTTCATGCGCGCCTACACCGAACTCCTGGTCAGCACCTGTCACCGGCGCGGGGCCCACGCCATCGGCGGGATGGCCGCGTTCATCCCCTCC
The DNA here is from genome assembly GCF_035917995.1 of Streptosporangium sp. NBC_01755. NCBI lineage: Bacteria > Bacillati > Actinomycetota > Actinomycetes > Streptosporangiales > Streptosporangiaceae > Streptosporangium > Streptosporangium sp. NBC_01755. The sequence goes on along the minus strand of NZ_CP109131.1, from coordinate 5,609,264 downwards.
CGTCGCGACCCCGAGGTCAACAAGATCGCTCTGGAGAAGGTCACCGCCGACAAGACCCGCGAGTCCGGCGACGGCTTCGACGGCTCCTGGGTCGCCCACCCCGACCTGGTGCCGATCTGCCGCGACGTCTTCGACGCCGTACTCGGGTCGCGGCCGAACCAGCTCGACCGCCTGCGCGAGGACGTCTCCGTCTCCGCCGCCGACCTGCTCGCGGTCGCCAAGACCCCCGGCGACATCACCGAGGCGGGGCTGCGCAACAACGTGGACGTGGCACTGCGCTACCTGGCCGCCTGGATGGGCGGGCTGGGCGCGGTCGCGATCCACAATCTGATGGAGGACGCGGCGACCGCCGAGATCTCCCGCTCCCAGATCTGGCAGTGGATCCACAACGACATCAAGCTCGCCGACACCGGTGCCGTGGTGACCAGGGAACTGGTCGAGCAGATCATCGACGAGGAGCTCACCAAGATCAAGGAAGAGCCCGGATACGACGAGGCCCTTTACGACCAGGCGACCGCGCTGTTCAAGGAGGTCGCCCTGGACGACGACTTCGCGGAGTTCCTTACTCTCCCTGCCTATGCGCGTATGCCATGACATGACCGGCCCGACGGTGAGGAATCCTCATCCCCTGACGAGGATTCCTCACTCCAGGCGGTCACCGGCGGCGGATGCGGAGGCCGGGCCGAGTGGATACTTTGCGTGCATGAGTGATGACAGGAACGGCGAGGGAGCCGGGCGGGGCGACTACGGATCGCTGCTCGACGCCGTCAAGCGCGAGATCACCGGTAGCCGGGGGCGGGTGGCCCTGCTCACCACCGATGCCGAGCTGATCCGGCAGTACTGGCGGATCGGCCGCCACATCCTCGAACGGCAGACGGACGATGACTGGGGCAGAAAGGCGGTACCCCGGCTCTCCATCGACCTGCGCGGCGCGTTCCCCGAGGCCATGGGCTACTCGCGGACCAACCTCCTCTACATGAGGGCGTTCGCGGCGGCCTGGCCGGACTCCGTCCCGCAGACGGGGCGGCCGATCCCGTGGGGCCACCACATCGTCCTGCTGGACATGCTGGACAGCCGGGCGACGAGGGAGTTCTACGCGCGCAAGACCGCGGACGAGGGGTGGGCCAGGGGCGTCCTGATCACGATGATCAAAGGCCGGCTCCATCTCCGCATCCGTCACTCACCGCCGGGCCCCGCCCGTACGTCACCGGTCCCCGAGTGCCGGTCGGCGCAGCGGGGGTTCGCCGGGCTCCTGGACGAGGGCCCCAGGCACGGCAGGAACGCCGGCGCCCCGCGCTGAGCGAGAATTGAAGACGAGGACGATGTCCTCGATCGGCCGATGGAGGCCGGACGACGACGGCGGACGACGGCGGACGACGGCGGACGACGGCGGACGACGGCGGACGACGGCGACGTCACTGTCGTCGCCGGGTCCCGGTCGCGCCGGAGGAGGAACGATGGCGACGAAGACGCTGGACGAATCGGCCCGCAGGTTCGAGGAGCTCCTCGGCCCCGGGTCGGTGATCACCGATCCCGTACGGCTGCGCACCTACGAATGTGACGGGCTGACCCACCATCGGGCCACTCCCGGCGTCGTGGTGCTTCCGGAGAGCACCGAGCAGATCGCGGCCGTGGTGCGGATCTGCAACGAGTACGGCCTGCCGTTCGTCGCCAGGGGCGCCGGGACGGGTCTGTCCGGCGGGGCTCTGCCGAGGACCGACGGGGTGCTGGTCGTGACCTCGAAGATGCGGCGGATCCTCTCCGTCGACGTGCCGAACCGGCGGGCGACCGTGGAACCGGGGGTCACCAATCTGGCGATCACCGAGGCCGTCCGCGACCTGGGCTACTACTACGCACCCGACCCCTCCAGCCAGCAGGTCTGCACGATCGGCGGCAACGTGGCGGAGAACTCGGGCGGCGCGCACTGCCTCAAGTACGGCTTCACCGTCAACCACGTGGTCGGCCTGGAGATCGTCACCCCCGACGGTGACATCGTCGAGCTCGCCGACGTCGGTCCCGGCTACGACCTGCTGGGCGCGTTCGTCGGCTCGGAGGGCACGCTCGGCATCGCGACCAAGGTCGTCGTACGGCTGAGCCGGCTTCCGGAGGCCGTGACGACGCTGCTGGCGGCGTTCGAGGACATCGAGCGGGGCGGGCGGGCGGTGTCGGCGATCATCGGCGGCGGCATCGTGCCGGCCGCGATCGAGATGATGGACGCCCTGGCCGTCGAGGCGGCCGAGGCGGCCGTGGCGTGTGCCTACCCCGAGGGTGCCGGCGCGGTGCTCATCGTGGAGCTGGACGGCCCGGCCGAGGAGGTCGCGCACTCCTTCGGCGAGGTGACCCGGATATGCCGGGAGAGCGGCGCGTTCGAGATACGGGTCGCCGACGACCCGGCGGAGCGGGCGGCCATCTGGCGGGGCCGCAAGTCGGCGTTCGCCGCGGTGGGCCGGATCAGCCCCGCCTACATCGTCCAGGACGGCGTCGTGCCGCGGACCGCGCTGCCCGAGGTGCTGGCGAGGATCGACGGGCTCTCCCGCGAGTACGGGATCAGGGTCGCGAACGTCTTCCACGCCGGTGACGGCAACCTGCACCCGCTGGTGCTGTTCGACGACGCGGAGCCCGGCGCGGGCGAGCGGGCGGAGATCGTCTCGGGAAAGATCCTCGATCTGTGCATCGAGCACGGCGGTTCCATCACCGGTGAGCACGGCGTCGGAGTGGACAAATCCCGATATATGACAAAAATGTTCTCCGACGACGACCTCGACACCATGCAGTTGGTGCGCTGTGCCTTCGACCCCCGTGGCCTGTCGAACCCGGGCAAGGTCTTCCCGACCCCGCGGCTGTGCGGCGAGGTTCCCGGGGTCCGCAAGGGCGTGCACCCGCTGGTCGAGTCGGGACAGGCGGAGCACTTCTGATGGAGGCGCTGCACGAGACGGGTGTGACGGTCCGGCCGGCGACCCCCGACGACACGGTGGGCGGGGTCCTGCCCCGCTGGGTCGCCCTGCCCGAGAGCACCGCCGAGGTCGCCGCGCTGATGCGCGTCTCGGCCGCGCACGACCTGGCCGTGGTTCCGGCGGGGAACGGCACGAAGCTCGGCTGGGGAAATCCCCCCGAGCGGTGCGACCTGCTGATCGACACCCGCCGCCTGCTTCTCGATAACGGATCGACGGTCGAGCACTCCTTCGGCGACCTCGTGGCACAGGTCGGCGCCGGACTCCCCCTCGACGTCCTCAACTCCACGCTCTCACGGTTCGGACAGGAACTGGCCCTGGACGGCACCCCGCGCGCCGGCACGGTCGGCGGCACACTCGCCACCGCGATCGCCGGCCCCCGCAGGTTCCGCTACGGCACCGCCCGCGACCTGCTGATCGGCGTCACGGTCGTACTGGCCGACGGCACGATCGCCTCCTCGGGCGGCAAGGTGGTCAAGAACGTCGCGGGCTACGACCTGGGCAAGCTCTTCACCGGCTCGTACGGCACGCTCGGTGTCATCACGGAGGCCACCTTCCGCCTCCACCCGATCCTCACCGACCGCCGCTGGATCACCGTGGAGCCGCACGCCTCCGGTGAACCGGCGTCCCCGGCCGGAGGCGGCCACGGGGCTGCCGCGCTGGTCACCGAGCTCGCGTCCGCCCTGGCCGAGCCGAGCGCGATCGAGCTGGAGTGGCCGGACCTCCTGGGCACCCCCACCGTGTCCGCGCTCGTCGAAGGGGTGGCGGCCGGTGCCCGGGCGGAGGCCGTGCGCCGGCTCATGGACGGGTACGGGAATGCGCTGATCACCGCGGAGGCGCCCGCCTGGTGGGCGGTGCCGCCCGGCGAGGACGTGCTGCTGGAGTTGCGGGTCCCGCCCGCCGCCGCGTACCCGGCGCTGCGGGCGGTCGCCGCTCGCGGGCTGCCCGCGCGCGTGCGCGGTTCGGTGGCCTCGGCGGTCCTGTGGGTCGCCCTGCCCGCCGACGTCGACGAGGCGGCCTTCGCCGGGTTCGTGACGGGCCTGCGCGACGACCTCCGCCGGCTCGGCGGCGCTCTGACCGTGCTCACCGCACCCGGTGAGATCACCCGCGGGGTGGATCGCTGGGGCCCGTCGGGCGCGCTGCCGCTGATGCGGCGGATCAAGGAACGGTTCGACCCCGGCCGGAGGATGTCCCCCGGCCGGTTCGTGGGAGGGATCTGACATGGATCCAGAGCTGATCAACGACTGCGTGCACTGCGGATTCTGTCTGCCCTCATGCCCGACGTACACCCTGTGGGGCGAGGAGATGGACTCCCCGCGCGGCCGGATCCATCTGATGAAGCAGCATGTCGAGGGCACGCCGCTGACACCGGAGATGGCCGGGCACTTCGACGCGTGCCTGGGGTGCATGGCGTGCGTGCCGGCCTGCCCGTCCGGGGTGAGGTACGACCGGCTGATCGAGCAGACCCGTGCCGAGGTCGAGCGGACGCACGTGCGGAAACCGGACGACCGGGCGCTGCGGGCGCTGGTCTTCCAGCTGTTCCCCTACCCCCGGCGGCTGCGGGCGATGCGGCTGCCGCTGCGGCTCAGTGCCGGGTTGCGCCGCGCGATCGCCCCGAGGCTGGAGCGGATCAACCCGTCCCTGGCGGCGATGGCCGACCTCGCTCCCCCGGCCACCACCAGGGAGAGACTGCCGCGCGTGCTCCCGGCGCGGGGCCCGCGCAGGGCGACGGTCGGGATGCTCACCGGATGCGTGCAGGGGGAGTTCTTCCCGCAGGTGAACGCGGCCACGGCCCGGGTGCTCGCGATGGAGGGCTGCGACGTGGTGATCCCGCCGTCGCAGGGCTGCTGCGGAGCGCTGTCCCTGCACTCGGGCCAGGAGAGACAGGCCCTGCGGTTCGCGAAGCGGACGATCTCCACCTTCGAGCGGGCGGGCGTCGACACGATCGTGGTCAACGCCGCCGGTTGCGGGTCGACGATGAAGGACTACGCGGAGATCCTCGACGCCGAGGGAGGCGAGTGGGCCGACAGGGCGCGGGCGATCAGAACCGTCGATCTGGCCGAGTATCTCGTCGCGCTCGGCCCCGTGGCCGAACGGCACCCGCTGCCGCTCACCATGGCCTACCACGACGCCTGCCACCTGGCCCACGCGCAGGGGATACGCTCCGAGCCCCGCAGGCTCCTGGAAGGCGTGCCCGGCCTGGAGCTGAGGGAGATCGCCGAGTCGGCGATCTGCTGCGGCTCGGCGGGAACCTATAACCTGTTCCAGCCTCAGACCGCCAGGGACCTCGGCGACCGCAAGGCGGAGCGGGTGCTGGCCACCGGCGCCGACCTGCTGGTCTCGGCCAATCCCGGCTGCACCATGCAGATCGTCTCGGCGATCCGCCGCCGGGGGGCCGAGCCCATCCCCGTGGCGCACACCGCCCAGGTCCTCGACGCCTCGCTGCGCGGGCTCACGGAGGTGCCGTGAGCGAGCCGTCCGGCGGCCACGGGACACGCACGGATCCGGGGTCGCCCGGCGAGGAGGTCACATGAGCGCTGTGCAGTCGGTCGATCGGACGCTGGACGTGCTGGAGGCGCTGGCCGAGCAGGGCGGGGAGGCAGGGCTCTCGGAGATCGCGGCCAGGACCGGCCTGCCCTACGGGACGATCCACCGGCTGCTGCGCACGCTGCTCGCGCGGGGCTACGTGCGCCAGGAGTCCGACCGCCGCTACGCCCTGGGCGGCGCGCTGATACGACTCGGCGGGGTGGCCGAGCGCATGGTCGGCGTATGGGCGCAACCCCACCTGAGGAAGATGGTCGAACTGTGGGGCGAGACGGCCAACCTGGCGGTGTTGGAGGGGGACTTCGTGGTCTACGTCGCCCAGGCGCTCTCGCCGAGGCGGCTGCGGATGTTCGCCGAGGTCGGAAGGCGGGTGCTGCCGCACAGCACCGCGGTGGGAAAGGTCCTGATGGCCGACCGGCCGGATGCCGAGGTGGCGTCGCTGGTCGAGCGCACCGGCATGCCCCGGCGGACCGCCAACACGATCACCGACCTGCCGGGGATGCTCACCGAGCTTGAGCGGGTGCGCGAGCACGGGTACGCGATGGACCTGGGCGAGGAGGAGATCGGCGTGCACTGTCTGGCGGTGGGCGTACACGACGGGGTGCGGACCGTCGCCGCGCTGTCGGTCTCCGGACCCGCCGAGCGGATCTCCGCACTCGACCGGCGGGACCTCACCGAGGGGATGCGCAGGATCGCGCGCGACTTCGGCGCCGAGCTGGGTCCGGCCACGTCCACCAAGGCGGATGGCACGGCATGAACCGGTCACCCGTGACGGTTCCGGCCACCGGGGTCAGCGGCCGGGAGGGGTGATGTTGAGGTTGCTGCCCTGCGGCACCGGGACCACGCTGACCTGCCCCTTCTGGATGGCCTGCCAGAGCACGGCGCCCTGCGGGCCGAGGACTTTGACAAGGTCCTTGATCGATTCGATCTCGGTGCGGACCTTGGCGTTGCGCTGGGTCTGTGCGACGTTCTCCGCCTTGGCCGCCTGCTCCGAGGCCAGGGCGTTGACCAGGGCCTCCGGCGGCTCGGGCTTCTGGATGGTCAGGGAGATGTCACCGCACTGCCCACTGCCCGCGTAGTTCTGGCTGCAGAAGTAGTCGCCCCCCGCCGTCCCCTTGATGAACTCCCTGGCGAGCTGGCCGACCCGCGTCTCCCACGCCTGCTTCACCTTCGGGTCGTTGAACAGCCCCCGCCACTCGAACTCCTGCGAGGCGGCGTCCATGGCCCGGTCCAGCGGCACCCGCATGTAGATGTTGAGCATCCGCCGCCAGCCGTCGGACGACTCGCCCTCCTCGTAGTAGGCGCGGAACTTCAGCCCGATCTTCTCGTGGAAGTGCTGGAGCGTCCTGCAGTCGGTGTTCAACGTGAACGTCGCCACCCCGGACACGATCATCTCCACGTTGTCCTTGGAGACCACGGACAGCGGCTTGGACTCGGCCTCGTCCGCCCCGGAGAAGTCGAAGGTCCGCTGGCCGAACGGGTAGGAATATCCTCTGTCGCCGGGACCGAGGAGCGTGGCGCCGCTGGAGGGGTTGATGCACTTCTCGAACTTGATGGCCTCGAAGGTGCCGCCCGCGTAGTGCAGGACCACCTCGTCGGGCTGGGTGCTCACGCGCGAGCAGCCGCTGAGGGCGAACCCGGAGACCACCAGAACGGCGACCGCGAGGAGGAACCACTTCAACAGCGGTCGCCTGCCGCCACCGGCCTTCTGAGCGCTCATCATCTCTCCCTTTGCACCCGTTTCGTGAAAGCGGATCCTAGTGGCGGCTGATCGCGAGCGCCGGAACCACCGACGACCGACACCCAAGGGAGACATATCCGTCTATGGAACCCGATGGAGCCGGTCGGCGGAGTAGGGAGTGAGAGTGCGTACACGCTCCGGAAGGATTCCCTCCTGATGACGACTGGACGAAACAGGTGGTGACACTGGATCACCCCCAACGGACCGGGGCGTTCCCGCTGTCCCCTCCCGCCGACGACGCGACCGACGCGACGCTGATCGGGGAGTCCCTGACGAACCCGGACAGGTTCGCCGGGCTCTTCGACCGGCACGCCGACGAGATCCACCGGTACGTGGCGCGGCGGCTGGACGACGTGACCACGGCCGACGACATGACGGCCGAGACGTTCCTCGTGGCCTTCCGCAAGCGGACCCGGTACGACGTACGGCTCCTTCGGCTTCGAGGCGATGAACCCGGAGACGGGCGAGCCAGATGAGGAGACCCGCTACCTCTACCGGACCAGGCGAGCCATCTGGCTGTCCGCCGACGGGACGAGGAACGGCGTGCTGCGGATCGAACACCTGGAGCCCAGGGCCTACCCGGGCTGGCCGATCCCCGAGACGGCGTACAAGGAGCCCGGAGTCGAGACGATGCCGCTGGTGAACTGCGCGAAGACCCCCGAATACCTGCGTACCGACCACGCGGCGCTCAGGAGGCTCCCCACGGACGCCGACGGGATGCGCGCCCACCTCTACACCGGCGACCGGGGCGGCAACTCCAAGGACGAGGCGGCCTTCACCGCGGCGGGCGACATGCTCAGGGAGACCTACATGCCCCCGGCGCAGCGGGCGGCGCTGTTCAAGGCGGTGGGCACCATCCCCGGGGTCGACGTCACCGAGCGGGCCGAGGACGCGGCCGGACGCGAGGGGATCGGCGTCGGCAGGGTCGGCCTCGACGGCGTCAGGCAGGATCTGATCTTCGACGCGAAGACGTACGATCTGCTCGGCGAGCGCGGGATCGTGGTCGACGAGAAGGCCGCCAAGTCCCCCAGGGGCAGCCTGGTCGCCTCGACCGCCCAGCTCTCGGTCACGGTGGCCGACGAGGCTCCCGAGGTGGAGGCCGGGGACGCGGACCGCTGCGGCTGACAGCCGCTCCTGCCTGCCCCCCGCCCGCCGCGGCGCCGTGGACCCGACTTCGCGGACGGGGAGCCCCGGCCACGGCCGATCAGCTGTGGACGCGGTGGACGGGTGATCCGTCGGCCGCGCAGTTGACCTCGACCTTGACCTCGGTCTCCTCGGACTCGAACTCGACGCGGGCCCGGTCGGCGGGTCCACGCTCGACGTCGTCGGTCTGGAATCCCTGGGCCGGGCTCCACGACCGGAGGGTGACCAGGCCGTCCTTACACCGGGCGATGACCCTGCCGCCCGCCGTGGTGATCACCCGGCTCTCGCCGGGCTCCGCGACGGGCGTGGCGGTGACGGTAGCGGCCGGCTGGGGAGCGGACTCGGCGACGGTCGGTTCGGAAGCGGACCCGGCGGGATCCGAGGTGACCCCGGACGTGGGGACGGCCGTGGGAGCGGCGGTGGGAAGACCGCCGGGAAGGGACGAGGCGAGAGCGAGAGCCTTGTCGACCTCGGCCGCGGAGAGAGGCCGGAGCCCGGCGGTCGTCAGCGGCTCGCTGAGACGGTCGATCACCGCCACACCCGCTCCGGTCGCGAGAAGCCCGGTGACCAGCCATCCGGCCACGACCAGGGGAAGACGCTTGCGCATGCGCTCACTGTGCCACCTGAAACGATAAGACGAGGTTAAGGGGCCGATAACCGCAATCCCGCCCTCCCGGCTTACTCCGCATCAGCCATGGTCACCGGCTAGATGACAGCCGAAAAGGCGCCGCGGTCACCGGATCCGAGACTTGTACATAGGGCTCAGAGCCAATAATCGGCTTCCTCCCCTGGGCGGCCGGTTGATGGCTGCATCCAAGATCGGAGCCTCCTCCTATGTCCGAAACCTCAAACGTCATCGCGTTCGACGCCCACCGCCCCCGAGGCCGCCGGAAGAAGGCCACCATGGCCGCCGGCGCGCCTCTGCTGCCCCTCGTCGACTCCTGGCAGCTCGCCCTCGAAACGCAGAACAAGGCCCCGTACACGATCGAGCTGTACACGAAATCCGCGCGTCGCTTCATCGCCTACCTCGCCGAGCACCAGCTGCCCGCCGACGCCGAGGGCGTCACCGCCGAGCATGTCCGCGCCTTCCTCGTCTCCGAGCAGGCCCGGACCAGCGTCCACACCTCCTCAGCCCATCACGCCTACCTCGGCATCTTCTTCAACTGGCTGATCTCTGAGGAGGATCGGACAACCTTCTCCCCCGTGCTGCGCGCGGACCGGCCCCACGTGCCGAAGAAGGCACGCAAGTACCTGACCGACGAGGACCTGGCCGCGCTGGTGGCCGCCTGCAAGGGCGCGGACTTCGAGTCCCGGCGTGATACGGCGATCCTTCGGATCCTCATGGACAACGGGATGAGGGTGGCCGGCCTGGCCGGTCTCCAGGTCCCCGATGTGGACCTGCGCGGCCGCCGGCTCCGCATCATGCTGAAGGGTGGTGATGAGCACTGGGCGCCGATCGGCGCGAAGACCGCGGCGGCGCTGGACCGGTATCTGCGGGTCCGGGCCGCGCGGCGCACCGCTGACTCTCCGAGTCTGTGGCTGGGACTGCGGGGCAGCGGTGCGCGGGGGATGACGCCGTCGGGGATGCGGTACATCCTGCGGCAGCTCGGGGAGCGGGCCGGGGTGCAGGATGTGCATCCGCATCGGTTCCGGGGCACCGCGGCGCACAGCTTGTTGAAGGCGGGGGCGAATTGCGACGAGGTGCAGAGCATTTTGGGGTGGAAGGATCCGGGAATGGTGCGCCTTTACACGGGGGACCTGGTGGCGGAGCGGGCGAGAGAAACGCATGCGCGCCTGTCTCCGAGCGACCGCATCTGAGGCGGAAAGCGAGGAATCCCCGCTGCGGGTCTGCGTCGTCGCAGGCCCGGCGGGGATGGTCGAGATGGCCACGCTCACACAGCCACGTGTGGGCGGGGCCGGCACGGGGTGGGACTACTTGCCGTCGCGTTCGTCGGCGCGACCACATCTGTATCCCTCACTGAAGTCGCGGTTGCTGCGCTGGACGAGCGCGGCAACGGTGACGGCGAGGGCGAGCGCGAGCGCGAAGCGCTGCGCGGGCTCATCGAGGGGGGTGCCGACTGTGTAGTACAGGCCGACGTAGACGATGTTGAGTATCCACAGGGTGATGAGGGCGATGAGGAGAGGACGCGACATTGGGCCTCCGCGGGCAATCGTGCACATGGAACGTGCCATACAACCTTATGTTCTATAAGCACGCCCCATATAACACTCAAGTTCACACTTTCGGACAGTCTTTCGTGTGATTTTTTTGCGCACTATGCATCGGTCCGTTTTTCACCCTCCCGGCCGTCGTCCGGATCAGAGGATTTTTGGTCACGCCCTATTTCCATTTCCAGGATTTCCTCAATCCTGGAAATGGATCGCTGGTAATCCGCTCTTGCCTGCGCCAGCGCCCGCTCGAAGCGGTCGCGCTCTTCGGCATGCATGCGCTCGAGGCGCTTTCGCCGCTCGCCCGTGATTCGGGCCAGCAACTCTTCAAGGCGTGAGCTCCCGGTCTCCTGCGGTGTTGCGGTCTCCCCCACGGAGACCGAAACAGTGGAGGGGTCCAGGCCGGCTAGTTGTGCGGCTTCCAGCCGGTCGATGTCGAGCGCGTCGGCGATCTTGTTGATCGTCTCCGGTAGCGCGGCCCTCTGCTGCACCTCTAGGCGGTCATAGGTCTTTCGTGCGATACCCGCCCGTTTGATCAGCGCGACTTTGGTCCACCCGCGCGCGGTGCGTTCTCGCTCGGCCCGTACCCAAAACCCGTAGCCGGGCGGCCCTTTTCTTCCCTCGCTCATGCATCACCTTGTATCACGATGCTCCATGACCGGCCAGCAAGGTGACGCAACTAGCACCGGTCAGAGATGCGCCACCTTGCGTCATTTATGGTCTTGCATGTAGCGTCATGGTTCACGTTGCATCACCTTGTGACATGAACGAGGCACCACATGGCTAAGAAATCCCCGCAATATCTGACGCTCCCCACGGTCTGCAAACGGCTAGGCCGGCACCGATCCACGGTCACCCGGATGATCAAGCGCGGTGACCTTGAGGCGATCAAAACGCAGGCCAGCCCGCAGGGGCGGGTGCTCATCAGCAAGGAGTCGTTCGACCGGTACCAGGCGCTGCAGGAGTCCGAGCAGGTGGCTGGCTGATGGCGGCTGACCCGCGGATCGTGTCCGCGCAGCGTCGTATCGCGGTTGATCGCTCCTGGGCGATGACTCCGGACCGGTCCGAGCGGACCGCGGCGGCGCGGGCGGCCTCCCCGACGTCGCTGGACCACTGGATCACCAAGATCCGCGCCGAGGGCAAGGTTCGCGAGAAGGACATCCAGAAGAACGCCGAGAGCGCGCACCGGGCGTACATGCGCGGTATGTCGCTGCGGGCTGCGGCGGCTAAGAGGGTGAAGAAGGAGATCCGCGAGGCCGAGCGCCTCAAGCGGATGCGCCGCTCCGCGTAGTAGGTCCGGGCCCCGGCCGTGCGACCGGCCGGGAGCCCGTAGGCACCAACCCCCCACACCCATCGCGTGATGAAGAGAGGTCAGGCCATGCCTGAACAGTACCGCCCGCCGAAGTTCGGTGATCTCACCCCGAACATGATCGTCCGCATCCCGTACGCCTCTGTCAACCCCGACCGCGTGCCGACCCTGCCGCCCGCGGTGAAGGTCCTCGCCGTCCCGACCCCCTGCCCGCTGCCCGGCTGCAAGGCCGTCGAGGTGATGACACGCGAGGTCGACGGCGGAGCCCCGCACCTGTACCACCGGCTCCCCCACCAGCGTGATGAATGAGTCCCTCTGCCCTTGCACGGAGGAGAAGTCGTGATCGGCGCCTCGATCTTGTGTGGCCTGGTCGCTCTGGCCGGCGCCCTCCTCGCCGCCCTGGCCGCCCACTCCCGCCGCTGGATCCACGCCACCACCGCCGCCGCCTGCACCCTGCTCGCCGTCTTCGCCGCCATCTGGTTCGCCGGTGGCCCGGCCTCGCTGTCGGTGTGGCCGGACACGGCGCCGGTGTGGGTGCTCCTGGCCGCAGTGTGGCTCCTGGCCGCCATGGTGCTCGGCCTCATCTTCTGGGCTCGCCAGGAGGTGCAGCGGTGACGGCAGCACAGGAGCTCCGCGCCGCCGCCGCCCGGCTGCGTGAGAAGGCCAAGAACACCACCGCCGGGCCGTGGGCCGCCGTCCAGGGGGTCGAGATCTGCCCTCGGTGGATCATCTCCGAAGGAGCCACCGAGAAGGATTCGGCCTACGCCGCCGAGGTCGCCAGGAGCTACGCCGAAGACGGCGTGGCCGTCTCGGACGCCGACTGGGAGTGGATGGCGTTCGCCTCCCCGCTCCTGGCCGAGCCGCTCGCCGCCTGGCTGGAGTCCTGGGACGGCATCGAGATCCGCGAGGACGCGCCGATGGTCGACGACCTCCGGCACGCCCTCAACGTGGCCCGCGCCATCCTCCGGAGCGGCTCATGACCGCTCCCCTGATCCCCCGAGTCATTGGCCTCGACCTGTCCCTCGCCGCCACCGGCATCGCCCGCCCCGACGGTCACACCGAACGCGTCACCTGCGGAGACCTACTCGGCACCGACCGCCTGGCCTGGATCTGCTCTGCAGTCATGGGCCACGCCCGGGACAGCGTCGACCTGGTGGTGGTGGAAGGCCCGTCGTACGGCAATATGTCCGGCGCCGGCCACCATGAAGCCGCCGGACTGTGGTGGCTGATCGCCTACACCCTGGACGGCGCCGACATCCCGTACGCCATCGCGCCGCCCGCGACGTTGAAGAAGTACGCGACCGGCCGCGGCAACGCCACCAAGCCCGACATGCGAATGGCCTTGTTCCAGCGCACCGGCCTGGACATCCGCGACGACAACCAAGCGGACGCCTGGTGGCTACGCGCCGCAGGCCTGCACCACCTCGGCCACCCCATCGTCGACCTGCCCGCGGCGCAGCAGGCCGCACTCGACAAGGTGTCCTGGCCGGAGGTGGTGGGTCGTGGGTAGGTGCACCGTCAAAATCCGCTGCCTCTGCTGCAACCGGCCCGGACTGCACATGGCGCGCGGCCTCATCGTGAGCTGCTACGCCCGACACCAGCGCGCGGGCACCCTCGACCAGTACCCGCTCTCCGAACCCGACGGCTCCCCATGGCGGCCGACCGGCCGCATCGGTACCGGCACCCTGAACCGGTACATCGCGATGGAGGTGCGTGGCTTCTCCCCGGCGCGGATCCGCTTCGAGCTGGGGCTGTCGTCCCGGCAGGTGAACCGGTACGCGAAGGCAGCACGCGAGCAGCGGCTGGCGGCGGCCGGATGACCAAGGAAGACGCCGAGTGGGTGCGCGAGCACGTGTGGACCCAGGGTATGCGGAAGATCTTCAAGGAGGTCCCGGGCTACTACCTGGTCTGCGCGTGCCAGTCGAGCGGGCCCTGCCACAACTCCAAGGACCCCGGGCGGCATCAGCGGTGCCATGTCGGCCAGCACCCGCTGATCAGCTACGAGACGATCATCGGCGCACCGGGCGGCACGCACGGCGTGGCCTTCGCAACGCCATACCGGTACCCGACCGCCAGTGCGACCGGCTGGAAGTACAGCACGGCCGCCATGGTGTGGCTGGCTGACCGCCGATGCGCCTGGTGGTGCCGCTGCGACTGCGGCCACCCCCGGGCCGACATCGCGCACGCCCCCGAGAAGAACCCGATGCGGCCCGTCCGCTACAAGCCGGTGTTCCTGCCGGACTTCAACGATCCACTAGAGAGGCAATCAGCATGACCGATGACTCCCCCGGCCAGGTTCGGCCGTTCGCGACCGTCTTGCAGGACCTGCGTAAGGGCGCGGTCCTCGAGGAGGCGGCCGCGGAGTTGCAGCAGCTTGTCGCGTCCGTCCTGGAGACCGGCAAGAAGGGCAAGCTCACCCTCGTCGTCGCCATCGAGCCGATGAAGGGCAACGAGACCGCGCTCACCGTCGCCGCCGACGTCACCACCACCCGGCCGAAGTCCCCGCCGAAGGCCGCCGTGTTCTTCGCCGACTCCGAGTTCAACCTGGTGCGCGACGACCCCCGCCAGATCGCTCTTCCCGGTCTGCGCCGGATCGACACCATCACCATTTCCAACGAGCCGAAGGACATCGCCCAGTGAACGACCGCACCGAGAACGACGCCCTCATCGAGGCACTCAACACCTCCTACATTGCCGAGCAGCTGGAGCCCGGCGGCTTCTACGCCTACAAGCACAACGACCACGTCACCACCATCGACCTACTCGACAAGCACCTCGAGCGGCCCCGGCGGAAGACCGGCCGCGTCGTCGTCGAGGACGTGCCGTCGTTCGTGCACTACTACAAGAAGCACGCCGACAGCGGCAGCGAGGTGTTCGTCGACGTCGAGGCCGGCCGCATCACCGCGATCCTCGACGCCCACGAGCCGACCCCCGACGAGGACCTGAACCGGGATGAGTCCGCCCGGTGGGGTGAGCACCAGCTCGTGCTCGTCTTGCACCAGACCGACGCGTGGAAGCGGTGGGGCGGCAAGGACCGGCAGCTCATCCGGCAGGCCGAGTTCGCCGACTTCATCGACGACAACCGCGCCGACATCCGCAAGCCGACCGCGGCGGAGATGCTGGAGTTGGTCCAGCACTTCCAGACGCAGAAGAAGGTCACGTTCAACTCGGCGATCGTCCTGAGTAACGGCGACCGGCGCCTCACCTTCACCGAGGAGACCGACGCCGGAGCCGGAACCAAGGGGCAGATCGAGGTTCCCAGCGTGCTGGAACTCGGCATCGCCCCTTTCGAGGACAGCGAACCCTACGTGGTCAGCGCCCGTTTCCGGTACCGGATCCAGAACAGCGCCCTTTACATGGGCGTCCTGTTGGACAACGCCGACGACGTCCTGAAGGACGCGGTCAAGACCGTCGTGACGAAGATCCAGGAAGAGCTCGGCGTGCAGATCATGCGAGGCACCCCGGCGTGAGTATCAGCACCACGACCCCCGCCGGCCTTTCCGCCGGTGGGGGTCTCCCCATCCCCTCGCTTCCCCGGTCGGCGTCCATCACGGTCACGCAGCGCACCGGCGGCCGGGTGACCGTGGCCACCTGGGACACATGTCACGGGGTCGCGGACTTCATCACCAGCGTGCTCGGGACGCCGGGCGCCACCTGCCACACCGACAGAAAGGATCCGTGATCATGGGTTGGGCATCCGGAGGAGTCATCTTCGACGACGTCGCGCACGCGCTCATCGAGGCCGGGGCCGCCGACGAGCTGAAGCGGCGGACGCTCGGCAAGCTCATCGACTGGTTGCGTGAGGAGGACTGGGACACCGAGACCGAGTCGCTGGAGGAGTTCCGCGACGACTCGGTCATCGTGGCCCTGTTCCGGGAGCGCGGCATCACCATGCAGTGCAGCGACCGGACGGGCCCGACGAACGCCGGGGTGTGCACGCGGAAGCTGGGGCACGCTGGCGACCACGTCGACCATCAGGACTTCTCGTGGTCACAGGCGGTGAAGCCGTGATCCTCGACTGGTTCCGCACCACGAAAGCCCTCACCGCCGAACTGGAAGAGGTCCGCGAGGAGTGCGCGGCCCTGGCGTCCGAGCGTGACGAGCTCGCCGAGAAGCTCGCCCAGGCCGAACGCGACCGAGACAGCGTGTGGCGGGCGCTCGCGGTCGAGGAGACGCGCCCCCTCCCCGCCCTGACAGCGGATGCGCGCGCCGAGGTACAGCGGGAGCGGGAGCGGGCCGACGCGCTCGAGAAGCGACTGCACACGTTGCAGGTCGCCAACATGCGCCACGACGTGAGGGCGCGATGCGCTGCTGGTGGCGGCACCGGTGGGTGCCGGTTGAGGTGATCGGCCGCATCGTGACGCAGCAGTGCGCACGGTGCGGCCGAACCCGGCTCCGCGTGCTCTGACCTGGCAGTACGGCAAATAGCAGGGGGTTTCTCATGCGCCATGATGCGTCACCTTGCGCCATGATGCGCCATAAGGTAACTTCAGTCCTGCGAACACGACACAAAGTGGCGCAAGCTGACGCAGGATCCCGGATCGAAGGAGCCCCCCTCATGACCGCCATGACCGCCACGCAGATCGCCGCCGAAATGGCGCGCCTCGCCGCCCTCCTGCTCACCGCGGTGGAGAGCGAGGACTTCGACGGCGACCGCGCCGCCGTCCTCGGCTCCCTCGCCACCGTGATCGCCCGCACCAGCACCACCCTCGACGTCCTGGGCGAGCAGGCCAGCAACGACGACGGTGAGGGCTGGGAGACGGTCGCCGACGAGTGCCTCCGCGCCATCCACCTCCTCGGCGCCGTCGCCATCGGCGCCCGAGTCGCGGCGAAGGCCGCGAAGGCGGAGCAGGCCAAGACCGCGTCCCTGCTGGCGCTCACCACCGCCTGACCCGTTGACCGGCCGCCCCGCATCCCCCGGGGCGGCCACCCCCCTCTCCCCTTCCCCAGTCCAGAGAGGACACCATGACCGAGCTCAACGAGGCGCAGCGCGACGGCATCGCCTGCATCCGCTGCGGCCGCGAAGACGCGCCCATGGTCCCGACCGGGCAGCGCGTCAAGCGCACCCAGACGTTCCAGTGCGCCGTCGACTGCACCGTCGACCAGCTCGCGCTCGCGTTCACGCTCCCGCCCTGGGACGAGGTTGAGATCGAGCTGGTGAGCATCTACAGCCGGTCCCCCTCCGTCCGGGACGGCCTCATGGGCATCTACGCCCGCATCCAGGACATGCTCGCGAGTGACCTCGTCGCGGCCCGGATGAACATCGCGGACAGTGGCCGCGCCGAGGCCTCCCCGATCGTCGAAACCGCCGAGAAGTGCGTGTGCACGGACTCCGTCCACTCCTGGACGGGCACGTGCCCCGAGCCAGGAGACCCCAACTACTACTTCTGCCCCCGGCGCGCTGGCGGTGCCCGGTGATGTTCACCCAGCCCGGCACCACCGGGACCACCTTCGCCGCCCCCGCCCCGGCGGCCCCCGTCTTCGAACACCCGCCCACCCCCGAGCAGACCGCCATCCTCGACGCAGCCCGCACCGGCGACCCCCTCGTCATCGAAGCAGGCGCCGGCACCGGCAAGACGTCCACGCTCAAGATGATCGCCACGTCCACGATGCAGCGCGGCCTGTACCTCGCCTACAACCGCGCGATCGCCGAAGACGCCCGCGCCACCTTCCCCGCGAACGTGCACTGCGCCACCGCCCACTCCCTCGCCTTCCAGGCCGTCGGCCGCACCTTCGCCCACCGCCTCAACGGCCCCAGGTTGCCCGCGAGGGAGACCGCGCGGCTGCTCGGCATCCCCCAGGTGCTTGACCTCGGCGCCCACGCCCTCACCGCGCCCAAGGTCGCCCGGATCGTCATGGACACCATCGCCCGGTTCTGCAACTCCGACCGGGAAACCCCCGGCGACCCCCACATCCCGACCGTGCCCGGACTCGACGACCCGGCCTCCGTCCTGGCCCTCAAGACCAAGCTGATGCCGATGGTCCACCGCGCGTGGGAAAACCTCACCAGCGTCAACGGCCGGCTGAAATTTCAGCACGACGTCTACCTGAAGATGTGGGCGCTCACCCGGCCCACCCTGCCCGCCGAGCTCGTCTTTCTCGACGAGGCCCAGGATGCGAACCCGCTGATCGCTGGCGTGGTCAACGCTCAGTCCTCCCAGCGGATCCTCGTCGGCGACGAGTCCCAGGCGATCTACGGGTGGCGGGGCGCGGTCGACGCGATGGCATCGTTCTCCGGCCGCCGCCTCGCGCTCACCCAGTCGTTCCGCTTCGGCCAGCGCATCGCCGACGAGGCCAACGAGTGGCTCGACCTCCTCTCCGCCCCGCTGCGTCTCACCGGCAACCCTGCCCGTGATTCCCGGCTGGAGCGCATCCCCTCCCCGGCCGCGGTCCTGTGCCGCACCAACGCCGGGGCGATCGGGCAGATCATCGCCGCGATCGGCTCCGGACAGCGCACCGCCCTCGTCGGTGGAGGCGACGACATCCGCCGCCTCGCCGATGCCTGCCGGGACCTGCGATCCGGCCGCGGCACCATGCACCCGGAGCTGATGGCATTCGCGTCCTGGCATGAGGTGCAGGACTACGCCGAACACGACGCCGGCGGCCAAGACCTCAAGACCCTCGTCAAGCTCGTCGACTCCCACGGCCCCGACGCCATCATCAAGGTCGTCGACCAGCTCGTCGACGAGCACAACGCCGACGTCGTCATCTCCACCGCGCACAAGGCGAAGGGCCGCGAGTGGGACACGGTCCGGTTGGCTGCGGACTTTGTCGGGCCGTACGACAAGGACGGCGTGCTGATCCCGGCGGAGGCGATGCTGACCTACGTCGCCGTCACCCGCGCCAAGCAGGGCCTGGACTGCCGGATGCTCCCCACGCACGGCGGCATCTCAGAGCAGGCCAACCACGAGGGATTCCAGCGACTCCCCTTCGACACCCTCGTGCCGGACCCGGAGCCCATCCCCACCGACCTTCCCCCGGCGATGGTCGGCTGGCTCAACATGCGCCAGGAAGCCGCCACCAACGAGAAGCGGTGGAAGGAGATCCGCGAGCAGGCCGAGGAGAAGCTCAAGGACTGGCTCGGGGACCGCACCGAGGCCACCGTCAACGGCCGCCCCGCCATCACCTGGAAGCCCTCCAAGCCCGGCACCCAGCTCAACAGCAAGGCCCTGGAGAAGGACCACCCCGCCATCTACGCGGCCTACCTCATCGAGAAGAAGGCCGCCCGCCCCTTCAAGATCCTCGGAGAGTAGACATGACCTTCGACGACATTCGAAGCGACTGGGCGTTCCCCGACGATGTCGCCCAGTGCAGCCGGTGCGTGGCACTCGTCCTGGCGGTGAACAGCAGTGCGCACGAGGCGTGGCACGAGCAGATGCGCACCGCTTCCCCGGAGTCGCCCGCCGAGGTTTTCGACAAGGTGATCGCCAAGTTGGAGATGCAGCGCGTCACGAGCGACTGGCCGCGCACCTCCCAGCAGGCGACGGGCTACAAGCAGGGCATGTACGACGCCATCGCGACCTTGAAGCAGGTCCGCGAACTGCTCGTCGGCGGCGACCAGTGATCGACCCATCCCGCATCGAGCTCCTCCTGGAGCGGTGCGACCGCGAGGACAAGCACAACCCTCCGGACCGCCGCTTCCTCTACACCTCCGAGATCCGCTACCTGCTCGGCGTCGGCCCCGGCCCGGACTACAGCGAGCTGGAGAAGCTCGTCACCGGAGAGCAGCCGTGACGGCCTTCACGCAGCCGGACGCCGGATGGGCGGCAACCCCGCTCACCGGCCTCGCCGGAGCCATCGCCACCAGCGTCGTCCAAACCGTCCTGCACGCCGGAGCCCACGCCCCCCGCTCCCTCCAACGCGTCATCGGCCCATCCGAGATCGGCATGCCCTGCACCCGCCGCATGGCCTACAAGCTGTGCGACCACCCCGCCGCCAACACCAGCTCCGACCCGTGGGCGTCCATCATCGGCACCGCCGTCCACTCCTGGATGGAACAGACGTACGCCGCTGAAAACGCCCGGCTCGGCCGGGAGCGGTACGTCATCGAGCGCCGCCTGCACATTCGCGGCAACGTCTACGGCCACGCCGACCTGTACGACCGCGACCTGAAGGTCAACAACGACTGGAAGGTCGTCGGCCCCGACCGGCTCAAGGACTACCGGTCCAAAGGCCCCGGCCCCCAGTACGAAATCCAAGCCCACCTCTACGGACTCGGCCAGGAAAACGCGGGCGAGCAGGTCGAGCACGTCGCCATCACCTTCCTGCCGCGCGGCGGCCGCATCGACGGCCTGCACGTGTGGACCGCCCCCTACGACCGGTCCATCGCGCTCGGGGCGCTGGAGCGGATGGACAACGTCCTCGCCGCCCTGACCGCCCTCGACCCGCCCAACAACCCGACGGCCTGGGCGATGTTCCCGGCCACCGAGGCGTACTGCACCTACTGCCCGTTCTTCCTCCCCGGATCCACGGATCTCAGCGCCGGATGTCCCGGCACCACCACCAAGTAAAGGATCACTGAAATGTCGTTCGGTTTCTCCCAGCCCGCCGCCGGTTCCGACTTCCGCGCCGCCGACCACGTCGGCCACCTCCTGCTCGTCTACGTCCGCGAGCTCCGCACCAGCATCGTCACTCAGTTCGGCACCAGCGACGCCATCGCCTGCGACGTCGTCGTCCTCACCGACCCCGCTGGGCCGCGCTGCGAGCCCCAGGTCCTCCTCTTTCAGAAGCCCCTCATCGGCTCGCTGAAGAACAGCATCGGCAAGGACCCGGTGCTCGCCCGCCTCGGCCAGGGCACCGCCAAGCCCGGACAGAGCGCCCCCTACATCCTCAACCCGTTCAACGAGGCCGACGCGGCGTTCGCCACCCAGTGGCTCCAGTCCGTGGGCGGCAACCCGTTCCAGACCGCGCCGTCCTTCGCACCCCCCGCCGCCCTAGCTCCGGTGCCGGCCGCCCCGCTCCCCCAGGCCGTGCCCGCTCCGATCCCGGCGCAGGCTCCCGCCCCGGCCTACCCCGCCACCTACCCGGCTCCGCAGGCCGCCGCACCCGCCCCGATGCCCGCGCCGGCACCGGCTCCGGCGGCCCCGCCCGTCACCCTGCCCACCGGCCAGCAGGTCAGCGCCGAGCAGTACGCCGCCATGGCCGCCCTCAGCATGACCACCCTCCCCCCCGCCGCCCCCGTCCCGGCTGCGCCCCACGCGTAGCCGCCCAGACCGCCCCATCTCACCGGAACAACCAGCGGGCGGGGCACCCCCTCACCAGCCCCGGGAGACCGTCAAGGTCCTCCCGGGGCCTCCCCATCTCACCGGAACAACCAGCGGGGACACCACCTTGAACAACGCGATCCGGCAGGCCGCACACGATCTCTACGAGGCGGGCCTGTGCGTCCTCCCCGCCGCCACCGACGGCAGCAAGAAACCCGCAGGCAGCTGGAAGCGATACCAGGCCGAACGGCCCGACCCCGTCCTGGTAGAGGCCTGGTTCGCCGAGAACGCCGTCGGGCTCGGAGTCGTCACCGGCGCCGTCTCCGGCAACCTGGAGATGCTCGAGCTGGAGGGACGCGCCGTCGCCGAAGGCCTCCCCGCAGAACTCACCGCCCTCGCCGACGCGAGCGGCCTTGGTGACCTCTGGAAGCGTGTCACCAGCGGCTACCTGGAGTTCACGCCGTCCGGCGGAATCCACATCCTTTACAAAGTAGATGGAGTGGTGGCCGGGAACACGAAGCTCGCCCGCCGCCCCAGCACGCCCGACGAGCTCGCCGCGTGGAAGCACGACCAGCAGGCCAGCATCAACGAAGAGTCCGACGCCGACCGCCGGGCGAAGCGGCAGGAATTCCTCGACCGGGTGGTGCGCGGCGAGCAGGTCCCCCAGGTCCTCGCCGAAACCCGGGGAGAAGGCGGGTGGGTCGTCCTCGCCCCCTCCCACGGCGCCGTGCACCCCACCGGGCAGCCCTGGACCCTCGTTGCCGGCGGACCGTCCACCATCGCCACCGTGACCCCGGATGAACGCGACGCGCTGCACCGCCTCGCCGGAGCGTTCGACCAGATGCCCACCGGCCAGCCCCCCGCGGCCCCCTCTGCTCCCCCGGCCGGAACGCTCCTGTTCACCCAGCCCGCACCCGCGTACGAGGACGACGGCAGCGTCTCCCCCGGCAACGACTACAACGCCAAGACAACGTGGGACGAGATCCTCATCCCCCGCGGCTGGACCCGCCTCTACACCGACTCCGCCGGGGTCACCTACTGGCGCCGCCCCGGCAAGTCGGTGGGCATCTCGGCGACCACCGGCCGCAACGACGGCGACAACCTCTACGTCTGGACCACCAGCACCGAATTCGAGGCCGAACGCCCGTACGACAAGTTCGGCGCCCTCGCCCACACCGAGCACGCAGGCGACCACTCCGCGGCCGCCAAAGCACTCCAGGCGCGCGGCTACGGCGTCCGCGTCGAACCCACCCGCACCGCACCGGCGCCCCTCCCGCCGCCGCTCGTGGACGGCAACCTCGCCACCGTCCACCAGCTCCCCACCCCCGTGCCGCACCTCACCGTGGTGGAAGAGCGCACCTTCGAGCACAGCGACGACGGCAACGCCCTCGGCCTCGTCGAACGATTCGGCGACGTCATCCGCTACGTACCCGACCGCGGCCGATGGCTCGCCTGGACCGGCGTCCACTGGGAGTGGCAGCCCGTCGGCGGCGGCCTGGTCCGCGAGTACGGCAAACGCATCGCCCGCGGACTCGAAGACGCCGACAAGGCCGCCGTCCGCCACAAGAAGAACGCCCTGTCCTCCGCAGGCACCTCGGCCATGCTCGCCCAAGCCCAGACCGACGTGCGCGTCGTCATCTCCTTCGACGAGCTCGACAACCAGCCCTGGCAGCTCAACACCCCCGCGGGCATCGTGGACCTCACCACCGGCGAGCTCGGCCCCTCCGATGCGTCCCGGCTGCACACGAAGGTCACCGCGGTCGCCCCCGACTTCGGCGCCGACCTGACCCGGTGGGAAGAGTTCCTCGCCGACACCTTCGGCGCCGACTCCGAACTCATCGGCTACCTGCAAAGGCTGATCGGCTACTCCGCCACCGGATCCGTCGCCAAGCACATTTTGCCTTTTTGTGTCGGCTCCGGTGGAAACGGAAAAGGCGTCTTCCTTGAATCATTGACCGGCGTGCTCGGTGATTATGCGACCACCGCGCCGAGCGGATTTTTGATGGCGAAATCCCACGCCGGACATGAAACAGAAATCGCCCGGCTGGCCGGAATGAGAATGGTCGTCTGCTCGGAAGTCGCCGACGACGACCGATTTGATGAAGTGAAAGTCAAGCAGCTCACCGGCGGAGATTCCCTCACCGCCCGATTTATGAGGATGGACCACTTCACATTCACGCCGACCCACCATCTGTGGCTCATGGGCAACCACCAGCCGAGCGTCCGGGCCGGCGGCCGCGCGTTCTGGCGACGCCTCCGCCTGGTCCCCTTCGAGCACGAGGTGCCCGACGAGAAGATGGTCGACGACCTGCAAGGCATCCTCGCCCGGGAGCACGGAGGCGCCTTGCTGGCCTGGATCGTCGCAGGCGCCGCCCAGTACGCCACCCACGGCCTGATGGAGCCTGAGCAGGTCAAGGCCGCCACCGCCGGGTATGCCGCCGACCAGGACACCGTCAGCCGCTTCGTCGTCGACGCCTGCCACGTCGGTGGAGGCGAGCACGTACAGATCAAGATCGTGAGACTGCGGGAAGCCTACGAACGGTGGTGCTTCACCGAGGGCGAAACCCCCGTCAGCGCGAAGAAGCTGACCATGGAGCTCACCCGCAAGCACGGAGTCGGCCAGTCCCGCAACGCCTCCTCCCGGTCCTACACGGGCATAACGCTCCTCCAGATCGAGGACGAGGATCCGTCATCGGGGGCCGCGGATGTGTCATCGGGCTTCACGCAACCGTCACGCCCGACAAACGACACCGTGACCGATTCACCGGATAGGTCCGATTGGGAGTCGGACAAGATCGGCGGGCCCGGATGGTGACCAAGCTCCGCGATGACAGATCCACCAAGGATCCGTCACCACTCCGAAAAGCCGCTCTGAGCTGGGACAACCCTACTTTCCCGATCATGGCCCTGACGGATGACGGATTTTCTCCCATTCCCCCCTATAGAGAACTGCCTTATGTGCGCGCGCGTGTGACGTGCGCACCTCAACAGGGGAACCGGAGGAAATCCGTCATCCGTCATCCGTCACACCACAACAGGAGACGATCATGAGCAGCCGCTACGAACTCCACCCCCGCCTCTCCGCCCTCCAGGCGACCCTCGCCAAGGCCGAACGCAAGCTCCCCCTCAGCCAGCCCATCCGCTCGGCCGACCTCTACGACGAAGCGATCAAGACCGTTGACGAGATGGTCGAGCGCTTCGGCGAGATCATCGAGCAAGCCCGGCAATGATCGATATTCCGGCCGTCCTCGACCACTGCCCCCGCTGCGGAGGACAGATCCTCGTCGCCGTCTCCGACGGCCTCCCCACCCGAGCAGACGCCACCCCCCTCACCCCCCAGGCCGAGCTCGCCGCGCTCCTGGACGACCGCCTCACCTACGACGTGCAACCGCTCGGTCTGCCCCGGCGCCCGTACCTCCATCACCGAAACTCCTGGCGCATCCAAGCCCCAAGGAAATGGCCCGTGGTCGGATCCCACCGATGCCCGCCCGGCCCGCATTTCCCCCGACCTCAGACGAAGCCAGTTGACCTCATCATTCCCATCGGCCACCCGATTCCCGACCAGCCGCCATTCTGATCTGAGGAGACCGCATTGAAGAACGAAGTGGTGGAAGACCTTGAATGGTGCATCGAATATTGGCCTGACCTCATTGAGGCCCGACTGCCCGGAACAGCACGCCCCTGGCGGCAACCCCAGCTCTCCCCCGAGGCGAAGCTGAAGCGGGATTGGGATGCGCGCATCGACTGGGCACTGCGCACCACGCACGCCCTCGGTGAGTCGCCGGCCCCGGTGGACGTCGCGATCCTGTCCACCGCACTGGATCTCCTGGTGCGCGCCGACGACCTCGCGGCCGACCTCGGCCCCGTCGTCATGTGCCCGATCCTCGCCCCGCCCGGGCCTGGAGAGTTGGACGCCCGCCCGTACCTGCGGTACGCCGCGGCGCGGTTCGCCGAGGGTCCCGAGTGGCTCGCCGACGGGGCAGAACCCACCGTCCGCCACATACAGCAGAAGATCGCCCAGGCGCTCTGCATGGTCTACGACGGCCAAACCCTGGCAGTCACCTGCCCCTGGTGCTCAGAGACCGGTGTGTGGCGCGTACAGACGCTCCCAGGCGGACAGGTCGCCATCGTGTGCGGCGGGGTGTGTGAGCCGCCTCAGCGTGATGTGGGGACGTGGTGGGGTGGTCAGCCCGTGTGGCCCATCGCTCAGTGGCCGTGGCTCGCTCAGCGCGTGATGTCAGCCGAGGAGAAAGTGCGACGCGCGAGGGAGGCGATCGCCTCATGATCGATCGTGTTGACACAGGTCAGACGCCTGTGGATAATCACCTCTGATACTTCATGTCTTCAGGAGCCCCGCCATCGTGCGGGGCTTTCTTCATGTCCGGGGGTGAGCACGTGTGCCTCCACGCATGGACGACGAGAAGCGCACCGCAATCCTCACCGGCATCAAGGCCGGCGGAACCTGCCGAGGAATCGCCCGCG
Organism: Streptosporangium sp. NBC_01755; assembly: GCF_035917995.1. Taxonomy (NCBI): domain Bacteria; kingdom Bacillati; phylum Actinomycetota; class Actinomycetes; order Streptosporangiales; family Streptosporangiaceae; genus Streptosporangium; species Streptosporangium sp. NBC_01755. The sequence continues at coordinate 5,583,722 of NZ_CP109131.1, read as the reverse complement.
AGCACAAGGTCAGCCCGGACACCGTCCGTCGCATAGCCGCCGAGGGCGGCATCGAGCAGCCGTTCGCACGTACGAACACGAAGAACGCGACTGAGGCGAAGAAGGCCGACAACGCAGCGTTGCGCGCCACCACGTCCCGCCGGTTCCTGGAGGAGTGCAACCGGTTCCTCGACGACCTGCACAAGCCGCACCTGGTGTGGAACTTCGGCGGGAAGGACAACACCTTCAACTCGAAGGAGCTGCCGGCGCCGTCGACGGCGGATAAGCGGAACCTGATCGTGTCCGCGGCCACCGCGATCGACAAGCACCTCGTCATCGAGAAGCACGACAACTCCGGTGAGTCGCACGCCGCGGTCGATCAGTGGCTGACGGAGATGGGCGCGTGAAGGTCAACCCCCTCGTTGGCAAGCAGAAGCAGTCCGTGCAGCTGGCGACGGCCCGGTTGAACATCTGGGAAGGCTCGGTCCGCTCCAGCAAGACGATCTGCTCCCTGCTCAAGTGGATGCGGTTCGTCCGCACCGCTCCCGACGGCCCTTTGCTGATGACGGGCAAAACCGAACGCACGCTCAAGCGCAACATCATCGACCCGCTCACCGAAATGTTGGGCGAGAAACGGTGCAAGCACGTCGTCGGTGCCGGAGAACTTCACCTCCTCGGCCGCACCATCTACACCGCCGGCGCGCATGATGAGGGCAGCGTCGACAAGATTCGCGGCCTGAGCTTGGTGGGCGCGTACGGCGACGAGCTGTCCACCATGCCCGAGAGCTTCTTTCGGATGCTCACCACCCGGTTGAGCATCCCGGGCGCCCAGTTCTTCGGGTCGAGCAACCCGGATGGACCCCAGCATTGGCTGAAGACCGACTTCCTCGACCGGGCCCGCCTGCACCTCGACATCGACGGCCAGCTCCAGCACAGCGACGACCCAGACGCTCTCAACCTCAACAGGTTCAGCTTCCAGCTCCGTGACAACCCGAACCTCACCGACGAGTACATCGACGCCGTCTCCTCCGAGCACACTGGCCTCTACTACCGCCGCCTCATCCTGGGCGAATGGTGCCTGGCTGAAGGCGTCGTCTACGAGTCCTGGGATCCGGCTCGGCATGTCGTCGATCAGCTGCCGCCGATCGCGCAGTGGCTGTGCATCGCCCTCGACTACGGCACCACGAACCCGTTCCATGCCCTCGCGATCGGCCTCGGCACGGATGGTCGTCTGTATGTCGGGCACGAGTGGCGGTGGGACAGCAAGCGGATGCGCGGTTCGCTGACCGATGCGGAGTACAGCGAGCGGGTGCGCGCCTGGGTCAACGGTCTGGGCATCGCCCCGTCGTACTGGATTGTCGACCCTTCGGCGAAGAGCTACCGCGTGCAGATGCACCGTGACGGGGTCACCAGCACGCTGGCTGACAACGAGGTCGTCGACGGCATCCGCGACGTCGCGTCCCTGTTCGCCACCGGCCGCCTCCTGGTGCACGCCGGATGCAAGTGGCTGATCAAGGAGATTCCCGGCTACGCGTGGGATCCCGACGCCAGCGAGAAGGGCGAGGACAAGCCGATAAAGCTCAACGACCACGGTGTGGATGCGCTGCGGTACGGGATCAGGACGACGCGGAACATCTGGTCGTCGTTGCTCGCTCCACCCCAAGCCAAGGAGGCGGCGTGACCGTTGACGAAGCACTGGCCAATGCCGTCCGCCTCCTCCGCAACGCCGAGGTCGAGACGAACCTCGTGCTCATGGAACGCTTGGAGCATCTCGCGGACTCCTGGCTCACGATCGCGAACCTGCTCGTCGAGCGGGAGCGCGTCTAAAGAGCACCGTTCTACCAGTTGGTAACTTTTGGGAATGACCATTCCCGTGAGTTGCAAAAGATGATCTACCTACCCCCTCTCTGGAGTGACGCATGCCCCTCGACTACCCCGATCCGGACCCGACCACGGGCAGCATCGTCCGCTACCGAGGCAAGCAGGGCTTCAACGCCGTGCGCGCCGCGATCGTCACCGCCGACGTCTACACGCTCGACCCGCGTGGCGTTGAGGCTGGGGTCATCCCCGCGCTGGACAGCGACCAGCACGTGCACCTGTGGGTGTTCACCCCGGGCGAGTCGGGCGGCTTCACCGAGTACAACATCGGTCCGGGTCAGGAGCCGGGCACGTGGCACTGGCCCGGGAGCGTCTGATGACCGCCGATCTGTTCGGTCGCCGCATCGAGATCGAGGGCCTGGAAATCCTGGGAGTCGTCCAGGCCCACCGCGTCACCGGTCCCACGTGGTCCGGGACGCCCTACCGCGTCACCTTCGAACTGATCGTGCGAGAGGTCGAAACCGCAGATGGTGAGCGCGTTCTGATGACGCCTGAGCAGGCTGCCGAGCAGGCCGCCCACGTCCTCAAGCGGGCCGCCGCATGGGCCGACAACCCCGAGACGGTGTCCGGCCTCGTGCAGGTCGCTGACGGATGGACCCGGCTGCACACCGCGCTCAAGATGGGCCAGAGCGAGCTGGTGACGGTCAACATGCACGACACCGTCATCCGCGAGGAGCCCGGCCAGGTCGAGCCGGAGCCCGAGGTGTCGGACAAGACCCGGGACGCGCTGGTCGCGCTCGGCTGGACACCGCCCGCCGAGCCCCGGCCTGACGACGTGGCAATCACCTACCCCTGAGAGGAGCGCGCCATGCTGCGACGGACGGAATGCTCCCTCGTCAACGAGCTGGGAAATCACATTTTGTTCGACTTCTCCCTCGTCGGGGATGCGGTCACCATGCGGATCGCCGGGCCCACCAGCGTTTGTGAAAACACGATCACGCGCATGGAGGCCTTGGAGGTTCACCGACAGCTCGGGTATCTCCTGGCCACCTAAATACGTCTCGCACGGCACCCCACCGTCTGGAACCGTTGAGAGGAGGCCCGGATGCCGCTGCCCAGCGGTGGCGGCACCTGGCCGCCCCAAGCACTCCAGCCCATCTACGACCAATACGCCGTCCACAACGCCTGGTACGTCGGCAACTCCGATGAGCTCGCCCAGGTGTACGGCGACCACACCGGCGGTGCCCGCCCTGCCAACCGGCCGTCGCAGTATCGCGGCGGCATCGTCGGCAAGGCTGCCCGCATGTTCTGGGGCGCCCCGGTCCCGCAGGGTGAGCGTAGGACGAAACTCCACGTGCCGGTGGCCAGCGACATCGCCACCATGAGCAGCGACCTGCTGTTCTCCGAGCCCCCCTCGATTACGGTCGAGAACAAGCAGACGCAGGAGCGCATCGAGGAGCTCGTCGAGAACGGGTTGCAGGCCACGCTCCTCGAAGGTGCGGAGGTCGGGGCCGCGCTCGGCGGCTACTACCTGCGGGCCGTCTGGGACAAGGCCGTCGCCGAGCAGCCGTGGTTGGCCGTGGTCCACGCTGATGCTGCTGTCCCTGAATTCCGCTGGGGTCGCCTCTCGGCTGTCACCTTCTGGCGGATCGTCGAGCAGCCCGACGACAAGACGTACCTCCGGCATCTGGAGCGGCACGAACCCGGCCGCATCCTGCACGCGCTCTACAGGGGCGAGCACGGCAGCCTCGGCAAGCCCATCCCGCTCGACAGTGTGGAGGCAACGCGCGGCCTACAGCCTGTTGTCGAGACCCGCATCAAGAAGTTGACCGCCGTCTACGTCCCGAACATGAGGCCGAACCGGGAATGGCGACGCGACCCCAACGGGGCGAACCTCGGCCGCTCTGACTTCGCCGGCCCCGTGCTCGGCTTGTTCGACGCGCTCGACGAGACGTACACCTCGTGGATGCGGGATGTCAGGCACGGCAAGGGCCGCATCCATGTCCCGTCCTCCTACATTCAGAACCAGGGCAGGGGGCAAGGCGGCTACTACGACCCCGACCGCGAGGTCTACGAAGCCCTGGACGTGCTCGGCGGCGACCAGAGAATGGAACTCAGCGTCACCCAGTTCCAGATCCGTGTCGCCGAGCACCGGGACACGGCCGCCGAGTTGCTCGCCGCGATCCTCCGCGCCACCGGCTACTCCGCCCAGTCCTTCGGGTTAACCGGTGACGTCGCGATCACAGCCACCGAGGTCATGGCCAAGGAGCGCCGGAGCCTGGTCACCCGCGGACGGAAAGCCGTCTACACCGGGCCTGCGCTCGCTGACGCGGTTGAGATGCTGCTTCTCCTGGAGGCCGAGCTGTTCTCCTCCGGGGTGACTCCGGAGCGGCCAACCGTCGTCTTCGGCGACTCCGTCTCGGCTGATATTCAGCAGCTGGCCACCACCGCCGAGCTGATGCGCCGGGCCGAGGCTGCGTCCACGTATGAGCTGGTCCGCATGCTGCATCCCGACTGGGACGTCCCCGAGATCGAGGAAGAAGTGCAGCGGATCAAGGACGATCAGCCGACCCCGGTGATGGACCCCTTCGCCCTGCCCGGCGAGATGACCGAGCCCGGACCTGACGGTGAATCACCGGGAAGTCAAGCCGAGCAGGACGGGCCGCCCGAGGAGTAGGGCAACCATCACTTCGGGAGATCCCGAAGTGATGCTCGGCCCGATGGCCATCATTTTCGGGACTTCCCGAAAATGATCCTGAGCTGCGGATTCTCCCTGAACGAGCGTTAGGCACGCCGAGGAGGTCCCCGCCGTGGCTGTGGACCAGGACCTCCTCGACCAGATCGCCGGCACCGTCGCCGACCTCTACCGCGAAGTCGAGGAGGTCCTGGTCACGGTCATCGCCGACGAACTCAAGAGAGGCCTCGACGCACCCACCGCCGAGGTCAAGCTCGACGCGATCAGGCGTCTGCGCGCGGCCGCCGAGGCCGTCCAGCAGCGCCTGGTCAAGACCAAGTCCGCGGCCGTCCGGGAGGCGATCCGCACCGCGTACCGGTCCGGGCACACCAACGCCTTAACCAGCATCCCCACCGACATCATGACCAAGCTCAAGGCCCAGGAAGCCATGCCCCAGGTGCCAGCCGCGGCCATCATGGAGAACCTCGCCCAGGCCCTGCACCGCGACCTGGGCAGGGTGGACGGCAACATCCTCCGAGCCCCCGAAGACGCGTACCGGGCCGTGCAGGCCGCCACCGCTGCCCGGATCGTGACCGGCACCACCACCCGCAGGCAGGCGTCTCAGGCCGCGTGGCAGCGCCTCATGGACAAGGGCATCACCTCGTTCACCGACAAGGCCGGGCGGCAGTGGAGGCTGAGCAGCTACGCCGAGATGATCGGCCGCACCAACGCGCAGCGAGCCATGGTGCAAGGCCAGATGGACCGCCTCGCCTCGATCGGCCTGGACCTGGTCTACATCAGCGACAACGTCCAGGAGTGCAAGGTCTGTCGGCCGTACGAGTCGAAGGTGCTCCGGCGCGACTCCGGCCCGATCGGCAAGATCAAGGTCGAACACAGCACGCGGGACGGCGAGATGGTGACCGTCGACGTCATCGACACCCTCGACAGCGCCAGGTCCAAGGGGCTGTTCCACCCGAACTGCAGGCACAGCGCATCGGCCTACCTGCCCGGGATCACCAAGCTCAAGGAGAACACCGAAGACCCCGAGGGCGACAAGGCCCGACAGAAGCAGCGCGCCCTGGAACGGAAGATCCGAGCCGCGAAAGAGCAGGCGCTCGGCGCGCTCACCCCCGAGGCGAAGAAGGCTGCCGGCGCGAAGGTCCGCGCCGCTCAGGCCGAACTCCGCGACCACCTCGCCAAGCACCCCAAGCTCAAGCGGCTCCCCTACCGCGAGAGCATCGGCGCCGGCAACATCCCGCCCGCGGGTGGGCCGAAGGGCGGCCCCGTCAGCGACCTGGTCCCGCCCGACCCGACCTCGCCGAGCACCGCCGCGAAGAAGCCCAAGGCGGACCCGGCCGCGGCAGCCAAGAAGGCCAAGGCGGCAGCGGAGAAGGAAGCCGAGGAGGCCGCAGAGGCTGCACAGCAGGCCGAAGAGAAAGCCCAGGCCGAGAAGCTCGCCGCAGAGGCCGAGGCCGCCATCAAGGCCGCGAAGGCGAAGAAAGCAGCCGAAGCCAAGGCGCGCGCCCTCGCCGCCGCGAAAGCCAAGAAGGCGACTGCGAAACCCACGACGTCTATCGGCGGCATGCGTGGCGCCACACGCCACCACAGCAACAAAGATGGCGTCAACTGGGCCAACCAGAACCTCCCCCTGCCCAAGACCCTCACCTCCAGCGACAAGAACGCCCTGCGCGCCTACACAGGCGACTACTACAAGCTCGTTAACGACGGCCTTCGGGGCGAGCTCCCCAAGGCGCGTGACCGGGGGCGCTACGACAGCATCCTCGAAGGCCTGGACAGCGCATTTGAGAAGTCCAAGCTTCCCGAGGACGTCATCTTGCACCGGGGCGTCAGCAAGCACTTCGCGGAGTTCCTCGGCGCCGACGCCGACCGACCCGAAACCATGTTCGGCCTGATCGGGAAAGACTTCCCTGAGCACGGCTACATGAGCACCAGCACCGGCCAGAACGCGGCATTCCCATCCGAGATTTATCTGATCATCCGCGCCCCCAAGGGCACCCCCGCGATGAACGTCATGTCGCTCTCGGAGTACGGCCCCGAGGAGCGGGAGATCCTCCTCGGCCGCGGCATGCGGTACGTGGTGCACTCCGTGTACCAGTGTGGGACGCGAGACACCTGGTACATGGAGGTCGAGATCGTCTCCCAGGATTGGGCCAAGCCTACGGACTGGGCTCCGGACCCGCTCGGCGACGGTGACGCTGGCTACACTTCGAATGGGTACGCGAAGGAGGAGTGATGGAGCGCAAGGAGGCGTATGGCCGGTGGGCCTACGATCCGCGCCCTGACCCGGCTGAGGTGAACACTCCGGCTGGCTACTCCAGTGATCCACAGGGCGAGGTGCGCCGGGCCGAGCTCCGCCAGGGCGACCAACTGCTCGGCCACGTGTGGACCGACGACAAGCAGGCCGCCGGATTCCTCCCCGCCGAGGAGGCCGGCCCCGAGGGGGTGCGCGCGCAGGCGGCCGTGTGGACGATCCTCCAGTCCTGCTACGAGGCAGGCGTCGCAGCCGAAGACGTGCTCGACCCCGAGTTCTTCATGCCGGACTTCGACCTGGCCGACGTACCAGGCGTTCGCGTCTAACGGCACCACGCCTTCACCGCGGTCACCACCCGATCAGCCTGCGCCTGGTCGATCGTGGCGTCCCCGCCGGACAACGCGGCGACGACGTACTCGGTCAAGTCACCGCGCTCGGCGGGGTTCAGGATCCGATCGCACACCGCGCGCCCCCGGCGGATCGCTCGTTCCTCATGGACGACCAGGCCGGGGTCGATGCTGGCGAGCGCGGCCAGGTAGGTGGCTCGTTGCCCGGCGTCCGGGGTCGGCACCGGCATCCGGGTTTCGCCCGGCTCCGCGGTACGGTTCGGTGCCGATGTCGAGCTCGCTGACGGCGTGGCGGCCTCGCCACCGCCTGTGAGCTTGAGCAGGCCGCCGAGCAGGGCAAGCACGACCAGCGCACCGCCGAGCACGACGACCGCCTTCCCTTTCCCACTGCCCTTCGGAGGCGGGGGCAGCTCCGGCCGGTATGGGCCTGGGGGCGGCTGCCAGCCGGGCGGCCGTCCGGGCTGCGTGTACTGCTGGGTCGGCGGACCGTACGGCTGCTGCGGCTGGCCTGGCCGTTGCTGGGGCTGCTGCGGAGGGTGCATAACCGCGCACCATACGCCCCACCTCTGACGTTCCATCCCGGATCACCTGGGATGGATGCCCGAAAAGGATCGCCCGGAGCGGTCCAAAACTCCTTCGACCGGCCAGGCGCCGGTCTTCCCGCCACCGCGCTCCCCTGGAGGGTCCGCATGACCATGCCCACCCCGCCGGCCCCGGCACCTCAGCCCGGCCCGCCCTCTGATCCCGGCCAGCAACCGCCCGCGCAGGGCGCACCCCCGGCCGCCCCGCCCACTCCGGCTCCCGCGCCGCCCCCGGTTCCGCAGCCGCCCACTTGGACGCCCCCCGCGCCCGCGCAGGTCGACGACGGTGGCATCGACGACATCGGCAAGCTGCCGAAGAAGTGGCAGAAGGAGCTCACCGACGCGCGCAGCGACGCTGCGAAGTACCGCGTCCAGGCTCGGACGGAGACCGTGCTCCGGCACGCGTACACCACGGCGACGGAGCACGGCGTCAACCCCGCCGCCCTGTTGGGCAGCACGGTGTTCGCCGAGCACGCCAAGCAGCTCGACCCGACCGCGGAGGACTTCCCGGCCCGCCTGGCCGAGACCATTCAGGCCGCGCTGAAGGCGAACCCGTGGATGGCCGCACAGCAGACCACCACGCCCCCGCCTCCCCCGATTCCGCCCCAGTCCGGCGGCGATTTCACCGGCTCCGGCGGCCCCGGTCAGGCCGCGACGCTCGATGAGCAGATCGCCGAGGCCGAGAAGAACCGGGACTTCGGTAAGGCCATCGCGCTCAAGCGGCAGCGCGCCGCACTCAACCAGCAACCATAATGATCTAGGAGACGACCATGGCGGGGATCACCGGCCTCGGAACCACCTTCAACCTGCCCAACTATGTGGGCGAGCTGTTCGGCCTGACGCCGGAGGACACCCCCCTGCTCAGCGCGATCGGCGGCCTCACCGGCGGCGGCCAGACCACCGCCGTCGAGTTCGAATGGCAGTCCTACGACCTCAGAGATCCCTCGGTCCGGGCCCGCACCGAAGGCGCCACCGCCCCGACCGCGGAAGAGCGTGTCCGGGCGAATATCCGCAACGTGTGCCAGATCCACCAGGAGAAGGTGAGCGTCTCCTACACGAAGATGGCCGCCACTGGGCAGGTCGCCACCCCCAGCTCCGACCCGTACCGGGGCGTGCCTGGATCCAACCCGGTAGGCAACGAGCTGGACTGGCAGGTCGAGCAGGCGCTGAAGTCCATCGCGCTGGACGTGAACTACAGCTTCATCAACGGCAAGTACGCCAACCCGACCAGCAACTCAACCGCGCGGAAGACGAAGGGCCTGCTGGAGGCCATCGTCACCAACAAGGTGAGCAAGGCCACGAGCACGATCACGGGGCTGACCTCGGCTACCGACACGATCACCGAGACGGCGACCGCGCTGACCAACGGCGACAAGATCGTGTTCACCTCGACCGGTGACATGACCAACGTCGTGGCCGGCCGCGTCTACTACGTCGTCTCGAAGTCGACGAACGCCTTCAAGGTCGCCACGTCGTCCGGTGGCTCGGCGATCACCCTCGGCACGTCCACGTCGAACGTGGACTACATCGTGCCGTGGACCACCGCGCTCACCACCGCGCACATCGACGACCTCATCCAGCAGGCCTACGACAACGGCGGCTTATCGGAGTCGGCCACCGCCACGATGATCGTCAACTCCACGCAGAAGCGCGCCATCACCAAGGCGTACGCCGAGGCCGGGGCGAAGATCGTGTACGTCGACCAGTCCCGCACCATGGGCGGCGTCAGCGTGGACACCGTGCTCACCGACTTCGGCCGGTTCAACATCATGCTCGACCGGCACGTCCCCCGCGACGCGCTGATCGTCGCCAGCATGGAGCAGCTCATGCCCGTCCTCCTGGCCGTCCCGGGCAAGGGCGTGTTCTTCGAGGAGGAGCTCGCGAAAACCGGCGCGTCCACGGACGTGCAGCTGTACGGCGAGATCGGTCTGAAGTTCGGCAACGAGCGGGCGCACGCGGCCTATCGCGGCCTCGCGGTCTAAGGAAGGCTGACTCATGGCACGTGTCGCAGTAACCCCCGTCACCGCCAGCACGGCCGGCGCCGTCTGCACGCCGGTCGCCTTCACCGCGGACGGCATCAGCGTCCCGAACGACGGCAAGACCGCGGTCATCGTCAACAACGGGGCCGGCGCCTCGGTGGACATCACCACGCAGTTCGGCGACCGAGCGCTCGTCGACGGGGTCGCCCCTGATGACCGGGTCAAGGCGGTCGCCCCGTCCGTGCCGCAGGTGTTCGGTCCGTGGGGCAGCGAGTACGACCAGGGCGGAGCGGACGGCCGTGTCGTCTGGCTCGACATTTCCGCGCACGCGACCGTCACCTATCAGGTGATCCGCGTCAACCCCAGGTAAAGGGGTCCCGTGATCGCGCGGGTGGGTGGCTGGTGCTGGAGGGGGACCGGCTGCCTGCCCGCGTCACAACCACGCATAGAAGGGGAGTGACCGATGGCTGAAGGCCTCAGCTCGGGGACCGCGAACGCGATCCTCAACGCGCTCTGCCGGTCCACACCGTGGACCGAGCCCGACGAGGTGTGGGTCCAGCTTCACACCGCCGCCCCCGGTGCGGCCGGAACCGACGCCGCCGCCACCGAGGCGGATCGGATCCAGGCGACGTTCGGGACGAACGCGTCGTCCGGGGCGATCAGCAACACGGCCACACTGACTTGGAGCAGTGTGGCCGGGGCGGAGGATTACACGCACTTCAGCGCGTGGTCGGCCAGCACGTCCGGGACGTTCCTGTTCTCGGGAACGATGACAGCGAACGCCGTCATGATCGGCGATGACTTCGTGATCCCGATCGGCGACCTCGACGTGTCGCTCAACATCGCGTCCTGAGGGGTGAGGGATGGCCGCCCCGACCTTCCGGGCCGCAGGTCTCGGCGGCACCTCTACCACCACCTCCACCACGGTAGCCAAGCCGGGCGGGACCGTCACCGGCGACACCCTGTACGCCCTGGTCAGCAACGGCGGCGCCTCGACCGCGCCGACCACGGTGCCGTCCGGGTGGGAGCTCGTCGCCTCTGGCTCGATCTCGACGACGTTTTGGGCGGGCGTCTACGAGCACAAGGTCGTCGACGGCGGCTCCGAGCCTGCGAACTACACCTGGTCGGGGTTCACCGACAGCTGCGCCGGGTCGATGGTCGGCGTCGTCGGCGCCGACACCACTACTCCGGTCCACGTCTTCCGCGCGCAGGCCACCGACGACGGCCACCCGGCGTGCGCGAGCATCACGACGACCGTCGCGGATTGCCTGATCGTGGCGCTGGTCGGCACCGCCGACAACCAACTCGTCGGCGACCTGTCGTGGGCGTGCGCCACCAACCCGGCGTCTCTCACGGAGCGTACGGACCTGCTGTCATCCGGCGGCGCCGATACCGCCTCCGCGATCGCCACCGCCCCCCAGACGGTCACCGGGCCGACGGGGAACTTCGCGGCGACGCTGGCCGGGTCACGCGACAACGTGTCGTTCCTCCTAGCCATCCAACCCCCGCAGGCCGGGGGCGGGGACGTCACCGGAACGGCAACCGCGGACCTCGGAGGGCTCACGGCCACCGCCGCCGGGCACCGCACCGTTCACAGCACCGTAGAGGCGGCCCTTGGCGGGCTCGCCGCGGCGGCTGCTGGCCATCGCACTGTCCACGGCAGCGCGCTGGCCGACCTCGGGGCACTCGCCGCCACGGCCAACAACCCGGCGGCTGGCGATGTTCCCGGTGTCGCGGCCGCCAACCTCGCAGGACTGACCGCGACGGCCACCGGTACGCGCCGCGTACACGGGGCGGCCGCTGGGGTGCTCGGAGCTCTCACGGCCGCTGCCGTCGGCGACCGGGTCGTGCACGGCCAGGCCGTCGCGACGCTCAGCGGGCTCACCGCCACAGCCTCAGCCGTCCGCGCCATCCGTGGCATCGCTGTAGCCAACCTCGGCGGACTCACCGCAACCGCCACCGGCACGGTGGTCGGGAACGTCGCCGGGGCCGCAGCCGCGCACCTGGGTCCTCTCACAGCCGTGGCAGCTGGTTGCCGCAGGGTCTATGCGGCGGCCGCCGCCCCGCTCGGCGCGCTCACAGCCACCGCGGTAGCGGGCCGCCCCCCGGTGTCTGGCGTCGCCACCGCGACGCTCGGTTCGCTCGCCGCCACCATCACCGGCAGGCGCAGAATCCGCGCCGCGCTCACCGCCCCGTTTGGCGCTCTGACCGCGTCCGCGTCAGGTCGGCGAACCGTGCACGGCGCGGCTGCCCTCTTCGGCACGCTCGCCGCGACGGGCCGCGGCTACCGGACTGTGTACGGCTCGGCAGGTGCGCCACTCGGCGCGCTCACCGCGACGGCTTCGGCGGGCGAGCATATCCCCGCCCCGGGACGGCTGGCTATCACCACGGCCCCCAGTGCGACGCTCACGCCCTCACGCTCCGGCAGTGTTCTGGCCTCGGCCACCGCCGACACCGCCTCCCTGACCATCGCTCGCACCCCGTAGGAGGTGGCCAAGTGCCGGACGCCGGAGACTCCCAGACCGTCACGTTGACCGTCGCCCCCGCCGACGGCACCACCGTCGCTGCGCTCACGTTGACCGCGCCGGATGGGACCGCCACCACCCCGGCCGTCACCGGATCCGGCGGCACCTGGAGCGCCACCGCCGCTTACACCACCGCCGGAGCGTGGACGCTGGCCTGGGTGGTGACGGGCACCGGCGCAGGTGTGGAGTACTCCACGGTGCACGTCGCGCCCGCCCAACCAGGCACCGCCCGCTCCTACGCCACCACGGCGGACTTGGCCGACTGGCTTGGTGACGCTCCCCCTACTGGAGCGGCGCGCATGCTGGCGCGGGCGAGCAGGTACATGGACAACGTCCTCCTCAAGTCATCGATCTACCCGGTGGACGACACCGGCGCCCCGACCGAGGCGGCGCACATCATCGCCATGCGGGACGCCTGCTGCGCCACCGTCGAATGGTGGCAGGCGAACGGCGACGACGGACTCGGCGCCGGCGCTGAGTACACCAGCGTCTCAGCCGGGAACATCACCCTGTCCAAGGGCGGGGCAGGCTCGTCCAGCACACCGCCGGATCCCCGCCGAGCCCCGGAAGCGGTCGAGATCCTCGACGGCGCCGGACTACTCGGCCACTCCCCGCGGACGTACCAATGCCGCGAATGATCCCCGGCTGGCTGCTCCAGCGAGCAGGCCAGGACATCACTGTGGAGCCGTTCGAGGGTGAGGGCCCATTCGGCGCCGAGTACGGGGCCGAGGACACCGTCCGCTGCCTGGTCGAGCACAAACGCAAGCTCGTTCGCAACGCGGAGGGCGCCGAGGTCATCTCAGAGACGACGCTGCGCATGCAGCTCACCGAGACGTGCCCGGCCGGCTCCCGCGTCACCCTCCCCGACGGGCGGCAAAGCACCGTGCTGACGTCCGCACCCATCGACGGCGGCAAACTCCCCGTCCCCTCCCACCTGCAAGTGACGCTCCAGTGAGGAGGACCCGGCGATGCCGCAACGATCCTCGCTCAAGCTGAATCTCGGCCAGCTCGACAAGGACATGCACGAGGCCGCGGCCGACGGCCTGCAGAAGTGGATGGAGCACAACCTCAAGGTCAGCCGCGACCAGGTGCCGCATGAGGAAGGCACGCTGGAGCGGTCCGGCGTCGCTTCGGTGGACCGCACGCAGCTCAAGGGCGCAGTCAGTTTTGATACCGAGTACGCCATCCCGCAACACGAGCACCTCGACTGGAAGCACGACGACGACCGCAAGGCGAAATACGTCGAGGACCCATGGGATTCCGAGCAGCAGATCGGCATGGAACTCGTGGCCACCGAGATGCGAAGGCGCCTGCGGTGAGCTGGACCACGGATCTCCTCACCGCGTTCGCCGAGCTCCTGCACGCCGAGGGTGTCGGCACGTGGAAGTCCGCCGGCACCTACACCACCTCGGACACGGCCATCGTCCTCGGCCGCCTCCCCACCACCCCTGACCGGGCCATCGCGCTCGCCGCATACGGCGTCGACCAGGGCGCCGACGACCCCGTCAACACCGACGGCACCCAAGGCGTGCAGCTGCGCATGCGCGGCACCACGGACCCCCGCGTCGTGGACGAGATCGCCGATGCCGCGTTCGACGTCCTGCAGGGCTCCCAGCTCCTGGCCGTCGGCGTGCTCCAGTGCACCCGCCGCATCCAGGCCCCCCTCGGCACGGACGGGACTGGCCGCTGGGAGCGCGCCGACTCCTACAGCCTGCTCGTTCACCGACCTACTCAGCACCGCCCCGGATAGAGGGAGATCACCGCATGGCTACCCGTTCGCTGCTGGCCAAGGATTGGCAGCTCGACGTCAACGAGGGCACCTACGACGTGCCCGTGTGGACCCAGGTCAAGGGCATGACGGTCTTCAAGGAGACCCTCGAGTCGACGAAGGAGGACGACTCCGACTTCGACTCCGACGGCTGGGGATCCGACCAGGTCACCCAGCGCAAATGGAGGCTGGAGTGCGAGGGCAAGCGCAAGCGCGATGCCGACAACCTCGCCACGTTCATCCCTGATCCCGGCCAGCAGGCGGTCATCGACGCCGGAAACTTGGTCGGCGTCGGCTCCAACATCGACATCCGTTACTACCGCAAAGACGGCAGCCCGGACGCGTGGCGCGGTTACGTCACCGTGGAGTACGGCGGCGGCGGCGGCCCTGTAACCGGCCTGGAGCCGTGCAACTTCACCCTCGGCGGCCAGGGCGCCCGCACTCGGCTGACCCCGTACCCGGCTCTCGCCGCGGCCTGATCGGAAGGATCCCCCTCCCATGCCGAAGTTCCCTGAGCTCGACGCCAGCCTGGGCGAGACTCTTGACCTGCCCGTACCGCTCCCGAAGCGCGGATCCCGACCGGCCGGGCAGGTCAAGATGTACAGCGTCCCTCCCCTTGACGCCGATACGTGGACGAGGTTCACCGCCCGCTTCACCAGCCTGAAGGACAAGGCGCTGGCCGCGAAGGACGACGACGAGGAGGTGGCCGACGACCAGTCCGAGGCCGCCCTTCACCGGCAGTCCCTCGGCGCCGTCTACGACGAGCTGGTCGCCGACGGTGCGGCGTGGCCGCAGATCCGCCGATGCGGGCTGACCGCGCTGAACTGGCACATCCACGGCGAGGAGCGGGCCATGGAGGTGTGGGCGGGCGGCATCCCAAAACGACGGTCGACGTCGGAGACGGACGGGACGACGGAGACCCTGGCGGAGGCCCCATCGACCCCGTCACCGGGCTCCGAGAGTGGTACAACCCGGAGCCGCAGGGACCGGGCATCACGTGGGCAGACCTCTTCGCCCGCTGGAGCCTGATCGAGGCTGACCTGCACCAGTTCTATGGCGTGGACGTGGAGCAGCCCGGCCTACTCCGCGCGCGCACAGGCCGATGGCTGCGCGTGCGCGTCCTCGGGCTGCTGGCTGATCCGAAGACCCGCATCTTCCGTGTGCTCCGCGCCGAGCGTGAGCCGGAGCCGGACCGCGGCGCCCCTGTGATTGAGCGGGACATCGACGACTGAACCCATGAGAGGGGTGACCCTCCATGGCGCTCACCGTTGGCGAGCTTGTCGCCTACGCGACGATCGACAAGAGCGACTTCAGCAGCGGTACCCAGGCCATCGGCTCGGACCTGTCCCGGCTCCAGTCGTCCACCAGCAGCTCCATGGCGTCCATGGAGTCGACGGTCACCAAGAGCCTGTCGGAGATCGAGCAGTCCATCAGGGACGGTCTCGACCCGGCGGCCGCCATCGCTGATCTGGATCGGCTGGAGCGCGAGCTCGACGCCGGGCTGCAGGAGATGCTCGACGAGGCCGACCGGTTCGCGGCCGAGCTCGACGCGACGATCGACGAGGCGTTCGCCAGCCTCGACGACGACGCCCAGCAGTCCGGAAAGAAGGCCGGCGACGAACTCGTCGACGGCCTCCGCGCGGGGGTGCGCGACGCCGAGCGCGTCGTCCGCGAGGCGGGCGAGGACGCGGGTGACTCCTTCGGTGACGGGGTTGAGGGGGCGGGTGGCGGCGGCCGCATGGCCGGGATCGGCAGCAACCTCGTTGGCGGGCTGAAGGTCGGAGCGCTCGGCGTTGCCGCAGCCGCCGGGGCAGCGATCGGCGCTGCCCTCATGTCCGGGCTGGAATCCGCTCTGGACGCCGAGTCGGCCAAGCAGAAGTTGTTCGCTCAGATCGGCGCGTCCGAGGGCGAGATGAAGCGGCTCGGCAACGTCGCGGGCAAGGTGTACGCGGACGGCTACGGCGAGACGGTCGGGGATGTCACTGAGGCCATCAAGGGCCTGGTGCAGAACGTCGACGGCATCCGCACCGCGAGCGAGGAGAGCCTGGGCACGCTATCGAAGCGGGCCATCGACACCGGGATCATCCTGGATGAGGACGTCTCGAAGGTCACGCGATCCATCGCGAAGATCCTCAAGACCGACCTGGCCAGCAGCGCCGACGAGGCGTTCGACATCTTGGTCAGGGGCGCCCAGTTGGGCGGCAACGAAGCTGAGGACCTCCTCGACACCTACTCGGAGTACTCGACCCAGTTCCGGACCCTGGGCCTGTCCGGGCAGCAAGCCATGGGCCTCATCGTTCAAGGGCTTCAGGCCGGCGCCCGGGACGCGGACGTGGTCGCGGACGCGATCAAGGAATTCTCGATCGAGGCCGTCCAGGGCGGCGAACGCGTCCGCGGCGGTTTCAAGTCCCTCGGCCTGAATGCGGATGAGATGGTCGCGAAGTTCGCTAAGGGTGGACCGACCGCAGCCAAGGCCTTCGATCTCGTGCTCGACAAACTTCGTGGCATCGAGGACCCGGCCAAGCGCAACGCCGCGGCCGTCGAGCTGTTCGGGACCAAGGCTGAAGACCTCGGGGCTGCCCTGTTCGCCCTGGATCCGTCGGCTGCGGTGAACACCCTCGGCCAGGTCGACGGCGCGGCAAAGAAGGCCGGCGACACCCTCAACGACACCGCCGAGCACAAGCTCACCGCGTTCAAACGCAGTCTGGAGTCCAACGTCGTCGAGTTCCTCGGCGGGACCGTGCTCCCGGCCCTGGAGGACGCAGCCGAGGCGTTCAAGATGTCGGGCGCCCTGGAGACGCTGCAGGGGTGGGCCGACCAGATCGGTGAAATCTGGGACAGCGTGGTGGCTGACGTCCAGGAGTGGGCGGCAGCGAACGGCGAGACGATCGAGGAATGGAAGACGAAGCTCAGCGAGGGTTTCGAGTCCATGAAGGAAATCGTTGATACCGCGCTCGCCGCCATCAAGGAATTCTGGGATAAGCACGGTGAGGAAATTGTTGCCACGGTTTCTTTCGCCGTCGACAGCATTCTCAGTATTTGGAATACCTTCTGGGGTACCGTCAGCGGCCTCCTCGACGTCTTCATCGGCGCCTTCACGGGCGACTGGGAGCAGATGGGTGAGGGCCTGGAAAAGATCTGGGACAGCCTGTGGCAAGGCATCGAGGACGCCATCGACCGGGCTCTGGGAATCATTCTTGGCGACACCTCGAAAACCTGGAATTCTCTGAACGAGGAAGCCTCTAAAGCCTGGGACAAGCTAGTCGCCGCCATCACCTCGAAAGCCGCCGAGATCATCGCGGATATCCGGAAACTGCCCGACAAGATCAAGGCCGCGCTCGGCAACCTGGGCACTCTGCTCGTGCAGGCCGGAAACGATGTGATCAACGGATTCATCTCCGGCATCCGAGCCAAGGCCGCCGAGGTGACCAACGCCATTAAATCCGTGGTCGGCCTGGCAGAACCGACAGCCAAGGCGACCCTCAACGAGCATTCGCCGAGCAAGATTTTCGAGGATATCGGCGGCAACACGATCCTCGGATTTATCGGCGGTGTGATCGATAAGGGTAAGGAGCTCGCCGGTACCGTGGCGGCGGCGATGGACAGCGTCGTGTCCACCGCGAAGACGTCGACAGGTACCGGGTCGGGCGGCGGATCCGGTGGCGGGGCTCGCCCGTCCACGATCATGCATGAGATCGGCAAGTACACGGTCAAGGGGTTGCTCGACGGCCTCACCAGCGAGGGCGCGAACGTCAAGGGCGTCGTTGACAAGCTGGTCGCCGACATCAAGACCGCATTCAAGTCCACCCCTGACGTGGTGGACGGCCTACTCGATTTCGTCCGCGTGGGCAATAAAAACCTGGAAGACCTCGCCCTGCAGCGCCAGGCGCTCGTGCAGCAGTTGGCCGATGCGAAGGAGATGGCTAAGCGCGTCGCGGGCACTGCTCAGGAATGGGCGGATATCACCGGGCTAAAGCCCGAGGACATCACGGGCGCCGGGGATATGGCTGCCGAACTCCAGGGCAAAGCGTCCGCTATCAATGATTTCGCGAACAACATTCAGACCCTCGCGAAGCGTGGCCTGAACAAGAAGATCATTCAGGACATCATTGACGCGGGGGTGGAGAAGGGCGCTACTTTCGCGGAAATGCTGGTCGGCTCGGATGGCTCGGAAATCAAGGCCTTGAATAAGGCGCAGGCTGCCGTAGACAAGGCCAGCAAGAAGCTTGGGAAAGCTTCGGCCGACGCCATGTTCGATGTCGGCAAGAAGAGCGGCGAGGGTTATCTGAAGGGGCTCGAAGCGAGCCTCAAGGATCTCGACAAGGCGATGCAGAAGATCGTCGATGCTTTAGTGAAGGCGATCAAGAAGGAACTCAAAATCAAGAGCCCTTCCCAGGTGATGGCAGAAATCGGCCAGTTCACCATGGCCGGATTCGTCCAAGGCATGCAGTCGATGGAGACTTCGACCATCGCCGCGATGACCGGCCTCGTCGGCAAAGCCGTGTCCGCCACCTCGGATGCGGCGATCGGCAGCGTCGGCAAGGCCGCAGCCGCGTCCACCTCGACGGAGGTCCTGAACGGCACCCACGGGACCGCCGGGGTCGCGTACACCGGCCCCTTGTTCGGGGGGCCGAACGCCGGCGCCCCCGCACCCGCGGGCGGCATCGCGGGCGTCACCGTCAACATCGAAAACGCCACCATCCGCGAAGAGATGGACATTACGAAGCTCGGCAGCGAGGTCGGCTTCCAAGTCGCAGCGTACGGATAGGAGCAGGCATGGCTGATCGCATCCAGCCGTACACACCCGCTGACCTGTTGCGGCTGCAGTCCGTTCAGACCCGCCCGCGCGGCTGGTCCAACCGGATCAAGCCGAAGGTCACCGGTGGCAGGGACGCCCAGCGGCGCCCGGTCAAGGTCACCCTCGATGAGCTCGGCAACCTCATCCGGGAGCGGTGGACCGGCCAGGACGTGCACATTTTCCTGCCGCACCTGCGGGTACGGCACAGCATCACAGAGGAGCGCCGATGAACGGGCTGGGACTACCGGCTGCGCAGCCGACGGCGGCGGAGCTGCGGGCGCAGCTCGCGCTCGCGGAGGCGTGTGAGCCGATTCAGCAGGAGAACCTGGACGCGAAGCAGGCGTACCGGGATGCGCTGGAGCGCGGCGACGCCGCGGAGATCGCCGCCGCCAAGGAGCGCAAGCAGGCCGCCGCACACCAGATCAACGAGACACGAACCTGGCTGCGTCGTGAGGCACGGATCGCCAAGCTGCAGGCGCTCATCCCCGCCTTGGAGGAGGACCTGAGCAAACCGCACTGGCGGCCCACCTCGGCCTGGCGGCCCGAGGAGCACAGGCACCTGGAGGAGGCGCGGGAGCGCCTGGCCGCGATGAAGGCCGAGCTGCCCGCGCTGGAGGCTGACGCGGCACCACTACGTGAGGTGTTCGAGTCGTTGCCCGTACCGGTGCCGCCATTTGTGCTGGAGGACGGCTCCGCGCAGGTGGACCTGCCGCCGGTCGCGGTCAAGAGCAAGACCATGAAGGGCGGCCGCTGACATGGCATCCGGACTGTATGTCGTCACCTACCAGGACGTGCTCGACACCAGCCAGCTGGCGTTGGACCTGGATTTGGAGACGCACAAGTTCGCGCTGTTCAACAGCACGAAGTCGCCGAACTACAACGGCGACGGCGCCTATAGCGCGACGAACGAGATCAGCGGCACCGGGTATACGGCGGCCGGTAAGGAGGTCACCGGCACCGCTCTGTCGCTGCCGGGCGCGGGGGTGCTGAAGTACAACTCTGATGCGGTCTCCTGGCCAGCGTCGACGCTGACCGGGGTACGGCACATCGACATGTACGCGGACGCCCTGAGCGGCGACCCGCTGATCATGGGGATCGACCTGGGCACCGACTACAACACCTCCGACGGGACACTGCTGGTGACCCCTCACGTCAACGGGCTGTTCACGATCGACTTCACCCCGTAGACCAAACCACGTCGCACCCCGCCGCCCTTGTGGCGGCTTTGTCATGTCCGCCACCTGATCAGCATGGGAGGGGGCGGGCATGGCGGTTGCTCTGCGCTCGGTCTCCACGGGGACGCTCAACGCCACCGGTTCGGGCAACATCACCAAGCCGTCCGGTGCGGTCGCGGGCGACCTGCTGATCGCGTTCCATTCCGTCGACGAGGGCACGCTCGCGAACATGGGCACCCCCTCGGGTGGGGCCACCTGGACGTCGTTGGCCACCCGGAACTCCGGGACCGCTCACGACATGAAGACCAAGGTGTGGTGGAAGATCGCCGGGGGCAGCGAGCCCGCGGACTACGGGTTCACCCAGAACTCGGCGGGCCAAGGTTGTGTGGTGATCGCCGCGATCTCCGGCGCAGCTGCCACCACACCCGTGGTCGCGCAAAGCGGCAACGATGCCTTCGCCACCACCACGTCGACCCCGGGCATCACCCCCACCGGCGCCAACGACCTGGAACTACGGTGGGCAGCCGGTAACCCGGACTTCGATACCGTCGCCTGGTCCCCGCCCGCGACGTACACCGAGCAGGCCGATATCCAGTCGGGCGGCAACACCGCCGCCACCCTGGCCACCAAGGTCCTGACGTCCAGCGCCACGACCAGCTCCCTGAACTTCACCAGCAGCCCAGAAGTTGGGTTCCGGCACGGCTTCACCGTCGCCGTCGCCACCGGAGCGGTGGACGCCGAGGCCACATTGACCACGGTCGCCGTGATCACCACGACACCCGACCCGTCGGTGTCGGCCGGGGCCGGCGTCTCCCTCTCCACAGTCGCCGCCACCACCAGCGTGCCCACCCCCGGCGTGTCGGCCGGATCCAGCACCGCCCCGAACACGGTGACCGTCGCGGCGAGTGTGCCCACACCGAACGTCACCACCGACCAGGCCGAGATCGTCACCCCCGGCACCGTCACCGTCACCACGACGGTGCCGGATCCGACGGTGTCGGCCGGGCACAGCCTCCAACCAGCCGCCGTGGAGTTGTCCGTCGACATCTACCCGATGTCGGTGGATGCCCAGTTCAACGCCGAGATCGACCTGCCAGCGGTCGCCCTGCAGGTCGAGATACCAGGCGCGCTGGTCAGCGTGCCGATCCGGCCCGGAGACAACATCAGCCGGCCTGGACAGCTGGAATTCAACGGCACTCTGTTCGGGTCCGGCACCCCATACCGGTGGAGGAGCCTGGTCGGGTGGCGTGACCGCGCGAACCTGGATTCCGGCAACGTGCCCCGAGCATCCCGGCACGGCTCGTGGGCGGGCCGGCCGCTGCTCCAAGAGCGCATCATCACCTGGGCGGCGCTACTCAAGGCTCCCCCGCAGGAGGTTGAGGCCGCGATCGACGCCCTGGAGCAGGCGCTGCCCGTCTTGGAGGATGAGACAGAGTTGCCTCTGGTCATCAACGACTTGGGCATCCCCTATCTCGCGTTCGGACGCATTGACCGGGTGCAGCTGCCGGTGGATGCCAAGCTCCGGCTCGGCCTGGGCCAGCTCACCTTGCAATGGGTGTGCTCGGATCCTCGCCGGTACGCGGTCAACGCGACCGGGGTGACCATCCCCGTCGGGGAGGCTCGTGATGTCAGCAACGCGGGCAACGCGGCTACCCATCCGCTGCTGAGGGTGAACGGGCCCGCCCCCGGGCCGATCGTGCTCAACGAGACCCTCGATCGGGTCGTGGAGTTCAACCTCACCGTCCCCACCGGCAAGCAGCTGCTCATCGACTGCGACCTCGGCACCGCGACCATCGACGGGGTCGACGTGATGGGCAAACTCACCGGCTCCTCCGTGCACCCGAGTGACTTCGTGCTCGGCCGCGGCCTCAACATCGTCTCCCACGACGCCACCTCCGGCGGAGTCGACGTCGACGTGCTGTACCGCGACGCCTGGGCGTAACCCCCGACCTGACGAAGGAGGTGGGTGATGCCCGCGTCTGTTCGCTCCTACACGGTCGGCACCGGTACCGGCTCCAGCATTTCGGTGGCCCGGCCGAGTGGCGTCGCCGCCGGCGACCAGCTGTGGGCGTTCCACTCCTGCGACGATGAAACGCTGGTCGGGATGACCGCCCCGTCCGGGTGGGTGAGTGCCGCCAGCCTGAACACCGACAACGTGCTGCCTACCCGGGTGTGGCGCAAGGTCGCCTCCGGCGGCGAACCCAGCACGTACGCCTTCGGCCAGCCCGGCAACGTCGGCGGCGCGGTGCACATCATCGCCATCCGGGACGCCTCTGCGTCGATCGCGGCGCGCGGCGCGACCCTGACATCATTCGGGACGAGCACGCCCACCCCGACCGTCACTCCTGCGGCGGCCTCCCACCTGGAGATCCGCTATGCCGCGGTCTCCACGATCCTCGGCGCCACCACGTGGACCGCCCCGTCCGGGTACACGATGCGCGGCATCGCCCAGGTCGACGGTGTCCTGGGTTCGGCCAGCGCTACCCGGCAGATCGCCAGCTCGGCCCCCTCCGGCGTCAAAACCTTTCTGCGTACTCCGAACACCATCTCCGTGGCCGGCGCTGGTATCACCGTGTCGATCGCGTCAGCGGACCTTGAGCCGGAACTGCCGCCGATCCCGCCGTTCACGCCCGGCGCCGGGTCCGCGCTGTATCAGTACCCGTTCCGGCGCATGGTGGGTGACCGCGCCTATTTGGGGCACCTCGACCTGTCCGGCGTCAGCTTTGAGCGGCGGGATTCCTCGCCGGGCACGTTCACCGCTCGCGTGCCGATCACCAGCACCAAAATTGGTGATCAGATCGATGCGATCATCCCCCGTGACCCGGCTGCGCTGACCCGCGGCCCTGGCGTCATCTGCTGCGAGATGCTGCGCGCGGGCGACTACTGGGGTGAGGCGTGGATCACCGGCTACGCCATCCGTAAGAGCCGGAGACAAGTCCCGGTCTTGGAGTTACGGGGAACCACGTTGGAGGGCTATCTCCAACATGTCCTGTTGAGGGAAAACCTCGAGTTCACAGGCGTCGATCAGATCGAGATCGCCCGTGCCCTGCTGGAGTCCATGGCTGCGGTGCCGGGCGCGGACATTGACCTGATCTTGCAATCCGGCACGTCCGGCGAACCTCGCGATCGCCACTACAAGGCCGACGACAACGGCACCTATGGTCAACGCCTCGCCGAGCTGGGTGAGGTGCTGGACGGGTTCGAATGGACGATCGACAGCCGTGCCGGTTCGGGCGGGCTGGAGCGGCACTGGCGGTGGGGGGCGCCGACCCTCGGCGACGCGGACGCCGAGCACGTGTTCGGGTCCGGCTCATACGGCGGTGACGTGCTCGACTGGGCCATTGAGGTGGATGCGCTCAAGGGCGGCACGCACTGGCAGGCGCGCGGCGACACCATCGACGACGATGCCTCCACTGAGGCCACCCCGCTGCTGTCCGGCATCTACGAGTCCGCCCCGCACACAGCTGCGGGGTGGCCGCGCATTGACCGCCTGGTAGATCGGGCTGGTGTGACCGTGCAGCAGACGTTGGAGGATTACGCCGCGGGGTGGGCTGCTCGTAAGTCCGGCGCGGTCCGCGTGTTCTCTGTCACGGTCGCGATCGGCAAGGTTCCGACCTTTACCCCGAACGACCTGGGTAACCCTGCCCGGTTTGTTCTGTCCGACGAGTGGCACAAGCGCGTCGGCCTGGGCGCCGGGTTGAACGCCCGGCACCGCATCATCGGTTGCCGGGTCGTCCCGGTAGGCCGGGAGAACGGCAAGGACGAGATGCAGTTGATTGTCGAGGAGCAGGAGGTTACTTGATGGATCGCGATTCTCGGCCTGCCAACGCGTTGCAGGACATCCGGGATCTGCAGCGTGACGTCGTCCAGGCTCAGGGGTCTACCTCGCGCCGTCAGCCGGTGACGAAGGCGTCCAGGGGCTGGGAGCTGCCGAACATGGCCGCCCCTGCTACTCCGGTCAGCGGCGGGCACCTGTTCGCCAGTAGCGGTCAGCCGTTTTGGAAGGATTCCGGCGGCGCCACCTACAGTCTCAAGAACCCGCAGGGCGGCGCGGTGGCGTACACGACCGTGGCCATCTTCAACGCGCCCGGAACGTATACGCAGGGCCAGGTCCAGGCGCTCGTCGACGCGGTCGATGCTCTGCAAACCTCATATCAGGCGCTGCTGACATCCCTGCGTACCGCTGAGCACATCGCCACCTGACTCCTTGATCGTGTCGTCCGCGCGTGCGGGTGATGCGCCCCCAAGGGAGGCGCGCGGACGACACCCCCCTTCTCGTCGGTGACAGATCCGTCATCGACCCAATCTAGCCTCTGAGCTGGGAAAACACCCTGATTCCGACCGGCCCATGACGGATGACACATTTTCTTCCAATGCACTGTCTATATAACGTGGCGCGCGCGTGCGGGACGCTCATACGGAGCTAAGCGTCACATCTGTCATCCGTCACGGGCCCATGAGATATGGAGCCCTACCTTGCCGATCGACTCTCTTGGCCCGGTCACCATAGGGGCCCGCGAAATCTATGACGAGCTGAAGACCGTCGGCGGGAAAGTGGACCGGCTCGACGGGAAGGTCGAGCAGACCGCAGGAGCCCACGCCGAGCTCGTCGCCGACCTGGCCGACCACGAGACCCGCATCCGGAACCTGGAGCGGGGCCGGTGGCCTCTGCCGTCTCTGGCCGCCCTGGTGGCGTTCGCCTCCCTGATCCTGGCCATCTTGTCCTTCGTCGCCACGAGAGGAGCCTGACCATGGCCAGGATGCCGGGCACCGCTTGGAAGCCCATCACCGTCAACTTCACGCCGGGCGGTCAGGTTGAGGTCCGCGGGGTGGTTCTGCACATCATGGCCGGCACCCTCGGCGGGACCGACAGCTGGTTCAGGAATCCGCGCGCTCAGGCCTCCTCGCACTTCGGCACTAGCCGAGGCGGCCAGCTCGTCCAGTGGGTCGACACCCGTGACAAGGCGTGGACCCAAGGCACGGGGAACAGGTCCTGGATCTCGATCGAAAACGAAGGCAAGGGCGGCGACGAGCTCACCGACGCCCAGCTCGACCGGTGCGCCCAGGTGCTCGCGTGGGCTCACACCGAGCACGGCGTGCCGCTCCAGGTCACCTCGGATCCGGGCGGGCGGGGTCTGGGTCACCACTCGATGGGCGGCAAGGCGTGGGGCGGGCACAGCATGTGTCCCGGCGCGCGGATCATCGCTCAGAAGCCGGAGATCGTCCGCCGGGCGAAGGCCATCGTCAACGACGCCGTCGACGGGGGCGGGCCTACGCCGTGGCCGGGCCGGCTGCTCCGCTACATCGCCGAGCAGCCGCTCATGCGTGGCCAGGATGTTCGGACCTGGCAGACCGCGCTCCGCAAACACGACGGCAAGACGGTCGTCGACAACTCGTTCGGCCCGAAGACCCGCACGGCCACCCGCGCTTTCCAGCGCTCCGTGGGCCTGGTCGATGACGGCATCGTCGGCCCCGCGGCCTGGCGCGCTGGCGTCCAGTAACCCCTCAACGAAGTGGACGTGCTGACGTACGACTGCACCACCGCGCCCGCGCCCACCTCGACCCCGAGCACCACCCCCACCCCCTGAGTCCCTGGAGGACCCATGTCCCTGTCCGACTGGTTCGTGTCCTGGCTGCGTACCAACGTGGCCGCCTGGGTGCCCACCGTGGCCGTCTGGCTCGGCTCCTTCGGTATCGACCTCCCGGTCGAGGCTGGAACCCTGGCTGTCGGCTCCCTGCTCATCAGCGCGTTCTACACGCTGGTCCGGCTGGTTGAGGCGAAGTGGCCGGCGGCCGGTGTGCTGCTCGGCTGGAAGGGCGCCCCGACCTACAAGGAGGGCACCCATCCGGGTGTCCACGCTGGCCGGGACCTACGCGGCCTGTAAGCCTGTAAATCCTGTTCACAGCGCGCCCCCGCTCACCCTTCACCGGGGTGGGCGGGGGCGCTTTTCGTCATTCCTCCGGCTGGCGGAGGACGAAGGTTCCGCGTCCCTGCACCGCGACCACCAGGCCCTCCTCGCGGAGGATCGCGACTGCTTTGCGCACCGAGTCGCGGCCGAGGTCGTGAATCTGCATGAGACGAGATTCGGCCGGGATGGCCCGGCCTGGCGGCAGCTCCCCCGAGGCGATTTGAGCGCGCAGGAGATCGGCGAGTTGCCGGTACACCGGGGTGGCGCCGTCGTGGTCGATCGTCATGGGCACGGACGGTAGATGTCCGCGATCGTGGTCCCTCGATCGCCCGCATCTGCAAATGAGTGCAGACGTCTGCCAACGTTTGGGCGTAGTGTGGTGCATGAGGGTTGCTTAAAGTGACGGCCCCGGCAGGCGCTGTAACGCCGTACCGGGGCCTTGGTCAGGAATCGAGGTCCTAACCCGTGGAACAGCCTAGAACCAGGAGCGCCGAGGAGTCATCCGCGCTCGCCGCAGTCATCGGCCACGCCTTCCCCCGCTGGACGGTGTGGCACCTGAACGGGTGGTGGTACGCGGCGGGCCCGCATCCGGGCGGCATGTGCGCGCGCACTCTGCACGCCACCCAGCCCGGTGATCTATGCCGCCAGGTCGACGACTACGAGCAGCGCCCGCCGGCCATGCTGGAGGCCGCACTGTGACCCCCGAGGAGCTCGGCCGCATGCACGCCGAAGCGGTGGCGCGCGGCGCGGACCCCGAGGAGCTGGACCGGCTGCGCGCTGAGGCGTTGCAGGAGTGCGGCAGCGTCGAGGAGATGGCGCGGTGGGCCAGTTGGCTGGAGAGGCTCGCCTACTACTACCGGGATCTGCGTGGGGAAATCCCCCGCGACCGGTTCTGATCGTCCGTTCTGGCGGCGCAGCCTCGGCGGTGCCTTCGCCGGGGGCCAGGACGGCGTACAGGGAGCCCCCGCCCACCCGATGACAGGGTGAGCGGGGGCTCCTTTTCGTACGGCTACGCGAACACGGCCGTACGGGCTTCCTTCACCCTCTTCTCACACCACGACTTCGAGCGGAGACTACGGGCCATCAGGGCGGCGTAGTCCGGCCCCCACCGGTCGCCGGACTCGGCCGCGGCCAGGATCTCCCCGGTGAGGAGCTTCGCGAACTCGACACGGTCCGCGGGCTGCGGGGTGGCCGGCTGCTCCACCGTAGGGGCTCCGGCGTGGAAGGTGAAGGCGCGCCGTACGGTCCGTGTCACCGGTGCGGGCGATCCCGTACGGAAGACCAGCGCGCGCCGTACGGGGGCCGTACGGGCAGGTCCAGCGGCGTAAACGAAGGTACGGGCGACCCTCACCGTACGGAGCGGGGTGTCCTGCTGTACGGGCTGCTCCGTACGGGCGGCCGCGTCGTACGCGCGCTGTACGGCCTCGGTGATCTGCAACCTCAGTGTGGTGACGGCCTCGGCGGCGCAGAACACCATCGCGGGCGGCACGGAGTGCAGGAGGATCGCCGCCGGGTCGAGTTCGGCCCAGGCCTGCCAGGTGTTCATCGCGTAGGTGAGGGCGAGCGCGGTCCACTTGGTGCGGCGCACCCAGGCGCCGGCGACGATCGAGTGTCGGGCGATGACCTGCTCGCCCAGGAGGACGCCGACGAGGACGAGGGACACCATGGGGTCGAGCATCCAGGCGATCCACCACTCGATGCTGAAGGTGGTCTTCCCGGCGGCGGCGAAGCCCTGGACGGTCGCCATGGTGAAGAGCAGGCCGAGGATGAGGCCGGTCCAGATGAGGATGTCCACGCGGGTGCGGAGGCGTTCGATGCGGTAGGCGACGACGTCGGGGTTGGTGTCGTGGGCGCGGACGTCGGCTGCGGCCTGGGCGGCGGTGGCGAGTCGCTCGGCGGCGGTCGGCTTGGCCTTTCTGGCCAGCGCGGGGAGGGCGATACTGTAGGTCACGGTCTGGACTCCAAGTAAGGGTTGGATGTCTGGGCTCGGCCTCACTGGCGTTGGCGCGCTGGTGAGGCCGTCTTCGTCTTAGGAGATTCGCCCGGTGAGGGGGACCATGGGGGCGCCGGCCGCGATCTCCTCCAGCCGCTCGTAGTAGGCGGCTCTCAGGGTGCGGTGTGCTTCTCCGAGCGGGGGGCGGTGCCAGTCCGGGGTGTCGAGGTCGAGCGGGTCGGCGTCGGGGTCGGCGAGGCGGCCGTACGTGGCGTCGGCGTCGATGGTCGCTCGCGAGGCCAGGGCGAGCTTGCACGCGATCAGGTCCCGGCGCTTCACCTCCTCCTCGACGTAGTCGGCCCAACCTCCGGCGGGTCCGAGCTGCTGAAGTTCGGCGACGAACTGGACGTCGTTCATCGGCTTGTAGTGCTTCGCGTGGTCGGACATGGCGGGCTCCTGGGGGATGGGGACGAGCGCGGCGGCCGGGTGGCCGTGCCGCGTGATGATGGTGATCTCTCCGGCGTGCTCGGCGCGCTCGACCAGGTAGCCGATGCGGGCGCGGGCCTCGCGGAGGTTGATCTCGTTCCTCATGCCCAGAACAGTACACACTTATAACTGTGTACACAAGTCGTGGTCGGCCCCTAGATGGAACTCCAGGCTAGTTGGCAGGGCGGGCCGATGCAGGTGGCTCTGCACCGACCCGCCCTGCCCCGATTGAATCACGACCGCTCTACCCCGCTCTATACAGCAGTGCACTGCGGTGCACGCCCAGCCGCCGAGAGACCCTGCTCCATGATCACCTACAGTGCGGCTCATGATCGAATGGCGTGCCGACTCGGCCAGGTGGGAGCAGGTTGCACGGGTGATCCGCAAGCGCATCGAGTCCGGCGAGTACCCGCCCGGGCGGCTGATCTCCGAGCGCGGCATCGTCGAAGAGTTCGGCATCGCCTACACCACCGCGCGGAAAGTCACCGCCGGCCTACGCACAGAAGGCCTGATCTACACCCGGCCGAACTACGGGTCCTTCGTCGGCCCAGAGCCCACCGACAACGAGTAACGGCTGCCCCGAACCCATCGCAGGACGGCGCGGAAACACGGGGTCTGTGAGCGCCCTCCCGAAGATCTACCTTGGGTTTGAGCGCTTAACTCCGCAATACTCAGGCAATCGACAACCTCGGCGTAGTGCTGTTTGTATAGAGGTAACCACGCCCTAAGACGAGGTTAAGGGGCCGATAACCCGCTTTGGAGGTGGCACGGCGGAAGGCTAACGTGGCGGCAAATGTCAAACGTACTGCTCATCGAGGACGACGTCGCGATCCGCACCTCCCTCACCCGGGGCCTGCGCGACCGCGGCCACGCCGTGTCGTCCGCTCCCGCCGCTCTCGACGGCCTCCGGCTGGCCGTCGAGGAACGCCCCGACCTGGTGGTACTCGATCTCGGCCTGCCCGATATGGATGGGCTGGATCTCCTTCGGATGCTCCGGGCGGTGAGCCGGGTCCCGGTGATCGTGGCGACCGCGCGGGACGGCGACGCGGAGATGGTCAGGTTGCTGGACGCGGGCGCCGACGACTACGTGGTCAAGCCGTTCAGCGCGACCCAGCTCGACGCCCGGATACGGGCGGTGCTCCGGCGGGTGGCCGGTGAGAACCGCGCCGACAGCTCGGTCACCGTCGGGGGCCTGCGGATCGACCCGCGCACCCGGGAGGCGACCTTGGACGGTACGCCACTGGATCTGAGCCCCCGGGAGTTCGACCTGCTCCACTACCTGGCCACCCGCCCCGGCGAGGTGGTCACCAAGCGGGAGCTGCTCACCCACGTCTGGCAGATCCCCTACGGCGGAGCCGACAAGACCGTGGACGTCCACCTGTCGTGGCTCCGCCGCAAGCTGGGCGAGACCTCCCAGGAGCCCCGCTACCTGCAGACCGTCAGGGGTGTAGGCGTGCGACTGGCCGCCCCGGCATGAGGCGCTGGCTGACCCTGCTGGTCGCGGCGACCACCTCCCTCGTACTGATCGCGCTGATGGTCCCGCTGGCGCTCCTGGTCCGCACGGTGGCGGTGAGCGGGGCGGTCAGCGAGGCCGAGAGCGAGGCCGAGTCGGTGGCCGTCGCGGTCGGCGCCGTGGACACCGAGACCCTGCGGCTCACCACGGAACAGACCTCGCATCCGGTCACCGTCTTCCTCCCCGACGGCCAGGTGATCGGTGCCCCCGCCTCGCGCTCCACCGCCGTGGAGCTGTCCTTCCTCGGTCGCAGCGTCACCGCCGCCGTCCCCGGCGGGCGGGAGATCCTGGTCTCGGTCCAGGGAGCGCCCGGGGGCACCGCGGTGGTCCGGGTGTTCCTGGACGACGACCGGCTGACCAGGGGGGTGCCCCAGGTCTGGGCCGGACTGGCGGCGCTCGGCCTGGCCCTGGTCGGTCTGGGCGTGCTGGTCGGCGACCGGCTGGCCCGCGCGGTGATCAGGCCGATCACCGCGCTGGCGGGGGTCTCGCACCGGCTCGCCGCGGGCGATCTGTCCGCCAGGACCGTGCCCGACGGCCCGGTCGAGGTGCACGCGGTCGGCCTCGCCCTCAACCACCTGGCCGAGCGCATCACCGGCCTGCTGGCGGAGGAGCGGGAGAGCGCCGCCGACCTGTCACACCGGCTGCGCACCCCGCTGACCGGGCTGAGACTGGAGGCGGAGTCCCTGACCGACCCGGAGGAGTCGGCCAGGATCGAGGCCTGGGTGGACGCCCTGGAACGCGCCGTCACCTCGGTGATCACCGAGGCCAGACGGCGGGTGCGGGAGCGGGCCGAGTGCGACGCGGCGGCGGTGACCGCGGCCCGGGTCGCGTTCTGGTCGGTGCTCGCCGAGGATCAGTCGCGGCATTTCACCCTCGACCTGGCACCGGGCCCGCTGCCGGTCGCCGTCGCCGCGGACGAGCTGGCCGCCTGCGTGGACGCGCTGCTCGGCAACGTGTTCGCGCACACACCCGAGGGGGTCTCGTTCTCCGTACGCTTGGAGCCGGCCGAGGGTGGCGCGCTGCTGACCGTCGCCGACGCCGGTCCCGGCTTCGCCACCTCCGACCCGCTGCAGCGCGGTGAGAGCGGGGCCGGGTCGACCGGCCTCGGCCTCGACATCGCCCGCCGCACCGCCGAGTCGGCGGGCGGCTCGCTGTCCCTGCGAACATCCTCCGCGGGCGGAGCGGGCGTGACCCTGTTCCTGCCCGCCGTCCCGTCCTGAGGAACGGCCGGTCCTGAGGAAAGGCCGGTCCTGAGGAACGGCCGGTCCTGAGGAACGGCCGGTCCTGAGGAAAGGCCGGTCCTGAGGAAAGGCCGGTCCTGCTCCTAGTGGAGCAGGTTCATCACCATGATCACTCCATCCGGCGACATGTCGTCGGTGTGCAGCCGGGAGAGATCGACACGGAGCCTGGTGGGACGTCCTCTCCGGTTCACGCCGTCCAGGGTGACGCTGTCACCGCGATCGTTTCCCGGGCCGGGCTCCGCGTCCAGCATCCGCTGCACCTGAGCCAGGATCTCCCCGACGGGAAGACCGATGTCGAGAGAGGCCAGCCGGCAACCGAGCGCCTCGTCCGTGCGGAGCCCCCACAGCTCCTCGGCTCCCGGGCTCCAGACCAGCACCCTCAGGTCCGTGTCGACCACGGCCACGGCGTCGCCAAGGCTGCGCACCACCGAGGAGACGAGGTCGGTGGCCCGCTTGAGCTCGTCGCTACAGGAATTCAGGGTGTCGTTGATCTGCTGGAGCTCGTCGTTCGTGGACTGCAGCTCCTCGTTCATCGTCTCCAGTTCCTCGTTCGTGGACTGCAGCTCCTCGTTGGTGGTCTCCAGCTCCTCGTTGGTCGACTGCAGCTCCTCGTTGGTGGTCTCCAGCTCCTCGTTGGTCGACTGCAGCTCCTCGTAGGCGTGCTCCAGCTCCCTGTTCGTCTGCTCCAGCCGGTCGCGGAGCCGACGGTAGCGCGTCACGTCGTGGAAGTTGACGCCGACGCCCACCAGCTCACCGCCCGGCTCGACAAGCGGGACGACGGCGATGTCGAAGACGCTCGCCTCCGGCGCGTCCGGCCGGCGCCAGGTGACGTCCTGCAACTCGGCGACGCGCAGGTCCTGCTCCACCTGGTCGATCACCGAGCGGAGCTCGACCGGCCGGTAGGAGATCTCCAGATCCTGGAACGGCCGCCCGATGTCGCGCGGATTGAGGTTGAAGAGCAGCTCGGCCCGCGAGTTCGCCAGGGCGAGGTTCCTGGAACGGTCGAGCGCTATCTGGGCGACAGGACCGGTGGCGAGCGCCGCCGCCTGCAGCACCGTGTGCCGCACGTACGGGTGGCTCTGCGACACACCGGTGCCCGGCGCCCAGGTGACGCGGTTGCCGGGTGGCGGCGATCCGATCTTCTTGAACAGCCTCATCCGGAGGTTCACCGGCTCGAACCTGTCACCGTGATTGAGCAGCATCTCCGCCTTGCCCAGGAAGAGGTAACCGGGGTCGGAGAGCGCGAAGTGGAATCGGCGGACGATGCTGAGCTGGGTCTCGCTGTTGAAGTACATCAGCGTGTTGCGGGCCAGCATCAGATCGACCCGGGAGATCGGCGCGTCGCGCGTGAGGTCGTTACGACCGAAGATCAGCTGGCGTCGCAGGTCGCGGCGGAACGCGAAGCCGGCGTCCGCCGGCTCGAAGTACTTCTGGCGCAGCCCGTCCGGCAACTCGGAGAGCCGGCGCTCGCTGTAGACCGCCGCGCGCGCCGTTTGGAGGGCCTTCTGATCGAGGTCCGTGGCGTAGATCTTCACCCGTTCACGGAAGGCGTCCATGCCGAGCTCCTCGGCCAGCAGCATCGCGAGGCTGTAGGCCTCCTCTCCCGTCGCACAGCCCGCGCTCCAGATCCGGATCACCTTTCCCGGCCCTTTGCTCTCCAGCAGGGAGGGGATCACGCTCTCGCGGAGCGTCTGCCAGGCGGGCGGATCGCGGAAGAAGGCGGTGACGTTGATCAGCAGGCTGTCGAAGAGCCTGCCGAACTCCTCGGGTTCCAGCTCTAAATAATCACGATACTCACCGTAGTCACGCAGCTTGAGCGCCCCGAGCCTCCTGCTGATGCGACGCATGAGGGTGGTGCGCTTGTACCCCGTGAAATCGAAACCGCGCGTCTCCTTCAACATGAGCAGGAGATCGTCGAATTCACGTTCGTCGCCGGGCATCACACTGCCAGCCTAGGCCCGTCACCGACCGCTACGTGAGGGCAAAGCCATCACCGGTGCCGTCGATGCGGCTTTGTGGCATTCGCATCGTCTCCACTGCCCGTCTGGTCTGCGCGGCGTCCTCCAGCAGCCGCTGCGAGGAATGTTTCCTTCCCTGCGCCTCCGCACGCTCCAGCATGCGCGGCCACTCCGCCGGCAGGGTGCGCAGGGCCGCCACCCCGCCCGTGGAGGCGGCGACGACCGCCAGGTCACGCCCATTGGAACCTGCCACATTTAGCTTCTATCCCACCGGGACCCATTCATACTGGGGAACCATAGGATTGTCGGCGGAGCCCGGAAAATCCCTTGAAGGGTATGTGGCCAGCATGGATATGTCGGTGTATGTCATTCACCAGTACGGCGACACGGCTCTGGTGGCCGTGACGGGCGAGGTGGACGCCTTCAATTACCGGCTGCTGGAGTCGGAGCTGGAACACCTCATTCGCACAGGTGCGCGGCATATTCTCGTGGACGCCGGCGAACTGCTCTTCTGTGACATCCGCGGGGCTCGGGCGCTGGAGCGGATCCACCAGGGTCTTCGCGTGGCCGGAGGAGAACTGTTCGTCGTCCCCTCCCCGACCGTCGCCCGGTTGTTCAACATGCTCTGGGGGGCGCAGGGGCCCGAACACCCGGGCCTGGTCACCGTCTCCCATCTGGACCAGTTCCCCGAACCCCCGTCGCTCCCCCTGCGGCACGCCCCTGTCCTGCGTCGCGTCGGCGGCGGGCGCCGCGCGCGCAGGGCCGCCACACCGCCCGTCGACACCCTCGCCTCCAGGCCGGGAGACGGCCCGGAGACGAGGGCGTCCCCCTGCCTGGAGCGCGCCGCTCCCCGGGGGAGCGGTGCGCTCCAGGCAGGGGGACGCCTGACGTGCCCGCCTGCGGAACGCCCGGTGCATCCTGCCCTGGAGAGGTCGTCGCGCCTGAGGCGGGAGGCCGCGGCACGCCTGGAGACGCTGCGTCTCCAGGCGCAGACGACCTGCGCGATGCTCGCCGAGATCCAGGACCGGATGGCCATCCTGCACGCGGAACTGGATACTCACATCGCGGTGCGGGCCGCGGTGAGACTGGCCTGCGACGACCACTCCCGGCAGGCGAAGGTGGATCGGACGCGCGACCTCACCACGTCGTTCTCGATCGGAGCCGACTAAGCGATCCCGGCCGGCGACCCCGGGGGCCGCGGGCCACGAGCGGACCGCGGAGACGGGCAGCGGAGAGGCGGGGAAGCATCCGGTCCCAGGCTCTGAAGCACCGGCCCCAGGCTCTGAAGCACCGCCACCAGGCCGTCCGCGGCGACGCCCGGGAACCGGTTCTCCTCACTTAACGATCTCTTAGCGTGCCCCTAGCAAAATCTCCGCAAATCATGACTCATGAAGCGAATCACCAGAATCACCATCGGAACCCTCGCAACCGCCGCCCTGCTGACCGGAGGGGGCGGCATCGCCCTCGCCGCGCACCAGACGGACAGCGCGGCGATCACCGCCACCGCGGCCGCCGGCACGACCGGCGCCACAGGCACCACGGGAACCACAGGCACCACAGGCACCACAGGCACCACCGCGGCGGCCATCTCCTCCCGCAAGGCCGTGCAGATCGCCAAGAAGCGCCTTCCCGGCGCGCGCGTGAGCAAGGTCGAACGCGAGTGGGAGCACGGCCGGCGCGCCTGGAAGGTCGAGCTGCACAAGGGCGCCTGGGAGTACGACGTCTACGTGTCGGCGAGGACAGGAAAGATCATCAAGTTGAAGCGCGAGTACGACGACTGATCAGCAGGCCTCGAGTACGGCCTGCATGGCGTCCTTCTCCGCGGGCGTCACCCACAGGCCGTACTTGACCTTCACCTTGATCTGGCGCTCGACGTAGGGGCACCGGTAGGCGTGGCGCGGCGGGAGCCACGTCGCCGCGTCACCGGCGCCCTTCTGGCTGTTCAACGGTCCGTCGACGGCCAGCAGGTTCAGCGGGTCGTTGGCCAGCTCCTTGCGCTTGGTCTTGGTCCACCCCTGGGCGCCCTTCTGCCAGGCGTCGGCGAGCGCGATCACGTGGTCGATCTGCACCGCCGAACTGGTCCGCGTGCCACGCTCGAACTTGATGGTCTTGCCGCTGTAGGGGTCGTCGAGAATGCCGGACTGCACAATGCAGTTCTTGCCGCCCTCCTTGAAAGTCTCGTCCTTCAGGTCGCGAATGAGAATGTCGTTGCGGGTGTCACAGCCGTTCTTGTCGACGTCCGACCATGCGGGACCGAACTCGTCACGGTCGAAACCGGTCATCGGGGCGCGGCCCTTGACATCAAGGCTCTTCAGGTCCTTGAGCGCCTCGGACGCGGACTGCCCGCCGCCGGCAGACGTCGGCCCGCCGTCCAGATCGCCCGGAATCGGGCCACAGCCCGCCACCGTGAACGCGATCGTCGCGACGACCATGCCTCGTGCCAGCGCAGCCCGCACTGTGCCACCTCTCCCGCGCGTTCACTACCTCTGAAGCGGCAAATTATTCCAGATACCTCCTTCAATCCTAAAAGCCTCAAGCAGCCTTCGGAGCACCGAGAGGATTTTCAACGCGTCAATCCGCACCTCAACCACGTCTCTCACCTGACCCGCACAAATGCATTACGAGCAGCACCTCACTGGAAGCGCGCCTCAGAATTTTTACTCAACGCGACTATCGACTACGTAAAGTAACGGTGCTCTAATGGCCAAGAGCGCTCACGACGGGTGAGTGAACGACTACGAAGAGGATTCGCATGGGTAAGATCTCATCGCGTCATCCCCGCCTCGCACGAACCACGACAGGGCTGGTCACCACCACGGCCGCCCTGCTCCTGGCCTCCGGGACCGGCGTCGGCACGGCGGCGGCGCAACAGTCCTCCACCCTGCCACCGAGGGTGATCCAGCTCGAAGAGAACGCGAGCTGCCCCTTCAACAGCCTCTGCCTCTACCGCGACTACGGCTTCAACGGACCGGGATACAGCATCCCCGCGGGCTACCCGACCGATCTGAACAACGTGCCGATGCCGGGCGGCGTGGGCGGCACCTCCACCGCCGCGAACAACGTCTCATCGTGGATCAACAACACCGGCTACTACGTCCAGCTGATCGACTACGAGGGTGCGGAGCGCACCCTGTATCCCGGTTACTCGCTGGAAGAGCCGCCGGACACCAACGACAGCGTCGACGCCATCGACTGGCTCTACTGACGCCCTCGACCCCTCCCCTTCTCCCCGCGCGCCCGCTCACCCAGGCCTCGGGGAGAAGGTCTCCGCGGCCTCCCAGGTCAGGTGATCAGGATCCCGCCGTCGACCGGGATCACCGCACCGGTGACGTACGAGGCGGCGTCCGAGGCAAGGAAGATCGCCGTTGCGACGAGTTCGGCCGGATCGCCGGGGCGCTTCATCAGCACCCGGTGCTCAAACTGCCAGGCCAGATAGCCCTCCGCGTACTGGTCGGTCATCTCCGAGGCGAAGAAGCCCGGCTCGACACAGTTGACCCGGATGCCGCGACGCCCCGTCCACTGCTGAGCGAGATCGCGGGTGAGGCCGACGACCCCCGCCTTGGAAGCGCTGTAGGCGGCCTGCGGCAGCCCGGCGGTCGTCTCGCCCAGGATGCTGCCGACATTGACGATCGAGGAGCCGGGCTTCATGACCCTGGCACAGGCCTGCGCCATCCAGTAGGTGCCGTGCAGGTTGATCTCCACCACCTGCCTGAACTGCTCGGGCGTCTCCCTCAGTGCCGGGATCGCGGCGCCCACACCCGCGTTGTTGATCAGAATGTCCACCGCGCCCAGTTCCGTGACCGCCGCTTCAGCCAGGGCCTGGCAGTCCTCGGGCTTGGTCACGTCGGTGACGAGGGCCACGCATCGCCTGCCGGTCTCCTCGACCAGGGCGCGGGTCTCCTCAAGACGATCCTTCCTGCGAGCGCCGATCACGATGTCCGCACCCGCCTCGGCCAGACCCCTCGCGAACGCGACGCCGAGCCCCGAGGACGCGCCGGTAACGACCGCGACCTTGCCGTCCAGCCGGAATCGTTCCAGCATTCGGATCCCTCCCTAGTCCACCCCATATGCCGAATGAGACTCTAGTGACCGGGAAAGGAACCACCCGCGAGGGGTCTCCTCACGGGCGGTGCGGTTTTCCTGACTCCGAGCGGCGCCGCGGGCTTCGGGCGCGGCCCGTGACGATCCGTCCTACAGGCCGTACTCCTTGGTGATCCGCTCGTGCCGCTCCACCTCGACATCGACGGCCTTGGCCAGATCGAGCCAGGCCAGCGGGTGCACCCAGCGCTCGGTGGCGTCGTCCAGGAGCGCGTCGACCTCGACCGGGCTGACGTCCGGCGGGACCGCGACCCAGCCGAACACGCCGGGCAGCGGCTCACCCGTGGTCGGGTGGGTCACGGTGTAGTTGTCATCGCTGTAGACCCACATCGGCCAGCCGCGCTCGGCCATGACGTCGTTGAACTCCGTCCAGTCGGCCTGGCTGGGAGCGGCGCCGTCGAAGAACCAGCTGGTGTAGCCACCGGGGCGGAGCATGCTCACCGCGGCGAAGGGCGGAACGAACTTCTCCTGCTCCTCGGCGCTCTCCGGAATCGGCTCCAGCAACTGCGGCTCGAAGACGACCAGGTCACCGGCGTTGTACTCCATGCCGGGAGGCTGGGGAATGGCCAGGCGCGCCGTCGCGGGGCCCGTGCGCACGCTCAGGACCTGACGCTGGCTGCCGTCGGGAGCCGGAAGGATGATGCGCACCAGCCCCATCTCCTCCTCGATCGGTCCCTCGCTCGACTTCAGCGGAATCCCGATCTTGGTGGCGCCCAGGCGGACGGTCTCCCAGTCTTCGGCGGCCGTCGCCATGACGACCATCCTCCAGAGGTCCTGCTGCTCGATCTCCTCGGAGTCGAGGAGATCGAGCAGGATGCCCGCCCCCTTGGCGTTGTCGCCGAGTTGCTGCGTCGCGGCCGACCACAGCCTGGCCGCCTCGATACCGCCGCCGGCGGCGACCGCCGCCTCGCCCTCGGCCGCCGCCTGCTCCCAGCGCTCCCGCGCGGTGTGCAGGCGCCCCAGGGCCATGTGGCGCTGCGCGGCGGGCAGCCGCTCGGCCAACTGCTCCAGGCGCTCGTCCTGACGGGCCTCGATCAGCAGGCTGCTGAGGTAGAGGGAGTCCTGCGGGTCGGCGTTCTCGATGTCGCCGGACTCGACCAGCATGGTCCAGTAGATGTCGGCGCCCCTCGCCGGGTAGCCGAGGAAGCCCAGCGTGGTGGTGTGGCGCCGGGTGGCCTCCACGTCACGACCGGACAGCGGGGCCAGCCAGCCCACCCAGCGCTCCGGGTCGGCGTTGAAGCCGTCGGCGGCGTCGAAGGAGCCGACCAGTTCGGCCTCGGACCCAGGAGCGGGAAGCGCGGTGGCCTCGTCGGTGGCGACGCGCAGCGCGGCGATCCGCTCGGCGACGTCACCGGGGTTCCTGAGCTCTCCCGCCGCGGACTCCGCCAGGTCGGCCAGGAGACGCGCCTGCCAGATCCCCTGCCGGGCGACCGCCAGTTGCCCGGCGACGAGCGCCAGCTCGACCCGGGCGCGGTAGCCGCCCATCATCGCGAAGTAGTCGATCCACTGCTTGAGAACCCGGCCCAGCTGCCAGGTGTTGGTGATCTGTGCCGATCCGGCGAGCGCGCGGACGGCGTACGACCACTCGACCCAGACGCGGGGATGCTCACCGACCACGTCGAGATCGGGCAGGGCGTCGACGGACTCCTGCACGCGATCGAGGGCGGCGAGCACGAGCGCGCGGAGCACTCCCTCGCGATACTCCTTGGCCACCGGGTCGTCGGGCTTGAAGTCGGCCGCGGCGTCGAGCGCGGTGAGCGCGTCCTCGGCGCGGCCCGCGGCGAGGAGCGCGCGGGCCGAGGCGGCTCCCAGCTCCCAGCTCGCCTCGTGGCCCACGCCGCCCAGCGCCGCCACGGCGGTCTCGGCGTGGGAGACGGCCTCCTCGACGCGCCCCGCGTCGAGAAGCGCCGCGACATAGTGCTCGGCGACGGAGGCGAAGGCCGGCGAGCCGGGCTCCACGTCCAGTGCCGAGAGCTCGGCCAGCCGCTCGGCGGCGTAACCGGGGCCGTCGGCGTTCGCCTGGGCGAGGGCCAGCGCCACGACGGCACCGGGCGCGGCCGGGCATTCGCGGACGTCCTCGCGTCTGGTGAACTCGACCAGTGCCTCGGCGTCGGCGATCGCGACCGCCCCCTGCGCGCGGTCGCCGATACGGCCGATCAGGTGCCAGTAGCGGGCGTAGAACTCCAGCCAGGGCATCTGCAGGTTCTCCGCCTGCTGCGCGATCGCGGGCGCGAGCACGTCGAGCTGCGCGTATCGGCCTTCCAGCGCCTGCGCGGGCACATCTCCGATCGCCATAGCCAGACCGGTGTTACCTGCTTCGTGCAGTTGCCGCTGGGTGTCGCTCACCCAGGCCCAGATGTCCACGTCCATGAGACGTCAGTCTGCCAGGTCGGGAAGCATGCCCCAAACGACTTGGCGATCCCGCACGGCCCGGAGGGGCGGCGTTACGGCTCCCGCCTGCCCGGCTCGGAGCGTGATCTCACCGGATACGACGCACCCGCGACGATGCCCGCACGAGTCATGGAAGACCCACCCCGCGGCTCAGAGCGTGATCTCACCGGACGCGACCAGGACGGCGGGCCCTGCCAGATAGCTGGTCCGCTCGTCGAGGGTGACGGTGACGGTGCCGCCGAGCACCTCGACCGCCCAGGTGCCACTGGTCTCACCGGCCAGTCGCGCGGCGGCCACGGCCGAGGCGACCGCGCCGGTGCCGCAGGAACGCGTCTCGCCCGAACCGCGTTCGAAGACCCGCATGACGACCCGGCGCGGGCCCACCGGATTGAGCAGTTCGATGTTGACCCCGCCGGGGAACACCTCGGGGTCGAACGCGGGCTGGTGGCTCAGGTCGAGCTGGGCCACCGGATCACCGATGACGCAGGCCAGGTGCGGGTTTCCCATGTCGACGTGGATGCCCTCGTACTCGCGGCCCGCGACGATCGTGCGGCTCGGCCCCAGCACCCGGGGCGGGCCCATGTCGACGGTCACGTCACCCGTCTGGGCCAGCCGTACGCGTCTGACGCCCGCGCGTGTCGCGACGCCGAACTCCCCGGGCGCGGCGAGACCCTCGTCGACCAGGTAGCGGGCGAAGACCCGCACCCCGTTGCCACACATCTCGGCGAGGCCGCCGTCGGCGTTGCGGTAGTCCATGAACCACTCGGCCTCATCCGCCTGGCCGGACACCTCCGTGCTGAGCTTCGTCCGCGTCACCCGTAGCACGCCGTCCGCGCCGATCCCGGCGCGCCGGTCGCACACCGCCGCCACGAGTGTCGCGGGCAGCTCCAGCTCACCGTCCGGGTCAGGGAGGATGACGAAGTCGTTCTCGGTGCCGTGCCCCTTCGCGAATCGCATGCCCCAACTCTATCCAGGCCCGCGTCCGCCCCCGTCGCCCCGGGGAACGGCCGCCCCTCCGGCATACCGCCCCCGAAGCCCCGGAGCCCCCGGAGCCCTGGTCGGCACGTCAGAGCGAGTCGTCCGGTTCAGGGTGGTCCGGGGTGGTTCAGGATGGTTCCCGGTCTCGCCCAGCCAGAGCGGTCAGGGCGGTCAGAGCGGTCAGGGCGGTCAGGGCGGTCAGAGCGGTCAGGGCGGTCAGGCACTCAGGCACTCAGGCACTCAGGCGCTCAGGCGCTCAGGCGCTCAGGCACTCAGGCACTCAGGCACTCAGGCGCGAATCGCGGCGAGCGCGCGGCCCAGGAGGTCGGGTTCCTGCTGGGGGAGCCAGATCACCCGGGGATCGCGGCGGAACCACGACTCCTGACGGCGGACGAACCTGCGCGTCGCCCGTACCGTCTCCTCCTGCGCCTCCTTCTCGGTGCACTCACCGCCGAGGAAGCGCAGCACCTGCGCGTACCCGAGGGCGCGACTGGCCGTGCGGCCTCCGGCGAGCCCGTGTGCGGCGAGTCCCCGGACCTCCTCAACCAGCCCGGCCCGCCACATGTGCTCGACCCTCGCCTCGACCCGGGCGTCCAGCACCTCCCTGGGCACCTCCACCCCCAGCTGGACACTGTCGTAGACGGCGTCGTACGACGGCATCGTGGCCGAGAACGGCCGCCCGGAGATCTCGATGACCTCCAGCGCGCGGACGATCCTGCGGCCGTTGCTCGGCAGGATCGTCTCGGCGGCCTTCGGGTCGCGCTCGCGGAGCCGCTCGTACAGCGGGGCGGGGCCGCGCAGGTCGAGCTCGGCCT
Source organism: Streptosporangium sp. NBC_01755 (assembly GCF_035917995.1). Lineage (NCBI taxonomy): Bacteria > Bacillati > Actinomycetota > Actinomycetes > Streptosporangiales > Streptosporangiaceae > Streptosporangium > Streptosporangium sp. NBC_01755. The sequence goes on along the minus strand of NZ_CP109131.1, from coordinate 5,542,484 downwards.
CCAACCGGGCGCGGACCTGTGGGTCGGTGCCGGGGAACTCCAGGTCGTCCAGGGCGGCCCGCACATACAGTCCGGACCCGCCCACCAGGATCGGCACCACCTCCCTGGCCCGCAGGTCGTCGATCAGCGGCCGGACCAGCGACTGGTACTCGGCCACGCTGGCGGCTCTGGTCACCTCCCAGATGTCCAGCAGGTGGTGGGGAACCCCCCGCCGCTCCCCCACGGAGAGTTTCGCCGTCCCGATGTCCATTCCTTGGTAAAGCTGCATCGAGTCGGTGTTTATCACCTCGCCCCCCAGTTCGAGGGCGAGATCCACGGCCAGATCGGACTTTCCGCCGGCGGTCGGGCCGACGACGGCGATGACGGGTAGCTGAGGCACGGGGTAATTCTGCCAATCCGCTGGGTATGGGTGAGAGGCGATGCGTCCTGTGCATCGGAATTGGGGGATACATCATGTCGATCCTCGACAAGGTCAAGAACATGCTGGGCGGCAACGCCAAAACCGAAGAGATCGTCAAGAAGGGCATCGACAAGGCGGAGCAGATCGCCAGGAAGAAGACCGGCGGGAAGCACGATCAGCAGATCAGCACCGCCGCGCAGAAGGCCAGGGAGATGGCCGACAAGATCGACAATCAGCCGGACACCGGTCAGCCGGGCACGACACCCACTCCGGGCCGGCCCGACCAGCAAGGTCGGCCCGACACGCCTCCGCCCTACGGCCCATAGGCACGGTCCGCACAGCGGAGCGGGTCCCGATCCCGGTCAGTCCCAGTCGAGCGTCGGCTGCAGGTAGCCCTCCAGGGTCAGCAGCCACCGCTTCGACTCCACGCCCTCGCCTCCGCTGAACCCGCCGAGGCCGTTTCCGGCGACCACCCGGTGGCACGGCACGATGACGGGGATCGGGTTGGCTCCCATGATCGACCCGATGGCCCGCGCCGGAACACCCGTCCCGCTCCGGGCCGCCAGTTCCCCGTAGGTCACCGCCTTACCGTACGGAACCGTTTCGTACAGTGTGCCGAGCACCCTGCGCTGCACCGGCGAGGTCAGCCGCCAGTCCACCGGCACCTCGAAGACCTTCAGCCTGCCCGCGTAGTAGTCGCCCAACTCGCCGACCGCCCCGGCCGTCCTGACCGGATCGTCCACCTCGTCCAGCCTCAGCCGCTCAAGCGCGCGGGTCCTGAACGCCTCCGGGTCACCCCAGCCCACGCTCACCACGCCCTCCTCGGTCACCGCGACGACCATGTCCCCCAACTGCGTCGCAACACTCCCGAACGCCACGTTTCCCACCATCGACCTCGCATCCCCTCGCGACCCCGTCACCCCCGTCATCTCAGGCACGGCGCCCATCCTGCACCATAACCACAACGGGCAGGCATCTTTCCTAAGGAAGAACTCCTCGTCGATCCTCTTTTCTTCCCGTTCCAGGCAGAGCACTCATTTCTTCAACCCTCAGATTCCGAGCTTTTGTCCTACGTACGCCACAGTGACAGTACGGTCTTCCGCGGCAATCCGGAAATGCAGTCGACCTGCTCCTGGGGTAAACCGAGCACGTAACTCAAAGGTGCGGACGGCTCCGTCAAGGTCGACGAATTCACAGAGATGCTCACGGCCTTGGTATTCACCGGTGACCTTTGTCTCCCACTGTGGCACGGCGGCGCCATCGCGATGCCAGACCACGACCGCCCGGTTAATACTGATCAACCGATCCACAACTGGTTCCAACCAGTCCAGGCGAAGATTTCGCAAATCGTTCTCGACGCGAGGAAGAAACCGTATATGTGTGAACGTGACTGTTCAGGTGCCCTTTCCTCGTGAGGTTGGGCGTGGCATGGGCATGATCGGACTCATGGGATGATCTTCGGGTGATTCCGGCTGAGGGCGAGCGTCCGTCATACGGCGAGCTTGCCGCTTTGGTCGTGACGCTGACCGCCCGGCTGGATGTGCTGGAAGCGCGGGTCGTCGAGTTGGAGGCGGAAAACGCCCAGCTCAAAGCGGAGAACGCGGAGTTGCGGGCTGAGAATGCCGAGCTGCGGCGGCAGGTAGGGCGAAACTCGCGTAATTCCTCGCAACCTCCGTCGGCCGATGGCCTGGCCAAGCCACCGCCCAAGTCGATGCGGGGTAGGAGCGGACGTCGCCCCGGTAAGCAGCCCGGCACGTCGGGGACGGCGTTGATGCAGGTGGACTGCCCGACATGGACGGTGCCGCACCTTCCATCTGCGTGTGGCGGGTGTGGCGGGGACCTGACCGATGCAACCCCGGCGGGCGTTGCGGTGATTCGGCAGGTTTTCGACATCCCCGAGGTCAAGGCCGAGGTCACCGCGCATAAGTTGCACGCCCTGGCCTGTGGCGGTTGCGGGACGGTGACCCGTGCTGCGGCTCCGGCGTTCGCCACGGCCCCGGCGGTATACGGGCCACGGGTGAGCGCGCTGGCCGCCTACCTGTCCGCCCAGCACCACATCCCGGTTGGGCGGGTCGCCGAAGTCCTCGCCGATCTGGCCGGGATCGAGGTGTCGACCGGGTGGATCAGCGACACGGTCACGAAGGTGGCCCAGGTCCTGGCGCCGGTCAACGCACGGATCCGTGACGCGATCGCCGCTGCGAGCGTCGCGCACTTCGATGAGAGCGTCACCCGCGTGGGCGGCAGGAACCACTGGCTGCACGTGGCCGCCACACCTGCGCTGACCGCCTACCACATCGACGCCCACGGGCGCGGCACCGAGTCGATCACCGCGTTCGGGATCCTTCCCCGCTTCACCGGCGTGGCCGTCCACGACGCCTACCGCTCCTACCAGGCATTCGAGGGCTGCACGCACGCCTTGTGCAATGCGCACATCGTCCGGGAGGCCGCCGGGATCGGCGAGTACGACCTTCGCGCGCGGGCCGATGGCTGGGCTGAGGCGCTGGTGCTGTTACTCGGTGACGGATACCGGTGGGTGGCCGCCTGGCGAGACAAAGGGCATGACCGCCTGCCGGACTTCAAGCTGAAGGACCTGTCCCAGCGCTTCGACGACCTGGTGGAACGAGCGTTGACCGCGCATTCCCCACGCGGAACGGGCAAGCAGAGCCCTGCACGTAACCTGGCGCTACGCCTGCGAACCCGAAAGAGTGAGGTGCTGCGGTTCGCCACCGACTTCACTGTGGCGTACTCCAACAACGTCGCGGAGCAGGCCATCCGTATGATCAAGACGAAGACCAAGGTCAGCGGTGGTTTTCGCACGCTCAAGGGCGCCCAGACTTTCCTGGCCATCCGCGGCTACATCTCCACCGTCCGAAAGAACGGTCTCCGCGCCGCTCACGCGCTGCACGACGCGCTGCTCGGCAATCCCTGGATGCCCGCACTCACGCGATGACCTGAATAGTCACCCACAACTGGTTCCAACCAGTCCAGGCGAAGATTTCGCAAATCGTTCTCGACGCGAGGAAGAAACCGTATATGTGTGAACAGTTCCGTTCGATTCTCCCACAGTTCGACGCCCGAGCCTAGTTCGGCCAATCCACTCTGTTTGATCCTGTCCTCGTGTTGCGTGGCATGATCCCTGGTCGCCATATGGCGAACTTCGACATCGTCCGTGCGCAGCACCGGGTCTCCGTGATCATCCTCTTCGAGGATCTCCCGGGTCGCTGTGACCCAGGCGGTATCCCACTCGGAGTCAAGAAGAAGACCGACCACGACGCCGCCCAGGAGATGCGCTGCTCCAATGGCCTCTGCGCGGCGTCCGTTATGGGTGTAGTCGACACCGCCACCCGCGTCGGGAGGCAGTACCGAGTAGCGGCCAAGCCATCTGGCTTGGGCAGACGAAGCAGAGTTACCGGTTACACAGGTCTCGGATCAGCGCAAGGCCGTTCAGGGCGGGCGGGGCCCTCCGACGGTCGGGTTTGTTTTCACACCCGCTTGGGCAGGGTCGCTCACAGTGCGGGGGATCCGCTCGCGTCCCGGATCCGCTCGCGTCCCGGATCCGCTCGCGTCCCGGATCCGCTCGCGTCCCGGATCACTCCGTCCAGCGAGCGACGAAGTAGCCGACGCCGTAGGGTGCGTCGTCGTAGAGGACCTCTCCGCGCAGGACGCCGCCGCAGCCGCCCAGGACCTGCAGAGCCGCACGGCCGGCGACCCACAGCTCGGCGGCCTCGCCGGGATCGAGCGGCGGGACCTCGGCGCGGGCGAGCGCCCGGACGATCGCCCTGTCGTACGGCTCGGCGCGCGGGTCCAGGTATCCGGGGGACTTCTCGGTGAGGCGGGCCGAGCCGTCGGCCGTGACGAGCATCGCCACGCGACCGGCCGTGGCCGCCAGTCGCTCGCCCAGGGCCGTGCACTCCGCCGGGGGCGCGTCGAAGGAGATCGCGTGAAATGCCGAGGCGGTCAGGTGCTCCCTGTCGAGGAGCAGGCGACCGACCGAGAGCGACAGCGGCAGGACGGGCTCCCCCTCCCCGCTTCGGACGTCAACGCCCCAGGGAGCGAGGCTTCCGGCGGCGTCCGCGCCGTACGCGGCGGTCCGGTCCGCGCCGCCGACCACCACGATCGTGTCGGCTCCGGCATCACGCAGCGCTCCGAGCGCGGCCGCGCAGGCCGCCCTGAGGTCGTCAAGCTCCACGGCCGCCGCCCCGGCCAGTTCGGGTAACAGCAACGGGGGATGCGGGCACACGGCCGCGGCGACAAGCACCCGGCCAGACTAACCGAGTCCTCCCGGGGAGCCGCCCCGGCTTCCCCGCGCCGGCCTCACCCGGAGGAGGACCACCACGGAGAGGTACGGGCCGGTGCCCACCAGCCCTCGTCAGCCGCCGAGGGGTCCCTGGGGGTGCACGTAGCCGGTGTCGCCGTCGGCGCGGGGGTCGTCCGGGACCTCCTGTGACTGCTGAGGGCTGCTCTGCTGCTGCTTCGACGGCTTGTCCGCCGTCGGCTTCCCCGCGGCCGAATCGGCTCCCGGCCCGCTCTCGCCCGTCCGATCGACGCCCGCGCCCCCGCCCCCGCCTGCGCCGGCGCCCGCGTCGGCACCGGCACCTCCGGTGGAGGTGTCATCGCCGCCGGAGGCGGTGTCCGCCGCCTTCTCGGGCTGCTGCTTCTCCTCCTGCGGCGCGTTCTGGTCGGGCTCGGGGTTCTGAGCGGCCTCCTGGGTGCTCTTCGGCGCCCTTGGCGGCGGCGCTCCAGGATCGTCCTGGCCGCCGTTCATGAAGGCGAAGGCTGCGCCCCCGCCCAGGAGGGCGGCGGCGAGGACGGAGAAGACGGCTATGGCCGGGCCGCTTCTCCGCTGGGACTTGCGGGACCTGCGTGGCTTGCCGGGCCCACCGGCGGGGCCGGTGAGGATCTCTGGCTCTCCGGGACTGCCCGGAGACGGAGGGACATGCATGGGGAAAACTCCCTGCGGTTCTCGGGGGGAAACCTCCACGGTTTCCGAAGGGTGCCGAACCACAGTAGCCACAGCGGGGAAATGCTCGCACACCAATCACAAATGAATCACGAAATATCGCCTCTTAGAGCACTTGCCGGGCCGCCGCGCGCGTATACCCTGGCAGGAGCGGTGGGAGCACCGGGATCGCCGCTCTCGCAGGGGATTCCAACTCTTCGATCATGGGCATATGCCACCCGGAACGGCCACTTCGGAAAGGGCCGTCCCGGGAGAACGCTTCAGCGAAAAAATCTCAGCGGAGGCGTGCCCGAGGTCCCGCGTAGCGGACCTCAGGAGACGGAACAGCCCGAGGTGTCCGGAAGCGGGGCCGGGCGTCCGATCGAGGGCATGCCGAGCATGACACCGGAGCCGGAGCCCGCCGGTGCGCCCTGGCGAGCCTCCCAGGCGGCGCCCGCGCGGGTACGGCGGAGCCTCAGGGCGGGACCGTCGGCGACCAGGTGGTGCGGCGCCGCGTAGGTGACCTCGGCGCTCACCACGTCGCCGGGGCGCGGAACCTCGGCACCCGGGGTGAAGTGCACCAGGCGGTTGTCGGGGGCCCGCCCCGACATGCGCCTGGTCGCCTCGTCCTTGCGGCCCTCGCCCTCGGCCACCAGCACGTCGAGGGTCCGCCCCACCTGCTTCTTGTTCTCCGCCCAGGAGATCTCGGTCTGCAGGGCGACGAGCCGCTCGTAACGCTCCTGCACGACCTCCTTGGGGACCTGGTGCTCCATGGTGGCCGCGGGGGTGCCCGGCCGAATGGAGTACTGGAAGGTGAAGGCGTTGGCGAACCGCGACTCGCGCACCACGTCGAGGGTGCCCTGGAAGTCCTCCTCGGTCTCGCCGGGGAAGCCCACGATGATGTCCGTGGAGATCGCCGCGTCGGGCATGGCGGCACGGACCCGCTCGATGATGCCGAGATAGCGCTCGGCCCGGTAGGAGCGGCGCATGGCCTTGAGGATCCGGTCGGAGCCCGACTGCAGTGGCATGTGGAGCTGGTGCATGACGTTGGGCGTCTCGGCCATGGCCGCGATGACGTCGTCGGTGAACGCCGCCGGGTGCGGGCTGGTGAAACGGACCCTCTCCAGGCCCTCGATCTCGCCGCAGGCCCGCAGCAGCTTGCCGAAGGCGAGCCTGTCTCCGAACTCCACACCGTAGGTGTTGACGTTCTGGCCGAGGAGGGTGATCTCCAGCACGCCCTGGTCGACCAGGGTGCGGACCTCGTTGAGGACGTCGCCGGGGCGGCGATCCTTCTCCTTGCCGCGCAGGGCGGGCACGATGCAGAACGTGCAGGTGTTGTTGCACCCCACGGAGACCGACACCCAGGCGGCGTAGGCGGACTCGCGCTTGGTCGGCAGCGTGCTCGGGAAGGTCTCCAGGGATTCCCTGATCTCGACCTGGGCCTCCTGCTGGACGCGCGCGCGCTCAAGGAGCACCGGCAGCGAGCCGATGTTGTGGGTGCCGAACACCACGTCCACCCAGGGTGCCCTGCGGACGATCTCTCCCTGGTCCTTCTGCGCCAGGCAGCCGCCCACGGCGATCTGCATGCCGGGATTGCCGACCTTCGAGGGGCGCAGGTGCCCGAGGTTGCCGTAGAGCTTGTTGTCGGCGTTCTCCCGTACGGCACAGGTGTTGAACACGACCACGTCGGCCGTCTCCCCCTGGGCGGCCGGAACGTATCCGGCGTCTTCCAGCAGGCCGGACAGGCGCTCGGAGTCGTGCACGTTCATCTGGCACCCATAGGTACGAACCTCGTACGTGCGGGCGCTCTCCACGGTGGCAGTCATCTCAAGACAAGGGTAGGCGCTCCGCCGGACCTTCGGGTACGGCCCGGAACCCGCCGGACCCGGGGTGAGGAGCCGGTCACTCCAGGTTGATGGCCAACAGGTAAGTGGGCTGTGATCTGATCGGTACCGCAGGGTTAGTGCGGGGTGCCCTTTACAGAATTACGTTATCCACCATGACGGAGAACGGGGACAAGACTCCTTTGGTGGTGCTCGAAGGCGTCAACAAGCACTTCGGCAGCCTGCACGTCCTTCGGGACATCAATCTGACGATCTCCCGCGGTGAGGTCCTCGTCGTCATCGGCCCCTCGGGGGGCGGCAAGTCGACCCTCTGCCGGACGATCAACCGGCTGGAGGCGATCGACCAGGGGACGATCACCTTCGACGGGCAGCCACTCGCCGTCGAGGGTAAGGCGCTGGCCAAGCTCAGGTCCGAGGTCGGGATGGTGTTCCAGTCCTTCAACCTGTTCGCCCACAAGACGATCCTGGAGAACGTCACGCTAGGCCCGATCAAGGTTCGCGGCATCGCCAGGGCCGACGCCGAGCGGCGGGGCATGGAGCTGCTGGAACGGGTGGGCATCGGCGCCCAGGCGTCGAAGTATCCCGCGCAGCTCTCCGGAGGCCAGCAGCAGCGCGTGGCCATCGCCCGCGCCCTGGCCATGGACCCCAAGATGATCCTGTTCGACGAGCCGACCTCGGCACTGGACCCCGAGATGGTCCAGGAGGTGCTCGACGTCATGATCAGCCTTGCCCAGGAGGGCATGACGATGATGGTCGTCACCCACGAGATGGGCTTCGCCCGCCGCGCGGCGGACCGCGTGGTGTTCATGGCCGAGGGCCAGATCGTGGAGGAGAACACCCCCGAGGAGTTCTTCACCAACGCCCGTACCGACCGGGCCAAGGATTTCCTTTCCAAGATCCTCACTCACTGACGGCTCTGCTCATCCCCGATGGAAGACGAGGTAGTGAAAATGCGTGTACGTCGTATTGGAGCCGTGGTGATCGCAGCCGCCGCGGCGGTGGCCGGCCTGACCGCGTGCGGTGACGGCGGCAGTGGAAGCGACAAGTTCGTCGTGGGTATCAAGGTCGACCAGCCGGGGCTCGGGCAGAAGCAGCCCGACGGCTCCTTCAAGGGGTTCGACGTCGACGTGGCCAGGTATGTCGCCAAGGAGCTCGGTTACTCCGAGGACAAGATCGAGTTCAAGGAGGCCATCTCGGCCAACCGCGAATCCTTCATCCAGCAGGGCCAGGTCAACGCGGTGATCGCGACCTACTCGATCACCGACGACCGCAAGAAGAAGGTCGCTTTCGCCGGCCCGTACCTGGTCACCGGCCAGGACATCCTGACCCGGGCGGACGACACCACGATCAACAGTGTCGAGGACCTCAAGACCAAGAAGGTCTGCGGCGCCCAGGGCTCGTCCTCTCCCGCGCGCCTGGTCGAGAAGTTCGGCGACGAGTGGAAGAGCCAGTTCCTCACCGAGCAGCAGGGCTACGGCGCCTGCCTGCCGCTGCTGGAGAACAAGCAGGTTGACGCGATCTCCACGGACGCGACGATCCTGGCCGGCTTCGCCGCCCAGTCCCCCGGCAAGTTCCGCCTCGTCGGCCAGCCCTTCTCCGAGGAGAAGTACGGCATCGGCCTGAAGCTGGACGACAAGGACACCCGCGAGAAGGTCAACGCGGCGGTGGAGAAGATGTTCAAGGACGGCAGCTGGAAGAAGGCCGTCGACACCAACTTCGGCGAGTTCGGGAAGTTCTTCACCACCCCGCCGACTGTCGAGCGCTACTGACCGGTCACATCTCGGCCGGGGCGTGCGGACGCCCCGGCCGGTGACCACTGGAGGAATGAGTGCAGGCACTCTCCGAAGAATTCCGGGTCATTCTGGAAGCTTTCTGGTTGACGATCCGGCTCACCCTCACCAGCGGGCTGGTGGCGCTGGTGCTCGGGACGATCCTCGCGGGGATGCGGGTCAGCCCGCTGCCTGTGTTGCGCGGAATCGGCACGACGTACGTGAACGTCCTGCGGAACACCCCGCTGACCCTGGTGATCGTGTTCTGCGGGCTGGGCCTCGGCCTGGTCCTGGACGTCTCGTTCTCCCCGAGCCTGTCCACCAACTACATGTGGCTCTCCATCATCGGCCTGTCGGCCTACACGGCGGCGTTCGTCTGCGAGGCGATCCGGGCCGGGATCAACACGGTGCCGGTCGGCCAGGCCGAGGCGGCCCGCGCCATCGGGCTCACGTTCGGCCAGAATCTGAGGCTGATCGTGCTGCCCCAGGCGTTCCGCGCGGTGATCGCCCCGCTGGGCAGCATCCTGATCGCGCTGACCAAGAACACCACGATCGCCGCCGCCATCGGGGTCGGTGAGGCGTCCCTGACGATGAAGACGCTCTTCGAGGCGCACGGCGACGCGGTCGTGCAGATCTTCGCCGGGTTCGCTCTGGGCTTCCTGATCCTGACCCTGCCGACCGGGCTGCTGTTCGGCTGGCTCGCCAAGCGCCTGGCGGTGGTCCGATGACCGCGGTGACCACCGAACGCGAGCGGCGCCCGGCGCGCGGGCGTGCCGAGAGCTCCGAGCGCGTCAGCGTCCTGTACGACATTCCCGGCCCCAAGGCCCGGATCCGCAACAACGTGCTCACCGTGCTGGTCATCGGTGTCACGCTGTTCGCGGTGTACGTGTTGGTGACCAAGCTCGACGAGAAGAACCAGCTCAGCGCCGAGATGTGGACGCCGTTCCTCCGCGGCGACGTGTGGCTCAACCTGATCCTGCCCGGCCTGCTGAACACGCTCAGCGCGGCCGCGGTCGCCGCCGTGATCGCGGTGCCGTTCGGATTCGTCTTCGGCATCGGCCGGCTCTCGGAACGGACCTGGATCCGCCTGGCAGCGGGTGCGGTCGTCGAGTTCTTCAGGGCGATCCCGCTACTGATCATGATCTTCGCGGTGATGTTCGGCGGGAGCGCGGTCTTCGGGCTCACCGTGACGCCGTTCGCCGCGGTGGTCGTCGGCCTGGTCCTGTACAACGGCTCGGTGCTGGCGGAGATCGTACGGGCGGGCATCCTGTCCATCCCCCGGGGACAGCGGGAGGCCGCGCTGGCGGTCGGCCTGCGTCCTGGTCAGGTGATGCGGATGATCATGCTCCCGCAGGCGGTCACCGTCATGATGCCGGCGATCGTCGCGCAGCTGGTGGTGTTGCTGAAGGACACCGCCCTGGGCTTCATCGTGTCGTTCGAGGACCTGCTGAACGCGGGGGCGCGCGTGCTGCCCTCCAACTTCAACAACATCATTCCCGCCGTGATCGTCATCGCGATCATCTACATCATCATCAACGTGATGGTGGGCACCGTCGCCACCTGGCTGGAGAGGCGGAGCCGTCGCAGCAGGAAGACGGCGGCCCAGCCGATCGCCCGGCCCGGCTCGCCGACCGCGGTCGAGGTCGAGGTCGAGGTCGAGGTCGAGGTCGGCCAGGGGAACCCGAAACCGTAGACACCACAGCGATCGGGGGCGGTCACCGGGGTCCGGTGGCCGCCCTCTTTCATGCCGGGCCTCGAGGCAGGTGACGGTCCCACCAACGGTGAAAACACCCGAAGGCCGACTTATGGAAAAGGTCAGATCAACTACCTCTCTCCCGCTCATTCCTCCCGATCCTGCGGCCCGCGCCGACTGGCGATGGCATATCTCTGGTGACGCGAGCGTGATACCGGCGACACGGAGCGGGTTATCGGGCAGGATTGCGCCATGTCCCCCGAGCAGGCCGTCCTGCCGTACGCCACCTGGCCCTCGCCGATCTCCACGTCCGACGTCGCCCGTTCCGGGCTGCGCCTCGGGTTCCCGACGGTGCTCGGCGAAGAGGTCTGGTGGACCGAGGACCGTCCCGCCGAGGGCGGGCGGACCACCATCGTGCACAGAACTCCAGACGGTGCGCAGCGCGAGTTGCTGAGCGCGCCGTGGAGCGCCAGAACCAGGGTTCACGAGTACGGCGGCCGGTCGTACGCGGTGGTGCCCGGCGAGGGCGTGGTGTTCACGAACTTCGCAGACCAGCGGCTCTACCTGCTGCCCACCGGCGGCGAGCCACGGCCGCTCACACCTGAGCCCGAGCAGCCCACGGACCTGCGCTACGCGGACCTTCTCGTCCACGACGGCCAGGTCTGGTGCGTCAGGGAACGCCACGACGACGGCGAGGTGAGCCGGTCGATCGTGTCCATCCCCCTCTCCGGCGAGGACGCGCCCCGCGAGCGGATCGGCGGGCACGACTTCTACGCCTCCCCCGCCATCTCCCCCGACGGCGAGCACCTGGCCTTCATCTGCTGGAACCATCCGCAGATGCCGTGGAACGGCACCGAACTGCGGGTCTGCCGGCTGGCCGACGGCACCTCCTGGAAGGTCAAGGGCGGCATCTCCGAGTCGGTGCTCGCCCCACAGTGGCGTGACGAGCGGCACCTCTACGTGATCTCCGACTGGTCGGGCTGGTGGAACCTCTACCTGGTCGGGATGTACGGCACCTCAACCAGGGCGCTCTACCCGATGGAGGAGGAGTTCGCGGGCCCGCTGTGGCAGCTCGGCGCGATACCGTACGCGCCGATGGCCGACGGCAGCCTCGCGGTCCTGCACGGGCTGGGCGACCTGAGGCTGGGCGTCTTCGACCCCGACAGCGGTGTGCTGAGCGACCTGGACGTGCCCTACGACGGCTGGGATCCGGTGCTGGCCACCGACGGGCACGCCCTGGTCGGTATCGGGTACGGCCCGGTGCTGCCCCGCTCGATCGTCCGGGTCGACACCGTGACCGGCAGGGCGCAGGAGTTGCGCGGGGACGTCAACGGGCTGCCCGACACCGCCTACCTGCCGCTCCCCAGAACCGTGAGGTTCGAGAGCCGATTCGGGCGCGAGGTGCACGCGTTCCTCTACCCGCCGTCCAACCCCTCGGCACGTGGCGAGGGCCCCCCGCCGTACGTCGTGTTCGTGCACGGCGGGCCGACGGGACACAGCGCCGGAGCGCTCGACCTGGAGAAGGCGTTCTTCACCAGCAGGGGCATCGGAGTGATCGACGTCAACTACGGCGGTTCCACCGGCTACGGCCGCGCCTACCGCGAGCGGCTGCGCGGCCAGTGGGGCGTGGTCGACGTCGAGGACTCGATCGCCGCGGCCGAATGGCTGGCCGCGGAAGGGCTGGCCGACCCTGCGCGGATCGCGATCCGGGGCGGCAGCGCGGGCGGCTGGACGGTCATGGCGGCCTGCTGCACGTCCGACGCGTTCGCCGGGGGCGTCTCCTACTACGGCATAAGCTCGCTCGCCACGTTCAGTGCGACCACCCACGACTTCGAGTCACGCTACATCGAGTGGCTGATCGGCCCGGAAGACCCTGTTCTGTACGCTTCGCGTGAGCCCATCGGCCAGGTGGCGGGGGTGAGCTGCCCGATGCTGCTCCTGCAGGGCCTGTCCGACCCCGTGGTCCCCCCCGAGCAGTCGCAGGTCTTCGTCGACGCCCTCGCCGAACGTGGCGTTCCCTGCACCTACCTCACGTTCGAGGGCGAGGCCCACGGCTTCCGCCGCGCCGAGACCCGCAGCGCGGCACTGGCCACCGAGCTCGCCTTCTACCAGCAGATCTTCCACGTCTGAGCGCTCACCCGAAAGCTCGCCTCACGGCTCCCCGCTCCCCACCCGCGCACCTGTCCGTCCGGCGGGCGACTTTCAGGTGTCGGGCCGGTCAGCGGGCGAACTCGGTGGCCCGGGACTCACGGACGACCGTGATGCGGATCTGACCGGGGTAGGTGAGCTCCTCCTCGACCTGCTTGGCGACATCGCGGGCGATCACCTGAGCCTGGATGTCGTCGACCGCTCCCGGCTTGACCATGACCCTGATCTCACGGCCCGCCTGCATGGCGAAGACCTTCTCGACCCCCTCGTAGGAGGTGGCGATCTCCTCCAGGCGCTCCAGGCGCTTGACGTAGGCCTCCAGTGACTCTCGGCGGGCGCCCGGGCGTCCGCCGCTGATCGCGTCGGCGGCCTGGGTGAGGACGGCTTCGACGGTCTTGACCTCGACCTCGTTGTGGTGGGCCTCGATGGCGTGGACGACGTCCTCGTGCTCGCCGTACCGTCTGGCGATCTCGGCGCCGATGAGCGCGTGGCTTCCCTCGACCTCGTGGGTGAGGGCCTTGCCGATGTCGTGCAGGAGCGTGCAGCGCTTGAGCAACGTCGTGTCGAGCCGCAGCTCGGCCGCCATGATGCCGGCGATGTGGGCGGACTCGATGAGGTGCCCGAGCACGTTCTGGCCGTAGGAGGTGCGGTAGCGGAGCTGGCCGAGGAGGGTGACCAGCTCAGGGTGCATGTCGGTGATGGCGAGCTCCACCAGGGCGTCCTCACCCGCCCGCACGCACAGCTCCTGGACCTCGGCCTTGCTGCGCTCGTGGGCCTCCTCGATGCGCTGCGGATGGATGCGGCCGTCGAGGACGAGTTTCTCCAGAGTCAGCCGCGCGGTCTCGCGGCGGACCGGGTCGAAGCACGACAGCAACACGGCTTCCGGCGTGTCGTCGATGATCAGGTTGACTCCGGTGGTCGACTCGAAGGCACGAATGTTACGACCTTCGCGGCCGATGATGCGCCCCTTCATCTCGTCACCCGGCAGGTGCAGGACGCTCACGACGGACTCGGCGGTCTGCTCGGTGGCCACCCGCTGAACCGCCAATGTGACGATCTTGGTGGCGCGCTTCTCGCCCTCCTTGCGGGCCTCGCCCTCGATCTCCCTGACGATCAGCGCGGCCTCGCGCTTGGCCTGGTTCTCGATCTCCCGGACCAGCTCGGTTCTGGCCTGGTCGCCGGTGAGCCCGGACACCCGTTCCAGGATGGCCTTGCGCTCCTCGGCCACCCGTTCGAGATCCTCGCGTCGGTCGGCCAGCTCGGTCTCCGTCTCGGCGAGCTTGCGTGCCCGGTCGGCCTGGCGCCTGGCCTCATCGTCGAGGCGCTGCTCCCGCTCGGCCAGCCGGTTCTCCCTGCGTTCGAGGTCTGCCCGGAGCTCCTTGAGCTCGTATTTCAGCACCTTGCCCTCGGCCTCGGCCTCCTTGCGCATCTCGGTCGCCGCCTCGACCGCCGCCTCCGATTTGCGCAGAAGCTCTCCGGCGTCGTCCTGGGCCTTCGCCCGGATACCGGCGGCCTCACGCCTGGCCTCCTCCAGCTGAGCCGAAACCTCGGCCTCCTGCTCCGGGGTGAGGCCCTTCGGCCCGGCTCCCCCGATGCGACGCAGCAACACGACCAGCACGGCTGTCATCAAGGCGAGAGCCACAACCGCCACTGCCAACATGACGACCACGACCGGATCCATGCGCGCCCCACCTTCCTCGCGTCGCAAATATCAGGCACACGAGGGGTCACACGCACGGCACGGAAAGCTCAAGAGACGGCGCTGTCGGGACAGAAGTGAACCCAGAGGGATCACTTACCGGCTTTTCCCGCCGGCCCGTTGTCCCGCCCTAATCCGCCAAGCCTGCTTGTCCGTACTACACCGCTATGACAATCCGCACTGCGCGGAGTAACTCCTCACTGCCGTTGAGATTAAGCGTCAGAGAGGTAACGAGCAAGCAAAGACCTAGTGTCAGACCACTTGAACTAGTCGAGGGGATAACCCGAATCTTCCAGGAATGACGTTGTTTCTACCTCATCATCCTCCAGCACTTCGCGGATCACGCGAAACGCCAGGCCAGGACCGTACCCCTTCCGGGCGAGCAGGCCGGCCAGCCTACGAGTCCTGACCGCAGGGTCCAGGCCGCGAGTCGAGGAGAGCTTGCGCCGCACAAGGCGACGGGCGGTCTCCGCCTCCTGCTCGGGGTCGAGCTGCTCCACCGCGTCCTTCACGGTCTCCTCATCCACCCCCCGGTGCCGGAGCTCGGAGGCAAGGGCCTTTCTGGCAAGCCCCCGCCCGGCATGGCGGGAGCTCACCCATGCCGCGGCGAACGCCTCATCGTCGATGAGCCCGACCTCGGAGAAGCGCTCCAGCACGGCGTCCGCCGCCTCCTGGGGCACCTCACGCTTGCGCAGCGCCTCCGCGAGCTGGGCTCGGGTGCGCGGTGCCATCGTCAACAACCGCAGGCAGATCGCCCGCGCCACCGCCTGCGGATCGGCCCCGGCTCCCCGGCTCGCGGGAGAGCCCTCGGCCGGTCCGTCAGGAAGGAGGCCCTCAGGAAAGGCACCCGGGGAATCACCCCCGGACCGCCGCTCACCACGCCGGGAGCCACGTCCCTTCCGGCTTCGCGGCTCGCCACCGACGGAGCCTGCGCCCTCCCCCTGAAGTCCCCCCTCGGGAGCGGGGGCACCATCACCTCGCCCGCGCCCACTCCTGCCCGGCGAGTCGGTCCGAGGCTCGTCGGGCCAGGCGCCCCAGTCTCTCGGCCCGAGTTCGCCCGCCGGACCGAGATCGGCTCCCATCATCAGCGGTCAGCCCGAATCAGGCGTCACCCGGCTTGGGGGTGGCCGCCTTGGAACCGCGACCGGACGCGGCGGCTGCCGGAGCCGAGCCGGAAGCACGGCCGGACGCCGCGGTCGCAGGAGCGGCGGGCGGCGGAGTGGCCGGGCTGTCGACGCGCGGGCCGACGCCGAGCTTCTCCTTGATCTTCTTCTCGATCTCGTTCGCCATGTCCGGGTGGTTCTTGAGGAAGTTTCGCGCGTTCTCCTTGCCCTGGCCGAGTTGGTCCCCCTCGTAGGTGTACCAGGCTCCGGACTTGCGGACGAAGCCGTGCTCCACGCCCATGTCGATCAGGCCGCCCTCGCGGGAGATGCCGACGCCGTAGAGGATGTCGAAGTCGGCCACCCGGAAGGGCGGGGCCATCTTGTTCTTGACGACCTTCACCCGGGTGCGGTTGCCGACCGCCTCGGTGCCGTCCTTCAGCGTCTCGATGCGGCGGATGTCGAGACGCACCGAGGCGTAGAACTTCAGCGCCTTTCCACCGGTCGTGGTCTCGGGCGAGCCGAACATGACGCCGATCTTCTCACGGAGCTGGTTGATGAAGATCGCGGTGGTGCCGGTGTTGTTGAGCGCGCCCGCGACCTTGCGCAGCGCCTGGGACATCAGGCGTGCCTGGAGGCCGACGTGGCTGTCGCCCATCTCACCCTCGATCTCGGCCTTGGGCACCAGGGCCGCGACCGAGTCGATGACCAGCAGGTCGACGGCGCCGGACCGGATCAGCATGTCGGCGATCTCCAGCGCCTGCTCGCCGGTGTCGGGCTGGGAGACGAGCAGCGCGTCGGTGTCGACGCCCAGCTTCTGGGCGTACTCCGGGTCGAGCGCGTGCTCGGCGTCGATGAACGCGGCGATGCCGCCACCGCGCTGGGCGTTGGCCACCGCGTGCAGGGCGACCGTGGTCTTGCCCGAGGACTCGGGACCGTAGACCTCGACGATGCGGCCACGCGGGAAGCCCCCGATGCCGAGGGCCACGTCGAGCGCGATGGAGCCGGTGGGGATCACCTCGATGGGCGCCCGGGTCTCGTCGCCCAGGCGCATGATGGAGCCCTTGCCGAACTGCCGCTCGATCTGAGCGAGCGCGGTCTCGAGCGCCTTCTCGCGGTCGTTAGCTGCCATGGGAGCCCCCCTGGAGGGTCGCGGGTTGGATCGGTTGCCAGAAAGCTACGGGGTGCCGCCGACAATTTCGGGAGGGCACGCCAGGAGTGACGGCCCGTTCAATATAGCCGAACGACTGTTCGATCGTGGCCTGTTGGCGCCACGCGTTCCAGGAACCGTGATCCGCCGCGGAACTCTCCCGCGTGGCCGGGTACAGATGAAGGGGCCGTGGCCGCGAGGAGCGCCACCCCATCCGGGAGGCGACATTTCCGATAATTGCCCTGAGCCTGTTGCAACCAGGCTGACCTGGGGTGATCCTGAGGGGAAACGACCCGAGGTGTCCGACGTGCCCAACACGTTCACGCAGCAACGCCTAGCCCATCTCGACTCCCTGGCCGCCGAACTGCAACGACGAGGGCTGGTCAGCCGCACCCTCGGAGGCACCACTCCGGTGCTGTGGGTATGGCATCCGGACAGCGGCCGGCAGACCATCGTCTTCGCCACCCCGGTCAAGGACGGCTGGCTGTTTCTGTGGTCACCGGACGGCGAGGAGAGCACCGACGACCCCGTGCACGCGGCCGACTCGGTGGAGAGGCTTCTCGCTCCGCCTGTGGAGCCCTCCTGACCGCCCCCGGGTCACCCTCAGCGGAGCCTGGGAGAGACGTCGGTCACCCCGCACACGGCGTGCCAGACCTCCTTCGCCCCGACCCCCTCGGCCAGCGCCTGGATCACGGTCCGGCCGCCGAGGTCGGCGATGACGTAGTCATGGGCCCACGACTCGGCGTACTGGTCGCCGAAGTGCAACTTCATCCGCTTCCAGAAATCCGACAGGCGCATGCCCCAAGTATGGGACCACACCGGCGTGCCGCGGCCCACGCCCGGAACACCGCCGGGCACACCGCCGGGCACACCACTGAGCACACCGCCGGGCCGCGAGTCGGCCCCGTCCCGATCACCCGGTCCCGATCACCCGGTCCCGGTGGAAGAGAGACGGGCTGTCGGGCGGGGGGGCGGGGGCGGGGGGCCGTCAGCGGCCGGGTACGCGCGCCGGGCGGGAGTACGCCCCCCCAGAAGGGGACGCTCCCCAGAAGGGGACGCTCCCCAGAAGGGGACGCTCCCCAGAAGGGTGGCGCTCCCCAGAGGGGTGGCGCACGTCAGAGGGGTGGCGCACGTCAGAGCACCCGGGAGCCGTACATCTCGCCGAGGGGGTCGGCGAGCAGTTCCACGCGCGCCCCATCCGGGTCGGCGAAGTAGATGGAGGTACCGCTCTCCACCTGGTGCGGCACACCCGCCGCCGCCAGCTTGCCCCGCAGATGCTCCCAGGTGGAGGGGGCCACGGAGATGGCGACGTGGTGGAGCCCGCCGAGGACCTCCCGGTAGGGGCCGAGGTCCAGACCTGGGAAGTCGAAGAAGGCAAGGAGGTTGCCGTTGCCGATGTCGAAGAAGAAGTGGTTCGACCCCCGGTAGTCGCGGTTCTCGAAGATCTCCGTGAGGGGGAACTCCAGAAGGTCCTGGTAGAACCTGATCGTCGCCTCGACGTCGGAGGAGATCAGTGCGAAGTGGTGCAGCCCCCTCGCGCTGCTCGGCGGACGGCCCTCCCTCAGGTGTTCCGCTCTGATCCGCTCGCGTTTCGCCTCGATGGCCTGATAGTCGATGCTCACCGTTCGCTCACCGCTCATAAGTCGTATGTTCGCCAAAGCATGCCCTCCACATCTTTCCCCGCCCGAACTCCGAGGCATCCTCCGGTGTTCGGCTGACGACGGAGAGCGACCCGCCTCGGGGCAGGTCATGGTGGCAGAGCCTCGTCGAACCCCTCCGGTGTGGAGAGCGCGCGATCCGGCCGTGAGACCGGTGGATCACGTATCCGCAGGTGATGAACCGGCCTCCGGCCTCTCTCCGCCTCTGGCCCGTGGCAGGCGGCGACGGGTTCTGTCGGTGCCGCCGTGCAGTATGGACGGTGGCCCGGTTGGTCGGCCGAGCCGGGAGGCAGGGGGCACGCGATGAGCGAGACGGCAGGCGCGGACGGGGCGCTGGGGCACTTCACCCGGATGACCAGGGACTGGTTCACCGGGGCGTTCGCCGCACCGACCGCGGCGCAGGAGGGGGCGTGGGCGGCGATCGCCCGGGGTGACAACACCCTGGTGGTCGCCCCCACCGGCTCCGGCAAGACGCTGGCCGCCTTCCTGTGGTCGCTCGACCGGCTGGCGGCCGGGCACCCGGCCACCGAACCCCCCGGAGACAGCGGGTCTCTCCGGGATGCCGCCTCTCCCACGTCCGGCGAAGACGCCGGCTTCCCCGCGAGTGCCGGAGGCGCCAGATCTTCCCCCTCCGCCGGAGACACCGGATCTCCGGCGGGCACCACCGCGATCGCGGACGCCCCGGCGGGCGCCACCGTCGCGGGCGTGACGAACGGTACGGGTGCCGGTGGGAGGCGCAGGCGTTCGCAAGGGGGCGACGAACCGCCGAGGCTGTGCCGGGTCCTTTACGTGTCGCCGCTCAAGGCTCTGGCGGTCGACATCGAGCGCAACCTCCGGGCACCGCTGGCCGGGCTGAAGCAGACCGCGAGAAGGCTCGGCCTCCCGGTGCCGGAGATCTCGGTGGCGATCCGCTCCGGCGACACCTCCCCCGAGGAGCGACGCCGGTTCGCGACCAGGCCGTCCGACATCCTGATCACTACCCCCGAGTCGCTGTTCCTGCTGCTCACCGGCCAGGCCCGGGAGGCACTGCGCGGTGTGGAGACGGTCATCGTCGACGAGGTGCACGCGGTGGCGGCCACCAAGCGCGGCGCGCACCTGGCCCTCAGCCTGGAGCGGCTCGACGCTCTCCTGCCCCGGCCCGCGCAGCGCGTCGGCCTGTCGGCGACCGTGCGGCCGGTGAGCGAGGTCGCCGCCTTCCTGGGCGGCCCCTGTCCGGCGACCGTGGTCCAGCCGCCCTCGGGGAAGGAGATCGAGGTCGAGGTGGTCGTCCCGATCGAGGACATGACGGAGCTCGACACGCCCCCCACCTCCCCCACCCCCGGCGAAGACCTGTGGCCGACCGAGACTCCGGCCAAGCGGTCGATCTGGCCGCATGTGGAGGAGCGGCTGTTCGACCTGATCGGGAATCACGGTTCCACGATCGTGTTCGCCAACTCGCGGCGGCTGGCCGAACGGCTGTGCACCCGTCTCAACGAGCTGGCGTGGGAGCGGGGTGCAGCCGAGGCGGAGCGGGCCGGAGGCGACACGGAGGCGGGCCCGGTGCACTGGGCCGAGGGCTTCCCCAAGCCCCCTGCCTCCCTGTCCACCCCGGCGGCCATGATGGCGCAGGCCGGCTCGGCCAAGGGGGTCGTCCCGGAGATCGTACGGGCCCACCATGGGTCGGTGTCGAAGGAGGAGCGCTCCCAGATCGAGGAGGCGCTCAAGTCCGGACGGTTGCCCGCCGTGGTCGCGACCTCCAGCCTGGAGCTCGGCATCGACATGGGCGCGGTGGACCTGGTGGCCTGTGTGGGAGCGCCGCCGAGCGTGGCGAGCGGCCTGCAGCGGATCGGCCGGGCCGGGCACCAGGTGGGAGCCGTCTCACGCGGCGTGATCTTCCCCAAATACCGGGGGGACCTGGTCCAGACGGCCGTGGTGGCCGAGCGGATGCGGAGCGGGGAGATCGAGGAGCTGCGCTATCCGCGCAATCCTCTCGATGTCCTCGCCCAGCAGATCGTGGCGATGACCGCGCTGGACGAGTGGACCGTCGACGAGCTGGAGGAGGTCGTGCGGCGAGCCGCCCCCTACCGGACGCTGCCCAGAAGCGCGCTGGAGGCGACGCTCGACATGCTCGCCGGGCGCTACCCGAGCGAGGAGTTCGCCGAGCTGCGACCGCGCGTCGTCTGGGATCGGGTGGCCGGCACCCTGCGGGGTCGTCCCGGAGCCCAGCGGCTGGCGGTCACCAACGGCGGCACGATTCCCGACCGGGGGTTGTTCGGTGTGTTCCTGGTCGGCGAGAAGTCCTCCCGGGTGGGCGAGCTGGACGAGGAGATGGTCTACGAGTCGCGGGCCGGGGACGTGTTCGTGCTGGGCGCGACCTCCTGGCGGATCGAGGAGATCACGGCTGACCGGGTGCTGGTCACTCCCGCGCCCGGGCAGCCGGGGAAGCTCCCGTTCTGGCACGGCGACACCGCGGGGCGTCCGGCGGAGCTGGGGAAGGCCATCGGCGCGTTCCTCCGCGAGATGTCCGCGGCGGGTGCGGACGCCCAGGCGGGAGGCGGTGGTACGGAAAGTGCGAGGCCGGGGGACACGAAGGCGGGAAGGGCACAGGCCGGAACGGGAAGCCCGGGAACGGGAAACGCGGCACGGGACGGAGCCCTGGAGAGGATCAGGTCGGCGGGGCTTGACGGGTTCGCCGCGGCCAACCTGCTCGCCTACCTGGCCGAGCAACGGCAGGCGACCGGTTACGTGCCGGACGACCGGACGTTGCTGGTCGAGCGGTTCCACGACGAGCTGGGCGACTGGCGGGTGGTGGTGCACTCCCCGTACGGAGCACGGGTGCACGCGCCGTGGGCACTGGCGATCGGGCGGCGGCTGCGAGAGCGCTACGGCGTCGATGTGCAGGCCGTGCACGCCGATGACGGGATCGTGCTGCGCATCCCCGACACGCTCTCGGAGCCCCCGTCCGACGTCGCCGCCTTCGACGCGGACGAGATCGAGCGGATCGTCACCGAGGAGCTCGGCGGCTCGGCGCTGTTCGCGGCGCGGTTCCGCGAGTGCGCGGGGCGGTCCCTGCTGCTGCCGCGCCGCGTGCCGGGCAGGCGGTCACCGCTCTGGCAGCAGCGGCAGCGTGCGTCGCACCTGCTGAACGTGGCCGGCCGCTACGAGTCGTTCCCCGTGGTGCTGGAGACGATGCGCGAGTGCCTTCAGGACGTGTTCGACGTTCCGGGGCTGGTCCGGCTGATGCGCGACATCGAGGCGCGGCGGGTCCGGCTGGTGGAGGTCGAGACCGAGAAGGCGTCGCCGTTCGCGGCGTCGCTGCTGTTCAACTACATCGGGGCGTTCATGTACGAGGGGGACGCCCCGCTGGCCGAGCGCCGCGCTCAGGCGCTCGCGCTCGACACGAGCCTGCTGGCCGAGTTGCTGGGCCAGGCCGACCTGCGCGAACTGCTCGACCCCGACGTGATCGCCGACACCGAGCGGGGGCTGGCCCGGCTGGACCGGCCGCTGCGCGACGCCGAGGATCTGGCCGACCTGCTCCGCTCGCACGGTCCCCTGGTGTCCGAGGACGTGAGCGTGCGCGGGGGTGACCCGGCCTGGCTGGCCGCGCTGGAGGACTCCCGGCGGGCGATCAGGGTTCGGGTGGCCGGGCAGGAGCGGTGGGCGGCGATCGAGGACGCCGCCCGGCTACGCGACGCTCTCGGCGTGCCGTTGCCCGCAGGGGTGCCGCACGCGTTCCTGGAACCGGTGGACGATCCGCTGGGCGACCTGATCGCCAGGCACGCCCGCACGCGCACCCCCTTCCCCGCGAACACGGCCGCGGCCAGGTTCGGCCTCGGCGCCGCGGTCGTCACCGACGCGTTGCGCCGCCTGGCCTCCTCGGGGCGGGTGGTGAGCGGGGAGTTCAGACCGGGTGGCCGGGGCGAGGAGTGGTGCGACGCCGAGGTGCTGCGGATGCTGCGCCGCAGGTCCCTGGCCAGGCTCCGTAAGGAGGTGGAACCGGTCTCCGCGGAGACTGTGGCCGTCTTCGCCCCCGCCTGGCACGGCATCACCGACTCCCCGCTGCGGGGCAGGCCGCCGATCGACGCGCTGGTGAGCGCGATCGAGCAGTTACAGGGCTCGGCGGTGCCCGCGTCGGCGCTGGAGACGCTGATCCTGCCCTCGCGGGTGCCCGGATACGACCCGTCGCTGCTGGACGAGCTGACGGCCTCCGGCGAGGTGATCTGGGCGGGGCAGGGGTCCCTGCCCGGTGGCGACGGCTGGGTGTCGCTCTACTTCGCCGACACCGCGCCGCTGCTGATGCCCGCTCCCGCCGACATCACGCTGACCCCGGTGCACGGGGCGGTGCTGGAGGTGCTGAGCGGTGGGGGCGCGCTCTTCTTCCGCGAGCTGGCGAGCCGGGCCGGCGTTCTGCCGGCCGGTTCGGTCCCGGACGACCGTACCCTGTCGTCCGCCGTGTGGGATCTGGTGTGGTCGGGCCGGATCACCGGTGACACGCTGGCGCCGTTGCGGGCCACGCTCGGGACGGGACGCCCCGCGCACCGCCCGGCCCCGACCCGGCGGCGGCGGGCGGTGCTGCCGAGCCGGAGCGGCCCGCCCACGGTGGGCGGGCGCTGGTGGACGCTGCCCGCCCTCGCCGAGGACGCCACCCAGCGCGCCCACGCCCAGGCCGAGGTGCTGCTGGAGCGGCACGGCGTGGTGACCAGGGGCGCGGTGACCGCCGAGCGGCTGCCGGGCGGGTTCGCCGCGGTCTACCAGGTGCTTCGCGCCTTCGAGGAGAGTGGCCGGTGCCGCAGGGGCTACTTCGTGGAGGGGCTGGGCGGCGCCCAGTTCGCCCTTCCCGGTGCCGTCGACCGGATGCGCGCCATGTCCGTCTCGCTCACCTCACCGCCGAACACGGCACCGGTGTCCGACCCGTGGAGCACCCGGAGACCTGAGAGGGCGGGGGAAAGCGCCCGGCGAGCGGTGGTGCTGGCGGCGACCGACCCGGCCAACCCGTACGGGGCGGCCCTGCCGTGGCCCGCCCATCCTGGCGAGGTGTCCCACAAGCCGGGCAGGAAGGCCGGGTCCCTGGTCGTGCTCGTCGACGGGCATCTGATCCTCTACGTCGAGCGCGGCGGTAAGACCCTGCTGTCCTTCTCCGGCGACGACCGCCTCCGGCCTGCCGTCGACGCCCTCGCGCTCGCCGTGCGTGACGGCGCCCTCGGCAAGCTGACCGTCGAGCGCGCGGACGGCACCGCCATCAACGACTCCCCTCTGGCCGCCGCCCTGGAATCCGCGGGCTTCCACCCAACCCCCCGGGGGCTGCGCCTGCGCGCCTAATGCTCCGTTCCCAATGACGGTGTGGGCGCGTTCCCCGATCCGGTCGGGGGGCCGGATCTCTACTCCGTTCCAGGATCTTCGAGTCCTCAGCGGAGGTCGCGAACGCGCTGCGGGGAAACCGAGATTGTCGGGCCTGCCTTCCTGATGCCAGGACCGTGGTGGATCTGTACTTCCGATGAGGAACGTCGCACCAGGAACTGCCCGCACCGCTGTGGTGATCGCCTCATGACCCCGCAGGTTCACGGACTCACGGCCGGGCGGTGGAGTCGCGGGCGGTGAAGTCGCGGGCGGTGGAGTCGCGGGCGGTGGAGTCGCGGGCGGTGAAGTCGCGGGCGGTGGAAGCATCCGGCTCCGGTGCCGGCGTACTGGCCGCGGAGGCGATCTCGACCTCTCGGGTGGCGTGCAGGATGTCCATCCAGACCCGGTTGAGCAGCGTGGCGAGTGACAGGAGCAGTCCCACGAGCACCACCACACGCATTGCGACACCGTCTGGCAGGAGGTTGGCGAGCACGAGCGCGCAGAGGGCGAGATCGGTGATGATCATCACGGCGATGACCAGTGAGTAGACGCGGACGCGCTGCTTGGTCCAGAAATACACGCCGTTCACCGGGTCCTCACGGCGAGGTCTCCGGCGCTGGTTCCTGAGGTTGTGGAGGAAGCGCGAATCCCAGATGAACGCCAGCAGCAACACCGGAAGTATCTGGGCGACGGTGGCATAGAAGTCTCTGGGCACTGCTTTTCTCCTCTGAGGTTTCGCGGGCCCTGACCAGCCCGCGTACCGGACCCGCGTACCGGACCCGCGTACCGGACCCGCGAACGGAGCCGGCCCCGAAAGAACCCGTCACGCCTTCGCCCGGTAGAAGACATGTCCGGCCAGCGCCTGGACTCCCAGGTCGGCGCCGCCGTCGAAACACTCCCACTCGGCGAAGCCCGCTCTCCGTAGGGCGTCGTCGATCTGCTCGGCGGGAAAACAGACCATGTGCAGCCTCGCGTCGACACGTGTCCACGAATCCCCGTCACGACTGAACAGGGTGATGTCGCTCACCGCCGCTCCGGTAGCCGCGTCAAGGTGTGCCCTGACCACGCAGACGTCGTCGTCGGACGTCTCGGCGAACGTCCCCCTCCAGTTGACGGCCGCCGCGGCCGGCGTGTTGACGTCGAAGACGAGGAGGCCACCCGGCCGTAGTACCCGCCGCGCCTCCACGCAGAACCGTCGCAGGTTCGGCGTCCCGCCGAGGTGGTTGACGCTGTTGTACGTCGACAGGACCACGTCGTAGTCGTCGACGGGCCCCATGGCGAGCACGTCGGCCCGCCAGACCCGGGCCGACGGGGCGTTGCGCGTCGCCAGTTCGACCATGGCGCCGGAGATGTCGATCGCGTCCACGGTGAACCCTCGTCCGGTCAGCGCGGCGGCGATCCGGCCGGTACCGCAGCACAGGTCGAGAACCCTGGCCCCTGGCGGAACGGCCGGCACCATCAGGGCCAGCAGCGGATCGAGCGCGACCGAGACGAACTGCGGAGCCCAGTGGCGGTCGTAGTAGGCCGCGACGGGATCGAACTCGGCCATCTCTACTCAACCTCCGTACGGGCGACTCGGAAGCCGGTCGCCTCTCCTCGCGTGGCCGGATGGCTGGAGACCCGGAAGCACGCCGTCCGATCAGGGGGCCGCCACCGAGATCCCTTGGTGACGCGCAGGATCTCCTCGAAACTCTCCCCGCCGACGGAGTCGGAGGCCGCCGTGTACGGGTACCCCTCCGGGCCGGCGGGAGGAACACCGTATGGGCTGCTCACCCGATTACTGGACCGAGCAGGCCACCCGGGCCTCGCGCGTCTCCTTCGACCGGCCAGGCGGCGGGCCGCCGCCCGAGCGCTGGGAGGAGGGCATGATCCGCTGGCTGGGCCCCGCCGGGTACGACGTCGACTACTGCTCGGCCCTGGACCTGCACGCCGGACGCGAGCTACTGGCCGGCTACCGGCTGCTGATGGTCAGCGGACATGACGAGTACTGGTCGGCGGGGATGCGCGACAGCGTCGAGGAGTTCGTCCGCCGGGGTGGCAACCTGGCCGTCTTCTCCGGCAACACCTGCTGGTGGCAGTTCCGGCTGGAGGACGACGGGCGCACCATGGTCTGCTACCGCGACGCGATCGCCGACCCGATGGCCGCCGTGGACCCCGCCCTCACCCCGGTCGAGTGGTCGAGCGCGCCGGTGAACCGTCCGGAGAACGGCCTGACCGGGGTCAGCTTCCGGCGCGGCGCCGGGACCTGGGGACCGTACATGCGGCTCATGCACGAGGAGTCCTCCACCGTCCGCTTCCCCGAGCACTGGGTGTTCGAGGGCACCAAGCTGGGCGAGGGCGACACGTTCGGCAAGGGCGCCATCGGCTACGAGACGGACGCCTGCGACTTCGTCGAGGAGGACGGGGTGCCGGTGGCCACCGGGCGCGACGGCACCCCGCCGTCCTTCGTCATCCTGGCCACCGCGGACCTGCGGCACTGGCATCGGTACGGCCAGGGCGGCATGGCCACCATGGGCGTCTTCAGCCTCGGCGCCGGGACGGTGTTCACCGCCTCCACCGTGAACTGGGGAAACACCCTGCACGACCCGATCGTGGACCGGATCACCCGCAACGTGCTGGACCGGCTGTCGGCGCGCGCGGGCGGCTGGGAGACCATCGGCGGCGCGGACGAGATCCGTGCGCTGACCGTGTTCGGCTCCCTGCTGTACGGCGCCACCCGGGACGGCTCGCTGCTCACTCGCGAGGTCTCGGGCCAGAACCTGCGCTGGCGTCCCGCGGGCACCGCCCCCGCGCTGGTCGCCCTGGCCACCCCCAGGGAGGCCACCGGCGTCCACCCGATCGGCCTGTACGGTCTCACCTCCGACGACCGGCTCGTCTACCGCGACCCCGAGCACGACTGGGTCACCCTCGCCGACGGGCCCTGCGGCGGGGTCGGCCTGGGCATGGTGAACGGCGAGCTGTTCGCCGCCGCCGCGGAGGGCCTGTGGCTGTCGGTCAGCGAGGCGAGGGAGTCGCCGAAGACGTACTCGCAGTCTCCCTCGGTCCTCTCGTACAGCAGCGGCCTTGGGGAACAGTGGAGGCGCTGGTGGCAGAGCACCGCCCCGACCGGCCGGTACCGCCGATGGCCGGTACCGCCACGGTCGGGGCGGTTGTGCATCTGCTGGCCACCGCCATCGAGGAGGGCCGGGACCTGTCCTCGATGAGCGGCATCCTGGCCGACAGCTCCTATCGTCTGCTGCCGGCCTGACGGCCCGGCCTCACTTCAGGTGCCGGGCGAAGAACCGGTTCCCGTCGTCCCCCTCGAACTGCGGGACGCCGGTGTGCCCGCCCATATTGGCGTGCAGCGTCTTCTCCTTGGAGCCGAAGGCGTCGAATAGGTCCAGGGCCAGCTGCCGGTCGTTCCCTTCGTCGTCCCACTGCAGCAGGACCTGCAGCGGAATGGTGACCTGCCGGGCCTCCTCGAACATGGTGCGGGGTACGAAACTCCCGGCGAACAGAAGGGCGGCCGAGATGCGTGGCTCGACCACCGCCAGCCGGAGGCCGATGGCGATCACCCCTCCCGCGTACCCGACCGGGCCGCCGATCTCGGGCAGCGAAAGGAGGGCGTCCAGGGCGGCCCGCCATTCCGGGACCGCCTTTTCGACCAGCGGGAGGACGAGCCGGTCGACGACCTCGTCGTCGACCGGCTCGCCGGCCTCCAGCGCCCGGTGCAGGTCGGCGCGGGCCTCCTCTGCGGCGGCGAAACGGGGCCGGTCACCGCCCCCTGGGAGCTCGATGGTGGCCGCGGCGAAGCCCTCCGCCGCGGAGTGCCGAGCCCGGGCCACCAGTCGGGGGTACATCTTGTGCAGTCCGCCGGGGTGGCCGACCAGGATCAGCGGCGCCGATGCGGATGCGGATGCGGATGCGGGCGTCCACAGGATGCCGGGGATCTCGCCGAGGGTGAATTCGCGCTCGAGGACACCGTCGTCGAGGCGCTGTTCAGAAGTGAATCGCACAGTCGTGCCTTTCGGGAGTGCTCTTGAACGGCACTCCCGGACGACCTATCGCCCGACCGTGACCCCGGAGGGGAGCACCCATGTCGATACGTTCACGGGTACCACCTCCTCGGTCTCTCGCACGGCCTCCGGAAAACTAGCAGTGGTCGCCGTGGTCCGCCAACAGGTTTTTGCGGAGGCTCCGTGGCCGGATGCCACGGAGCCACTCGCCTAAAGGCCAAAGCCGTGTAGTTGAGGGCTTTGGGCCTGTGACGTGATCGCAACTTGGCGAAATCGGAACACTACGCAGAGCTACTCGGGGTCTCATCGCAGCTTCCCGAGTGGAGGGCCGTTCAGTGCATGATCCGCTCGTTCGTTGGGGTTCGGCGAAACCTCGTTGGACGGTCCCTGGGTCTGGCTAAGGTCCGGTCGTGTTCGTCGTCCCCGTGCGGACCATCAGCGCGGCGCCATCGCCGAAGTACTTCGGGTTCAAGCGCGGCATCACCTGGCTCAACGCCGTCAAATGGGCCGAGTTGCATCGGATACAACGTGCTGAATGTCCGTTGTGGGGGATGGCTCGGCCTGGTTAAACGTGGTTGTCCTTTGGCTTCGCAGCCGGAACCGGAGGATTGCCCAGGTTCGTCTCAGCCGCTGATAGTTGGCGGCTGAACGGCGAACGCCTGGCCTTGTAGGGGCCAGGCGTTCGGTGCGGCACTGAACTGATGTCAATGCGCTGGGTCAGATCACGCATGACATCAGCTTTCGGGTCGCGATGCAAATTAGACCCGGAGGGGGGTGTTGATCATTCCAAAGAATCCTCGTCAGACCGGCGCAAAGGCTGCTTCAGCCGCTGCTAAGGCCCTGACCAGCGCGAATGCGACCAAGGCGGAGAAGTCCGCTGCGGCCAGCGCACTGTCGCAGGCTCCCAAGAGCACCGGCCAGACCGGCGCGAAGGCCGCTTCGGCCGCCGGCAAGACGCTGGCGAACCCGAATGCGACCAAGGCGGAGAAGGCTGCCGCAGCCAGCGCGCTGGCGCAGACGCCGGTCCGCCCGAAGAAGAAGTAGCACGCGGCTGCTCGGGGCCTACACCCGGGCAGCCGCCCCGCTGAACGCCGTCTCCGACGGCTGCTCCGCATACTCAGAGCTTGCCGTGTCCTTGTCTTTTGATCACATCAACCACAACAATGTTGCGGTGAATACAACGGAAGCTCGTGAGGGTCATGTCAGCCGCTTGGCCGGGTCCGCCGGCTTGGAACTCGTCGATGGAGTGGTCCACCTCGACCCTTCAAGCGCGGTGTTCGAGGCGATGCTGCTGGGCTGGGCACGCCAGCAACGCACTCGTTTCCTCAACGAGGAGGCGACGATCAAACCGCGGATGTCGCTGGTGCGGCGTTTGGCTGACTTCACGAACCAGTACCCGTGGCAGTGGCAACCTGCCGATGGTGAGGCGTTCATAGCTCACCTGCGGTCCCCGAACCGCAAGAAGCCGGTCGTTCTGTCGACAGGGCGGGGCTACGAGACCACCCTCGCTCTGTTTATGGACTTCATCACCGACCGCCGCTACGGATGGGCGGCGGAGTGCCTGGAGCGGTTCGGACAGACCCCGCAGCAGATCTTCCACGAGGACAATCGTGTCGCCCACGTGGCCGAATACGAGGGCCAGCCTGATCGCCGCCCGTTGACCTACGACGAGGTCCAAGCCCTGTTCGACGCCGCCGACAGCCGAGTTGAGGAGGCCCAGACTCGGGGCCGCAAAGGCGCGTTGACCGCGATGCGCGACTCCGCCCTGCTCAAGACGGTCTACGCCTACGGGCTGCGGCGCAACGAGGCGCGGATGCTCGACCTCGCCGACCTTCGGCGGGCTCCGAAAAGACCGCAGTACGGCAAACACGGCGGCCTCTACGTCCGCTACGGCAAGGCCTCCAACGGCAGTCCGCCCAAGCGCCGCACGGTGTTCACGGTCAAGGAGTTCGACTGGATCGTTGACGTGCTCGACCACTGGTGCACCGAGGTCCGCCCCGCCTTCTCACCTGGCAAGCTCGCCGCACTGTTTGTCACCGAACGCTCCAGCCGCATGTCCCTGCGCGGCGTCAACATGGCTTTCACCACGGCCAGAGACGCCGCTGGCCTACCGCCCGAACTGGATCTGCACTGTCTGCGGCATTCGTACATCACGCACCTCGTGGAGTTCGACTATCCCGAGAAGTTCGTGTCCATGCAGGTCGGCCACAGCTACGCCAGCACGACCGCGATCTACACCGGTGTGTCCGACGAGTACCGCAACCGGGTGATCCAGCGCGCCCTGAAGGACCGCCACCCTGACCTCTGGGAGAGTCAATGATCAAGAAAATGGGGATCACCTGGAACCTGCGCAAGCTCATGGCCGACCGCGACATGTTCCAGACGACGGACATGGTCCCGCTACTCGCCGAACGAGGCGTCCATCTCTCCCGCGAGCAGGTCTTCCGGTTGGTCACCCAGCCCCCGCAGCGGCTGTCGATGGACACCCTCGCTGCGCTCTGCGACATCCTTCAATGCACCCCGAACGACTTGATCGAAGTCGAGACGGTCAATGCCCAGGTCAGCAAGGCTGTCGGAGACACGGACCGTCCTGCGCCGCAGGTTCGGCGGACCACGATCCGTCGACCGGGCCAGTGAGCCGCACCCGCGACGAGCGCAGAGTCGCAGAACGCCACGAACGACGCGTCCGGATCATCAATGCGCTCACCACCCGCCTGCCTGACCTGGACGCGGAGGCCGCGTCGGACGCACTGCTGCAGGCGCGGGCCGAACGCGGCGTCGCCCAGCGGGAGCTCGACGAGCACTTGGCCGCGCATCCGGACGCGCTCACCTCCGGCGATCCACGTTGCCCGGCCGTGATCGTGCGCCTCGCGCAGGCCCTGCTCGCCGCCGGACACACCGGTGTCACCTCGCCCGGTTGCTCGGAATGTCGACGCACCGGCATCACGCTGCCCCGCAGCGGCCCGGGCGGCCGGATCTGCCAGGCATGCGCCGCACGAAGCTCCCTGAACAAGAAGCCGTGCGGGCGCTGCGGTCGCACCGCCAGGATTTCCGCTCGGCGCGACGAAGGTGGCATCTGCTATTCCTGCTACCGCAAGGATCCGCAGGTCACCGAGGACTGCGCGGGCTGCGGACGTTCGCGGATGCCCGCCACCCGGCGCTCGGATGGCAAGCCGCTCTGTGAAGCCTGCTGGACTCCGCCCGCGCATACCTGCACCGCCTGCGGTCGCGTCGGCCGCGCCCATTCCCTCGGCTCGGCCGGGGCGCTCTGCCCGACCTGCTACCGCCACCTTGCCCAGCCTCGCCGGACCTGCGGGAACTGCGGCAGGCACCAGCAGATTGTCCGCCGAGCCACTACCAACAGCCCTGACCTCTGCTGGAACTGCGCGACCCCGGCCGCAACCCCGTGCTCAACTTGTGGGCAGGTCCGCCCCTGCACCAAGAACTCTCAAGGGCGGCTCGTCTGCCGCACCTGTCGGCCCCGGCCCACCAGTGTGTGCTCTGCTTGCAGCCAGGTTCGCCCCGTGCACGCCCACTGGCCCCGCGGACCGGTCTGTGGCGCCTGCTATGTCCGCATCCTCGACCACTCCGATGAGTGCCACCTCTGCCACGAGCAGCAACCTCTGATCGCAAGGGACGACAGCGGTCACAACATCTGCGGCCCATGCGCCGGCATGCCCGGCATCTACACCTGCCTGGCCTGCGGCAAGGGCGGACGCCTCTACGCTGATGGCCGCTGCCCCCGCTGCGTGCTCTTGCTCCGCCTCGAAGAACACCTCGCTGGACCCGATGGCCAGGTCTCCTGCCAACTCCGTCCGCTGCAGGACGCGCTGGCCGCCGCAAACGACCCCCGCGGTGTCCTGTGCTGGCTGCGGCGAAGCCCGAACGCACACCTACTGGGCGAACTTGCCGCAAGCGGAAAGCCGCTTAGTCACGACCTTTTAGACGAACTCCCGCCCAGCCGCTACGAGCACTACGTCCGGCAGACTCTGGTTCACACCGGCGTGCTGCCCGAACGCCACGAAGACCTCGACCGGATCCCCGCCTGGCTGGATCAACTCCTGGCCGACCGGCCTACCCAGCACGCCGCCCTGATCCGACCGTTCGTCCACTGGTTCCTGCTCAAACGGGCCCGCCGCCGAGCCGCCCACCGGGGACGACCCGCCATGGCGGGCACCTACGTCCGCACCCGGGTCCGCGTCGCCCTGGAACTGCTGACCTGGCTCGACGAGCACCGACTCGCGCTCGGGGACCTCACCCAAGACCGCCTCAACCAGTGGCTCGCGGACGGCAGCACGCGCAACTACTCCATCCGCTACTTCCTAAGCTGGGCCGCCAAACGCGACCTCCTGCCGGAGATGACCATCCCGTCCATCCCTCGCCAGGATCCAACGCGGATCTTGGACGAGGATGAGCGCTGGCACCAGCTCAGCCTCTTGCTGAACGACGCCACACTGCCGCTGGACGTCCGGGCCGCCGGCGCTTTGGTGCTGCTTTTCGGGCTTCCGACCTCACGCATCCGGCATATCCACACCGGGCACCTGCACGAGCATGACGGTCAGATGCACCTCAACGTCGGCTCACCTGCGTTGCTGATCCCGCCCAAGCTGGCCAGGCTGTTGAGCCAACTCGCTGAAGGCCAGAGCCGACAAGCCAGGATCAAGACCGACGGCCCCGGGCAGCGTTGGCTCTTCCCCGGCCTGCTACCAGGGCGCCCAGCCGCCCCGTCTGGGTTCAGCCGCAAGCTCCTCGACCACGGGATCGACGCTCGGCCGGCCCGCAACGCGGCCCTCATCGCGCTCCTGGAGGATGTTCCGCCCCCGATTCTGGCCGATCTCCTCGGCCTCCACATCAACACCGCAGTTCGATGGGCCAACATCGCCAGACGCGACTGGACCGACTACCTTGCCGCCCGCGACCAGGACACGACGAATACCGCACCCTCTGAATAAGTGCACGTCCCCAGTAAACGACCAGGTCGCGGGCATCGGGCAGATGGTCGTGCCCGGCACCCCGCGCGACTCCCTGCACATCCTGGACGCACTGCTGAACCTGGACGGCGGGGTGAAGCCGGAGATGGTGGCCACCGACAACGCCTCCTATGTTGTTACATGGACACCTCTCGTCCCACAAGCCCAACTAGTAACTGGATTCAGCCAGTTCGCCAGCCGTGTGGGACCTCATCCCTGGAGGTGTCGATGCGGGTCCGGAAGCAGCGTTTGGAGAACGGGACAGTCCGGGTCGAACTGCTCGACGAGGCTGGTGAGCCAGTCGAGATCGTCTCGAGCTTCCTGCGGTCGCTGGCGGCCCGGGACTACTCGCCCAACACACTCGTCGCCTACGCCCACGACCTTCGGCACCTGTGGTGCTTCTTCGACCGCGAGGGCCTGACCTGGCAAGAGTTCGCCGCTCCGCAGGCGCTGCGGTTGCTGGAGCACTTGCGGTCCGTCCCTTCACGCAGGCCTCGGCAGCGGATGACGTTGACCGTCGCCACCGTCGATGAGGACGGGCCGGGCACGAAATTGGCGCCGACCACCGTGAACCGCGTCCTGGCCGCCATCTCCTCCTTCTATGAGTACGTCATCATGGCCGGGCAGTTCGACCGGGCGAACCCGATTGAGAAGCGGCCCGACCCGGCTCTGCAGCGGGTCTCGG
Organism: Streptosporangium sp. NBC_01755; assembly: GCF_035917995.1. NCBI lineage: Bacteria > Bacillati > Actinomycetota > Actinomycetes > Streptosporangiales > Streptosporangiaceae > Streptosporangium > Streptosporangium sp. NBC_01755. Next base: position 5,509,118 of record NZ_CP109131.1, on the reverse strand, counting down.
AACGACACCGCCCGTTCATGGGCCGGGCCAGTCGACAGAAGCCGATCCGCCGCAGCGTGCGCGTCAAAACCGTGCAGCGGATCCCGCGGCCGCTGGACGAGGACCAGGTCAAAGCGCTGTTAGCGCAGCTCAAGCGGCTGCGTGACCGGGGCATCGTGCTGCTGATGCTCCAAGGCGGCCTGCGTCCTGGGGAAGTTTTGAGCCTGCACCTGGAGGACATCGCCTACGGCCGTCGGCGCGTGATCGTACGCCACAGGACCGACCATCCCAAGGGCGCCCGTTCCAAGTCCCGGTTCGAGCGGGTGGTCGACCTGCACGAACCAGAGACGCTGGCGATGCTGAGCGCCTATGTGATGCAGGAGCGTCCCGCCGACTCTGACAGCCCGCTGGTGTTCCTCATCGGCGGGGGCGGGATGCGGAGGCTGGAGGCGCTCAGCTATGACGGGCTGGTGCGGATGTTCTCCCGAGCGGCCGCCAAGGCTGGGATCCGCCAGCCGTGGGTGACCCCGCACGCCTGCCGCCATACACACGCCACGCGCATGTGGGAAGACGGGATGCGGGAGCTGACCTTGCAAAAAAGGCTTGGCCACGCCTCGCCGGAGTCGCTGCGGATCTATACCCGGGTCTCCGACCCCGAGGTGGTCGCCGACTACAACCGCGCCCTCGGCCAGGGCGAGTCCGGCCTGGGCGTGGGCGAGACACGGTGAGCGCCGGTCACGTGTCGGCCGCCGCTCTGGCAGCGTCCGCGCCGAAGGTCGAGCGCCCCAGCCCAACGCACTGTCCGGTGGCGCACTATGTCGATCATCTACACGATCATGGCCTGCACCCGCAGTATCTGAGGGCGAGGCTGCGCTTCTATCGGGCCTTCACCAACAGGTGGCCGACGTTGGCCGACTGGTTCGACGAACCGTTGGTGGAACGGGTCGGCCGCCTGCCTGGGGAACCGAGCCATCAGCCGTCCTGCCCACTGTCGTTCCGCGCCCGCCGATACCTGATCTACCTCGCACTGCACGGCTACACCACGCTCGACTACCCCTTTACCCTCGCAGCCGGCCAGCTGCGCGTCGTCGACACCGCCGCGGCGCTGGGCATCGACATGGGCGTCGAGGCCCTGGTCGAGGAAGCCGTCACGCTCGGTTTCCACCGCGAATCAGCGCGGCAGGCGATGACCTGGACCGTCGCCCGCATCGCGTTGCGCACGGGCATCCTGCACGCCGACGGGATCACCGAGGAGCACATTAACGAGGCGCTGGAAGCCGTCCGCCTGTTTAGCGAACGCGACGACCTGCGCTTCTTCTATCCCTCGGCGCAGAAATACCGCGACAACGCCCAGAAAATGTGGGTCACCCACCTGCATCAGCTCCACGTCGTGCTCTTCCACCGCGGCCAGGTCCCCACCCGGCCACGCAAGAAGATGCCCGACCGCAAGCCGCCGCTGGCACTACCGCCCCGGATGCAGGCGGTCGCCCAGAGGTGGCTGGCCGCGCGGCGGCTGACCGATGCCCCCTCGACGACCGAGCAGCTGGAGCTGGCGATCCGCAACTTCGGCGACTGGCTCACTGAGCGCCACCCCGGCATCATCTCCTGGACGGAGGTGACCAGGGACCACTGCCTGGAGTGGATCGAGTATCTGGCCGACTCGCCGTCGAAGGTGACCGGCAAGCCGCTGGGCGTGATCTCCCGCAAGCAGCGCGTCTCGGGGCTGTCCCAGCTGTTCCGGGAGACCGCTGCCTGGGAGTACGACGACGTCCCAGGCTACGCCCTCATCAGCGTTGGTGACGCTCCCAAAGCGCCGCAGCGGGTACCGCGATTCATCCCCGGCCACGAGCTCGATCAGCTGATGCCGGTCATCGACGAGCTCACCTGCCCGTTCCAGCGCGCCGCGCTGTTGGCGGTCCGCTGGTCCGGGGCTCGCCGGGATGAGATACGTCGGCTCCCCATCGACTGCCTGGACCGCTACCCCGACGGGACGCCTCGGCTGCGTCTCCCTGCCCGCAAGACTTATAAGGAACGGATGGTGCCGCTCCACCAGGACGCCGCCGGCGCGCTCCAGAAGGTCATCGACCTTCGTAAACAAGGACGCGACCGCCCGCTCACCGACGAGCGCACCGGCGAGCAGATCCGCTACCTGTTCGTCCGCCACGGCAAGCTCATCTCCAGCACCTACCTGTTCGAGGATCCGCTGCAGAAGGCAAGCAAGGCCGTCGGGCTGGTCGGCCCGGGTGGCTGGAACGGCAAACAGCGCGGCACCGTCTCGGCGCACAGATTCCGGCACACCGTCGGAACCCAGCTCGCCGAACGCGGCGCCAAGTTGCACACCATCATGAAGCTCCTTGGCCACTCCTCGGTCTCTATGGCATTGGTCTATGCCCAGGTCAGCGATCGCGAAGTGCTGCGTGACTACAAGTCCGTCCTCGAACCCGGCGCCGTCATTGCGGGCCCTGCCGCTGAGGAGCTGAAGTCCGGGACGCTGCCGGCTGAGGCCGTTGACTGGCTGAAGAGCAACTTCCTCAAGACCGAACTCGAACTCGGCCACTGCCTGCGCCTACCCGCCGAAGGCCCCTGCGAGTGCGACCTCTATCTGACCTGCGCCAAGTTCGTCACCACTCCCGACTACGCCCCGCGCCTGCGAGCCCGGTTGGAGGTCGAGCAGCAACTCGTCCAGGACGCCAACGAACGCGGTTGGACCCGCGAGATCGAACGGCACACCGCCGTGGCCCGCCGTCTCACCGGCCTGCTCACCGACCTCGGCGAGCCCACCGATCCGGGTGACAGCAACTCTTCAGGAAGGTCATCATGCACGTCGACGGACTGGGCGAGCCGCTCAGTCCATTGCACAGCCCACCGCGTGCCCGATGCGCAGCGCCGACGAAGGAGGCGTTGCGCGGCGATCGCCCCCAGCCTGGCAGGCGGGCACCGAAGTGATGGCGATCGGTCGGCATGAGCAGGCGACAGCCCTTGACAGTGTCCATATAAACTCCGACATGGTGTTCGGCCTGTTCAAGATCCTGGGCTACAACTTCTCCCCGCGCTTCCGCGACCTTGACGACCAGCGGTTCTGGCGCGCGTCGATGCCCGGGGTGGAGACGGGGACGTACGGGGTGTTGGAGGACCTGGCCCGCAACCGCGTGAACAGGGACCGCGTTCTGCAGAAGGCGATCAGAACACCATCGCGAGCAGGTCGGCGAACAGCTCCTGTTCGTCGATCTCAAGCCCGCGGTTCGTGAACCACGTGGCCATGTTGTGGCAGTCGCGCATCAGGAAGTCCATGCCCTTCGGGTTGCCGACGATGTCGACGACCTGGGGCAGGTCGATCATCACGATCCGCTCGGCCTGCGCGAGGACGTTGTACTGCGAAAGGTCGCCGTGCGCGAGCCCCGCGCGGGCCAGTTCACGCATGCCGTTGCGGAGCTGCTCGAAGTACACGCCGAGCAGCTCCTTCGACGGCCGGACCTGGGCGAGCCGGGGCGCGGCACCGCCCTCGCCGTCGTCGATGAACTCCATCAGCAGCTCGGTGCCGTCCACCTGCAAGGGATACGGCACCGGGACGCCGGCCTTCCACAACCGGTTGAGGGCGTCCCATTCGGCGTATGCCCACTGACCGGCCGCGACACTGCGGCCGTGCGAGGTCTTCTTCGCCATCGCCCGGCTGTCGCGGCTGTTGCGGGTACGGCGGCCTTCAACGTACGACGTACTGCGGTGGAAGGACCGGTGCTCCTCGGTGCGGTACCGTTTCGCAGCCAGCAGCGAGGACTTCGCCGGGGTGTCGCCGATGGCTTCGACGGCCCGTTCGAGCAGGAAGACGTCGGCTTCCTTACCGGTTTTGAGGACGCCGAGCTCAGTATCGATCGCAGCCTGTTCCGTGACGACCCACGAGGGTCGTGGTTCCGGGCCGCGAGAGCCGCGCTCGACGTCCAGCCAGGTGGACCACCGCTGATCCGGGCCCAGCTCCTCATCGACCGAATGGAACTTGAAGACGAAGGCTGCGGCCGGATCTGGCTGGGACTCGTCACCGGTGAATTCGGACCGGCGGGAGTCGAGGTCGAAGTAGGTATCAGAGAGTTCGTACTCGGAAGACAACGGGTGTGCTCCTGAACAAAGAGGTGGGACTGATGCGGACGTGCCGCAGCGCAGTGATGGCCATCCGTCAGCCCTCCTTAGTCCAGGCAGCGTTCGCCGCCGCTCGATCGACCCAGCATGCCCGCCGGTTCCGGACCCCGCAACGTATTTACCGGAACTGGGACCGCGTGGTCGGGCTCAGCCGGAGCTCCTGCATCGGCTTCGCGGATCGGCAGACCAACTCCGGCAGCACCTGCTCCCGCCAGCCCCAGCGCCTTCCGCTCCCAGTCCCGATCCCTGTGCGGATCGGTGAACCTTCGACGCGCTTCCCGAGGCCTTGGACCATCATGACGTGGGTTCCCGGCGAGCCACTCGACTGCACCTCGATCAGCCGCGGCGACCCACGCGGCCGACACTCTGGCGGGCTTCCTCAGGGCGCTCCATGTGGAGGCGCCCGCCGAAGCGCCGACCAGTTCGGACCGCGCTGCTCACCCCAAGAACTGCACGGACAGCTTCAACACGTTCTTGCAAGCCGTTGCCCTCGGCGGCATCGCCGCCGGTGTCCGGGCCGTCTGGGACGCTGCCGTTGCAGCCCCCGAGTGGGAGGGCCCGCCAGTGTGGCTGCACGGTGACCTCCATCCCGCGGATGTCGTCGTCTCGGACGGCACACTCTCGGGCGTGATCGATTTCGGTGACATGTTCGCCGACGATCCGGCGTGGGACCTCGCCACCGCGTGGGTGCTCCTTCCCCCGGGCACGGCCTCACGATTCTTCGACGCGTACGCGCATGCGGACGGGGCGACGATCCGGCGCGCCGGAGGGTTGGCTGCTCTGAAGAGCCTTTTCCTCGTCCTCATGGGCCAGAACGGAGAACGGGGCCCTTCCGGCTACAGCCGGACAATGATCGTTCTCAGCACCAACGGCTGTACCGATGTTTCCCACGGCCGAGCAGGGCGGCGAGGTCACCACGGAGGATCTCGATGTCGCCGCCGGTGAACTCGCCGGGCATGACCGCCAGCCGCCTGCCGTCCGCGTCGACGATGGTCTGGTCGATCCCGCCGGTCTGGCACCGCCGCACCTCCCGGAGGATTCCCATCCGCTCCAGCACGACGCGGTGGGTCTCGCCCTTGAAGTCCCTGGCCGCCGGGACGGAGCACGGGCGCCTTCTCGACGACGGTGACGGTGTGGCCGGAGCGGCTCAGCCAGTAGGCGAGCGCGGGTCCGGCGATGCTCGCACCGGAGATGAGGACCGTGCTGTTCTGCATGGTCACGAACTTCGGGGAGAGCGCTGACAGCTCACCGACCATCGGCTGACAGTCGGGCGCCCTCGGCGTCGTGCACCGTCAGCCGTCTTCGGCGCCGAACGCTTTCAGCCGCCCTCGGGATTAGGGCCCCGGCGTTGATTCGTTATGTCCAGTTCCGGCATGTTGATCAGATGTTGTAGACGGCGAATGCGGCATCGTGGTCGAGGAGGTCGCGGCGAGCGTGGGCGATGTTGGCTCGATCGGCCAGACGCATGGCGCTGATCGCCAGATTGCGGAAGCCGGCCAGGGCTCCGGGCGCGGTACCTGTCCCGAGCTGGGAGTGATCTTCCTGGAAGGTTACGTTCCGGACCCGGTGGAGACGGTTTTCCACCGACCGGTGCGCCCGCTCGTAATGGTTGAGGTGAGTGGGCCCGGCCATGTCGGCGGGCAGACCGGTGATGCCGTACATGATCTCTTTGTCGGTCCGGGCGCCGTCCAGGTCACCGACGTCGCGGCGGAGCCGGAAGGTCTGTCGGGCGCCGGGGAACAGCGTGTCGTTGGCCTGCACAGTGCGGATGGTCCGGCGTTCGGTGCGGTCGTGCCCGTGATCGTCGTCGATTGACGATCTTCGGATTGGAGACCTGAAAGATCGCCAGAAGTTGCGCTCTTTTGCATTCCACCTGCCGAAACCCTCAACCGCGCCATACCGCATCGGAACTCAGGAACGCCGGGGCACTGCAGGAGACTGGGGGCCTTTCTCGGGTTATGGGGCTAAGGCGGCACCTTGGCCGCCGAAGAGAGGTCGCGTCCGCGCAGGTGGTGTACGAGTGTTTGAGATCGGTACCCGCGTCGGGCCTGGCTGATCGCCGTTGAAAAGCGCGGCGTCGTCCGTGGGGAAAAGCGCGGCGGGGGTGGTGGAGTGGTTGGGGGCCGCGCACCGGTAACGCGTCGTGCGGGGTGGAAGGTCAAAAGCGCGGCGAGGGCGGTGGAGTGGTTGGGGGCCGCGCACCGGTAACGCCTCGTGCGGGGTGGTGGCGGGCGTTGGGCGGGTGTGGGTGACCGGGGGCGGGCCGGTGGAGCTCCGGGAGGGGGCAAAGCGGGTCATGGCGGGCGTGGAGGCGGGGCCGTGGTGGTGACGATCGGGGATTTTCCATGATCTGGATGAGTTGGCACGCTGGGGGCGTGCGGATTCACCCAGATCAAGGAAGGCGCCACTCCCCGCCCCTCGGGGTGGGCCGCTTTTCGTGGTGGAAGGCCCGATTCGTCCCCGCCCCCGGCCGGGGGCGGCCCATGACCGGACGCCCCGCGGACCTTCGTACCCCGCGCGACGAGAGCGCCGCGCGGCGAGAGCGCCGCGCGAGGCGGCGGTGAGGAGCGGCCCCGGATCCTTCCGCACCGCGGCGGACCCGTACCGATGAGCGGTCTGGGGCCACTGCACGGTCCTCGGCGCGCTTTTGACCTTCGACCCCAGTGCCCCGGCGTTCTTGAGTTCTGATGCGGTATGGCGCGGTTGAGGGTTTCGGCAGGTGGCATGCGAAAGAGCGCGACTTCTGGTGATCTTTCAGGTCTCCAAACCCAAGATCGCAGCAGGAGTCGCGCTCGTGTCCCCATCTTCCCCGACCAGCCCCTGTTGCGTCCCGTGTCTTGACCGGCTCGCCGACCTGGCGTTGTGGGAAACCGAACTGACCGCCGACCCGGTCGTGGTGAAATCGGCGTTGCTGGGCCGATTGGCGACAGTGCCCGCTCAGCGTTCGGCCTGCGGGCTACGGCATCCGCTGATGGTCATCTTGACGTTGACCGCGTGCGCGACGCTCGTGGTCGGCGGCGACAGCGTCGCGGCGATCCGGCAGTGGGCCGCCCGGACCTCGCAAGCGGTGCTGGAGCGGCTGGGTGCCTACCGTGACCCGTTCACCGGCCGGTTCACCGTGCCCAGCGAACGAACTTTCCGCCGGGTCCCGGCCGACGTGGACGACGATGCGCTGGACACGGCGATCAGCGGCTACGTGGCCGATGTCGTACGCCAGGCGGCGCCCATCCCGCAGATCCCCGATACACCCGGCCCCGTCGAGCGTGAGCAGCGCCGCGCATCCCGGCGGCAGCTCACTCATCCCACACCATCGGTGGCTGTCGTACGGGGGGAACCTCAGCGGGCTGCTGCCCGGTGCCGCCCTGGACGGCAAGGCCTGTCGCGGTGCCCGGACCGAGCAGGGCGGGCGCGTCTTTCTGGTCGGGGCGATCAGCCACGAGCACGGGGTGATCCTTGGACAGTGCCAGGTCGCCGGCAAGCGGGGCGAGGGCCCGGCCGCCCGCACGCTGCTGCCGCGGCTGGAGGTGGCCGGGACGGTGTTGACTCTGGACGCTCTGCACACCGCCAAGGCCACCGCCCGCCTGATCACCGAGCAGTTGGACGCCCACTACGTCCTCATTTTGAAAGGCAATCATTGCGCCACGAGGCGCTCTTTCGTATCCCCGATGAAGTCGGGAAGGACTCGGAGGAATGTCCTTGAATCGGATGGCTTACCTCAGCTCGAAAGAGTGAGAGGGACAAGAGCATGCCAGGAAATCAGTGAGGTGATCTCAGCGACTTTCACGTCAGGTAGCCATGTTCGAAATGGGTGAGAACAAGCACGGCTTTGACGATGTCGCCGATTCTGCTGGGGCTGGCGGTGATGCGCTGGAGGGTGCGCCAACGTTGTGTGAGCAGGGCGAAGCCTCATTCTCCCAGGCAGCGCAGGGCGCGCAGGAGCGCGTTGCGGGTGCGGGTGTCGACGTCGAGGAACCAGCCGTCGGACGGTTGTTTGACCGGTGTGAGGATGCCGATGCCGGCGCCGTCGTAGCCGGAGTCGGCCAAGGTGGGCAGCCCGTCGGCGGCGGCCTTGTACAGCGCCCCCAGGACGTGCTCGCGGGCGGCTGTCAGATCATGGACCGATCCGGGCTCGACGTCGGACACCCACAGCGGCAGGCCGCAGGGCGCGGACAGGGCCTGGATGTTGCCGCCGTGGTGGTGGGCCTTTCCGGAGTACCACAGGTCGATGGGCTCGCCTTTGACGCTGATGGTCTTCTCCCGGCAGCGGTCGGTGGCGATGACGGTGCCGTCCAGGATCAGATGGGTGAGACCCTCGTCGACGGCGCGCCGCAAGGCCTGGTGCAGGTCGGGTGCCTGGTCGGCCAGGACGTCGATGACCTCGTCGATGTAGCGATAGGCGGTGGCGCGGGAGACGCCGTGGTCGCGGCCGAGGGCGGCCCGGTCGGTGCGGTCGCGAAGCCGGCGCAATCCCATCACCGCCTGCTCGAAACAGGTCAGAGCCCGAGAGGCCGAGCGGGTGCCCCGTCGGCGGCGCTCGGCCGCCAGAAGCAGGGAGAGGTGGCAAACCAGCTCCCGAGGGACGTCGAGCGTGGCACGATAGGTGATCACCTGGGGCTTTCTGGACTGAAGACGGCTTGTGGTGAGACCTCTTCTACCGAAAGCTCCACGCCTATTTCAGGGGCATCGCGATCCATCCCGATTCATGTCTGCCGACGTCGCTTTGAAGGCATCGAATCGCAACTGCCCTTATTGATCTTGCTGAGATCACCTCAATGGCGGTGCGCAGAAGAACTCACATCATTCTCGCCACCTTGGCCGTGCTGCTGGTCGTCATCGGCGGGTACGGCGTTGTCCGGGCCGTCGTCGACACCTCCCCCACCGCGTCCTCGTCGGGCCCGGCCGCCGACAACCCCCAGGACTCCCCGAATTCCTCGGACTCCCCGACCTCCCCGAAATCCCTGGATCCCTCGCAACCCCTGGATCCCTCGCAATCCCACAGACCCTCACGGTCCTCCGCGACTCCGGAACCATCCCGATCCTCGCGTTCACCCGACAACGGAGGAGGGGGCGGCGGATTCGAGGGATCCGGCACGGCCCGGATTCCCGGTCCGACCCTAAACAACGTTTACCCACAGGACAAAGACAACGAGGGGAGATTTTCCGCGACGGGCGGCTGCCTGGTAATGGTTAACACCAATGCCGACATTCCCGTGCAAATCCGGTCAATAATGATGCAAGGGGGTACGCAGGCAAAGATCCCGGATCAACCGTGCGATACACCTGCGGACGGAAGCTCCTGGAACGACGAGACTCTCGGCGTGACGGGCCCGGTGAACCCCTGCTCGCCCGGGATCACGCTGGAGCCCGCGTCGGTGTCTCCACGACATGCGTGCAACATCCGCATCGTCAGAGTGCCCGGCCTCGGCGCCTAGACGGCACTCCTCGACATCGAAGTGGTGGCGCGATGCACCTCGAAGACTCCCCGCCCCTGCTCCCTGCTCGGTGAGAAATACTTCCCGTCCGCCGAGCATCCCGTCACCGCGATCGTCCACATGACATATCCCGCGCTCTTTCAAGCGGACACCGAGAACAACACCCCCGAGGGCGCGACCCCGGAGGAATCGCCCGACACCGAGGAGACGCAGGATCCGCCCACTGAAAACGTTCCGACCGAGACCGACACCCCCCACAACACGACCCCGGAGGAGTCACCCGATACCGGAGAACCACAGGATCCGCCCACGGAGGCCGTCCCGACGGAGGAGATACCCACCGAGAGCGAGACGTGACCCAGACTTCCGAATCCGAATCCGAATCCGGAGCCGCGGCGGCGCCATGGGGGAGCCAGATTCGGGAACGCCTGGGGGCGGTGGCCAACGTCATAGCGCCTACCACCGTGGTGACCACGCTGCTGTTCTACTTCGGCTATGTGGCGACGACGGCGCGCTTCGGGCATTTCGGCGTCTACGCCGGGAACAGCAGGACCCTCGTCGTCCCCTACGACAACACCGTCCGGATCCACCTCATCGCGGGATGACGGCGTTACGTGGTGGAGGCCGTGTACGCGATCGTGGACGTCGTGCGTACCGGCCCTCCTGACCCCGGCTGCCGGGTGGTGTTCGCCGGCCTGGGCTTTGCCGGGCGACCGGCGCCCTGGGCCCGGCAGGTGCGCTGAACCTCATCTCCCGGCCTCCGCAAGAAAGGGCTGTTCCGGGGCGAGTCGATGCCGTACTCGTTGATCAGCACGATCCCGTAAGCACGGAGTCGCGCCACCTGGCGATGCCGTACGGGGTCAGACGGAGACCGGGCCGTAGCGGGCGGCCGGGGCGCCGGTGGTCATGGCCCAGTAGCGGTCGCCGTAGGACCAGTGCCACCACTCGGTGGGGTAGTTGACCAGGCCGGCCGTCTCCAGGGCCGCGCCGAGGATCTTGCGGTGGTGCCGGGCCTCGGCGGACAGGCCGGGGGCCTCGGTGTAGCAGGCGCCGCCGCTCTGCTCGGGGGTGGCGTTGAGCGGGGTGCCCATGTCGAGCTCGGTCCCGTCCTCGGTGGACAGGGTCAGATCGACCGCCGCTCCCGCGGTGTGCGGGGCGATCTCGACGGGCGAGACGTAGCGGCTCGCCGCACTCCGGAGCTCAGCGGGCGACATTTCCGGAAATGTCGCCCGCAACTCCGCCGAGTAGTCATCGAAGATCTTTTTCTGGGTCACCGGTGGCCGGTAGCCTTCCACGACCAGCAGCCGGTATCCCCCGGGAAGCTGCGCCTGCGCCTTCTCCAGCCGGTCCAGCAGTCCGAGCCGCAGGTGGGCGAAGGCCCCCTCGGCGTCGGCGAGCCGCCCGTCCGTCTCCAGCCGCCCCCGCACGTCTATCAAGGGCTCACCGGACTCCTCGACGGGGATCGAGGCGACTCGGACGTCGGAGATCAGCACGATGTCACGCATGACGGCAATTCTTCACCAAATACCTGCCTGCTGGAGCCCCTGTCCTCCAGAGGGGATCACGGACCGGTCGGCGGATCGTCAACTTCGGCCTGCCCGGCAGAGGGGCGCTCCGGAACTCCCCCGGCCGCTGTCGTCGTCCGCTGTCGCCGTCCGGTAAGGAACCCGTGAAGATCGAGAACTGATCGGCCGCCGGCGTCCTCCGGGCGAAAGAACGTCAGACGGTGTCGGAGAACACCTGCTCCCGAGCCTGCTGCAGCGCCGACACCAGCGCGCCGCGCAGTACGGGATTGCCCCTGACCCTTGAGACCACGACTCTGGGCTGGCTCGGGCAGACCCGGGCCACCGCATCCTGCACCCTGGTGGCGAGCGCGTCCCCCCCTGCCCTGCCGACATCGCCGCTGAGCACGATCAATCCCGGGTCCAGGACCACGGCGACCGCGGCGACGCCGACCGCCAGCCGCCCGGCCAGCTCGTCCAGAAAGGCCTCGGCGCCCTCCGCGACGGCCGTACGGACGTGGTCCCCCACCGAGTCCGTGTCGGGGTCGTACGGCCCCGAGGCGGAGCCGATGCCGTGGGCACCGGCCAGCCCGGCCACGGCGTCGCCGCCGACCAGGCGCTGGAACGAGCCCGACTGGGGCTCGCTCACATCCGTGGGGAGCGGCTCGCCGGGAACGGGAAGCCAGCCGATCTCACCGGCGCCGCCGGTGAAGCCCCGGTGCAACCGCCCGCCCAGCATGACGCCGAGGCCCTGGCCGACCCCGGCCCAGACGAGCACGAAGTCGTCGACGCCCAGCGCGGCGCCGTGCGCACGCTCGGCCAGCGCGGCCAGGTTCACGTCGTTCTCGATCGTCACCGGGACGCCGAGGTCACGGCGGAGCTCGGCGAGCACGCCGTTGTGCCAGGAGGGCAGGTCGAAGGAGAACCGCACGTCGCCGGTGCCGGGGTCGACGACGCCCCGGGTGCCGATCACGAAGGCCCGGAGCCGGTCCACCCCGATGCCCGCCGACGCGCACGCCTGGCTCACCGCGCTGCGGACCAGCCGTACCGGGTCGTCGTGCCCGCTGGGGTCGGCCGAGACCTCGGCGACGAGCGTGCCGGTGATGTCTGCGACCCCGGCGCTGATCCGGTCGGGGAGCACGTCAAGCCCGACCACGTAGGCGCACGAGGGCACCACCCCGTAGAGCGCCGCATTGGGGCCGCGCCCGCCGGCCTGCTCGCCGACCACCGCGACCAGGTCGCGTTCCTCCAGTCTGGCGAGCAACTGCCCCGCGGTCACCTTGGAGAGCCCGGTGTGTTCTCCCAGCTCAGCCCGGGTGAGAGGGCCACTGGACAGCAGGAGCTCAAGTGCCGCGCGGTCGTTGAGCTGGCGCAGCAACCGGGGTGTCCCCGGGCGTGTGGACAAGGCCGTCCTCCCCGTCACGATCCGCTAACGATCGTTTCTTTTAAGAAAGTTTCTTGTTAGTTTAGCCATAGTCAGCCCGCAGGCAAGCGATCGGAACCGCGGGTTGCCACAAGTTCCGGCAGCTCCCAGTGAGTGCAGAGGGTCGCGGGGACCCCGGCCATAACAAGACGAGCGCAAACCCCGGCGAAAGCCTGAAAGGGAGAACTCCAGTGAAGTTCGCGAGAATCGCCACCACGACGGCCACCACGGCCGCCCTCGCCCTGGGTCTCGCCGCGTGTGGCAGCAGCGAGCCCGCCACCCCGGCCGCCGGTTCCGACGCGTCGGCTCCCGCCGCGTCCGGGCCCAAGTTCGCAGGTCAGAGCCTGACCGTCTGGCGCCTCGGCGCTCCGGACGAGAAGCAGAACAAGCTCATGAGCGACCTGAACGCCAAGTTCAAGGAGACCACCGGCGCCGACGTCAACCTCCAGTGGGTGCCGTGGCCCGACGCGCAGGCCAAGTGGACCGCCGCGCTCGCCGGCGGTGAGGGCCCCGACGTCACCGAGTTCGGCAACGACCAGGTCGCCGCCTGGGTGGCGCAGGACGCGCTGACCGACATCACCGACATCGTCAAGGCCGCCCCCGACTTCCAGCAGATCCCGCAGAACCTGTGGGGCTACGAGACGGTGGACGGCAAGATCTACGCCGCCCCGTGGGGTGGCGGCACCCGCGCCGTCCTCTACCGCAAGGACTGGTTCGAGGACCTGAAGATCGAGGTGCCCAAGACCTGGGAGGACCTCGTCGCGGCGGGCAAGAAGATCGTCGCCGACAAGGGCAAGGACGTCGACGGCTTCGCCTTCAACGGAGGCTCCGACGCCAACATGTCGCTCTCCCCGTTCGTCTGGTCGGCCGGTGGCGACTTCGCCGCCTTCGAGGGCGGCAAGTGGGTCGGCAAGCTGACCGAGCCCGGTTTCAAGGAGGGCTTCCAGTACTACACCGACCTGGTGACCAAGCACGGCGTCTCCCGTAAGTCCGCGCTGACCCAGAACTCGGTGGACATCGCCACCCGCTTCGCCAACAGCAAGGTCGGCATGTACGTGACCGGCGGCTGGGACATCACCACCATCAAGGAGCAGAGCGGCGGCAAGGTCGACGACGCCAAGATGGCCTTCTTCTCGCTCCCGGCCAAGGACGGCAGCGGCCCGGCCCCGGCCTTCCAGGGCGGCAACGACATCGCCATCTGGAAGGACACCAAGAACGTCGAACTGTCCGCCGAGTACGTCAAGCTGGCCGCCGGCAAGGAGTTCGGCACCCGCTACGCCAAGGAGGGCGGCCTGCTGCCGCTCTACCCGGAGGCCCTGACCGAGTACGCGGCCGACCCGCTGCAGGCGCCGTTCGCCGAGACCTTCAAGGTCGCCAAGGGCTTCCCGAACGACACCAACTGGGCCGAGGCCAACGACACCAAGGCGGTCCTGCAGAGCGCGGCCCGCTCGGTCATCGAGGGTAAGAAGGACGTCGACACCGCGCTGGCCGACGCCAACAAGGAACTCGAAGAGATCCTGAACCAGTAGACATGGCGAACACCTCAACCATCGCCCGGGACGGGGGCTCCCCCTCCGTCCCGGCGCGGGGGCACCGAGGCGCCACGCCCCCGCGCGGGTCCAGCGGGCTGCCCGCCTGGGCGGTCCCCTACGCGCTGCTCGTCCCCGGCCTGCTCGTCATCGCGGGCCTGCTGCTCTACCCGCTCTTCCAGATGGTCGTCATGTCCTTCCAGAACGTGGGACTGCGGCAGATCCGGGGGGTACCGGCCGAGTCCGTCGGCCTGGAGAACTACCAGAAGCTCATCGAGTCCGAGCTGTTCTGGACCTCGCTGCGCAACACGGTGGTCTTCGCCGTCGTCACGGTGGCGCTCACCCTGCTGCTCGGCACGCTGGTCGGCCTGCTCCTGCACAAGCTGGGCAAGAAGATGTCGACCTTCCTGATCATCGGCATCATGGCCGCCTGGGCCACCCCGCAGATCGCCACCGCGATCATCTGGCGCTGGCTGTTCGACGCGGAGTCGGGCGTCATCAACCGGGCGCTCAACGCGCTGCCCGACTGGTTCTCCTCCCTGCTGTTCGGCCGCTCCGACTGGACCGGCGAGCCGTGGCTGAACGACGCGTTCACCATCTACCTGGTGCTGATCATCGCGGTGGTCTGGGCGTCGTTCCCGTTCATCGCGGTCTCGGTGCTCGCCGGGCTGAAGAGCATCTCCAAGGAGTTGTACGAGGCGGCCAGGGTGGACGGCGCCTCCGCGTGGCGGATCTTCTGGAAGATCACCTTCCCGCTGCTGAAACCGGTCTTCGCGGTACTGACCGTGCTCTCGGTGATCTGGGACTTCAAGGTCTTCACCCAGCTGTTCGTGCTGGCGGGCGGCACCTCCAACCGGGAGGCGTTCAACCTGTCGCTGTACGCCTTCACCCAGGCCTTCAGCGCGCCGCCCAAGATGGGCATGGGCGCGGCCATCGCGGTGGTGCTGACGCTGATCCTGCTCGTCATCACCTTCTTCTACGTCCGCCAGATCGTGAAGACGGAGGACGTTCGATGACCACCTACGACATGCGCCACCGGACGAAAAAGGCCAGGAAGCGCAGGCGGCTCGGCAAGGTCGGCCTGAACACCGCGGCCATGGTGGTGTTCCTGTTCGCGGTGTTCCCCGTCTACTGGATGGTGACCACCGCCTTCAAGAGCAGCGAGCAGATCTTCACGACGGACTTCATCCCGTTCCCCACCGACCCCACGCTCGAACACGTGCGGCGGGTCTTCACCGAGGGCGTCGCGGGCCATTCCATCTGGCGCTACCTGCTCAACAGCTCCATCGTGGCCCTCGGCACCGTGCTCGTCGGCGCGGTCTTCTCGCTGCTGGCGGCGACCGCGGTGGCCCGCTTCCGCTTCCGCGGGCGCACCTCGTTCCTGATCCTGCTGCTCATCGTGCAGATGGTCCCCGGCGAGGCGCTGCTCATCCCGCTGTTCATGATGGTCAGGCGGGCCGGACTGTACGACCAGCTTCTCGGCCTCGTCGTGGTGAACGTCGCGATGACGCTGCCGTTCGCCATCTGGATGCTGCGCACCTTCGTCGCCGCGGTTCCCAAGGAACTTGAGGAGGCGGCCTGGATCGACGGCGCGAGCCGGTTCGCCACCTTCTGGCGGGTGCTGTTCCCGCTGGTGGCCCCCGGTCTCGTCGCGACGAGCATCTTCTCGTTCATCACCGCGTGGAACGAGTTCGTGTTCGCGCTGACGCTCATCGGCGACCAGGGCAGCTACACCATGCCCGTGGCGCTGCGCTACTTCGTCAGCCAGCGGTCGGTGGACTGGGGCGCCATCATGGCCGCCTCCACCCTGATGACCATCCCGGTCATCGTCTTCTTCCTCCTGGTGCAGCGGCGGATGGTCTCCGGACTCGTCGCGGGCGCCGTCAAGGGCTGATCCCCCATCGGTGCTGGTACGGCTCGCACCCACAAGCGCGGGCCGTACCAGCCCTACCTGTTCCCTTCATGTCCCACCCCCACATCTCAGGTAAGGAACACCTACCGCCATGTCTGAGCTCATCGCGAATCGCGGCGATCAGGGGCTGCGTCGTCTCGCGGTCGGCACACTGCTCGCCGCGTTCCAGGGCACCGAGGCGCCCGAGTGGGTCCTGCGGGAGCTGGAGAACGGTCTCGGCGGCGTCACACTCTTCGGCTTCAACGTCGCCGACGCCGCGCAGCTGTCCGCCCTCACCTCCCGGCTGCGCGAGACCGGCGACCCGGTCATCTCGCTGGACGAGGAGGGAGGCGACGTCACCAGGCTCGCCTACCACGTCGGCAGCCCGTATCCCGGCAACGCCGCCCTCGGCGCCGTGGACGACGTCGAGCTCACCCGGCGCGTCTACCGGTCCATCGGCGACGACCTGGCCCGGTGCGGCGTCAACCTGGACATGGCCCCGGCCGCGGACGTCAACACCGCCGACGACAACCCGGTGATCGGCACCCGCTCGTTCGGGGCCCAGGCCGCGCTCGTCGCCCGGCACACCGTCGCAGCGGTCCACGGCCTGCAGTCGGCGGGCGTGGCCGCCTGTGTCAAGCACTTCCCGGGCCACGGCGCGACCCGGCAGGACTCCCACCTGGAGGTCCCGCTCGTCGACGCCTCCGCCGAACTGCTGCACAAGCGCGAACTCGTGCCCTTCCGCGCCGCGATCGAGGCGGGAACCAGATCCATCATGACCGCGCACGTGCGGGTCCCCGCCGTCACCGGCGGGCTCCCCGCGACGCTCTCCCCCGCCACCCTGACCGGCCTGCTCCGCGGCGAGCTGGGCTACGACGGTGTGATCGTCACCGACGCCCTCGACATGCGGGCCGTCACCGACACCTACGGCCTGGCAGGCGGCTCGGTGCTCTCCCTCGCCGCCGGAGCCGACCTGCTCTGCCTGGGCCCGATCCCCACCGAGGACGACGTCCACCTGATCGTGGACGAGATCATCGCCGCCGTACTGGACGGGCGGCTGCCCGTGACCCGTCTGGAGGAGGCGGCCGAGCGGGTGTCCGCCCTGCGCGCCTGGTTCGGCACGCCTCGCACGGGTGAGGCCGAGCCGGACGTGATCGGCCTCACCGCCGCCCGCCGCGCGGTCAGCCTCACCGGCTCGGCGCCTCCCCCGGTCGACCCGCTGGTGGTCGAGGTGGACACCCCGCCGACCATCGCGGTCGGCGACGTACCGTGGGGTTTCACGCCGCTGCCGACGCGGGCGGAGGTGCTGCGGGTCAAGCCGGAGGCCGCCGACGTGCCGGGCATCCTGGAGCGCGCCTCGGGCCGCTCCCTGATCGTCGTCGTCAAGGACGCCCACCGCTACGAGGCCAGCAAGTCGGTGATCTCCGCGCTGCTGGCCGCCCGCCCCGACGCCACGGTGGTCGAGATGGGCCTGCCGATCTGGCGCCCCGAGGGCGTGACCTACGTGGCCACCTACGGCGCCGCCCGCGCCAACGCGCAGGCCGCCGCCGAACTCCTCGGCGTCTGACCGCCCCCCGTCACGACGCGGCCCGCCCCCCGTGGTTCTCACGGGGAGCGTGCCGCGTCCTCGTTCTCAGGACGCGTTCGCGGGCACAAGTCCGTAGCGGTCGGCGACGGCCTGGACCTCGGCCCTGAGCGCGGCCGGCGGGCGATCGCCGAAGCGTTCCAGGTAGGCCGCGACCTGCTCGGGATCGTCGCGCAGGAACGGGAAGCCGGTGGGGACCATGTGCCGGATCGCCAGCAACGGGACCGGGCTGCCCAGCGGGAGGTAGAAGGTGCCGCGTTCCAGCGCGGTCTGGGTGTACGGGCAGACGGGCCCCTTCCTGCCCAGTTCCGCATGGGGGCGGCAGAGATACTCCCGCGCCCAGGTGACGATCTGCGGAGGCGGCTCGCCGAAGGGCTCGGCGGGGTCGCGCTCTACTCCCGGAACCTCGTGGACGGCGAACAGGTCAGAACGCTGACCGCCGCCCTGCGCGCGGAGAACCCCGATGTGGTGATCGCCACCGACGAGGAGGCGGGCGACGTCACCCGGCTGGAGGCGCTCACCGGCAGCTCGCGCCCCGGCAACCTCGCACTCGGCGCGGTGGACGACCCCGAGCTGACCGAGCTCATCGCCCGAGAGGTCGGGCTGGACATGGCCGCCGCGGGCATCGACCTCAACTACGCCCCCGTGGTCGACGTCAACTCCGGCCTGGACAACCCCGTCGTCGGCACCCGCGCGTTCGGCACCGACCCCTGGCTGGTCGCCCGGCACACCCGCGCCTGGGTCACCGGCCTCCAGTCCGCCGGGGTGGCCGGCTGTGCCAAGCACTTCCCCGGCCACAGCGCGACCGCCGCCTCGGGCCGGGCCGCCGCCGAACTCCTGGCCGGCCACCGCTGACCGGGGGAGCAGGCCGTCCCCCTGGATCCACGGCGCCGCGGCGCCGCCGGTCACCGCGGCTTCCTCCCCCTCCCGCGAGGCGCCGTCCACCGCTCCTCGCCACGGCAGGATCCGCAGGACCGGGCCTAGGAGGCGAAGATCTCCTCCCGGGCCTGCTCCAGAGCGGCTATGACGGCCCCGCGCAGCACCGGGTTGCCGGTCACCTCGCTGGCCACCACCTGCGGCCGGACCGGACAGATCCTGGCCACCGCCTCCTCGATCCTGAAGGTGAGCGCGTCACCTCCGGCCCTGCTGACCTCACCGGCGAGCACCACGAGCCCGGGGTCGAGCACAACGCACACCGACGCCACGCCCAGCGCCAGCCGCCCGGCGATGTCGTTGATCAGAGGTTCTCCCCGCTCCCCCGCCGCGACCGCCGCCGCGACACACTCGGCGGCGTTCTCCCCCTCGAAGCCGTACGTCGCGGCGAGTTCGACGACCGCCTCGGCGCTGATCAGGGACTGCAGGCCACCGGCGAGCGACGGCAGCCTGCCGGGCACGGCCCGCACGTCCTCGGCCAGCGGCACGCCGGGCACCGGCAGGTAGCCGATCTCACCCGCGCTGCCGGACCGGCCGCGGTGCAGTCGCCCGCCGAGCACGACGCCGAGGCCGATACCGCGGCCCACCCACAGGAGCACGAAGTCGTCGGCCTCGCGGGCGGCACCCAGGGTGCGCTCGGCGATGGCGACGAGGTTCACATCGTTCTCTATCTTGACGTCGCGACGCAGGTCACGGGCGAGCGCCTCATGGATGCCCTCGTGCCAGCCCGGCAGGTCGAAGGAGAATCGCACGTCGCCGGTGCGGGGGTCGACCACGCCCGGAGTGCCGATGACGACCGAGCGCAGTTTGGAGAGCGCGACCTTGGCAGACCGGCAGGCCTTGACCACCCCGCTGTGCACGAGGGCGACCGGATCCTCATGCCCGTTCGGCGCCACCCGCACCTCGACGATGATCTCCCCGTGGATATCCGCGATGGCGGTCGCAACGAATTCCGGACCGACATCCAGGCCCGCCACATAGGCCGAGGAGGAAATAATCCCATAAAGCGCAGCATTAGGCCCACGACCCCCCGCCTGCTCCCCCGCCACCTCCACCAGGCCGCGCCCTTCCAGACGGGCGAGCGTCTGGGACGCCGTCACCTTGGAAAGACCTGTGAGCTCCCCGATCTGCCCCCGTGTCAGCGGCCCGGAGGCGAGTAACAACTCCAGGGCGGCCCTGTCGTTGATCTCCCTCAATAGCCTGGGCACGCCAGGACGTCGCTCCATACGCATGCTCTCTTGTTCGCCGTTTCCCCGTCGCAATTACATTCAAGCAAGAATAACGGTTCTATTCATTAATAAGACTTCCTGATAGTTTAGCCCGGCGGCGGCCCGGCGGCGGCCTCGCTTCCCGCACACCTCGTGCTCTGGGCCGACCGGCTGGAGGAGGTGGTGGACCTGACACTCTGGATCGATCCGCGAGTGATGAACCGGGAGCAGGCGGAGGGCTTCGGGACCGGGCTCGCCCGGCTCCTGATCGCGGCCGGAGACGGGGACGTCCAAGCTTGCGACATTACGAATATATCGGGAATTTCGCCTATCGAGCGTGATGCGGACTGGATCTACACCGACTCCTGCTGGGTGAGCCTCCGCGCGGTGGAGCGGCTCGTCGGTGAGGCGGTCCAGGGAAGGCCCCATCTCGTGACACGCACTCCGGATGGGCTCCTGACCTGCCACGTCACCTCAGAAACCGCCGAGGAGATCCACGCGGCCTGCCTCGCCCTGCTGCCGGGCCGCACCTCCGCGATGGCCCCCCACCGCTATGTCGTGCACGCGCCGGAACCCACCGGCGTGTCGCCGTACGGCCCCGTCCTCACCGAGGGCGACGGACGTCGTTCGACGTCCCAGTACCCCTCGCGCGTAAGTAGCCAATAGCAGGCGGGATAATCGGTTACATGCGCCTATCTGCTCGTGTCGACTATGCCCTCCGTGCCGCCGCCGAACTCGCCGCCGCGGGTGACGGCCCCACCACGGTAGGGGAGCTGGCCAAAGAGCAGGACATGCCTCCCAAGTACCTTGAGAACATCCTGCTCCAAATGCGCCGCGCCGGGCTGGTGCGCGGCCAGCGTGGCCCCGAGGGAGGCTACGTGCTGGCCCGCCCGCCCGCCGAGATCAGCCTGGCCGATGTGATCCGTGCCGTTGACGGCCCACTCGCCAACGTCAGGGGGGAGCGGCCCGAGCACGTCGGCTACCGGGGCCCCGCCGAGTCGCTGCAGCAGGTCTGGATCGCGCTGCGCGCCAGTGAGCGGGCGATCCTGGAGGAGGTCACGCTTGAGAACGTGGCCACCGGGGCCCTCCCCGAGCGGGTTCGCAGCCTGTCCGCCGACCCCGCGGCCTGGGACTGACCGTGCCCGCCGTGACGTCCGCCGTGATCGTGCCGGTACCGCCCACCCGGAACCGGCACGTATCTCATGGCGGGTGCCATGCCCGAGGGTGATGTCGTCCACCGAGCCGCGCTGCGGCTCGGCCGGGCGCTCGACGGACGGACGCTGACCCGCTCGGACTTCCGTGTGCCGCGCCACTCCACGGCCGATCTCACCGGGCGTGCGGTACTGGAGACCGTCTCACGCGGCAAGCACCTGCTCACCCGTGTCGAGGGCGGCCTGACCGTCCACACCCATCTGAGGATGGACGGGAGCTGGCAGATCTCGCCCTCGGAGCGGGGGCTGCCCCGAGGCGACGTCGTCCGCCTGGTGCTGGCCAACGCGGAGTGGCAGGCCGTGGGGGTCCGGCTGGGCATGGTCGACCTGGTCGGAGCAGAAGAGGAGTGGCGGCTCGTCGGGCATCTCGGACCCGACCTGCTCGGAGAGGACTGGGACGCGGCCGAAGCCGTACGACGGCTGGCACGGCGGCCTGAGACGAGCATCGGGGTCGCGCTGCTCGATCAGCGCAACCTGGCGGGAATCGGCACCATCTATCGCGCCGAGACGCTTTTTCTCACCGGGGTGTGGCCGTGGCGACCGGTGGGGGCGGTAAAGGATCTGGAAGCGATCGTGTCGCTCGCGCGGCGGTTGATGGACGCGAACAAGGAACGCCAGAGCAGGACCACGACGGGTGACCTCCGTCCAGGGCGGAGCACCTGGGTCTACGGCAGGGCCGGGCGGCCTTGCCTGCGCTGCGGGCAGCGGATAAGTCACGGGGAGATGGGCGCACAGCCGCAGGAACGGCTGATCGTCTGGTGCCGTCACTGCCAGCCGGAGGAACCGACCGGCTAGGCGGCGACCATGTCGTTGACTTCGGGAAAAACGGAATCGGGCACGGTCTCGGGAATCGGCAGACGCTCCCGCTCGGGGACATCGCCCGCCAGCACCGGAGCGTGCTGGAGCTCGGCCAACGCGAACTGGTCGGAAACCTCACGGAGAACCTGTGAAAGCGGCACGCCCAGGGCACCGCAAATCGACGCGAGCAGCTCTGAAGAGGCCTCCTTCTGGCCACGCTCCACCTCGGACAAGTAGCCAAGAGAAACCCGAGCCAGTGTGGACACCTCACGCAGGGTGCGACTCTGCCGCACCCTCAGCCGCCGCAGCACGTCACCGAGCAGCTGACGCAGCAGGACCATCTGTCGCTCCCTCCCCGGCGCGGATGCCTTCGCGACACTCCGCGCTATCGGTTCGTGCCGCCCGTTCTTCGAACGCGACCCTTGGTACATACTCCTCGCCGTCATCATCGCTTGACCTTTACCTCACTCACAGTTCCACCGTACCTGTATCCACCGATGCCGCGGCAGACCATGGGGAGCATGTTCGCTGGGGACGTAACGCGGTAATCACCCGGAATGTTCCCCCACGTTCGCCTCCAGCACACCTAGAAGAAGGTCCACAGCCTCATTCACCGTCGATTCTCGAATCTGCTCACGAGTCCCCGCGAGTTGCGGATCCCGGTGCCATACCCGTCCGTCCGGACCACTAACGGCGAGGTGAACCGTACCGGCCTGTTTACCGTCCTGTGGGTCGGGACCGGCCACACCGGTGACGGCCAGACCGTAGGTGGAACCGGCCAGGAGACGCACCCCGGTCGCCATGGCGGCGGCGACCTGCGGGTGCACGGCGCCCTCGCGGTCGAGCAGGTCCGCGGGGACGCCCAGCAGCCGCCGCTTGAGCTCGGTGGAGTAGGAGACGACCCCTCCCACGAAGGCCGCGGAGGCTCCCGGCGGATCGGTGAGGGCCGCCCCGATCAGCCCGGCGGTCAGTGACTCGGCCACCGCCACCGTCTCTCCCCTGCGGATGAGGAGGGAGAGGACCGTGGTGGTCGCGAGCAGGCGGTGGCTCATACGGCCCGCGCCCGCTTCGCGACCTGCCGGAGCTTGATCGCCCGGATCACGTAGTCAAGGCCGGTGCCGACGGTGACGACGGCAGCCGCTCCCATGACGACCCAGCGGATCACCTCGGGCACACCCGGCCAGATGTATGAGACTATCGCGGCGATCTGCAGGACGGTCTTCACCTTCCCACCGTAACTGGCCGGGATGACGCCGTGCCGGATGACCGCGAACCTCAGCGCGGTGACGCCCAGCTCCCTGCCCAGGATCACGATGGTGACCCACCAGGGCAGCTCCTCCAGCACCGACAGGCTGATCAGCGCGGCACCGATGAGGGCCTTGTCGGCGATCGGATCGGCGATCTTCCCGAAATCGGTGATCAGGCCGTAGCGGCGGGCCAGCTCGCCGTCGAGCAGGTCGGTGAACGAGGCCACCATGAAGACCACCAGCGCGGCGACCCTCCAGCCGGATCCCGGCAGGAAGAGGCAGGCCGCGAAGAAGGGAACCATCGCCAGTCGTATCACCGTCACGACATTGGCGATGTTCCACGCGCTCACCTTGGGGCGCACGGGTGCCGCTGTCGAGTCGGTGCCGGTCTCTGGCGTGTTGGTCATACGCTCTCCCGGCCCGGTGGCGCGCTCATGGGGCCGCCTTGATGCGGGCGATCAGGTCGACCCCCTCCGAGTCGACCACGACGGCCCGGACGATCTGGCCGGGGACCAGCCCGATGCCCTGGACCGTCACCGAGCCGTCGACCTCGGGCCCCTGATGGGCTGCGCGGCCCTCGTAGCCGCCGTCGCCCAGGTCCTCCTCGATCAGGACGTCGACCTCGGTGCCGATCCGCTCCTCGGCCCGCTGGGCCATGAGCTCCTCGGCCAGCTCGGTGAGCGCGGACAGGCGGGCGTCGACGATCTCCTGGTCAAGCTTGCCGGGGAGTGCGGCCGCCTCCGTGCCGTCCTCGTCGGAGTAGCCGAAGATGCCGATCACGTCGAGCCTGGCCTTCTCCAGAAAGCCCACCAGCTCGCCGAACTCCTCCTCGGTCTCGCCGGGGAAGCCCACGATGAAGTTGGAGCGCACGCCCGCCTCCGGGGCGTGCGCGCGGATCGACTCCAGAAGGTCGAGGAAGCGCGCGGGGTCACCGAAGCGGCGCATCCGGCGCAGCACCGGACCGCTGGCGTGCTGGAAGGACAGGTCGAAGTAGGGGGCAACCCCCTCGGTCGAGGAGATGATCTCCAGCAGCCCCGGGCGGAGCTCGGCGGGCTGCAGGTAGCTGACGCGCACCCGTTTGATGCCCTCGGTCGCGGCGAGCGAGGGCAGCAGCTTCTCCAGCGCCCGCAGGTCGCCCAGGTCCTTGCCATAGGAGGTGGAGTTCTCACTGACCAGCACCAACTCCTTGACACCCTGCTCGGCCAGCCACGCGGCCTCACCGAGGAGTTCCTCGGAGCGGCGCGAGACGTACGCCCCGCGGAAGGCGGGGATGGCGCAGAACGTGCAGCGCCGGTCGCAGCCGGAGGCCAGCTTCAGCGAGGCCACCGGCCCTTCGCCCAGGCGCTTGCGGAGCGGCCGGGGGCCGCTGGCGGGTGCCAGGCCCTCGGGCAGCTCGCCGTGGCCGGGAATGGCGGTCTTGGGGGCGGCGGCGCGCTCCACCGGCGAGATGGGCAGCAGGGTCCTGCGGTCACGAGGGCTGTGCGGGACGAGCGGCCTGCCCGCCAGCACGTCGTCGAGGCGGGGGCCGATCTCGGTGTAGTCGTCGAAGGAGATGACCGCCGCGGCCTCGGGCAGCGCGTCGGCGAGCTGGTCACCGTACCGCTCGGCCATGCAGCCCGCGGCGACCACCTTGGCCCCGGAGTCGGCCGCGGCGAGCAGCGTGTCGATGGAGTCCTTTTTCGCTGAGTCGATGAAGCCACACGTGTTGACGACGACGACGTCGGGATCGTCGTCGCCCAGCTGCCAGCCGGCAGCCTCAAGACGAGCGGCGAGCTCTTCGGAGTCGACCTCGTTGCGTGCGCAACCAAGTGTGATCAGCGATGCGGTTCGGCGGGATGACATGGTGAACACTACGGTATCGGGAGTTGGCCACTACCCGATGCACCTCCCCCGCTCCAGCACCGCGCATCCCCGTCTCGCCCCGGCCGTCCCGACGTGCGGGCGGGGAGCCCGAGAGGCGAGGCCCACCGCGCCGACCAGGGACGTTCGCCCTGCTGGACGATCCAGGAACCCGGCCGGAGCCGTTGCCGCGGCCCCGGCGAGAACTCCCGGTCGCCGCGTCAGCGCTTCTTGGCCGCGGGAGCCTCGTAGGAGCGGTTGATGATCTGCCCCGGAGTTCCCGGGGCTCCCAGGTTCTTGCCGTTCACCTTCAGCGAGAACGCTCCTCCGTCGCCGAAGGTGACCCTCATCTTGTCCTTCGCCTTCCAGGTCGAGGTCTTGCCCGCCTTGAGCGTTCCGGAGAAGAGCCTCTTGCCGCCCGCGTCCTCCACGTCGAGCCAGGACGTGCGCTCCGCCCTGACCTGGAGGACGACCATGTCCTTGTGCCTCCCCTCGGCCAGAGACGCCGCCCGGCCCGGTGAGCCGGGACCGCCGTCGGCCGGCGGCGGCAGCGCGGCGGGCACCGGAACGGGATGGACGTCCATCATGGGCGCGTCACCCCCGCCCATGGTCCGCACCACCCCGAAGATGACCACGATGCCCAGCGCCACCGCCATGGCCGTCGTCCAGTTGGGCGAGCGGCGCTCACGGATCTTCAGTGGCATGTCGGCCTGGAAGACGCTGGACGCCCGGACCGGCAGCGGGACACCCCCGTGCTGCTCGTCGTAGCGGTGCACCAGCGTCTCCGGATCAAGCCCGACGACCTTGGCGATGTTTCTTATATGGCCCCGCGCGTAGAAATCACCCCCGCACTGGGAGAAGTCGTTCCTTTCGATCGCCTGGATGAGCACCTCGCGGATGCGTGTCCGCGCGCTCAACTGCCCAACGGTCATCCCCATCGACCGCCTGGCATCCGCCAGATCGCTTCCAATGCCCATGGCGCACGCCCCTCAGCCCCCGACGTTGCGTAGCGATCCCCATTCAATCAGTAACCGGACGGAAGGTGTGCGGCGGGGGTCCGTTCCCTCCCGGTGTGTCATCCTCCACGCAGGTCGGCCAGCAGGCCGGGGAGTTCGTCGGGCTTTACCATGACCTCCCGCGCCTTCGAACCCTCGCTGGGCCCGACGACGCTCCTGCTCTCCAGCAGGTCCATCAGACGGCCCGCCTTGGCGAAGCCGACCCTGAGCTTGCGCTGGAGCATCGAGGTCGAACCGAACTGGGTGGTCACGATGAGCTCGGCCGCCTGGATCAGCAGGTCGAGGTCGTCGCCGATGTCCTCGTCGATCTCCTTCTTGGAGGCCGCCACGGCGGCCACGTCGTCGCGGTACTCGACGGCCATCTGGGCTTTGCAGTGCCCGACGATCTCGCCGATCTCCTTCTCGGAGACGAAGGCGTTCTGCAGCCGCATGGGCTTGCTGGCGCCCATCGGCAGGAAGAGCGAGTCTCCCTGGCCGACGAGCTTCTCCGCGCCCGGCTGGTCCAGGATGACCCGGGAGTCGGCCAGCGAGGAGGTGGCGAAGGCCAGCCTGGAGGGGACGTTGGCCTTGATCAGCCCGGTGACCACGTCCACCGAGGGGCGCTGGGTGGCGATGACCAGGTGGATGCCGGCGGCGCGGGCCAGCTGGGTGATGCGGACGATGGAGTCCTCGACGTCGCGCGGGGCGACCATCATCAGGTCGGCGAGCTCGTCGACGATCACCAGCAGGTAGGGGTAGGGCTGGTAGACCCGCTCGCTGCCCGGCGGCGGCACCAGCTTGCCGGCACGCACCGCCTTGTTGAAGTCGTCGACGTGCCGGAAGCCGCTGGCGGCCAGATCGTCGTAGCGGCGGTCCATCTCCCCGACGACCCAGTCCAGGGCCTCGGCGGCCTTCTTGGGGTTGGTGATGATCGGCGTGATGAGGTGCGGGATGCCCTCGTAGACGCTGAGCTCGACCCGCTTGGGGTCGACCAGGACCATGCGGACCTCGTCGGGGGTGGCCCGCATCAGGATCGAGGTGATCAGTCCGTTGACGCAGACCGACTTTCCGGCGCCGGTGGCACCCGCGATGAGCAGGTGCGGCATCTTGGCGAGGTTGGCCACTATCGTGCGCCCCTCGACGTCCTTGCCCAACCCGACGATCATCGGGTGGTGGTCCGCCTGGGCCACCGGGGAGCGCAGGATGTCGCCCAGCGAGACGAGGTCCTTGTCGGTGTTGGGGATCTCGACGCCGATCGCCGACTTGCCGGGGATCGGGGACAGGATCCGGACGTCGGCCGACTTGACCGCGTAGGCGATGTTCTTGGTGAGCGCGGTGACCTTCTCGACCTTGACCGCCGGGCCGAGTTCGATCTCGTAGCGGGTCACCGTCGGCCCCCGGGTGAAGCCGATCACCTGGGCGTCGATGGTGAACTGCTCCATCACGCTGGTCAGCGCGTTGACGACGACCGTGTTGGCCTTCGTCTGCGGCTTGGGGGCGGTGCCGGGGCGCAACAGTTGCGACTCGGGCAGGGTGTAGGGACCCGCCTGCGGGGACAGGACGAGCTGCTCGACCTTGCGCGGCGCCGGGGTCGGCTCGGGAGGCTCGGGCGCGTCGTTCCTGACCTGCGAGGGCTCGGACTCGTCCACCAGGCCGGGCACGATCTCCGGTGAGTGGCCTCCGAGCCCGCCCGGCGACTCGGCGACCACGGGCGTGTCGTAGGGCTTGACGTGGTCGCCCAGCTCGGCCCCGCCGGATTCCGGCTTCTTGCGGGTGGTGGGCCGTTTCCTGGACGCCCTCGGCGCGGAGGGCAGGTCACGGTTGAAGAGCATGTGCCTGATCTCGGCCAGCCGCTCGGGGACCCGGTGCACCGGGGTGGCGGTGATCACCAGAACGCCGAAGCCCGACAGGATCAGCAGCAGCGGGATGGTGACGAAGGAGGGCAGGATGCTCGCCGGGGGCGCCGAGACGATGAAGCCGATCATGCCTCCGGCGGCCGACACCTTGTCCATGCCGTCCGAGGCGCCCCCCGAGGGGTAGGGCGTGTCGTGGACGACGTGCACGACGCCGAGCACACCGACGGTGAGGGCCGACCACCCGATGATCATCCGGCCGGTGTCGGCGTTCTGGTCGGGGTGGCGCAGCAGCCGCCAGGCCAGCAGCACGAGAAGGATAGGGACCAGCCAGGTCAGCGATCCGAAGACTCCGCGCATGACCTCGTAGACCACGGTGGAGACCGTGCCGGTGCTCTCCCGCCATGTCATGGCCGCCAGCACGATCGCCCCGGCGAACACCGCCAGGCCGAGCCCGTCGCGGCGGTGGACGGGGTCGAGTTCGCGCGCGTTCTGCCCCAGTGCCCGCGCGGCGCTGCCGATGCCACCCGCGAGGAGCATCCAGATGCCCATGAACAGTTTGCCGATCATGGTGAGAACCCAGCTGATCGGGTCGTGCTGGGGCGAGGCCGGCCTGCGGGCCGCACCCGCACCCTTCCCCCGGTTGGCGGACGCCCGCCGCGCGGGGGCCGTACGGGCCTGGGAGGCGCCCGAGCGACCGGGGGACCCCTTGCCGGGGGGCTTTCCTGAGGAGCCTTTAGACGTACGGGTGGCCATGCTAGGGAGGTTAACGAGACGGGTGGTGGATTGCTCGGCGACTCGCCGGGGGAGCGTCCCCTCACCGACTTTTCACGAAATCGGTTGATACCTCGCAAGCAGTAACGCGCCACCTTCGAAGCCCTCCCCGCGCACCCACCACCGGCGCCCGGAAAACGATTCCCTCCGGAGCCAGAACTTTCCCCGCCCGACCCGGGTCCCACATGTACCGGATCACCACGCCCTGGTGATCTACCACCATGGGGGGCGAGTACCACAGCGAAGTGAGCGACGCCCAGTTCGCCAAGCAGCTGAGGGACGCCAGGAGGATGGCGGTCAAGGTCTGC
The DNA here is from genome assembly GCF_035917995.1 of Streptosporangium sp. NBC_01755. NCBI lineage: Bacteria > Bacillati > Actinomycetota > Actinomycetes > Streptosporangiales > Streptosporangiaceae > Streptosporangium > Streptosporangium sp. NBC_01755. The sequence continues at coordinate 5,480,480 of NZ_CP109131.1, read as the reverse complement.
TCCCTGCCCGGCGTCTGCTGACCGTACGCGACGGGGGAGTCCGTATGGCGACCGGGACACGGTCGCCATACGGGACGGGGGTCACACCTCGATGACGACCGGAACGATCATCGGGCGGCGGCGGTAGGTGTCGCTCACCCAGCGCCCCACGGTCCTGCGGACCACGCGGCGGACCTGCTGGATGTCCACCACCCCGTCGGCCGCGTTCTCCTGCAGCGCCCGCTCCACCTGCGGCAGGATGTCGTCGAACAAGGCCGGGTCGATGCCGGATCCCCTGGCGTGGATCTCCGGGCCTGCGGCGAGCTTGCCGGTGGCGGTGTCGACCACGATGACGATGGAGATGAAGCCCTCCTCGCCCAGGATGCGGCGGTCCTTCAGCGCGAAGTCGGTGACGTCTCCCACCGAGGTGCCGTCCACGTAGACGTAACCGGCGGGAACCGCGCCCACGATCTTGGCCCGGCCGTCGACCAGGTCCACCACGACGCCGTCCTCGGCGATCACGATGTGGTCGTCCGGCACCCCGGTCAGCGCGGCGAGCTTGGCGTGCGCCCGCAGATGGCGCCACTCGCCGTGCACCGGCATGAAGTTGGACGGCCGCGTCAGGTTGAGCACGTACAGCAGCTCGCCCGCGGCGGCGTGCCCGGAGACGTGCACCTTCGCGTTGCCCTTGTGCACCACGCGGGCGCCCCAGCGGGACAGGCCGTTGATCACGTTGTTGACCGCGGTCTCGTTACCCGGCACCAGCGAGGAGGCCAGGAGGACCGTGTCGCCCTCGGCGATCCGGATCGGGTGATCGCGGTTGGCCATCCGCGACAGCGCCGCCATCGGCTCCCCCTGGGAACCGGTGCAGATCAGCACCACGTCCTCGGGCGGCCAGCCCTCGATCTCCTTGGAGTCGACGATCAGGCCCGGCGAGACCCTCAGATAGCCCAGGTCGCGGGCGACGCCCATGTTGCGCACCATCGAGCGACCGACCAGCGCGACCTTGCGACCGTGCTTCTCCGCCGCGTCGATGACCTGCTGGACACGGTGGATGTGAGAGGCGAAGCTCGCCACGATCACGCGCTTGCCGGCCGTGCGGACGACCTCGTCGATGACCGGCGCGATCTCCCGCTCACTGGTGACGAAGCCCGGTACCTCGGCGTTGGTCGAGTCGGACATCAGCAGGTCGACGCCCTCCGCGCCGAGCCTGGCGAACCCCCCCAGGTCGGTCAGCCGCCCGTCACTGGGCAGCTGGTCCATCCGGAAGTCACCGGTATGCAGGACGATGCCCGCGGGTGTCCTGATCGCGACGGCCAGCGCGTCGGGGATGGAGTGGTTGACGGCGAGGAACTCGCACTCGAACGGCCCGAACCTGTGCCGCTCCCCCTCCACGACCTCGCGCCTGGCCGGCTGGATTCGGTGCTCGGTGAGCTTGGCCTCGATCAGCGCCAGCGTCAGTTTGGACCCCACGATCGGGATGTCGCGACGCTCGCGCAGCAGGTACGGCACGGCACCGATGTGGTCCTCGTGCGCGTGGGTCAGGACCACGGCCTCGATGTCGTCCAGGCGGCCCCGGATGTACTCGAAGTCGGGCAGGATCAGATCGATGCCGGGCTGGTCGGGCTCGGGGAACAGCACCCCGCAGTCGACGACCAGCAGACGGCCCTCGTACTCGAACACGGCCATGTTGCGGCCGATCTCGCCAAGGCCGCCCAGAGCGACGATGCGCAGGGCGCCTTCGGGCAACGTGGGCGGCGGCCCTAGCTCGGGATGGGGGTGACTCATCAGGCCACACCTCTCTCAGCGGTCTCACATGTGACAGAGGCTCCCGTGGGCAGCAGGACTACTCCCTCGCCGAGCACTCCGTCCTCCGGCGGACCAACATTTCTTCTTTCTCGCAAACTCTCGTTCCTCCTGGATGCGGCCGGTCAGGGCCGCGGTCGTCTCTCTCATGTCACAACCTCGTCGGACAGCTTCACACCGCCCGTGATCAAGTCTTCGCGCAGCCTGGTGAGCTGCTCATCGGTCGCCTCCACCAGGGGCGGCCGCAGCGGTCCCGCGGACTGTCCCACCAGGCTCAACGCCGCCTTCGCCATGATCGCGCCACCGGCCTGCATCATGATCGCGGAGACCACGGGGAGCAGCCTGCGGTGGATGGCGAGCGCGCCCGCCGCATCCCCCGAGTGGTACGCCTCGATCATCGCGGCGATCTCCGCGCCCGCGACGTGGCCGATCACGCTGACGCACCCCGCCGCGCCCACCGACAGCCACGGCAGGTTGAGCGCGTCGTCACCCGAGTAGTAGACAAGGCCGGTGGACGCGATGACCTGCGAGCCCTCGAACAGGTCGGCCTTGGCGTCCTTCACCGCGACGATCCGCTCGTGCCCGGCGAGCCGTTCCAGCGTCTCACGCTGGATCGGCACTCCGCTACGGCCGGGGATGTCATAGAGCATGGCCGGTAGAGCCGTTGCGTCTGCCACTGTACAGAAGTGACGGTAGATCCCCTCCTGGGGAGGCTTGCTGTAGTACGGCGTCACCAGCAGGAGACCGTGGGCCCCGGCGCGCTCGGCGGCTCGGGCCAGTTCGACGCTGTGGTGCGTGTCGTTGGTACCGGCTCCGGCGACGACCGTGGCGCGGTCACCGACCGCCTCGACGACGGCGCGCAGCAGGCGCTCTTTCTCCTCGTCGGTGGTCGTCGGGGACTCCCCCGTCGTGCCGCTCACGACAAGGCCGTCATTGCGCTGCTCGTCCACCAGGTAGGTGGCCAGACGACGCGCTGTCTCGTAGTCGACTGCTCCGTCACTTGTGAACGGCGTGACCATGGCGGTCAGCATGCGGCCGAAGGGGGCGTCGGAGGTTCCAGTTGGCGCTGCCATAGACCGAACGCTACCTGGATCCGCTGAAACGGTGGACCCCGCCACCCCGCCTAACCTCCGTCCACCGATGGGCCCAAGAGCGAACATCCCCCCGAGGCGCCCGCTGCACACCGTACACGCGGATATACGACGCCGAGGCGAAGGACTCGGATCCGCCCGTCACGGGGCCGGCTACGGCGATCGGGGCCGTCCACGCCGATACGCGCCGATGCGCGCCGATCCGGGTCGACGCGAGATGACCGGGGGAGATCAGCTGCCGGGATCGACATCCGAGACTCCACGATCAACGCCCGACTACATGGGTTAACGATGTTTTTGTCCGCTTTGGCGATGGTGAAGGATTCCTTGAAGGAAAAAGAGGCCGCCGATATGTGCTCGGGGGTACACACATCGACGACCTCTACCGTTGAATCGGCGGCCCTTACCCGGGCGTTACACGGTCTCTGAGATATTTTTGGACACTTCTGGGAGCGGCACGCAAAGTTGGAGTTCCAAATCTTCGCCATCACCCTGTGTCGCGCATTGAATACGACAGGATGGGACAACGCCCCAGAACCCAGGGATGAACACGTGGCAAGCTCCGATCCTGTCTACCTGCGCGTCGTCGCCGACATCCGGCGCCAGATCGTCGACGGCACCCTTCCCCCAGGCTCCTCGATCCCCTCGCGCGCCCAGCTGACCAGGAAGTACGGCGTGGGCGAGACCGCCGCCAGGCACGCGCTGCGCGTGCTCACCGCCGAAGGCCTGATCGTCGGCCGCGTCGGCTCGGGCCACTACGTGCGGGAGCAGCCGCTGCTGCTCCCGCTGCACCGCTGGCGCTTCCACGACCACCACGCCCCCTTCGGGGCCGACGTCCAGTCGCAGGGCACCCGGGCCACCTGGGAGTGGCGGGCCGAGCCCACCGACGCCACCCCCGACATCGCCCACCGCCTCCGGCTGGACGAATCCGCCCCGCTGACCCGCACCCGTTACGTCTTCCGCGGCGACGGCAAGCCGATCCAGCTGGCCACCTCCTACGAGCCCGCCGAGTTCAGCGAGCCCGTCACCGAGGAGAACCCCCGCAGCCTGATCGCCCGCCTGTCCGCCTTCGGCGTCAAGATCACCGATATCGTCGAGCAGGTCCACACCCGCGTCCCACAGCCCGCCGAGAGCGACGCCCTCGCCCTGCCCGCGGGCGTCAACGTCCTGCACGTCGAGCGCACCCACTGGGCCGGAGACCGCCCTGTGGAGACCAGCGACATCATCATTCCCGGCGACCGCTTCCGCCTGGTCTACTCCCACCCTCTGCACCCCTGAGAGACCTCGGCCACCGCCCTGCCGGCGCCTTCCTCCGCACCCCTGAGAGACCTCGGCCACCGCCCTGCCGGCGCCTTTCGCCCGAACGAACGGGCGGTCACAGGCGGGGACGGGAACGAAGAACCTCCAGGGCGCGGTCCGCGTGGGCCTCCATGTGGGTCTCGCTGTGGATCACTTCCAGGAGGCGGTGGTCCACGTCGACGACGAAGGTCATCCGTCGGGTGAGGAAGGGGCCCACCGCGATGGTGCGGCGGGCGCCGAGGCTCCGGGCGACCGCGCCGTCCGGGTCGGAAAGCAGCGGAAAGCCCAGCTGGTTGGCCTGGGCGAACCTCGCCTGCCTGGCGACCCCGTCCCGGCTGATTCCGATCCTGGTCGCTCCCTCGGCGGCGAAGTCCGCCGCCAGGTCACGGAAGTGGCAGCTCTCGGCCGTGCATCCCGACGTCATGGCCGCCGGATAGAAGAAGAGCACCACCGGCCCCTTGACCAGAAACTCGCTGAGCCGCCTTTGCGTGCCCGTCTCGTCGAGAAGCTCGAAGTCCTCGACCATGTCTCCCACCGCGAGGCTCATGCCCACGAATTGTCTCCCTACGCCATCGGAGGACCTCCGCCGCGGTCGTCGTATCCGGCGAGGGCGGAAGTCGATGTTCCGCCCCATTCTCCGGCGATCCGCCCGCGGCACAACAGGGCCGCGCCTCACCTCGGTTCTCAGGAGCGGGATCGCTGCGTCAGGGCCACGCACGCGAGGACCACCAGTGCCGCCGCGATCGTGACCGGGCCGAACAACTCGTCGAGCAGCAACCAGGCCCACAGCAGCGTCAGCAGCGGCTGGGCGAGCTGGGTCTGCCCCGCACGGGCGATCCCGCCCATGGCCAGGCCCGCGTACCAGGGGATGAAGCCGAGGAACATCGAGACCAGGCCGACGTATGCGAACCCGGCCAGCGAGGCGGCGTCCGGCCGCACGTCGGTGGTCAGCGCCAGCACCACCGTGATCGGCACGGTCAGCGGGGCGGCGAGGACGAGGGTGTGGGAGATGACCCGCCAGCCGGGGGTCTCCCGGGCCAGGCGCCCACCCTCGGTGTAGCCGACGGCGGCCGACAGCAGCGCGCCGACGAGCAGCACGTCGGCCCCGGTGATGTGACCGCCCCCCATGCTGAGGGTGAAGGCCGTGATCGCCACGGCGCCGAGGCCGCAGGAGACCCAGAACAGCGCCTTGGGCCGCTCCCCCGCCCGCAGCACGGCGCAGGCGGCGGTGGCCGCGGGCAGCAACCCGATCACCACGGCGGCGTGTGAGGTGGAGGCCCCCGCGTTGAGCGCCAGGCCGCTGAAGACGGGGAAGCCGAACACCACGCCCGCCACGATGACGAGGTAGGACCGGAGCTGGGAGCCGGGCGGCAGCAGCGGCACCCTGGCCGCGAGCAGGAACGCGGCCGCCGCGACCGCCGCGATGGCGGCCCGTCCGACCGCCACCAGATAGGGGTCGAAGCCCTCCATCGCGAAGACCGTCGCCGGGAACGACCCGGAGAACACCAGCACCCCGAGCCCTGCCAGCAGGGTCCCCCGCCACGCCATGCCCGCCGGCCCGGACGGCACCTTTCCAAGGACCTCGGGAGCTCTCCCGCCGGCGCTGACCGCTACTCGATCCGATACGATAGCGCTACTATTATCCCTCATGAATGACGATAGCAGTATCGTCCGATTGGCCGCCACGCTCCGCGAGGAGATCGGGCGGCTCCGCCCGGGCGACAGGTTGCCGTCGAGCCGCGAGCTGGTCCGGCTGTACAACGTGAGCCCCGTGACCGTGTCGCGCGCGATCGGCAGGCTCTCCGCCGAGGGACGGGTGATCACGAAACCCGGTAGCGGCGCCTACGTCGCCCCGGCGGTCACGCACGGCGCCGACAGCGCCGACCTGTCCTGGCAGACGGTGGCGCTCGGCGACCGGGTGGTGGACGACAGCGAGGTCAACGGCCTGCTGACCCCTCCGCCGGACGGGGTCATCCCGCTCACCGGCGGCTACCTCAACCCGGCTCTGCGCCCCTCCAGGGCCCTGTCGGCCGCCGCCTCCCGCGCGCTCCGCCGCCCCGACGTCTGGGAGATGCCGCCGCTGGCGGGCTCCGCCGAGCTGCGCAGGTGGTTCGCCCAGGAGCTGGGCGGCGACGTCACCCCCTCGGACGTCCTCGTCGTCAGCGGCGGGCAGGCGGCGCTCACCCACGCCTTCCGCTCCCTCGCCGCCCCCCAGACCCCCGTCCTCGTCGAGACCCCCACCTATCCGGGCGCGCTGGCCTCGGCGCGGGCCGCCGGACTCCGCGCGACGGCCGTGCCCATGGACCGCGACGGGGTCAGGCCCGAACTCCTCGCGGAGGCGTTCGCCGTGACCGGCGCGCGGGTCTTCCTCTGCCAGCCGACCCTGCACAACCCCACCGGCGCGACCCTGACCCTCGAACGACGCGAGCAGGTGCTGGCGATCGCCCGCGCCGCCGGAGCGTTCGTGATCGAGGACGACTACGCCCGTTACTTCACCACGGCCCCCGTCCCGCCGCCGATGGTCGCGCTGGACACCCACGGCACGGTCGTGCACATCAACTCCCTGACCAAGGTCCTGTCGCCCAGCATGCGGGTCGCCGGAGTCGTCGCCCGCGGCCCCGCCGCCCGGCGCCTGAGGGCGAACCAGCTCGTGGAGTCGTTCTTCGTGGCCAGGCCGCTCCAGGAGACCGCCCTGGAGTTCGTCAGCTCGCCCGCCTGGCGGCGCCACCTGGCCACGCTGGGCACCGAGCTGACGCTCCGCAGGGACACCCTCGCCGCCGCCCTGACCGCCCGGATGCCCGCCGCCGGGATCCACCTGGTTCCCCGCGGCGGCCTGCACCTGTGGGTACGGCTCCCCGCCGAGGAGGACGAGGACGCCGTGGTCGAGGCCGCCAGGAGGGCGGGCGCCCTGGTGAGCCCCGGGCGCATCTACTACCCGGCCGAGCCTCCCGGCCCTCGCATCAGGGTGACCCACTCGGCGGCCGTCCACACGGCCGAGCTCGTCGAGGGCGTCCGCAGGCTGGCCACGGCACTGGACGCCTCCTGACCCCACCCTCTGACCCCACCCGCTCCTTAAAACACCGCCTATCAAGCTATGACAGTGTCGGAAGGAGTACAACCTCCTAATGGCATACAGTGGTTGCGGAGAGGTGAGCTACGACATGGACAACCCCGCCGACCTGGTGATCGACTTCGTCAACACGTACGACGTCGAGAGCGACGCCGACTCGATCCCCTCTCCCGCCGCGCTGACCGCCTGGCTCGCCGGGCGGGGCCTGATCGGGCCAGGAGAGGTGGCCGACGAGACGGATCTGGCGACGGCCGTCGACCTTCGCGAGGGCCTCCGCGCGGCGCTCCGCCACAACCACGGCCGCCCCGGCGGCGAGAACGGGGACAGGCACGAGGACAGGGACAGGGACAGACGCCGGGACGGGGACGGGCTGCCGCGGGCGTTCGCCGCTCTCCCGCTCCGGGTCGCCCTGACCACCGACGGGCCGGTGCTCGAACCGGTCGCGACGGGAGTGCCCGGCGGGCTGGCCGGCATCGCCGGCGCCGTGATGAGCACCCGCGCGGGCGGGATGTGGCCGCGCCTGAAGGTCTGCACCGAGAGCACCTGCCAGTGGGCGTTCGTCGACTCCTCCAAGAACCGTTCACGGTCGTGGTGCTCCATGAGGGTCTGCGGCAACCGCACAAAGACAAGGGCATATCGGGCCCGTCGGCAGACGGAGCCGGGTTCACGTCATCTCTGAGTCGGATTCCCCGATACGGTGTAAGAGCCTGACTCACGGATCCACCCGCCTGATGCCCGCTCGCGTGGCACGAGATCCGCGAGACAGCGCGTTCCGAGGCGACGGCAGAGAAGGAGCGGGCCGAGATGGCAGACGTAGGCGTGCGGGCGGCTCGGCACGAGGATGTCGCCGCGGTGACGAGCACCCAGATCCGCGCCTGGAAGTACGGCTACCGGGATTTCCTTCCCGAAGGACCGCTGGAGCAGATGACCGGCCCGGCGGCCGAGAACATGTGGCGGCAGCAGTGGGACGACGCGATCACCTCGCCGCCCAGCTCCCGGCACCGCGTGCTGGTGGCCGTGGAGCAGGTGGTCCTCGACACCGACGCCTTCCCCGCGCTCGGCCCCGGCGGCATCGAGGCCATGGCGGCGATGCAGGGCGCCGAGAAGGTCGCGGGCCTGGCCTCACACGCCCCGGCCGAGGACCCCGACCTCGACCCGACCATCGCCGGCGAGATGCTCACCTTCCTCATCGACCCCGACCACGTCCGGCGCGGTCACGGCAGCCGGCTGCTCAACGCCACCGTCGACTACCTCCGTGACGACGGCTACCACACCATCGTGACCTGGGTGTTCGCCGACAACTACGCGGTGCTCGGCTTCCTGGAGTCCGCCGGTTGGGGTGCCGACGGGGCCGAACGGGTCATCGACATGGGCCGTACGGTGCGGATGATCCGCCTGGCGACCGACATCAGCTAGAGCCGGAGAGGAACACCGCACCCCCATGGCCACCCCGAGCCAGTGGATCGCCGGAGCACGTCCACGCACCCTTCCCGCCGCCGTCGTCCCCGTCGCCATCGGCACCGGGGTCGCGATCGGATACAGCGGAGGGGTGTGGTGGCGGGCCCTGCTGGCTCTGTTCGTGGCTCTCGTCCTCCAGGTGGGCGTCAACTACGCCAACGACTACAGCGACGGGGTGCGCGGCACCGACGAGGGCCGGGTCGGCCCGATGCGCCTGGTCGGCTCAGGTGCCGCCCCGCCACGCCAGGTCCTCGCCGCGGCCCTCGCCTGCTTCCTCGCCGCCGCGGTGGCGGGACTGGTGCTCGTCGTGTCCACCGGGACGTGGTGGCTGCTGCCGGTCGGCGCGGCGGCGATCGCCGCCGCCTGGTTCTACACCGGCGGCTCCAGCCCGTACGGTTACCGCGCACTCGGCGAGATCTCGGTGTTCGTGTTCTTCGGCCTGGTGGCCGTGACGGGCACCACGTACGTCCAGCTCGAACACCTGCCCCCGCTCGCGGTGGCGGCGGCCGTCCCGGCGGGCCTGCTGGCCTGCGCGATGCTCGTGGTCAACAACCTGCGCGACATCGTGACCGACGGCCCGGCGGGCAAGCGCACCATGGCCGTGGTGCTCGGCGATCGCCGCACCCGTGTCCTCTACACCCTCTGCCTGGTCCTGCCCCTGCTGATCGCGCCCGCGCTGGCGCCCTGGCAGCCGTTCGCGGCGTCGGCACTGCTCGCCGCCCCACTCGCCGTCGCCCCGGTCAAGGCGGTCCGGGCAGGCGCCACGGGCCCGGCGCTCATCGCGACGCTCCAGCAGACGGGCCGCTTCCAGCTCGTGTACGGGCTACTGCTGGCCGTAGGCCTGGCTCTTTGAACGGTCCCCCTCCCGAACGAGGGGATTCTTCCCTTATCCGGCTTTCCTCCCCGTCTTCGGAGAGACAGCCCCGCCAGAGGTGGGAGGTACCTGTCAGAGGTCGAGAAGGGGCTCCAGGCCGATGGTCAGGCCGGGGAGCTCGCGGACCCGGCGCACGCCCAGGAGCACGCCAGGGGTGAACGACGAGCGGTTCATCGTGTCGTGCCGGATGGTCAGGATCTCGCCGTCGCCGCCCAGGATGACCTCCTGGTGGGCGATGAGCCCGGCCAGCCGCACCGCGTGCACCCGGACCCCGTCGACGTCGGCGCCGCGGGCCCCGTCCAGCTCCGTGCTGGTGGCGTCGGGCATCGGCGCGGAGCCCGCCTTGCGCCGGGCCTCGGCGATCAGCTCGGCGGTGCGGCGGGCGGTGCCCGAGGGCGCGTCCGCCTTGTTGGGGTGGTGCAGCTCGACGATCTCGGCGGACTCGAAGTAGCGGGCGGCCTGCTGGGCGAAGTGCATCATGAGCACCGCCGCGATGCCGAAGTTGGGGGCGATCAGCGCGTTGACGCCGGGGTTGGCCTCCAGCCAGCCCCTGACCGTCGCGAGCCGCCCGGCGTCGAAGCCCGTGGTGCCGACCACCGGGTGGACCCCGTGGGAGATGCACCACTCGAGGTTGCCCATGACGACGTCGGGGTGGGTGAAGTCGACCACCACCTCGGCACGCTCCAGCTCCTCGATCGGGTCGCCCTGGTCGACCGCCGCGACCAGTTCCAGATCGTCCGCCGCCTCGACGGCCTTGCACACTTCGACACCGACGCGCCCTCGGGCGCCGAGAACTCCAACCCTGATCACAGCCCCAAGGCTATACCGTACGAGCCCGCCTGGATGTCACGGACCACCCCGGGCCCCGGGTCCCGGGAAGGCCGGACAGAGGGCCTGGAGACGCGGGCCACCCCGGGTGCCCCAGGTCACGGGAAGGGCCCGGACAGAGGGCCTGGAGGACACGGCCCCCCGGGTCACAGGAGAGCCGGACAGAGGGCCTGGAGACGCGGACGGCCCCGGCGGGGAACGCCGGGGCCGCTCGCATTCGGGATCGTCAGCTGACCAGGGCCGCGCTGAAGTCCTTG